>NZ_CP029197.1:4887250-5554501 GCF_008639165.1 Streptomyces venezuelae ATCC 10712 | reverse complement strand
CGCACGGTGAACGTCGAGACGGCCGACGACGAGGTCGAGCGGATCAAGACCAGCGGCCGGATCAACCTCCTCGGCGCGCACGAGATCCCCTTCGACTTCGACGCCGACCTGATACTGCACCGGCGCAAGGCGCTGCCCTACCACGCCAACGGGATGACGATCTTCGCGTACGACGCGGAGGGCGCCCCGATCCTGGAGAAGACGTACTACTCGGTCGGCGGCGGCTTCGTCGTCGACGAGGACGCCGTCCAGGGCGAGAACCCGATCGTCCCCGACGACACCGTCCTCAAGTACCCCTTCCGCACCGGCGACGAACTGCTCCGGCTCGCCAAGGAGACCGGCCTGTCGATCTCCGCGCTGATGCTGGAGAACGAGAAGGCCTGGCGCACCGAGGACGAGATCCGCGCGGGCCTGCTGGAGATCTGGCGGGTCATGCAGTCCTGCGTCTCGCGCGGCATGTCCCGCGAGGGCATCCTGCCCGGCGGCCTGAAGGTCCGCCGGCGCGCCGCGAACCTGGCCCGCAAGCTGCGCTCCGAGGGCGACCCGAAGACGCACGCCATGGAGTGGATCACCCTCTACGCGATGGCCGTGAACGAGGAGAACGCGGCCGGCGGCCGGGTCGTCACCGCCCCGACGAACGGCGCGGCCGGCATCATCCCCGCCGTCCTGCACTACTACACGAACTTCGTGCCCGGCGCCGACGACGACGGCATCGTCCGCTTCATGCTGGCGGCCGGCGCGGTCGGCATGCTCTTCAAGGAGAACGCCTCCATCTCCGGCGCCGAGGTCGGCTGCCAGGGCGAGGTCGGCTCGGCCTGCTCGATGGCCGCCGGCGCCCTCGCCGAGGTCCTCGGCGGCACGCCGGAACAGGTGGAGAACGCGGCAGAGATCGGCATGGAACACAACCTGGGCCTGACCTGCGACCCGGTCGGCGGCCTGGTCCAGATCCCCTGCATCGAACGCAACGGCATGGCGGCGGTCAAGGCCGTCACGGCGGCGAAGATGTCGATGCGCGGCGACGGCAGCCACCTGGTCTCCCTCGACAAGGTCATCAAGACCATGAAGGAGACGGGCGCGGACATGAGCGTCAAGTACAAGGAAACCGCGCGGGGCGGCCTCGCGGTGAACATCATCGAGTGCTGACCCCTGCCCGCGTGGCGGGTGTCGGCCCGCGCCGTTGGGGCGGCGCGGGCCTGGTTTTCCGGTCAGTAGCGGACCCAGAGGACTATGACGTCCGGGCGGGTCGACGTGAAGGGCTCGCAGAAGAAGATCGAGCCCCAGATGTGGCGGCCCGCGACGCCCGCCGCCTGGCATTCGGCGTACGAGGAGTGGTGGCTGCGGGCGTAGAAGCCGGGGCCGGGGGCGGCCTCGGCGGAGGCGGCGGTGCCGAGGGCGAGGGCTCCGGCGGTGGCCGCGGTGGCCAGTGCGGCTGCGATGCGACGGTACATGGCATGTCCTCCTGAAAACGCCGGGATGCCCCGGCGGAGTGCGTGACGATGCGATGTGGAGCGTTGCGGTGCGATGCGGTGCGGTATGTGCCGGCTGCGCAGCCGGGTCGAACGTACCGTCGCGGACAGGGCCGCACAATAGGTCTAGGCCAATAGCCGGATCACGCCGGGGTCGGCAGCACGCTCCTCCCCGTCTCGTGCGCGTACAGCATCGCCCGGTCACGCAGGGCCGCGTGAACCGCCATGCGGGCGTCGCGGCGGCGCTGCGCCGGGCCGTCGGGCAGGTGCAGGATCCCCGCGTTGCCGCGCGAGCCGCGCTGGATCTCCGCCGTGCGGGGGATCCGCAGCGACTGGTAGCGGTCGAGCCGGGCCGCGGTCGTCGACGGCGCCGGATCGGCCAGGCAGGCCGCCAGGTCCATCGCGTCCTCGACCGCCTGGTTCGCGCCCTGCGCCATGAACGGCAGCATCGGGTGGGCCGCGTCACCGAGCAGGGTCAGCCGCCGCGAGGACCACACGTCCAGCGGCGGGCGGTCGTGCAGCGCCCACTGCAGGGTCGTCTCCACGGCGCCCACCACGTCCGCGACCAGACCGTTCCAGCCGCCGAACACCTGGCGCAGCGCCTCCGGATCGCCGGGGACCGACCAGGACTCGCCCGGGGACTGCGCCATCGGCACCGTCGCCGCGAAGCTCAGGTACTCCCCCGCCGCGACCGGGTAGCACACGAAGTGCCCGCCCGGGCCGAGCCAGAGGCGCACCAGAGGCGCGCGGGCCGCGTCCGGCAGCCGGTCCATCGGCACCAGGCCCCGGTAGATGCCGAGCCCGGAGAACTCCGGCTCGTCGCGCCGGAACGCCTCGCGGACGGTGGAGTGGATGCCGTCGGCGCCGACCACCAGCTCCGCCCCGCGGACGGTCCCGTCCTCGAAGGCCAGCCGGACGCCGTCTCCCGCCCCGTCCGTCTCCCGCGCCTCGCTGAGGCGTTCGCCCAGCTTGAGGCTGCCCTCGTCGACGAGCGTGAGGAGGGCGTCGTGCAGATGCGCCCGGTGCACCGTGTAGTACGGAGCGCCGTACATCCCCTCGCACTCCGCGCCCAGCGGCGTCCGGGCGATCGGCCGCCCGCTCCAGCCACGTACCTCCATGGCGTCGATCGCCACCGCCCGCTCGCGCAGGGCCGGGCCGAGGCCGAGCCGGAGCAGCGGCCTGACGGCGTTCGGCGAGAGCTGGACCCCCGCCCCTACCTCGGCGAGCCGCCGCGTCTGCTCGTACACCGTGTACGCGATACCCATGGAGGAGAGCGCGCCGGCCAGCGTCAGGCCGCCGATGCCGGCGCCGACCACCGAGACGTGCGGCCGCTCCTCCCCTCCCCACTCGTCCAGATCCCCGAACCGCACCTTTGAGACCGCCTTCCGCGTCGCTGCTGTGTCGGCACCTTCGGCGTCGCCGGCCGCGGTCTCCCGCAGCCCGGCCGTCCGCCGCACCCCGAGCATGGGCGGCCCACCGGCCCCCGGCAACGCGGGTCACGCCCCGCGCTGACAACTGTCGCGGCTTCCATGACGTCCGTCACCGCCGCCCCGGCGCGCCCGGTCCCGCCCTCCTGACCGCGCCTAACGTCGAGGCTGCGCCCGGGAGTCCGTCTGCGGGCGACGACCCCACGACACCCACACCGGGAGGCACACAGTGACACGAGCCGAGGGACCGCGGTGACCGCCGCGGTGGCCGTGGAAGGCCTGCAGAAGCGGTACGGCGACCACGAGGCCGTGCGCGGCGTCGACTTCAGCGTCGCCGAGGGCGAGATCTTCGCCCTGCTCGGGCCGAACGGCGCGGGCAAGACCACCACCCTGGAGATCCTGGAGGGCTTCCGCGACCGCGACGGCGGCCGCGTCGAGGTCCTGGGGCGCGACCCCGGCGTGAAGGCCGACGGCCACTGGCTGCGCGGCCAGGTGGGCCTGGTGCTCCAGGACATCGCCGTGGAGCCCTATCTGTCGGTACGGGAGACCGTGGCCCGCAACGCCGGCTACTACCCGGACCCGCGGAACGTCGACGAACTGCTCGACCTCGTCGGTCTGAACGAGAAGAAGGGCGCCAAGGTCAAGGACCTGTCCGGCGGCCAGAAGCGGCGTCTCGACCTGGCGCTCGGCGTCGTCGGCCGGCCCAGGCTGCTGTTCCTCGACGAGCCGACGACCGGCTTCGACCCGAACGCCCGGCGCGGCGCCTGGGACGTGGTGCGCAATCTCCGCGACGACGGCACCACCATCGTCCTCACCACCCACTACATGGACGAGGCGCAGGCCCTGGCCGACTCGGTCGTGGTGATCGCCGAGGGCCGGATCGTCGCCTCGGGCACCCCGGACACCCTCGGTGGCCGGGACAGCGCCCAGACCCGGATCCGCTTCGCGCTGCCGGACGGCGCCGCGCTCGCCGACGTACCCCTGCCGGTGAGCGACGTCGAGGACGGCCTGGTGACCGCCGAGACGACCGAGCCGACGGCCGCGCTGCACCGGCTGACCGGCTGGGCCCTCGACCGGGGGACTCCGCTGGACCGGCTGACCGTCGAGCAGCCGACCCTCGAGGACGTCTATCTGAGCCTGACCAAGGAGTACGTACAGCAGGAAGCCTCCTCGCCGTCGTCCGCGCGCGAGCGCAAGGCGCCCGCGGGACGAGGCCGCCGACCCGGACGGAGCCGCTCATGACCACGCTCATCCCCCCGACCACGGAGACCGCACCGGTGGTCCCGTCCGCACGCGCGGACGCCCCGCGCGAGCGGAACCCGCTGGCCCTGCTGGGCCATCAGATCCGTTACGAACAGCTGTCGTTCTGGCGCAACCCGCAGTCGATGGTCTTCACGTTCGTGCTGCCGATCGTCATCATCGGCATCTTCGGCGCCGTCTTCAGCGGCAGCGAGGGCCAGGACTTCTTCTTCGGCCTGACGGGCATGCAGTACTACACGCCGGTGATCGCCGCGGTGTCCGTACTCGGCGCCTGCTACGGCCAGTTGGCGATCGTGCTCGCGATGCGCCGGCAGACCGGGGTGCTGAAGCGGCTGCACGCGACGCCGCTGCCCGCCTGGGTGTACTTCGCGGGCCTCCTCGTGCACTGCGTCGTCGTCAGCATCGTGGACGTCGCGCTGGTCTTCGGCATCGGCGCGCTGTACGGCGTCGACCTGCCCACCCACTGGGGCGCGGTGCTGCTGACCCTGGTGCTCGGCGCGGCAAGCTTCTGCGCGCTCGGCGTCGGCGTGGCCTCGCTGATCAAGAACTCGGAGGCGGCCCCGGCCGTCGTGCAGTTCATCCAGTTCCCGCTGGTCTTCATCTCGGGCAGCTACTTCCCGATCCACGCGGAGCTCCTCAACACCATCGCGGGCCTGCTGCCCGTGAAGCCGTTCAACGACGCCATGCTGGCGCTGTTCACCCAGGACGCCGGCTTCCAGTGGCGGGACCTCGCGGTCCTCGCCGGCTGGGGTGTCATCGGCGCCCTGATCGCCGTCCGCAGCTTCCGCTGGGACCCGCGCCCCGAGTAGCGGGGACGCGCACCACGAAAAGGCCCGACCGGGAGACCGGCCGGGCCTTTCGTGTTCCCCGTGGGGGGGTCAAGCGTGCTGCGGTACGGGGGTGTTCGCCGGCAGCGGGAACGCGTGGGCCAGGACCGCGTAGGTGCGCAGCTCCTCCAGGAGGCTCAGGCCGAGCCGGTTGTGGAGCATGTGCGCGTGCGAGAAGAGGACCATGCCGGGGTGGGACGGGGACTGCTCCCGGATCTCCTCCGCGTGGGCGGCGATCCGGGCGTGCCAGCCGGCGAACGGGCCGTGGGCCGCCGGGTCGAGGGCGACCGTCCCCTCGACCCGGGTGATCGTGTCGAGGAGTCCGGCCGGGTGCCCGGCCTCGGCGGCCCAGGCGCGCCAGGCGCCGAGCCCGTGGGCGTAGTAGTACGCGCGCTCCGCCGGGTCCCCGAGGGCCGCGGCGACCGCCACGGTGCCGCGCAGGGCGAGCGTCGCCCGCTGCCGTTCGCCGGTGACCCGGGGCAGGGCGGCGAGGACGAGGGCGCTGGACAGTTCGAAGAGGGACTCGGCGGCGGGCATCAGGGACGCGCCGCCGTACCGGTCGTACTCCGGCTCGTAGACGGCCGGGTGGACGCCGGGGGGCAGCAGGGCCTTCACCGAGGTGTTCTCGCCGGTCTCGCCCGCGGCGGCGAGCCGCTCGGCCCCGCTGCGGTAGGCGGCGGGGTCGAGCGGCTCCTCGCCCTCGGCGGGCGCGCCGGCGACGGCGAGGCGTTCGGCGAGGGCGGCCGCCACGCGGGCGCGCGCCGCGTCGTCGAGGTCGCCGACGCGCAGGCGCAGATGGGGGCCGGACTGCCAGTAGCGGATGAAGAACCACGGTGTGCCGGGGGGGAGTTCGCGGATCGTGGGGCCGATGACATCGGTGACGACCCGGTCGTGTGCCGACCGGGCCGTCGTGCCGAGGTGGAGGTGCCAGGCGGTCCATGCGGTCCGCCGTGGCGTGGTGGGCGGGGTCGGGGTCACGGGACGCTCCTTCAGAGTCTGAGGTCGAGCAGCGCGCCGCCGGTGTCCTGCGGTACTCCCACGACCACGGACAGGACGATCATCTCGTCGGGGTCCAGGCCGAGGACGCGCTGGGTGGGAATCTCCTTGAAGGCCCGCACGGGGCGGGCGAAGAGGCCGGAGGCGGCGGCGGACAGGCAGAGTCCGTGCGCGGCCCAGCCGGCGGCGTGCTGCACGGCGCCCCAGCCGGCGGTCCCGAGGCGCTCGAAGAGCTCCCGGGTCCGTACGGACAGGAACACGGTGAGGGGCGCGTCGTGGATGCCGCAGCCGTTGACGGGCGAGAGGCCGTAGCCGTACCGCTCCTCCAGGCGTCGCGGCGCGGTCGGGTCGGCGCGCAGCAGGTGGGCGGCGCCGTCCCGCAGCAGGTGCACGCCGTCGGTCCGGCCCGTGACGCCCTGGACGACCGCGGTCACCTTCAACGCCTCGAAGGCGGCGGCGAGTTCGGGTCCCGGCGGGGGGACGGAGAGCCAGCGGGCGGCGCTGTCGAGGGCCTCGGCGGGTACCGTACGGCGCCGGCCGCTCATGCCGTGCAGGGCGCGCGGCATGCGTCCGGAGTGGCGCCGCCACAGCAGCTCGGCCCAGTCCGGCGCGATCGCGGAGGGGGCGAGGTCCGCCGGGACGGCGGTGGTGAGCGGGGCGGCGGCGCCGTCGTAGGTCTGCTCGCGGTTGACGCGGATGAGCGCGGCGAGGGCGGGGTCGGTACGGGGCAGGTGGTCCGGGGGTTCGGTGGGCGCGTGTCCCGCCAGGGCCGGCGGCTCGGGGGGCGCGTGGCCCTCCTCGCCGTCGAGTTCCACGACGAACGGGAGGGACCAGGCCCAGGCGTCGTCGAGGCCGAGGGCGGGCAGCAGGCGGTGGGCGTCCCGCCCGGGCGGCCGCAGCCGCGCGGGGACGTCGAACAGCTCAAGGCCCAGGCTCAACGACCGCAGCACGAAGCCGAGTTCGATGGCGATGAGCGAACCGCGGAACCACTGGTAGGCGGGCGGCACGCTGGTGTACCGGCCGGTGAGCACGACGTTCCGGGCGGGGGCGGCCGGGGCGCCGGTGAGGGCGTGCCGGTCCGGCTCCAGAAGCCGCCACGGCATGCCCGCGCCCCCGTCCACGAAGGCGTGGACGGGGAAGAGGCAGCGCGGCGAGGCGTACGGCCGGTGGTCGTTGTAGGGGTTCTCGGGCTCCCTGCGCTGCGGTCCGAAGGCGGTCACGAGGGCGCGGCCGAGCCGGTCGGCGACCGGCTCGGCCGCGGGACGGTCGGCGCTGCCGAGGGGGCCCGGCAGCGCCGGGTACGGCAGCCCCGCGAGACGGTCGTGGGTGCCGAGCGGCAGGGGCTCGCGCGGGCCGCCCCCGCGCGGCGGCGGGGGCGGTACGTGGGTGTCGGGCGGCGGCTGCGGCACCCAGGTCCACGGGGGCGCCTCCGGTGCGTCGTCCCCGGCCCCGTACGCGTACCAGAGGGGCTCACGGGCGATGCTGTTGTCGCCCTCGGGTCCCGGCAGGTCGACGGGGCCGCGCCGGGTCCACGCCCCGGCCGCGGCGGAGTCGCCGGATGCGGCACGCGGGGCGGTCGGGGCCGTCACGGGAACGGGTGGGGGTCGAGGGGGATCGCCCGGTGCTCCTGCCCGGTGCCGCGCAGCGCGGCGGTGAGCCGGGGCAGTCCGGCGAGCCGCTGCTGGGCGTGGCCGAAGCACATCGGGACGATGCCGGGGACGACCGCGCGGGCCACGTGGATGCCCGCGTCGGCGTGCTCGCGGCTGGTCTGGTCGACGAGGACGATCCGGTCGAGCCCGGCCTCGGCGAAGAGTCCGCGGACGAAGTCCAGGGCGCCGCGCACGTCTCCGCCGGAGCCGCGTTCCATCCGCCCGGGCCAGCCGGGGAAGGCCTCGTCGAGGGTGACCCGGGGGCCGCCGAGGGCGGCGGTGGCGCGGGCGGCGGTCTCGGGCAGCGAGGAGAACCGGACGTGGTCCTCCAGCTCCTGGACCAGCCACGGGTCCTCGACCATCGGTTCGACGGTCTCGCGGGTCCAGTCGACCGGGTTGGTGACGAGCTGGGCGACCTCGCGCAGGGCGCCGCGGATCGCGGACTGCGGGTCGGCGCCGGAGCCGGCCGAGGAGAAGGTGGCGGGGAAGGGGTTGAGCCGGTTGACCGCGAGCACCCAGACGACCGGGAGGCCGATGTCCTGGGTGGCGACGAGGAGGTGCACGTCGAAGCCGCGCGACTCCATCAACTCGATCATGGCGCGGCTGGTGGGGTCGGTGAGGGAGGAGTTCGGGATGGTGGGCAGCGGGGCTGCCCGGTGCCAGGAGAGCAGGAACGCGTCCCGCTCGGCCAGCTCGAACAGCGAGTGCAGGGCGGCCTCTTCGAGGTTGGCGCCGACGGCGCAGCCGCTGGAGGACTCGTAGAAGTAGTGCTTGCGGCCGGGCGTCCCGGCGGCGCGGGCGGCCCTGCGGTCCCGGCGGTGGTTGTACTCGTACTGGTAGAAGGCGTGGTCGGCGGGGACGAGCAGCGGACGGCCGTCGCCGAGGTCGTGGCCCCACACCCAGTCCATCGGGGTGTCCGCGTCGAACGGCGTGGCCCGGCTGGTCGGATGGGCGAGCTGCTCGGCCGTGTACTGCCCGAGACCGGCCGGGTCGACGGCGTGGTCGGCGACCTCCGTGTACGAGCGGTCGGTGAGCACCGGGATGTCGTACGGGAAGCCCGCGAGCCGTTCGTACGCCTCCAGGACCGCCACCGGACCGGTCTCGGCGAAGGTACGGGCGCGGCCGTGGCCCATGGCCGGGGCGTCCGGCACCACGGCCATGCTCATCGCGAACGGGGCACGGGACTCGCGCAGCAGGGCGCGGACCGGTCCGAAGCGGTCGTCGACGAGCCGGTCCTGGAGGACCCCGCGCTCGACCAGCCGGCTCGCGGCGGTGCGGGTGCAGTCGTCCGGGAAGGCGGGCCGGCCGGTCAGGGCGAGCGGCGCCGGCGTCCGCGTGCCGTCGAGGCGGTCGTACGCCGGTCCGCACAGCGGGCAGTGGAAGCTGCGGGCGACGCGGTGGCGGCGCAGGCCGCGCGGCGAGACGGAGAAGAGTTCACCGGGCCCGAGCGGCCGCCTCACCAGGTGCTCCAGGGTCGCCCGGAGCAGTTCGGGGAGGAGCGGCGCGCCCGGCCCGGGGGCGGCGGTCGCCTGCCGGAGGTCTCCGACGAGCGGGTGGTCGGGCACGGTCCGGTCGCGGACCTCGGCGCAGCCGGCGCAGCCCGCGTCCGTGCCGGCCCGCCAGAGCGGTCCGACGAGGACCTCGTCGCCCCGGAGGCGTACGGAGAGGTGGTCGCGGCCTGCGGCGCGGGCCCCGTCGAGGCGCTCCCGCTCCCAGTCGAGGTGCCAGCCGCGGTCGACCGCGACGGTGGACTCCGGGAAGACGTCGGTGAGGACGTCGAGCACGGAGCGCCAGTCCTCGTCGGCGGGGTGGGCGTCGAGCCCGGGGCCGAGGGCGAGGGAGATCGCGAGGGTGTCAGTGGGCATCGTGGGCCTCCACGGGGCCGTACCAGAGGGGGAGCTCGCCGAGGACCGGGTCGTGGCGGACGGCCGTGCCCCGGTACGTGGTGCCGGAGCGTGCCGCGAGGTCGGCCCGGAGGGTGTCGAGGGCGGCGCGGTCGGCGAAGAGCAGGGCGTCGGTGGAGAGCGGGTCGACGGTGCCCGGCTCCGTGCTCGTCTGGGTGCGGGCGAGCGCGGTGCACAGGGCGTTCCGGGCGGCTTCCGCCGCGTCGGCGCCCCAGGCGCGGGCGAGGCGGGCGCCGTCGGCGGTCACCTCGGCGAGCCGCCAGCCGAGGCCGGGCAGGGAGTGGAACCGCACGTGGGGCTCGGGGCCGAGGAGGCGGCGAAGGGCGGCGAGTATCCGCAGGCCTTCGGGGTCGAGCGCCTCCTCGCCGCCCGCGGCCACGGCGGGGGCGCCCGCCGGGAGGGCCGCGGGCGGCACGTGCGGGGTGACGGTCGTCGCCGGCAGGGGCCGGGTCTCCTCGGCGAGCAGGCGCAGGGCGCCGTCGAGGAGCCAGTGTTCCCTGGTGAGCCCGGCCGCCGGGGTGGGAGCCCCGGGGATGTGGGCGGACGGGCCGGCCGCCGGGGTGGGAGCCCCGGGGATGAGGGCCCGGAGGGCCGCCAGGGTGGCCGCCACCGTGGCGGTCTCCTGGTGGGCGGCCCAGGCGAGGACCGTGGTCGGGGGGCGGCCGCCGGACCGGAGTTCGGCGGCGCGCAGGGCGAGTGGCATCTGGGGCAGGTCGGCGCCCTCGGTGAGGGCGAGGAGCCCGGTCCAGCGGGCGGCGAGCGGGGTCGCCGTCTCGCGTGCCTCGTCGGGTTCGGGGCGGGGCTCGGCGGGCGCGGTGCCGAGGTCGGAGGGCTGCTCCGGGGTCTCGGGGAGGGAGCCCGGTCGGCCGGTCGCGGCCGCCGGGTGGGCTCCCTCGACGGACACCCGGTCGGAGACCAGGTCCGTCCCGTGCACGACGTGGGCCTCGCCCGGGTCGGCGGTGCCGGTCAGGACGTCGACGAGGAGCTGGGCGCCGAGGGCGCCGGCCAGCGCGTCCGCCATGGGGCGGGGCGCCGGCGCGGTGGACTCGGCGGCGGCCCAGGCACGGGCCCGGTCGCGGAACGCGGCCCCCGCGGCGGGGTGTCCGGGGCCGGTGACCGCAGGTCCGGGGCCGGTGACCGCGGGGCCGACGAGGGTGACGCCGGTGCCGCCGAGCAGCACCGGGACGACGAGGGGCGCCTCGACGGAGCCGGTCCCGTCGTCCTCGCGGATGTCGAGGACCGCGTCCGGGGCGCCGGCCGGCCCGTCCGTACCGGTGAGGACCGTGCCGATCCCCGCCCGGCGCAGGCCGCGCACGGCGGGTCCGGTCGCGGTGGCGGGTCCGGTGACGAGGACGGTCGCGGCCCGGAGCCGGGCGAAGGCGCCGTACGGGTCGTCGAGGAGGCCTTCGAGGCGGGCGAGCGCCTCGGTGTGGCGTTCCCGTACGGCGGCGGGCGGTTCGGGCGCGGTGTGCGCGGCCGGGTCGAGGAGCAGTCCGTTCTCGCGGAGCTTGTCGACGAGGAGGCGGACGGCGGGGCGGGCGCGTTCGGTGCCGATCTCGGCGACGAGCGCGTCCTCGTCGGTGCCGTCCTCCAGGAGCGGGACGCAGCCCTGGGCGACGGCGTGCAGGACCTCGGAGCCGCGCAGGACGAACTGGGCGCGGGCGCCGCTGAAGTAGACGCCGCCGGGGATGGGGGCGTAGTGCAGGTCGGGGCGTGCCTTGAGCATCGTCACCGCTCCTCTGCCTGAGTGCTCGGGTGGTAGGTGAAGCGGCCGCCGGCGGTCCGGCCGACCTCGACGACCCACTCGGTGGCGTGGCTGCCGTCGACGACGCCGGGCAGCGCCTCCTCCAGGTAGCTGCCGCCGGTGTCGGCCCCGCGCCGCTCCAGCATCCGGGGCAGGACGCGGGCGCCGAGCGCGCTGCTCAGGTCCACGTACTGGGGCTTCTGCTGGAGGCGCTTGGACTGGATGTCGGGGGCGCCGACGGAGAGCGGGCCCTCGTCCTCGGGGACGGTCTTGACGACGACCTCCTCGGGGACGCCGTACTTGGCGCGCCAGGCGTTGAGGGCGAGCAGCCGCTCGTGCTCCTCGGGCCCGGCGGCGAGGGCGGCGCCGAGTTCCTCTCCCCCGTACCAGCGGCGGCGGCCGATGAGGACGTCGCCGACGGCCATGCGGGGGGCGGTGCGGGTGGTGGCCCTGTCCCAGGGGGTGGCGGCGTGCCAGCTGTTGGGCAGGGCGTTGAAGAGGCGGCCGCTGATGGCGAGTCCGGAGGCGACGGAGAGCGGCGGCGGGAAGAGGCCGGGGTGGCCGGTGCCGAGCGGCAGGACCCGCAGCGGGGCCCCGTCGGCGTCCTCGACGCGCAGCGAGTCGGTCTCGGGGTCGTGGGCGAGCCGCAGCCCGAACCAGTCGTCGGGGGTGAGGCCGCCGGGCAGGATCGGGGTGTGGGCGTTGACGTTGAGGCGGTGCAGGCCCAGGTCCTCGGTGACGCGGGCGCCGTCGTAGCCGTACACCCGGCGTACGTGCTCGGCGAGGCGGGGCAGGGCGCGGCCGCCGAGGCGCCGGTCGGCCTCCAGGAAGCGGGCGTAGAGCATGCCGTGGCCCGGCAGTCCGTCGTTGAGGACGAGGTGGCCGTCACCGCGCTGGAGCAGGATGCCGTAGATCAGCGGGTCGCGGCGGAATCGTTCCGGCAGGTCGCCGGTGAGGCCCGCGACCTGCTCCGGGCTGATCCGGAGGGTGTCGTCGCCGCGCTCGACGGCCCCGCCGATGAGGGCGTGGAGCTCCTCGGTGACCTCGCGGCGCAGCTCGTAGATGCGCTCGAGGGAGCCGTCGGCGGGGCCGATGCCCTTGAGGGCGGTCGGGTCGCCGGGGCCGTCGGGGCCGTACACGGCGGCCATGGCGGCGGCGCGGCGGGACACCTCGCCGACGACGAAGGGGGCGTGGGCGGCGAGCGGGACGTTCGCGCCGGGGCCGAAGCGCTCGACGAACGCGGCTGTCATCAGGACCCGCACGTCGTGCAGCCAGTCGAAGACGGTGAGGAGTTCGACGGCCGGGCCGAGGTCCTTCAGGGACTCCTTCCAGGGCTCCGTGGCCACCTTGAGCGGCGGCATCACGTAGTCCTCCTCGACCGTGACGTGCGCGGGGCGGCCGGCGGCGTGGCTGAGTTCGCCGAGGGCGCCGCGCAACTCGGCGAGGGCGGCGCCGCGTTCGTCGGCGGGCGCGGCGGTGAAGGCGGGCATTCCGGCCTTGACCCGGTCGGTGAGCCGCTTCGTGACCGGACGGGGGTCGTCCGGGGTGAGCAGGACGTCGTAGTCGGTGGAGCCGTCCTCGGCCGCGTGGAAGGTGCAGAGGAGGCCCTGCGCGACGGCGCCGCGGACCTTCTGGTCGGCGTCCTCGGCGGCGATGCCGGAGCGTTCGGCGACGTGGGCGACGACGGACGGGAAGGGGCGGGGGCCCATGGAGACCGCGTCGAGGAGGTCACCGGCCGGGCCGTCGAGGGCGACGGCGGCGCGCCGCATCCCCTCGGGCGAGGGCTTGAGGAAGAACAGCTTGCCGGCCGCCGGGTCGGGCGCGGAGGTCGGCGGCAGGCCGATCCACATGTCCTCGATCGCCCGGTCCGCCGGGTCCGGCAGTCCGCCGAGGACGTAGTTGAGCATCACGCGGTCGAGGCCGGGGAAGGCGGTCGCGCCCGGGAAGCCGGCCTCGTCGGGGCCGGAAGCGGCCGGGTCGGGCTCGGCGATGCCGACGGCGGTGAAGCGGGCGAGCGGGCTCGTACGGACCATGGCACGGGTCACGTACTGGATGAGTCCGCGCTCGGACTTGCGGGACTTGGCCGGGACCTTGCCGGGGGCCCGGACGGCGGCGCGGTAGCGCTCGGCCTCCTGGTGGACCTCGGGGGCGACGAGCGCGAGGGAGCGCAGCAGGTCGGGGTCGCCGAGGAGTTCGGCGAGGACGCCGCGCTCGCGCTCGGCGGCGTCGGGGTAGCCGGCGACGAGCTCCGCGCGGACCCGGTCGCGCTCCTGGCGGGCCCGGAGCCAGGCGTCGAGCACCGGGGAGGCGGGCCCGGGCGTCTTCTTGGGGGCCTTGCCGCTGTTCACGGCCCGGCGCAGGGCGATCAGTTCGCGTCGTTCGGCGTCGTCGGCGGCGGCGCCGATCCGCTCGTACAGCTCGTCGGACGCGGCGGCGGAGGCCTCGGCGAGGGTCTGCTCGGCGGCGGTGAGGAGGACGAGCTGCCGCCGCAGCTCGGCGTCGGCGAGCCGGGCCCGGCGCAGCGGGTTGACCCGCAGGAACCAGAGGGGCTCTGGGGCGGACGGGGGGCCGGCGGCGGGGGTCGGGGCGGGCGTCTGCGCGGTCGTCGCGTCGGCGGCCGGTACGGGTGTCGCGGTGGGCGGCGGTACGGTCGCGGGCTCGGGCGGTGTGGCCCCGCGCGGGTCCGTCGGGCTGCCGATCACGGGGGCGGTCATCGCAGGGCTCCCTCGGTGGCGGTGCCCGGAGCGGCGCTCGGGGCGGGGGCGGCGGAACTCGTCTCCCCGGCGGGGGCGTTCGGCAGGCGGCCGGCGATCCGCTCGCGCCAGGAGACGCCCAGGACCTGGTCGACCGTCTCGGCGACGGCGAAGCAGGTGTAGTAGCGCTGCATCGGGGAGACGGTGAGCAGCGGCAGCTGCTCGTAGAAGAGGTTGGTCAGGAGGCGGAAGGAGGCGAACCACGGGGACGGGGCCGAGGTCACCCCGGCCGCGCCGACGGTCCGGTGGAAGTCGCTGTCGGGCTGCTCGCCCTGCGGGACGACCGTGGTGGCTCCGGGCGGGCCCATCTCCGAGCGGTCGAGCCCGGCGGTGGCCCCGTCGAGCAGGTCGAGGGTGAGGGTCCCGGCGGCGACCGCGCTCTCCAGCGCGCCGGCCCCGTAGGCGAGTCCGGTGCGCCAGGCGGCGGCGGTCGCGGAGACCTCGCCGCTCAGCCGCTGTTCGACGACCCTGCGGAGCACCGGCGCGTCCTTGGCGAGGCGCTCGGCGAAGACGGGGCGGACGTCCTTGGTGGGCGCGGCCCAGGCAAGGAAGGCCTCGACGTGGGAGCGGGGCGAGAAGACCCCGTATCCGAGGCCGAGGGTGTGGGTGTCGGCGAGCGCGACGAAGGCCTCGGCGAGCCGGAGGGTGCCGGAGCCGGGTTCGCCGGCGAGGTCGTCGACGGTCCGCAGGAGTGCGGGTGTCAGGGCCCCGTGCACGACGGTGCGGAAGCGGTCGAGGCGCGGGTCGCGGGGCGTGGCGCCGGGCCGCTCGCCGGGTTCGATCCGTTCGACGGCGCCGTGTTCGCGCAGCGGCAGGTAGGGCGGCTGGACGGCCTCCAGGCGCCCGAACTCGCGCGCCTGGCCGAGGTAGGTCTCCTCGGTGAGGGCCCGGGGCGGGTCGAGCGGGCCGGCGTCCAGGCCTCGTGCGACGGCCTCCCAGTCGGGGCCGCCGCCCGGGACGCCGCTCGCGTCGCGGGCGAGGATGTCGACGTGCGGCCCGTGGAGCCACCCGCGGCGCAGCTGGACGGCGGGAGCGCCCGCCTCGTTCAGCGCGCGGGCGACCGGTACGACGTACCGGGCGAGCCAGGCCGGTGTGACCGGCATCCGTGTGTGCAGCCGCACTCCCGTCAGGCCGTCGGAATCCGGCTTCACGGCAGTGCGCTCCAGCGCATCAACCCCCATGCTTTCGCACCTTCCGAGAATTCGAGAAACAACGTCCTGGTGATGTGTTTCGCTTCCGGCCGTAATCATGTGCCGGGGAATTGCGGCGGAACAGGGAAAAAGGCGCCGCGCTGACATGTGTCACGCTTTCCGTGACGCTCGGGCCACGGCTTCGTTCGAGCCGGGTGCGAGTCGGACTGGCTGAAAATAGACAAGCCGGTCGGATGATCGTGGATCATCGCTGTAAGGTCCGCGCCATGACTACGGAATCCACCGACGCCGAGTGCCTCACGCTCTCGCGTAATCTGCGCCGCCGCGGCGCGATCGTCCTCGCCGTCTTCGCCCTGGTATGGGCCTTCGCGGGCGGTTCGGGAATAGCGGCGATGCCCGTGGCCGTCGCGCTGGGCGTCGTCGCCGCCCTCGTGACCGCCGGCGCGGTGGTGCTCGCCTACCGGGGCACGGCGGGTCCGGTGACCCGTCTGGTCCGTCTGCCGGAGAAGTGGAACCGAGGGGTCGGCCTGGTCAACGCGGCCGAACTGGTGGCGATCTTCGCGGTGATCGCCTTGTCGAACGTCTCGGGCCACCCGGCGTTCATCCCGATCGGGATCTGCCTGGTCGTGGGGCTGCACTTCTTTCCGCTCGCCCGCCTCTACGACCAGGGGCAGTACAAGTGGACCGCCATCTTCCTGACGGCGGTCGCGATCGTCGGGCTGGTCGTCCTGGCGGCCGGCACCACCGCGGAAACGATCCGCGTCGTGGTGGGCCTGGGCGCGGCGATCGTGCTCTGGGCCTCGTCCTTCCACGTGGCCCTGCGCGGCTGACGCCCTTTACCGAGAACGCGCCCGCATACCCGGAACGCGCCCGAAACGCACGCGAGGATGCGCCACCCGGCCTGAGCCGGGCGGTCGCATCCTTCGTGCGTCGTGCGTTCAGCCTCGGTTACTCGGTCAGCAGGCCGAGCAGGTGGAGGAGGACGACGACGAGGTGCCGATCGAGCCGCTGGAGGCACCCATCTCCGGGAGGGCCACGCCCTGGGCGACCTCGAGGGTCTCCAGCTCCGCGACGTCGAAGTTGTCGAAGGCCGCGTCGTCGCCGTTCTTGATGTCGTCGATGCTCATGGTGAGTTTCCTTTCAGCGTTTCGGTTGGGGGAGGTTCAGCAGGCGGAGCAGGTGGAGGACGAGGAGGACGAGGTGCCGATCGAGCCGCTGGAGGCACCCATCTCCGGGAGGGCCACGCCCTGGGCGACCTCGAGGGTCTCCAGCTCGTCGACGTCGAAGTTCTCGAACGCCTTGTCCGCGTCCTGGCCCTGCTTGATGTCGTCGCTCATGGTGAATTCCTTTCCGAATTCTTTTCCGCAACCGTTCGGCTGCAACACCAATAATGCTGATCCGAGTTCGGCTGCACCAGCCTTTCCGAGTACCACCTGACGTTTATCACGCCCGGAATAACCGGCGTCATGCCGAAAGGCTCAGGGATTCTCGGGAAGGGACCACTCGGGGCTGTTGAGCATCTGCCAGCCCTCCCCCGGCTCACCTGCGACGGAGTCGTCGGGGCGCCGGCTGCCGAGCAGGAAGTCGCCCACGGAGGACTCCTGGAGGTAGTCGAGGCCCAGGACCCGCGCGGACATGTCGGCGTCGCCGTTGCCCAGCGCGCACGGGGCGAGCCCGAGGGCCGTCGCGACCAGGTACATCGTCTGGTAGAGCACGCCCGTGTGCCGGAGCGTGGTCGCGTAGGCGATGGCCCGGTACTTCCACGACATGCGCTGGAACCGGGCCGTGACGGTGACGAGGACGTCGGGCCGCGCCTCCATGCCGGTGGCCCGGGAGGCGACGTGGAACAGGGACTCGCGGTCGGCCTCCTCCTCGTTGCGCAGCACGAGCCGGTGGCCGACGGGGTCGTAGTAGTAGATGCCGGGGGCGAGGCCCGCGCAGCGCCGCACGGTGACGTACAGCTCCAGCTCGTAGCCCTGGCCGCCGCTCGGGTAGGGGCGGGAGACGACCTCGTCCCGGTCGCTGCCGGGCTCCGGCGTGTAGTGGGCGCGGACCCGGGCGACCCGGTAGAGGAACTCGCCGAGCTGGCGGGCGGTCATCTCCTGGTCGCCGTAGCCGCGGATGGACCGCCGGGTCTCGATCGCCGTGGTGAGCGAGGGGTCGTGGGCCGCGATCTCCTCCCGGGTCGGCCGGTACAGGGGCACCGCGGGGCCGTCGGGGACGGGCCGCACCGCCGGCCGGGGCTCGATGGCACCCCGGTGGGGGTAGACGGCGCCGAACACGTCGTCGTACCGGCCGGAGCGAATGCGCGAGTGGAAGAGCAGGTCGTGGAAGTCCCACTGGCGCAGGACGGGCTCGGCGTCCGAGCCGAAGTCCCCGTTGGCGTCGGCGAGTTCGGCGAATCCTGCCCCGACGAGGTGGCCGAGGACGTCGGCGGTGCCGGCCTCGTCGAGACCGGCGTCCGCACCGAGCCGGGCGGGGGTGCCGGGCTCGCCGAGCGCGGCGGCCAGGGTCCGGGCGGCCGGGTCGGTGAGCACCGCCCGGAACTTCACCAGCGGCGACTCCAGGACGAGGACGCCCTCGCGGGTGCGGCAGAAGGCGAAGCGGGAGAGCCGGACGGTCGCGCCGGCGGGGACGTCGACGGGCCGGTACGCGGCGTCGCGGGCCACCGGTTCCAGCCGGAGGAGCTCCCGGGACCCGCCCCTGGCCAGCACGGCGTGCGCCACCAGGTGCCGGGCGCGGTCGAGGACCCGCTCGAACTGCACCCGCTCGGCGGGGCGCAGCCCCTCGTACAACTCCTCGGCGGGCAGCGGCCCTTCGGCGAGCCGTTCCAGGGCGGTCCGGAGGCCGCCCCGGACGGGACGGAGGGCGAGGGAGGTGGCGGGCCCGGCGAGGGTGGCGACGTCGCCGTCCTCCGCCGTGAAGAAGACCCGCACGCCTCCGGTGAACGCCGGTACGGCCAGGGCGGGTCGGAAGGGACGCGGCGCGGTGTCCGATGGGGTCTGCGTGGTGTGCACGGTGCCTCCGTGGGCGCGAGGATGACGGTCCGGCGCCGGGGCCGTGCGGCCCCGGGGGCCGGCGGACGGGAAGGCGCCGTACGCAGGGCAGACGCCGGGCAACACTCTCGCGCGGGGAACCCGGCCCCGGTCCGCGCCCACCGGAATCGGTGACATTTCCCGGACGAGGCGTGACGGGCGGCATTCCGTGACGTGACTCCCGTCATCCCGGAGTCCCTGATTCCCATCCCCACCGGGGGAAATGACCGAGGTCATCGATCGCGTGACACATGCAAGAACCGGGGCGAACTCGCTCGGAGTTCCGGCCGTTCGCGCCCATGCTCGGAGAGCGGAATTCACCACCGCTCGGAAGCACCACCGGACCACCGCTCGGAAGCGCCACCGGACCACCGTTCCGAAAGGCCGTTCCGCACCACCGTTCCGCATCACCGATCCCGGAAAACCGTCACGTAAGGAATCCGCTGTGTTCTCTCGCCGCAACGCGATACGACTCGGACTCACCGCCGGTGCCGTCGGCGCTGTCGGCGCGGCCGGCGGGGTGTTCCAGGGCCTCACCTCCGGGACCCCGGCGGTGGCCGCCGAACCGCCCGCCGGTCCGCCCGCGGTCACCCCGTTCACCGTGCCGCTGCCGCGGCCGCGGGTCCTCGCGCCGTACCGGAGGACCCGGTCGGCCGACTACTACGCGGTCACCATGCGCCGGGCGCGGGTGGAGATCCTGCCCGGGCTGCGGACCGAGGTCCTGACGTACAACGGCACCTTCCCCGGCCCCACCATCCGGGCCCGCAGCGGGCGCACGGCCGTCGTGAAGCAGATCAACGCGCTGTCCGCGCCGACCTCGGTCCATCTGCACGGCGGGGCCAACCCGCAGGACCAGGACGGCGGGATGATGGACCTCATCCAGCCGGGCCGGTCGAAGACGTACGTGTACGCCAACCGCCAGCCGGGTGCCACCCTGTGGACCCACGACCACGCCCACCACCTGGAGTCCGAGCACGTCTACCGGGGCCTCTCCGGGCTCTACCTCCTCGGCGACGAGGCCGAGGACGCGCTGGGACTGCCCTCGGGGCCGTACGAGGTGCCGCTGATCCTCCGGGACGCGCACTTCGACGCGGCGGGGCAGCTGCTCTACACGATGGACGACGCCCTCAACCGCACGACCATCCTGGTCAACGGGGCCCCGTGGCCGCACCTGAAGGTGAAGGCCCGCAAGTACCGCTTCCGGATGGTCAACTCCTGCAACCTGCGGATCTTCGTGATGGCGCTGTCCGACGGCAGCCCGATCATCCACGTCGGCTCGGACGGCGGGCTGCTCCCGGCGCCGGCGCCGTCGCCGGTGGTCGTCCTCTCCCCCGGCGAGCGCGCCGACTTCGTCATCGACTTCTCGCGGTACGCGCCGGGCACCCAGGTCACCCTGGCGAACATGCTGGGCCCCGGGCCGACCGAGCTGGTCGGGCAGATCATGCGCTTCGACGTCGAGGAGAAGGTGCCCGACACCAGCCGGGTGCCGGACGTCCTGACCACCCTGCCGCCGCTGCCCACGCCGACCGTGGAGCGCTCCTTCGAGCTGCGGATGGACGAGCCGGGCACGGGCCACCTCGCGTACATCAACGAGAAGACGTTCGACCACGACCGGATCGACACCGAGATCGCGTGGGGCACCACCGAGGTGTGGACGGTCAAGAACACCAGCACGACCGTTCCGCACAACTTCCACACCCACCTCGTCCAGTTCCGGATCCTCGAACGGGACGGAATGCCGGTCTATCCGGCGGAGGCCGGACTCAAGGACACCGTCCTCCTCTTCCCGGGGCAGACCGCGAAACTCCAGCTGACCTTCGACACCCACCGCGGTGTCTTTCCCTACCACTGCCACATGATCGACCACAGCGCCATGGGAATGATGGCGCAGATGCGCATCTCGTAATTCCCTCCGCACCACCCGACTCCTCATTTCCGGAAAGGAGGAACCATGTACGTACGCCGCATTCTCGACGCTCTCGGAAAGGACCCGGGGCGCGTGGTGATCCACCGCGCCGACGAGGCCGTCACCGCCGGCCGGCTCGCCGGCTCGGTGCGGGCCACCACGGCCCTGCTGCACTCCCGCGGCGTCCGCCCCGGCGACACCGTCGCCGTGCTCACCGGCCCCAACCGGCCGCTGATGCTCGGCGCCCGGTACGCCGTCCATCTCCTGGGCGCCACCTCCGTGTACGTACGGTCGATGAACCCGCGTACCGACACGGAGACCTTCACGGTCGCCACCCAGGCGCAACTCCTGCAGGACCTGCGGGTGTCGGTGCTCCTCGTCGACGACGAGAGCGCCGAGCGCGGCACCTGGCTCACCCGCCGCGTACCCGGGGTGACCGCGCTGACCGTCCCCTGGGGGACGGGCGACGGTCCCGCAGGACCGCTGCCGGCGCGGCTGCCCGAGCCACGCCCGGACGACCTCGCGACCGTCGAGTTCACCAGCGGCAGCACGGGCCGGCCGAAGATGGTCGCCCAGCGGTACGACACGCGTGAGGAGCTCGTCAGCCGTCTCGCCCATGGCCTCGATCCCCGGGGACCCGCGACGCTGCTGTCCGTCACGCCGATCAGCCACACAACCGCGCCGATGGCCGACGCGGTGCTCGCG
The DNA here is from genome assembly GCF_008639165.1 of Streptomyces venezuelae ATCC 10712. Lineage (NCBI taxonomy): Bacteria > Bacillati > Actinomycetota > Actinomycetes > Kitasatosporales > Streptomycetaceae > Streptomyces > Streptomyces venezuelae. Next base: position 5,533,678 of record NZ_CP029197.1, on the reverse strand, counting down.
AGCGGCGGACGGGTCGTCCTGCACGACGAGTTCGACGCGAGCGACGTCCTCGACGCCTTCGAGCGGCACCGGGTGACCGACGTCTATCTCGCCGTCCCGCACCTCTACCGGCTCCTGGACCATCCGGCCGCCCCGCTCACCGACCTGTCGTCGCTGCGCCGCATCACGTACAGCGGCACCCCGGCGGCGCCGGCCCGGGTGGCACGGGCCGTCGAGCTCTTCGGCGACGTGCTCATCCAGGTGTACGGGACCACGGAGGCGGGCGGCATCAGCAGCCTCAACCCGCTGGACCACCGGGAACCCGAACTGCTCGGCTCGGCGGGCCGCCCGTTCCCCTGGGTGCGGGTGGAGGTCCGCGGCCCCGGCGGCGGCCCGCAGGTGGAGCGGGGGGTGTCGGGCGAGATCTGGATCAGCTCGCCCACCGTCACGGCCGGCTACCTCGGCGACGAGGAGCGCACCGGGACGGTCTTCCGCGACGGCTGGCTGTGCACCGGCGACCTGGGGCACTGGGACCGGTACGGCTACCTCCGGCTGGACGGCCGGGTGGGCGACGTGATCAAGCACGGCGGGCTCAAGCTGGACCCGGCGGCCATCGAGGAGGCGCTGATGCGCCATCCGCAGGTGCGCCAGGCCACGGTGTTCGGGGTGCGGGACCGGGACTGGGTGGAGCAGGTGCACGCGGCCGTCGAGCTGTACTCGGGAGCCGGGCACACCTCCTGCGACCTGCGGGGCTATGTGGCCGCGGCGCTGACGCCCGAGCACACCCCGGTCCGGGTCTCGGTCTGGCCGAAGCTCCCCCTGACCCCCTCGGGCAAACCGGACCGCGCCTATCTGCGCTCCGTCTCGCCGCCGGACCTGGCCGCCCGGGACGCCGCCGACCCGCCCGGCCCCGGCGCGCCCGCCACCGCCGGGCACGGCACGGACCCCCCGTACGGCACCGCCGCCCGGCACGGCACGGAGAACCGGCACGGCGCGGACCCCCCGTACGGCACCGGCGTCCCTCGCGTCGGCGGACCGGCCCTCAGCTCCCCGCGCGGAGCCACCGCGCGGGCCGACCCCGTCCGCGCGAGCGGCGCGGGTCACCAGCCCGATCACGCCACCTCGCGAACCAGAAAGGGCGTTCCATGACCGGTTTCGGCCACTTCGCCCGGTCGCTGCGGCTACGGCGGCTCTACCGCCACAGCACGGCCGGCCTGATGATCACCCCTCTCGACCACTCGATCCATGACGGTCCCGTGGTCCCGAAGGGCACCACCCTCGACCAGCTCGCCGCCAAGATCGCCTCCGGCGGCGCCGACGCCGTCGTCGTCCACAAGGGCAGCGTGCGGCACATCAGCCCGGAGCGGTTCGCCGCGATGTCGCTGATCATCCATCTCAACGCGAGCACCAGCCAGGCGCTCGACCCCAACGCCAAGTACGTCGTCGCCGGCGTCGAAGAGGCCCTCCGCCTCGGCGCGGACGCGGTCAGCGTCCACGTCAACCTCGGCTCCGACGACGAGCGGCAGCAGATCGGCGACCTCGGCCGGATCGCCGACGCCTGCGACCGCTGGAACCTGCCGCTGCTCGCCATGGTGTACCCGCGGGGGCCGCGGATCACCGACCCCCGGGACCCGGCCGTCGTCGCGCACGCCGTGACGATCGCCGCGGACCTGGGCGCGGACCTGGTCAAGACCGTCTTCCTCGGATCCACCGCGGAGATGCTCGACCTGACCGCGGCCTGCCCGGTGCCGGTGCTGGTGGCCGGCGGACCCGCCCTGGAGAAGGAGGAGGACGTCCTCGCGTACGTCAGGGACGCCATCGCCGGAGGGGCGGGCGGGGTGGCCATGGGCCGCAACATCTTCCAGGCCAAGGACCCGCGGGCGCTGGCGGCGAAGGTCGCCAGGGTCGTGCACCACTTCCCCGAACAGCACTTCACCACCGGCCCGTTCAGCGAGGCGGCCGGACGGGAGCGGCTTCACGGCGAACGCCTCACCCCCGACCACCTCGACGGCACACCGCTCGACGACCCGCACCACGACACCACGCACCTCGACCCGTCGCTCGACGGTTCGTCACTCGACAACCTGACAGGAGGTCCGCATCATGACGGACGCCAAACTGTGCTGGCTTGACATCCGTGAGGCCGGCGCCGCCACCGCCGCCGTCCTCGAGGAGGCCGTGCACCAGAAGATCGACGGCATCGTCGCCGCCGACCCGGCCGTCTTCGCCGGTCTGCCGCCCACCGTCCGCAAGGTACTGCTCTTCGAGGACGGCGCCGCGACCGTCCCCGCCGACCTCGGCGAGGCCGACGTGGTGATCGTGCCCGGGCCGCGCGACGCCCGTGCCGAACTCGAAGCGGCCCACCCGGACGTCCAGTTCGGGCGGTACGTGGAGATCGTCGACGCCGACACCCTGGAGGACGCCTGCCTGGCGGCGCGTCTGGAGGCGTGGAGCGTCCTGGACTTCCGCGACCCGACGAAGATCCCGCTGGAGATCGTCATCGCGGCCGCGTCGGGCGCGCCCGGTTCGATCGTGACGACGGCCGCCGACACCGAGGAGGCCGAGATCCTGTACGGCGTCCTGGAGCACGGCTCGGACGGCGTCCTGATGCGGGGCCGTACGGTCGGCGACGCGACGGCGCTGCGGACCGCGGCGACCGCGCACGGCGGCGAGATCTCCCTGGTCGAGTTGGAGGTCACGGCGACCACCCACATCGGGATGGGCGAGCGTGCCTGCGTCGACACCACGACCCACTTCCGCAAGGACGAGGGCATCCTGGTGGGCTCGCACTCCAAGGGCATGGTCCTGTGCGTCAGCGAGACCCACCCGCTGCCGTACATGCCGACCCGTCCGTTCCGCGTCAACGCGGGCGCCCTGCACTCCTACACGGTGGGGCAGAACGGCCGCACCCACTACCTGAGCGAGCTGCACGCCGGCAGCTCCGTCCTGGCGGTCGACGTCGACGGCCGCACCCGGCCGGTCAGCGTGGGCCGGGTGAAGATCGAGACCCGTCCGCTCATCTCCATCGACGCGGTCGCGCCCAGTGGTCAGACGGTCAACCTGATCCTCCAGGACGACTGGCACGTGCGGGTCCTCGGCCCCGGCGCCTCGGTGCTCAACAGCACCGAACTCAAGCCGGGCGACCGCATCCTGGGTCACCTGCCGACGGCCGACCGCCATGTCGGCTACCCGATCAACGAGTTCTGCCTGGAGAAGTAGGAGCGCGCCGAGCGCCCTGCTCCACCATGTCGTGACGCCCCGCCCCGGCACGCCCCGTGCCGGGGCCGGCGCGTGTCCCGGCGCGGCCGCCCGCGCCCGGGAGGCCCTCACAGCAGCCCGCATTCCGCGGCGATCCGCGCCGCGTCGAACCGGTTGCGCCCGCCGAGCTTCTTGATCGCCGCCGAGGTGAGGTTCCGTACCGTGCCCGCCGCGAGGTAGAGCTCGCCCGCGATCTCCTTGACGGTCGCCCCGCCCGCGGTCAGCCGCAGCACGTCCGTCTCGCGGACACTGAGCACCGTCTCCCCGGCCGCCGGGGTCCGCAGCAGCCCCGGGTCGACCGTGAGGCAGCCCCCCGCCACCCCGACGAGCGTGGTGATCAGCTGCGGCAGCCGGGCCGTCTTCGGTACGACTCCGAGCGCTCCGGCGGCCACCGCCCGGTCCACCACGGACGGCGTGGCCGAGCCGACCATCAGCGCGACGCCGCAGGTCGGGTGGTGCGAGCGGACCTCGGTCGCCGCGTGCAGCGCCTTGCCTCCCATGGTGCTCTCGCCGAGCAGCAGGACCGTGGGCCGGTGCCGCTGGACGGCGGGCAGCACCGCCTCGAAGGTCGTGGCGAGCCCCACGACATCCAGGCCGTTGGTGCCGTTCAGGGTCTCGGCGAAGGCCTCCAGGACCAGTTGGTGGTCACCGGCCACGACGACACGAATGGACATCTCTCTCCCCCGTGGTGACTTCTGTGGCGGCGGCCCTCTCGGGCCGCCGGTCAGCGGCTTGTCGCCCGCGCCGCGTCGACGGCGAGGCGGTCGACGACGTCGCGGATCCAGGTGCGGTCCTCGGCCGTCGTCCCGCCCGGTTCGGCCGGGGCGGCGGGCGCGCGCTCGATGTGCCGGGCGCCGGGCGGCAGCGCGGCCGCGAGGGCGGCGGACACGGCGCGGAAGGCGCGCAGCAGTTCCGCGGTGGAGTCCGGCGGCGGCAGGACGACGACCGCGGCGTGGACCGGGCCGGCGTCGTCGGCGATCTGGCCGGGCAGCCGGCCGGCCTCGGCCGGGTCGCGGACGTCGATCCGGTACGGCAGGGCCACGAGTCCGGCGTCGGTGAGCGCCTTGCAGAGGAAGGCCGCGTTGGTGGCGGCGTCGTCCGCGCGGTCCGGGTGGCCGGCTCCGACGACGGCGACGAGCGCGCCGGCGGCGCTCAGGCGGGTCGTGAGCTCGCGGCCGACGCCGGTGGTGGCGTCGACGACGAGGACGACGAGCCCGTCGAGCCGCGGCGGGGAGGAACCGGTCTGGAGCACGGGAACGCCTTTCAAGGAGATCGTCGAGCGGGTAGCGTGCTGATCGTGTGAATGGTGTGAATGGGATGGCTCCGCGGCGGGGCGGGAGATCCGGTTCTGAGCTCTCCGCGCCGGACCGGGCCGGGGGCGGTACGACCGTTGGGGGACACCACGTGGACGAGGTCTCGTCACTCGATCAGCACACGCTGGGCGTGTACCGCGCGATCCTGTTCCACAAGGAGCACGATCCGGAACGCCTGGCGAAGCTGCTGAGTTGTACGACCGAGCAGGTGACGGAGGCGCTCGACCTGCTGACGCGCCTGTCGCTGCTCGCGCCGTCCCGGGACACCCCGGGCCGGATGCGCGCGGTGAACCCGTCGCTCGGTCTGAAGGTGCTGCTCCAGCGGGAGGAGCGCGAACTCGCCTCGCGGCAGCAGCGGATCGAGCAGAATCGTGCCGCCCTGGCCGCGCTCGCGGCCGAGTACACGGCCTCGGGCCGGTCGGGCGGTCTGGACGGGGCGGAGCACCTCGACAACGTCGACGACATCCGCACCCGGCTCGAAGCCCTCGCCGAGTCCTGTACGGCCGAGTCGCTGGCCTTCCATCCCGGCAAGGCCCTCACGGAGGAGTCCGTCGAGGCCGGCCGGCCGCTGAACGAGCGGGCGATGGAGCGGGGCGTCCGCTTCCGGACCATCTATCTGGACAGCGTCGCGGGTGACCGGGTCACCCGGGCGCACGCCCAGTGGATGGCGGAGCGCGGCAGCGAGATCCGTACCTCGCCGACCCTTCCGATGCGGCTGCTCATCGTGGACACGGCGGCGGCGGTGGTCGCCGGGCTGCCGGGTCAGGCCCGTCCGTCCGCGCTGCTGTTCAGCAGCCAGCCGGTGGTCCTGGCCATGCGCGCCCTGTTCGAGGCCTACTGGGAGCACGCCTCCCCGCTGGACGGTCCCGGGGACGCCCTGCCGGGCGGGCTGACCCCGCAGGAGCGCAAGCTGCTCCAGCTTCTGGCCAGTGGTCTCACCGACGAGGCCGTGGCGCGTGCGCTGGGCATCGGGGTGCGGACGGAGCGGCGGATCGTGGCCGACCTGATGGAGCGGCTCGGTGCGTCCAGCCGGTTCGAGGCGGGGGTGCAGGCGACCCGCCGGGAGTGGATCTGAAGGGGTGCGGCGGCCGTGGCGGCGGTCGTGGCGTGCATGGGGGTCAGTCCCTCGGGGCGACGGGCCAGACGAAGTCGTCCGGGATCTCGGTGATGCAGGGCAGTCCGGGCAGCGGGCGGACGCAGGGGAAGTCCGGCAGCTGCGGGTGCGGCGGCGTCGGCCAGACGAAGTCGTCGGCGGCCTGGGTGACGGCGTGCGGGGCGGCGGGGGCGGCCTCGGCCGGGGCGGCCATCAGCAGTCCGCCGAGGAAGGTGGCGGCGACGGCGGCGAGGACACTGCTGGCGCGGCGCGAGCGACAAGACATGGAGGTCTCCGTTTCGTTGCTGTACGGGTGCGGCGTACAGGTGTCAGCGGTTCCTTACGGCCGGTGAGTTTTCAGCCTTCCCGGCCGCACACCTAGAGGAAATCACCGGTGGGCCCCGACTGTCCGCTTCCGGACAGGCCAGGAAGCTGCCTGGCAACGAGCTGCCTCACGACCTGCGGGAAAAGCGGAGGCACGCTCCGAGCGGACCCCCTTCTTCCGGCCAAAAGGCCAGGTGGGAGGCGCGCACCTGTCAGTCGCGCGCCGGGCCGCGATCCGGCCACGGGCACATGGTGCAGCGAGTTGCCGGCGGCACGGGACGGCCGCCGGGCGCCGGCCCGGCGGGGAGCGGGCGCGCGGGCGGCGGCGCGGGGAGGCTCAGGGAACGGGCCCGTGCGGATCGGGCACCACGGTCAGCAGCGCCGAGACGACCACGATCGCGGCGAGGACGGACAGCTCCACCCGGGCCGGTGGCTGCGCGTTCCCGCCGGAGAGCAGCCGCCCCCGGGCGGCCAGCGCCAGCAGGCTGACCCCGCCGAACAGCACCAGTTTGACCAGCAGGACCCGGCCGTAGGCGGTGCCCAGGACCGCGTCGAGGGGGAGCTTGCGCAGGGTGGTGGCGGTGCCGGTGAGCACGAGGGCGGCGTATACGAAGGCGGCCATCCGGGCGTACCGGAGGAGGACGTCCCGTCCGCCGCCGCGCAGCCGCATGGTGCGGAGCACGTACAGCAGGGTGCCGGTCCAGAGCGAGGCTGCGGTGAGGTGGACCAGGGTGAGGGAGGTGCCGAGGAGCGGCTGGTGGGTCTCGGGGTGGGCGCGCAGGGCCTCGGCTCCGGCGGCGACGGCGAGCGGCAGGGCGGCGAGCGCGGGGTGCCGGGAGGCGGCGCAGAGGGCGGCGAGGACGAAGGCGTTGGCCGAGACGAGGACGAGACGGCCCTCGCGGAGCCCGTACACGACGCTCGGGCTCAGTCCGCTGACGGCGGTGAAGAGCAGCAGGAGTCCGGCCGAGGCGGCCGCGGCGAGCAGGGCGGCGGGGACGGACCAGGAGCGCGGCCGGGGGCCTTCGCCGGCGAGCCGGCGGCCGGCGATCTCGCCGGTGTGCACGGCCAGACCGGTGAACACGAGGAGCCGCAGCAGCGTGGTGGTGCCCGCCGCGGGTATGCGGAGCTCGTCCGTGCCCGTCTGCGCGAGGCCGGCGCCCAGCAGGGCGACGACGAGGACGGCGACGGCGGCGAGGATCGCCGCCGTCGGACGGCTCGGGGTACCGAAAGGTCCGGGAAGCGTCACCGGACGATCGTCACCGAGCCCCGGACGGGCGGCAACTCAGCGTTGCGCCGCCCGTCCGGGCGGGCGGATCAGGCCTTGCTGAGGTGGGACCAGAACTCGTCCCAGGACAGCCGGCCGTCACCGTTGTCGTCGCGCTGCTTGATGAGGGCCTCGGCGACCGTCTCGGTGACGTTGAAGTCGCCGAGCTGCGCCATGACGCTCTTGTACTCCGCGGCGGTGATGAAGCCGTCGCCGTCCACGTCGTACCGGTTGAATGCCGTACGTGCCGACTCGATGTCCGCCACTGCTTCCGCCCCTTCTTGGTGCTTCTCTGACGGGGGTCAGATTAGCTGGCCCGGTGGGGCCGCCCGAGAGGGGTACGGCCGGTCCGGCCCCGGGGCGGTCAGCGGAAGATCCCCGTGTGGCCGAGCGAGTAGCGGCCGGGCTGCGGATACACGGCGAGGCCGTGGGGGCCGCCGCCGACGGGGATGCGGGCGAGCTGCTTCCCGCTGGCGGTGTCGATCGCGTAGACCTCGGAGTCGTAGCGGCCGGAGAGCCAGAGGACCTTTCCGTCGGCGGAGACGCCGCCCATGTCCGGGGAGCCGCCGTCCGGCAGCCACCACTTCTTGGTCAGCTTGTTCTGCGCGAAGTCGAAGACGGAGATCGAGCCCTCGCCGCGGTTGGGCACGTACATCTCGCGGGAGTCCCGGCTGATGTAGAGGCCGTGGCAGCCCTTGCCGGTGGGCAGCAGGGTGGGGGTGGTGAACTTCTCGCCGTCCAGGACCCACATGCCGTGGGCCATCATGTCGGCGACGTAGAAGGTCTTGCCGTCCGGGGAGATCTTCACGTCCTGCGGCATGGCTCCCTCGAAGGGCAGCTTCTGCTGGCCGATGACCTCCATCTTCTCGGTGTCGACCTTGAGCAGCTCGCCGGAGAACTCGCAGGAGACGACGAAGTAGCGTCCGTCGGCGGAGAAGTCGGCGTGGTTGACGCCGTAGCAGCTGACCGGGACGGTCTTCTTCCGTTCCATCGTGTGCGGGTCGCGGAAGACCAGCTCGCGGTCGAGCGAGGCCATCACGATCGCGTACTTGCCGTTGGGCGTGAAGTAGAGGTTGTACGGGTCGTGGACCTCGACGGGCTTGCCCGCGACGCCGGTGGCGGGGTCGATGGGGGTGAGGGTGTGGCCCCGGTTGTTGTTGACCCAGAGGGTCTTCATGTCCCAGGAGGGCACCACGTGCTGGGGCTGGATGCCGACGCGGATGGTCTCGACGACCTGGTAGGTGGCCGGGTCGATGACGGAGACGGTGTTGGAGTTGGTGTTGGGGACGTAGACCCGGGAGGGGAAGTTCCTGACCACCGGGGAGAGCTGGTTCGGCCGGTCGGCGGCGTAGACGTCGTTCGGGTCGAGGAGCGGCGGCATCCCGGGGAGCCCGGCGGGCGCCACGGCCCGCTTGGGCACGGCGGGGACGGCGGCCTCCTTCACGGGGGCGGCGCCGTCGCCCGGGTCCCCGCCGCCGCAGCCGGCGAGCGCGGTGAGGAGGGCGGCGGCGAGGAGGGTCCGGCTCCTCCTCGTGAGGCGGCTGCGCGTGGGGGTCTGCGTGCGGTGTGCCATCAGGTCAGCAGCTCCGTGGTGGTGACCGCGCGCAGGCCGCGGCGGTCGAGGTCGGCGAGGAGGAGGGGCAGCGCGGCGGCGGTGTCCGGGTAGCCGAAGTGCAGGCTGACGACGGAGCCGGCCCGGACCGGGCCGGTGACGTTGCGGACGACGGCGGTGGCGCCGGGCGAGGTGAAGTCGAGGGAGTCGACGTCGTACGAGAGGACGTGCGGGTATCCGGCGCGGCGGGCGGCGCGGAGCACGGTGGGGGCGGCGTGCTGGGTGCGGGAGGGCCGGAACCAGGTGCCGATGGAGCCGGTGAGGCGGCGCAGCCGGGTGGCGCAGGCCTCGATCTCGGCGAGGGCCCGGTCCTCGGTCAGGGCGTTGACGTCGATGTGGTGCTGGGTGTGGTTGCCGAGGTCGTGTCCGCCGTCGAGGATGCGGCGGGCCATGTCGGGGTGGGCGTCGAGCCAGCTGCCGACGGCGAGGACGGTGACCCGGGCGCCGGCCTTCTCGGCCTGGCCGAGGAGGGTCCGGGCGAGGGCGGGGTCGCCCTGGCCGTGGAAGGTGAGGGCGACCCGGGGCCGGTCGCGGGGGCCGTGGGCGATCTCGGCGGGCTGTCCGGGCAGGCGCCGGGGTGCGGGGGCCGCGTGGGGCGCGGGGGCGGGGTGCCGGGGTGCGGGCGCGGTGGGGCGGGGGGCCGTGCCGCAGGCGGTGGCGAGGGCTCCCGCGAGGGCGGCGGCCGCACCGGCCCGGAGGGCTCCGCGGCGGTCGGTCGGCTTCACGCGACCATTCAAAGGCAGTGCTGCCCGATTTATTACGATTAGGCCAATTCAGGACGTTTGCGGGCCTTCGGGCGGCGTCCAGCATGCGGACGACCCCGGGAAACACGCCGCGAACCGCATAGTCATTCATTGTTTGCAAGGTGAGTGCGACACGTCACCAACGATTCACTATTAAAGTGTCCGCTTTTGGTGCAGTTTGCCCCGCTAGGGACTTTTGGCGGTATGGCCACCCGTCTGCCATAGTCGGAGACACCGACCCCCATTGACCCGGGCCAGGTCGACACAGCGGCCGTGGATACACCCCCCCGTCCACGGCGCATCACACGGAAGCCCCCACGTGCCACACCACGGCACACGGGGGCTTCCGTGCGTTCCAGGGCCGGTCGCCGCCCCTCAGGGCCGGTCGCCGACCCGCATCTCGAACCAGGTCGTCTTGCCGCGCGGCGCCAGGTCCACGCCCCACCGGTCCGCGAGCTTGTCCACCAGGAACAGCCCCCGGCCGCTGGTGTCCAGCTCGTGCACCGGCATCAGACAGGGCAGCCCGCGCGAGGGGTCCCGGACCTCGATCCGGATCCAGCCGCGCCGCCGCTGGAGCCGTAACGCGAAGACCCGGGCCCCGGTGTGCCGGACCGCGTTCCCGACCAGCTCCGAGACCAGGAGGACCGCGTGCTCGGCGATCTGCGGGCCGAGCCCCCACTGCCGCAGCACGACGTGCTGGGTGAGCCTGCGGGCCACCCACGCGGACTCCGGGCGGGACGGCAGCCGGACATCCTCCTCCGCCGGATTGCCGTACAACTCCACTGCGCCGGCGGCCTGTTCGTCATCCGCGGCCGGTGACCACCGCGCTGCGGCGGCGCTCGCGCGCTGCCACGGTTGTTCCCTACCCTCCAGGCCCGCCATGCCCCCCATCATGGCCGCACGGAGCCGATCGCGGGGGCCGTTCCGCCGGAATCGACCCCCACGAAGGGACGACCGTCAGGTCAGGCGAACTTCGCCTTCCCCGGGCCCTCCTCGACGAAGCTGCGCATCCCGCGCTCGCGGTCCTCGGTCGCGAACAGGGCCGCGAACCAGGTGCGCTCGATGGCGAGACCGGTGTCGATGTCGGCCTCCAGACCCTGGTCGACCGCCTCCTTCGCGGCCCGCAGCGCCACCGCCGGGCCCTGCGCCAGCCTGGCGGCCCAGGCGTGCGCCTGCTCGTAGACCTCGGCGGCCGGGACGACCCGGTCGACCAGACCCAGCGTCAGGGCCTCGTCGGCCTTGACCATCCGGCCGGTGAAGATCAGGTCCTTGGCCCTGGACGGGCCGACGAGCCGGGAGAGGCGCTGGGTGCCGCCGGCCCCCGGGATCAGGCCGAGCAGGATCTCGGGCTGGCCCAGCTTGGCGTTGTCCGCGGCGATCCGGTAGTCGGCGCAGAGCGCGAGCTCACAGCCGCCGCCCAGGGCGTACCCGGTGATGGCGGCGACGACCGGCTTGGGGATGCGGGCGACGGCGGTGAAGGCCTCCTGCAGCGCGCGGGAGCGCTTGACCATGGCCACGTGGTCCATGACCTGCATCTCCTTGATGTCCGCGCCCGCCGCGAACACCTTCTCCCCGCCGTACAGGACCACGGCCCGCACGTCGTCGCGGTCGGTCGCCTCCTGGGCCAGCTCGCGCAGCCGGTCCTGGGTGGCGATGTCCAGGGCGTTCATCGGGGGGCGGTCGAGGCGGATCGTGCCGACGCCTTCGGCGACTTCGAGGTTCACAGTCATGGGAGGAAGGTTAGTGGCCGTTAACGACAAGGGGCCCGGTGCTGTTGCTCACAGCACCGGGCCCCGCGCTCAGTCGCGTACGACTACTTGATCCACTCCGACCAGTCCATGTTCCAGCCGTTGAGGCCGTTGTCCGGCTTGATCTGCTTGTCCTTCGAGTTCTTCACGACCACCACGTCGCCGATGATCGAGCGGTCGTAGAACCAGGCGGCCGGCTTCGAGCTGTCGCCCGCGCCCCGCGCGTCCTGGAGGCCGACGCAGCCGTGGCTGACGTTGGAGGAGCCGAAGGTGCTGGCCGGGGCCCAGTAGTTGCCGTGCACGAAGGTGCCCGAGGTGGACAGCCGCATCGCGTGCGGCACGTCCTTGATGTCGTACTCGCCGCCGAAGCCGACCGTGGCCCCGTTCATGCGGGTCACCTTGAACTTCTCACTGATGACCATCTGGCCGTTGTACGTGGTCGTGGACGGCGCGCCCGCGGTGATCGGGATGGTCTTGATGATCTTGCCGTCGCGCTCGACCTTCATCGTCTTGGCGCTCGCGTCGACGGTGGAGACCTGACGGCGGCCGATGGTGAACTTCACCGTCTTCTTCTGCTTGCCGTAGACGCCCGGGCGGCCCTCGACGCCGTCCAGGTTGAGGTGCACGGTCACCTTGGTGCCCGCGGCCCAGTACTTCTCCGGGCGGAAGTCGAGACGGTCGTTGCCGAACCAGTGGCCCTCGATCGGGACGGACGGCTCGGCCGTCACCGTGATGGCCTTCTCGACGGCCTCGGGGTCGGTGATGCCCCGGGTGAAGTTGATGGACACCGGCATGCCGACGCCGACGGTCGAACCGTCCTCCGGCGTGTAGTGGCCGACGAAGGTGTTCTTCGGGACCAGGGTGGTGAAGGTGGTGTCCTTCGCCGACTCACGGCCCTCGGCGTCCTTCGCGATCGCGTGGACCTTGTACTGCGTGGCCGCGGCCAGGTGGGCCGTGGGCGTCCAGCTGGCGCCGTCCGCCCCGATCTTGCCCGCGACCTCGGTGCCCTTGGAGTCGGCGACCGTGACCGTGGTCAGCTTGCCCTGCTCGGCGGTGACCTTGAGGGCCCCGCTGGTGGCGACCGAGTCGGCGCCGTCCTTCGGAAGGATCGTCACGACCGCCTGGGAGGCCGCGTTCTCCTGCTTGCCGCCGCCCTGGGCCGCCGGCGCCTTTCCCCCGCCGCCGCCGGTGGACGCGGTCTCACCGCCGCCGCAGGCGGTCAGGACCAGGAGCAGCGCCCCCGCCGCCAGCGCCTGCAGGCGGACGCCCCCGCGCCGCCTGCCTCTGACCGATGCCCCCGATATCGGCTGCCCGTTCACTGTGGTGTTCTCCCCTCGCACGGCCTGGCAACCGCCACGGCCCCACCCCCGTGCGCATCCACTCGCGCACACGGCGCTAGATAATCACACCGGAGGACACGAAAGATCCTCATGAATGTCACCGTTCCGTCCCGATCGACCTGCTAGGACAACGAAAGGGACCGAAAGCGGCCGGAGGTGCGGAGGAGACGGCGGGTCAGCGCAGCGCGGAGCCTTCCTTCCACCGGTTCCACTCCATGTTCCAGCCTCCGAGGCCGTTGTCCGGAGCGACCTTCCGGTCACGGGAATTGACCACTTCCACCACGTCGCCGACGATCGTCCGCTCGAAGAACCAGCCCGCCGGCGAATCGGCGCTGCCGCCCTTCTCGTCCCGCAGCCCGACACAGCCGTGACTGACGTTCGCGGAGCCGAAGGTGCTCGGCGAGGCCCAGTAGTTGCCGTGCAGGAAGGTCCCCGACTCGGTGAGCCGCATCGCGTGCGGCACGTCCTTGATGTCGTACTCGCCGCCGAAGCCGACCGTGCGCCCGTCCATCCGCGTCACGTCGTACAGCTCGGTCACGACCATCTTCCCGTTGTACGTGGTGGTCTTCGGCGCTCCCGCGGTGACCGGCAGGGTGGCCAGCACCTCACCGTCTCTGCGGACCTCCATGGTGTGCTCGGCGGCGTCCACCACGGAGACCTGGGAGCGGCCGACGGTGAAGCCGACCGTCTTGCGCTGGATGCCGTAGACGCCGGGCGCGCCCTCGACGTCCCGCAGACCGAGCTCGACGGTGACCTTCGTGCCCGGCTGCCAGTACGCGGCGGGGCGGAAGTCGAGCCGCTCGGTGCCGAACCAGTGGCCGACGACCTCGACCGGCGGCACCGAGGTGATCCGGATGGCCCGCTCGACCTCGGCCCGGTTCTCGATCGGCCGGTTGAACGCGAAGGAAACGATCATGCCGGTGCCGACCGTGGAGCGGTTCTCCGGCTTGAAGTAGCCGATGAAGCGGCTCTCGGGCACCACGGTGGTGAACGTGGTGTGCCGGGCGGAGCGGCGGCCGTGCCCGTCGAGGGCGACCGCGTCCACGCTGTACTTCGCCGCCAGCGCGAGCCGGGTCTCCGGCCGGGGCCGCCAGCGCAGCCCGTCCGCGGAGATCTCCCCGGCGACCTCGGTCCGCTGGGCGTCCTCCACCTGGATCACGGTCACCCGTTCGAGCCGCCCGCTGTCCACCTTCACCTCGACCGGGCCGCCGGCCGGCACCCCGCGGCTGCCGTCCTCCGGGCTCACCCGGATCACGTCCCCGGGGGCCCGCGCCTTGCCCGGCAGGGCGACGCCGATCCCGCCACCGCCGTCCGGCGCCGTGCAGCCCACGAGGCCCGCCAACAGTCCCGCCACCGCGAGGGCGTACCCCGCCCGCTTCCATACAAGTGTCACGCTCGGCCCAACGACGGCCACCCTCCAGGGGAAACGTGCGTGCGGGTCATGTTGGGAGCGGGGCCGTCCGGGCAGAACAGGGGGAGGACCATGCGCGGGAGCGGCGGCCGGGACGCCGTCACTCCCCCGCGTGCGGGCCCGACGAGCCGCGGGAGGCCGGGACGGTGGCGAGCGCAGCCGAGCAGGAGGCGGTACCTGACCATGCCCCGGAGCGGGCCGGGCCGCCCGTGTGGCCGGGGGCGCCGACGCCCCTGGGGGCCCGCTGCCGGGTGGGCCCCGACGGGGTCGCCGGCACCAACTTCGCCCTGTGGGCGGGCGGGGCGGAGGCCGTCGAGCTGTGCCTCTTCGACCCCGACGGCGCGGAGCTGCGGCTGCCGCTGACCGAGCTGACCCACGAGATCTGGCACGGGTTCGTGCCCGGGATCGGGGCCGGACAGCGGTACGGCTACCGGGTGCACGGCCGCTGGGACCCGTGGACCGGCGCCCGCTGGAACCCGGCGAAGCTGCTCCTCGACCCGTACGCACGGGCCGTCGACGGCGACTTCACGCTGCCCGCCGAGGTGTACGGGCACGTCCGGGACTGGCCGCAGCAGCACGTCGCCGACACCGTGCGCGACGAGCGTGACTCGGCGCCGTACGTCCCGAAGGGGGTCGTCGTCCAGGACGACGACGACTGGTCCGACGACCGCAGACCCAAGACGCCCTGGCAGGACTCGGTCATCTACGAGCTGCACGTGAAGGGCTTCACCCGGCTCCACCCGGGCATCCCGGAGCACCTGCGGGGCACCTACGCGGGCCTGGCACACCCGGCGGCGATCGAGCACCTCGTACGGCTCGGGGTGACGGCCGTGGAACTCCTGCCGGTGCACCAGTTCGCCCACGAGGACCACCTGCTGCGGCGCGGGCTGCGCAACCACTGGGGCTACAACTCCATCGGCTACTTCGCCCCGCACGCCGGCTACTCCTCCTCGGGGACGACCGGGCAGCAGGTCGGCGAGTTCAAACGGATGGTGCGGGCGCTGCACGCGGCCGGGATCGAGGTCATCCTCGACGTCGTCTACAACCACACGGCGGAGGCCGGCGAGCTCGGCCCCACGCTCTCCCTCAAGGGCATCGACAACCGCGGCTACTACCGCCTCCAGTCGGACGCCCGCCGGTACGCCGACTACACCGGCTGCGGCAACACCCTGCACGTCGTCCAGCCGCAGGTGCTGCGGCTCATCACCGACAGCCTCCGCTACTGGGTCACCGAGATGGGCGTCGACGGCTTCCGCTTCGACCTGGCGGCGGCGCTCGCCCGCTCGATGCACGACGTCGACATGCTCTCCCCCTTCCTCGCGGTCATCGCCCAGGACCCGGTGCTCCGCCGGGTCAAGCTCATCGCCGAACCCTGGGACGTGGGCAACGGCGGCTACCAGGTGGGCGCCTTCCCGCCGCTGTGGACGGAGTGGAACGACCGCTACCGGGACGCCGTACGGGACTTCTGGCGCGGCGCCCTGCCCGACGTGCGGGACCTCGGCTACCGGCTCTCCGGCTCCAGCGACCTGTACGCCTGGGGCGGACGCCGGCCCTACGCCTCGGTCAACTTCGTCACCGCCCACGACGGCTTCACCCTGCGGGACCTCGTCACCTACGAGCGCAAGCACAACGAGGCCAACGGCGAGGGCAACCGCGACGGCACCAACGACAACCGCTCCTGGAACTGCGGCGCCGAGGGCGAGACCGACGACCCCGAGGTCAACGCCCTCCGGCTCCGCCAGCAGCGCAACCTCCTGACGACCCTCCTCCT
Organism: Streptomyces venezuelae ATCC 10712; assembly: GCF_008639165.1. Lineage (NCBI taxonomy): Bacteria > Bacillati > Actinomycetota > Actinomycetes > Kitasatosporales > Streptomycetaceae > Streptomyces > Streptomyces venezuelae. Next base: position 5,517,822 of record NZ_CP029197.1, on the reverse strand, counting down.
CTCCACCGGCGTCCCGATGCTCGTCGCCGGCGACGAGATGGGCCGCACCCAGGGCGGCAACAACAACGCCTACTGCCAGGACAACGAAACCGGCTGGCTCGACTGGACCCTCCCCGACGACCCCGGCCGCGCCCAGCTCCTCGCCCTGACCCGCCGGCTCCTCGCCCTCCGCCACGACCACCCGGTCCTGCGCCGCCGCGCCTTCTTCTCCGGCCGCCCGCAGGGCGCGGACGGGCTGCGGGACCTGGCCTGGTTCACCGCCGAGGGCGCCGAGATGACCGAACCCGACTGGTACGCGCCCACGGCCACGCTCGGCCTCTACCTGTCCGGCCGCGACATACCGGGCCGGGACGAGCGCGGCGCGCAGATCACCGACGACAGCTTCCTCGCCGTCCTCCACGCGGGCCACCGCCCGCTGGACTTCCGCCTCCCCGGCCCGCCGTGGGCGGAGACGTACGAACTGGTCGTCGACACCTCGGCCGAAGACCAGGCGACCGCCCCGGGAACGCTCCACCCGGGCGGCGGCATCCTCACGATGGGAGCCCGCTCGATGGTGCTGCTCCGGGTCAGGACCTGAACGCCCGGACCCGGCCACCGCGGCGCGACGGCGGTGGCCGGGCGGGGCGTGCCCCGACCGGCCGGAAAACCGGATGAGACGTGTCAGTGGTGAACCGTAGGGTCGGACCTGATGCCCGAGAAACCTGACGCCCCCGAGTCCCCCGGCCCCGACGACCCCGCCGCCCCCGACCCTCACGGCCGCTCCGCGGTCCGGGTGCTGCTCCGCCTCTGGCCGTACGTGCGGCCGGTGCGGGGGCGGCTGTTCACCGCCGCGTTCGTCGCGATCGTCGCCTCCTGTCTGTCGCTGGTCATCCCGCTCGTACTGAAGTGGCTGGTCGACGGGCCCGTCGCGGACCGGGACCCGGGCGGGGTGTGGCTGGGCGCGCTCTACCTCCTGCTGCTCGGCATCGCGGAGGCGGTGCTCTTCGGGTACCGGCGCTGGCTGGTGGCGCGGCCGCTGTCGGGGGTCGAGGCGCGGATGCGGGCCGACCTGTACGGCAGGCTGCAGCGCCTCCCGATCGCCTTCCACGACCGGTGGGCCTCCGGGCAGCTGCTCTCGCGCGGCACGACCGATCTGATGCTGGTCCGGATGTTCCTGGCCTTCCCGCTGACGTTCCTGCTGGTCAACGCCGTGACGATCCTGGCGGGTTACGTCCTGCTGCTGGCCCAGGACTGGTCGCTCGGGCTGGTCCTGCTGACCCCGGTGATCCCGCTCGTCGTGGTCTGCTCGGTCTTCGAGGGCCGGTACGGGCTGGTCGCCCGCCGCGCCCAGGACCAGGTCGGCGACCTGACGACGGTCGTCGAGGAGAGCGTCCTCGGCATCCGGATCGTCAAGGGCTTCGGCCGCCACCGCAGCCAGGCCCGGGCCTTCCGCGAGCTGGCCGGCCGGCTGCGCGGCACGGAACTGGTCAAGGCCCGGCTACTCGCGATGATCTGGGCGGTCATCACCGTCGTACCGGAACTGGCCATCGGCGCGGCGCTCGTCCTCGGCACCGTGCAGGTCGCGGACGGGGACCTGTCGGCGGGCACGCTCGTCGCGTTCCTGTCGACGGCGCTGGCGCTGCGCTGGCCGGTGGAGTCGATCGGCTTCCTGCTGGCGATGAGCCAGGAGGCCGCCACCGCGACGGAACGGTACTTCGAGGTGATGGACGCCGAGGAGGAGCCGGCCGCCCCGGCCACCGGCGGCACCACGGACACCCCGCCCGGCGGCGGCTCCGGCGGCGCGTCCGGCGGCGGCTCCGGCGGCGCGTCCGGCGGCGGCTCCGGCGGCGTGCGGTTCGAGGGCGTGACCTTCCGCTACCCGGACGCGCCGGCGGGCTCCCCGCCCGTCCTCGACGGCATCGACCTGCACATCCGCCCCGGCGAGACCCTCGCCCTGGTCGGCGGCACGGGCTCCGGCAAGACCACGCTCACCGCCCTCGTCCCGCGCCTGCACGAGGCGACCGGCGGCCGCATCCTGCTGGACGGCGAGGACATCGCCCTGATGGAACGGGACCGGCTGCGGGCCCTGGTGTCCATGGCCTTCGAGGAACCGACGCTCTTCTCCGCAAGCGTCGGGGAGAACGTCCTGATGGGCGCGGACGGGACGGCGGGCGAACCGGAACTGCGCCGCGCCCTGGGCGTCGCGCAGGCGGACGGCTTCGTCGACCGGCTGCCCGAGGGCTCCGGCACCCAGGTCGGCGAGCAGGGCCTGAGCCTGTCCGGCGGGCAGCGCCAGCGGCTCGCCCTGGCACGGGCCGTCGTCGGCCGCCCCCGCTTCCTGGTCCTCGACGACCCGCTCTCCGCGCTCGACGTCCACACGGAGGCACGCGTGGAGGCGGCGCTGCGGGAGGTGCTGCGGGAGACGACCGCGCTGGTCGTCGCGCACCGCCCGTCGACGGTGATGCTGGCCGACCGGGTGGCGCTGCTGTCCGAGGGCCGGATCGCGGCCGTGGGCACGCACCAGGAACTGCTGCGCACCAGCGAGGAGTACGCCTGGCTGATGTCCGGCGAGGCGAAGACCGGGGAGGGCGACCGATGACGAACACCACGCTCACGAAGCCGCAGGCGCCGGCCGGTCCGGCCCCCGAGGGGGACCCCTTCGACCGGGACGACCTGCCGGCGCCGCGCGGGGCGACGGGCGCGCTGCTGCGCTCGCTCCTCGCCGGTCACCGCTTCCGGGTCGCGTGCGCCGCGCTGGTCCTGCTCGTCAAGGAGGGCGCGGTCCAGGCGGGCCCGCTGCTCGTCGCGTACGCCATCGACCGGGGCGTCCCGGCCTTCCGCGCCGGGGACCACGGTCCGGTCGTCGCGGTCGGCGTGGGCTACCTGCTCTGCGCGGCGCTGTCCGGCCTCCTCCAGTACGTCTTCGTGCGGGCGGCCGCCCGGGTCAACCAGGACGTGCTGCTGGACCTGCGCGGCCGGATCTTCCGGCACGCCCAGGTCCTGAGCGTCGACTTCCACGAGCGCTACACCTCGGGCCGGCTGATCTCCCGCTCGACCACCGACGTCGAATCGCTCCGCGAGCTGCTCTCCGAGGGCCTCCAGGAACTGATCGGCGTGGTGCTCTCCTTCGTCTCGATCTCGGTGATCCTCGTCTGGCTCGACCTGGGCATCGGGGCGGTGGCGGTCGCGTCCTTCCTCCCGCTGTACCTCCTGGTGCGGGTCTACCAGCGGCGCGCGGGACGGGTGTACGCCGAGCGGTCCACGGCGATCGCGGGCGTGATCGTGAAGTTCGCGGAGACGATGAACGGCATCCGGCCGGTCCGGGCGTTCCGCCGGGAGCGGGTCAACGAGGCCGAGTTCGCGGTGCTCAACCACCGGCACGAGCGCAGCAACGGCGACGCGCTCCTGGAGATGGCCCGCTATGTGGTCGGCTCACGGCTCGTCGCGAACACCGCGGTCGCCGGCATGTGCCTGTGGGGCGCCTACCGGGTGGCCGCGGGCTCCCTCGAACTGGGCGTCCTGGCGGCCGCGGTGCTGTACATGCGGCGCCTGTACGACCCGATCGACCGGCTGGGCATGTTCCTCAACTCGTACGAGTCGGCCGCCGCGTCCCTCACCAAGATCGCGGGCCTGCTCGCCCAGGAGCCGGGGGTCCCGGAGACGGCGACGCCCGCCGAGCTCCCCGCCCGGGCGGGCTCCCCGGGCCGCGAGGTCGTCTTCGACGGCGTGCGGTTCGCCTACCGCACGGGCGGCGAGGTCCTGCCCCGCTTCGACCTGACGATCCCGGCCGGCCAGACGGTCGCGGTGGTGGGGGCGACGGGCGCGGGCAAGTCGACGCTCGCGAAGCTTCTCGCCCGCTTCTACGACCCCACGGACGGCGCGGTGCGGCTCGACGGCGTGGACCTGCGTGACCTCGCCACGCCCGAACTCCGGCGGGGTGTCGTCATGGTGACGCAGGAGGCGTTCCTCTTCTCGGGGACGGTCGCCGAGAACATCGCGATCGGGCGCCCGGACGCGACCCGCGCGCAGATCGAGGAGGCGGCCCGCGCCATCGGGGCGCACGAGTTCATCAGCGGTCTCCCGGACGGCTACGACACCGACGTGCGCAAGCGCGGCGGCCGCATCTCGGCCGGCCAGCGCCAGCTGGTGGCCTTCGCGCGGGCGCTGCTCGCCGACCCGGCGGTGCTGATCCTCGACGAGGCCACCAGTTCCCTGGACGTGCCGGGCGAGCGGGCGGTGCAGCGTGCGATGGACACGGTCCTGGCGGGCCGTACGGCGGTGGTGATCGCCCACCGCCTGTCCACGGTCGAGGTCGCGGACCGGGTCCTGGTGATGGAGTCGGGCCGGATCGTGGAGGACGGCACCCCGTCGGAACTCGTCACCGGCGACGGCCGCTACGCGGGCCTGCACCGGGCGTGGCGGGAGAGCCTGGTGGGCTGAGGACCCTCGCGGGGGCGCGTCTCGCCGTCGGCGAGCGCGCCCCGTCCCCGGTCCCGCCACCGCCGTGCGCGCGCCCTCCCCCGTACCGCCCGCCCACCCGATCGAGGCATCTCCGGCGGCGGGCGGAGCGAACAGAACGAGCCACGCTGCGACTCGATCCCATCGGCGGCCCCGCACCCGGGCCGGCCTCGGTCACGAGCGGCGGCGCCTGCGGTCTCGATCCGCGGACGGTCTCCGCATCCGGGCTCGGGAGAACACCGGACGGCATCGCGACCTTGATCGATGAAACGTCCGGTTAACGAACATGGCCTTACGAGCAGCGAACGATTTCCGGCCAACTTGTCGACGCACTCCTGACAGGTCCCCGTCATTCCTGTCACTCTCTCCCCGTCTTCGCAACACCGTTCGGCGCTTCACCCGAACGAGTTCCGCGTCACCTGTACGTGCTCCACAGCTCTGCTTGCTCCGCCCGGCCGGACCTCACCCAGTCCGCCGGTACCCCCCTCGCAAGAAGGAGTCTGCGTGAGATCCACGCCCAGCCGTCGCGCCACCGCGACCGGCGCTCTGATCGCTGCCGCCGCCATGCTCGCCGTGAGCGTCCAGACGGGTGCCGCCACCGCGGCAGACGCCCCCTGGAGCATCGCCCCCAAGGCCCAGCAGGGCACGTCGGCGAACCCCGGCAAGCTCCCGGCCGACCTCACCCCCGCCGAGCGCACCGCGCTCATCAAGGCGGCCGACGCCGACAAGGCCGCCACGGCCAAGTCCCTCGGCCTCGGCGCCCAGGAGAAGCTGGTCGTCCGTGACGTCGTGCAGGACCGCGACGGCACGACCCACACGCGCTACGAGCGCACCTACGCCGGACTGCCCGTCCTCGGTGGCGACCTGATCGTCGCCGAGACGAAGGCCGGCGCGACGACGGGTGTCACCAAGTCCACCCGCGCCGAGCTCAAGAACATCGACACCGCCGCCACCCTGGCGCCGGCCGCCGCCGAGAAGCAGGCCGTCGGCCTCGCCCAGGCGGACGGCTCCGACAAGGCCAAGGCCTCCCGCGCCCCCCGCAAGGTCGTCTGGGCCGCCAACGGCGCCCCCGTCCTCGCGTACGAGACCGTCGTCGGCGGCCTCCAGCACGACGGCACCCCGAACGAGCTGCACGTCGTGACTGACGCCAAGACCGGCGCGAAGCTCTTCGAGTGGCAGGCCATCGAGACCGGCGTCGGCAACACGATGTACAGCGGCCAGGTCACCCTCGGCACCGCCCCGTCGTACACCCTGACGGACACCGGCCGCGGCAACCACAAGACGTACAACCTCAACGGCGGTACGTCCGGCACCGGCACGCTGTTCAGCAACACCACCGACACCTGGGGCAACGGCCTCCCCTCCAACAAGGAGACCGCCGGCGCCGACGCGCACTACGGTGCCGCGCTCACCTGGGACTACTACAAGAACGTGCACGGCCGCTCCGGCATCCGCGGTGACGGCGTCGGCGCGTACTCCCGGGTCCACTACGGCAACGCGTACGTCAACGCCTTCTGGTCCGACTCCTGCTTCTGCATGACCTACGGCGACGGGTCCGGCAACACCAAGCCGCTGACCTCCATCGACGTGGCCGCGCACGAGATGACGCACGGCGTCACCTCCAACACCGCCGGCCTGGTCTACAGCGGCGAGTCCGGCGGCCTCAACGAAGCCACCTCGGACATCTTCGCGGCGGCCGTCGAGTTCTACGCCAACAACGCCCAGGACAAGGGCGACTACCTCGTCGGCGAGAAGATCGACATCCGCGGCAACGGCACCCCGCTGCGCTACATGGACAAGCCCAGCAAGGACGGCTCGTCCAAGGACGCGTGGTACTCGGGCCTCGGCGGCATCGACGTCCACTACTCCTCCGGCCCGGCGAACCACTGGTACTACCTGCTCTCCGAGGGCAGCGGTGCCAAGACCGTCAACGGCGTCAACTACGACTCGCCGACCTCCGACGGCCTGCCCGTCACCGGCATCGGCCGGGACAAGGCCTCGCTGATCTGGTTCAAGGCGCTCACCACCAAGTTCGGCTCCAACACCAACTACGCCGGAGCCCGCACGGGCACCGTCGCCGTGGCCACCGAGCTGTACGGCGCCAACAGCCCCGAGACGCTGGCCGTCCAGCACGCCTGGGCCGCCATCAACGTCGGCACCCGCCCCGGCGGCGGCGAGCCGCAGCCGGGCAAGGTCTTCGAGAACTCCACCGACGTCGCCATCCCGGACTCCCCCGGAGCCGCGGTGACCTCGACGGTCAACGTCACCGGCATCGCGGGCAACGCGCCCTCCGCCCTCAAGGTCGACGTGGACATCGTCCACACCTACCGCGGTGACCTCGTCGTCGACCTCGTCGCCCCGGACGGCACGGCCTACAGCCTGTCCAACCGGTCCGGCGGCAGCGCCGACAACATCGTCCAGACCTTCACCGTGAACGCCTCCTCCGAGGTCGCCAACGGCGCCTGGAAGCTCCGCGTCCAGGACAAGGCCGGCGCCGACACCGGCTACATCAACAACTTCAAGCTGACCTTCCCGTAAGCCGGGAGGCAGCACCCCGCACAGAACGACGGGCGCCCGGAGGGATCACTCCCTCCGGGCGCCCGCCCCTTTTCACTCCCGCTTACGCGGACCGGCCGCTCAGTCCCACCAGAAGCGCCATGTCCCTCCACGAACCTGACGGTTCGCCAACTGAGGGGCGTCGGTTTCGTCGGGGGCGTACACGTACTGTTCGATCGCGGCTTCGGCCACCGCCAGCGGTTCCTGGGGCGGCCGTGCGACATCGAGGATCACGAGGGAACCGGACAGGTAGAGCAGCTCCGCCCCGAAGCGGTCGTACCAGGTGTGCAGGAACGCCACGTGGTCCGACCCGAGCATCGGCCGGCCGCCCGGCCCGTGGTCCCAGTTCCGGCCCCGGGCACGGTCGGGCAGCAGACCCGGCACGTGAAAGCCCCTGGAGGTCTCCACCAGGCACAGCCAGGACGGTCTGAAGTCGCTCCACGGATCGGACGCCTTGGGGACGGGCGAAACGGACGGAGCCAGGCGCTCCGGGTCGAACTCGTCCCGCCATTCGTCCGCCTCCGACTCGTCCCCCGCGCCCTTGAGGTGGTCCGCGAGGGCGGCGTCCCGGATCTCGGCGACGAGCTCACGGGGAGCCGTGATGGCCCGGTCGTCGAAGGGCTCCTCCTCGTCGGGCGCGCGGTCGAGCCAGGCCGAGGGAGACAGCGGGGACAGCACGGGATGGAAGCCGGTGCCGTCCCGCAGGGCCAGCAGGCGTCGCCACGCGTCCACGGCACCGTCTCCGGTGATCCGGATCCCCAGCACCCGCGAACCGGCACGCGTGACCGCGTCCTCGGTTCCGGCTTCGGTGTCGGGGGTGGCGAGCCCGGCGGAGCGCAGGATCTCCGCGAGCCGGTCCTTGTTCGTCATCTGTCTCCCTCGGAATGTCGCTCGATGCTACGGGAGGTGCTCGGTGAAGCCCCATCCGTCGCCGACGAACCGGATGCTGTTCAGTCGCAAGGGGGTCTTCGAGGTGAAGGCCGTCTTCTTGGCACTCGCGATGGCCGCACGGGCGAGCTTCTCGTTCCCTTCCGGCAGACGGATGATCACGGCGTCGGCTCCTTGTTCGTCCGCGCTGCGGATCTCCCGGGCGATCCGCTTCGGCTGGTCGCTGTCCTGTTCCTTGAACTCGGTGCGGACCCCGTCCACCCAGGCGTCGAAGCTCTTCTTGTCGCCGAGGGACCCGGGAGCACCGGTGTCCGAGCTGCGCGCGACGACCGAGCGTCCTTCCATCGCCAGCATGAACGCGATCTCGAACTCCTCGTCTTCGAATCCGAACTCGTCGGGCTTGTTCCCCGACAGGGCGGACTCGTCGATGCGCTCGAGCGCCTCCTCGACCATGCCCTCCAGGCCCTTGTACTCGATGCCGAAGAGCTTGACGCCGTAGAGGTTCGCGTACCGGTTGAAGTTGCAACCCGCCCGCTCGGGGCCCGGCGTCATCCGGCAGGCCAGCTTGTTGGCGTCGTCGATCCCCTCGATGTACTTGCCGATCTCGAACTTGTGCTCGTCCATGATCTGCTCGAGCCGGGCCTTGCGCTGCTTCTTGGCCCGCTGCGTGTTGGTCGTCCTGACGCGCTCCTTGGAGTCCGCGTCCTGGTGGGTGGTCGTCTTCGGGGCCGGTGAGTTGCCGTGACCCTTGGGCTTGTCGCTGACCTCCCAGCCGCCGCTCGTGAGCTTGCAGTCGACGAAGAGGCAGTCGTCCGGCTTGAGACCGCTCGGGTCCGACAGGGAGACCGGGTTGTTGTTGGAGTACGTGTACCCGTGCGTCTGCTGCGGGTCCGCCACGTCCATGACCGGGTCGACCGAGACGAAGCGGCCGATGGCCGGGTCGTACTCGCGGGCTCCGAGGTGCGTCAGACCGGTGTCCGCGTCCTTGGTGCCGCCGACGAAGCCCTTGTCGCCGCGCCAGGTCGCCGGCTGGGCGCCGCGGGTCTCGCCGAAGAGGCCGGTCTTGCGCCGGACCACCGTCTGGACCGCGTCGGCCGTCACCTGGGTGGAGCCGGTGCCGTGGTGGTCGTTGAAGAGGAACGTCAGCTTGCCGCCGGTGCGCAGGGCGACGGCCTGGCCGCCCACGCTGTAGTAGCGGGTTCCGGTGACGGTGCCGGTCGTCTTGTCGAGCTTGAGCTCGTTGCCGCCGGGCAGGTAGAGCGTGGTGCCGGTCGAGTCCGTGCGGAGCAGCCGGTTGCCCTCGGTGTCGTAGACGTAGCTGCTGGTCTTGGTGCCCTGGACGACCGACGCGAGCCGGCCCTCGTCGTTCCAGACCAGGGTCTGCTGCGCGGCCGCGCCGACCTTGCGGGTCTCGGTGTTGCCCGAGGCGTCGTAGGTGAACAGCTCCTCGTGGGGGTCGGTGCCGGTCTGGGTGACCTTGGGCAGGTTGTGCTTGCCGGCGGCCGGGGCGGCGTAGGTGCGGAGGGTGTCCGCGGTGGGGCCGGAGGCCGTCTTGTGGTCGGTCTCGGTCTTGCGGTTGCCGACGGCGTCGTAGGTGTACGACGTCCAGTAGGCGTCCTGACCGCCCACCACCGTGGCCGAGGGGGCCGCGGCGCAGGCCTCACCGGTGTTGGTCCAGGCCTCGGTGATCCGGCTCAGGGCGTCCGTGCGGAAGCACTGGGTGTCGGTGGTGCGTCCCGCGTCCTGGCCGAAGGCCGAGGCGATGGAGGTGATGTTGCCGGCCGGGTCGTAGGCGTACCTGACGTCCTCGACGCGCTGCGGCGCCACCTCGCGGTCCAGGTAGGAGCGGGTGACCTGGCCGGTGTGCTCGTCGTACTGCTTGGACACCCACAGGTGCTGGCCGAAGGCCCCGTACTCCTGCTTGACGTTCCGGCCGTAGTGGTCGTAGGTGTTCGCGGAGATGATCTGGTCGCTGCCGGCACCGACGGTGTTCAGCAGTCCGGCGCCCGCCGTGTAGGAGTTGGCCACCTTCTCCGCGGGCAGCCCGCCGGCGGCGGGCTGCATCACGTACATCACCTGACCGGTGTTGGCGTTGTACGAGTTGGTCCACTTGTACGTGCCCGCGAGCGCCGTCTGGCCCGTGACGGACGGGACGGTCACCTGCTGGAGGACCGGCTGGTAGAGGGGGTTGTAGGCGGTGGTGGCGGACTCGTACGCCTGGCCGTTCACCCAGCGGATCGACTTGGCGGGCTGGCCCTTGCCGTTGGTGGCCGTGTCGTAGGTCCACTCGGCGAGCTTGGTCGTGCCCTTCGTGACGGCGGTCTTGCGGCCGAGCGCGTCGAAGTCGGTGTGCAGGGTGGTCCCGCGGCCGACGTCGGTCACGTCGGTGACGCGGTTCGCGGCGTCGTAGGCGAACGTGGAGGTGCCCTTGTCGGGGTCCTTGACCTCGGTCTCGCGGCCGCGGACGTCGTACTTGAACGTCCATGTCGCGCCGGCGGCGTCGGTGACCCCGCTCAGCCGGCCCTGCTTGTCGTAGGTGTACCGGGTGGTCTGCGACGCGGTGCGGTCCGCCGTGGTGTAGGAGACGAGGGCGGTGGGGCGTCCGATGCCGTCGACGACCTTGGTGGTGGCGGTGCCGCCCTGCGGCGGGATCACCGTGGTGCTGTCGCCGTTGTGGAGGGTGGTGGTGCGCTTGGTCTCGTCACCGAAGCGCTTCGAGATCACGGCGGTGACCCGGCCGGCGCCGTCGTACTCGGTGTCCGTGGACGACGGGTAGTTCAGGTCCTGGCCGGTGACGAGGGCGGGCTCGGCCGCGCCGGTCGCGAAGAACCGGCCGGAGTCGCGCCAGACCTGGCCGCGGGTGTCGTAGAACTTCTCGGTCACGAGCCGGCCGGCGCCGTCCGGCGACGGCTCCTGGGTCTGCCGTTCGCGCAGCAGGCCGTCCTGGAAGGCGTACGCCTCGCGGTAGGTCGAGTCGTGCGCGAGGACCTTCGTCGTGGTGACGATCGGCCCGTCCTTGCGGACCAGGTAGTCGAAGGCGTAGCTCGGCGAGTCGGGGTAGGTGACCGCCGAGCGGGTCGGCTGCCACACCTTGGTGACGCGGCCCAGCGGGTCGTACGCGGTGGTCGTCACCTTGTTGTTGGCGTCGGTGACCTGGGTCGGCTGGCTGCGCAGCGGGTCGTAGACGGTGGTGGTGGTGTGACCGAGCGGGTTCGTCGCGACCATGCTGGTGGGCGTCTCGCCGGCGGCCGGCGTGAAGGCCGTGGTGGTCACCTTGCCGAACGGGTCCGCGACGGACAGGGACCGGCCGTAGACGTCGGCGCAGGACTGGTCCTTGTTCGTCCCGCAGTCCTTCGGGATGGAGGACTGGACCTCGTAGCCGTCACCCTTGCCGTTGATCTTCTCGGTGCGGGTGAGCAGACCGGAGCCCGGGACCGTGCCGAAGGCGCCGTGGTCGTAGTAGTTGCGGACGTCGTCGATGATGTCGCCCGGGCGGCTGACCGTGCCGCCGCAGAGGACGGAGACGCTCTCGACGCGGCTGACCGCGTCCAGGATGTGCTTCGCGGTGTTGCGGGCGTAGCTCGTCGTCGTGCACTGCTCGTCGCCGGTGACGTCGACGTCACCGGTGTACGACTCGGTGCTGACCATGCCGTACGCGTCGAAGTCGCTGGTCCGCTCGGTGGTGCGGGTGCCGCCGGTGACGGTCGTGCGGGTGGTCTCCTTCTCGACCCCGGTCTTGTACGACACCAGCGCCGGCAGACCGGGCCGGAGGCGGGTGGCGACCGCGGCGGAGCGCCACGGGGTGTACGAGGTGGACGAGACGAGCTTCGACGTGTCGTCGCCGTTGTAGGTCAGGCTCTGCCGGACCATGCCCGCGAACTCGGGGCGGTCGGTGACGGAGTCGTTGAAGGAGTCCTTGACCACCTGGCCGTCGCGGCCGCGGAAGTAGCGGGTCTCGGTCAGGGTGCGCGGGTCGTCGGCGGCGCCGGTACGGGTCTGGACCCGCTCGTAACCGCGGGGAACGGAGTGCACCCGGTCCTCGGCCTTGGTGAACTCGTCCTCGCTCTTGGCGTAGGCGGCTCCGCCGAGGTAGCTGTACGAGGTCACCTGGTCCGGGGACTCGACCAGGTTGTCGCCCTCGACGACCTGGGTGACGACGTACGAGTTGAACCAGTCGAGCTGGGCGGTGTCGCCCTCCCAGGCCCATTTGACGGGGTAGCAGCGGGTGGTGTTGGTCGCGTCCGGCTGCGGGAGACTCGTCGGGGCGCAGTCCTGCGGGGAGTAGTAGACCCCGATGGTGCCGCCGGTCTCGGTGTTGATCTGCGACATGCGCAGCCGGATGTAGGGCGCGAGGCCGTCGCCCGTCCGGTCGACGCGGTTGGCCTTCTGCTCACCGGTGAAGGTCACGGCCGGCAGGCCGAGGGTGCCGCCGGCCTTGCCGGTGTGCTGGATGGACTTCAGCCACATCGGCGTGGAGATGCCGTCGCCGGAGGGCGGGAAGTTCTGGTCGAGGGTCCAGGTGTCGACGTCCTTGTACACCCCGCCGGTCAGCAGCTTGGTGGTGATGGAGGTCAGGCGCTTGCGGGACCAGAAGCTCGGGGAGTACTGGTCCTTGCACTCGGTCGCCCCGTCCTTGCAGTACAGGTCGTAGGGGACGTCGGGCCAGTTCTTGGCGTTCGTCTCGTCGAAGGTGCCGCAGCCGGTGGTGCAGCGCTCGTCGACGCCGAACTGCACGCGGCCCATGGGCTTGCCGGTGTAGACGGCGTCGTCGCGCAGGCCGTAGTCGATCCGGTCCAGCCAGCCGCCGCGGATGTAGGGGGTGACGGTGGCCTTGCCGGTGGTCTCGGAGACGTTGCGGCCGTAGTTGTTGCCCTCGGTCTTCCAGTAGTACGCCATCGCGTTGCCGCGCGGGTCGACCACGTAGTCGAGCTGCCAGCGCCAGGCCTGCTTGCAGGAGGCGTCGGCGAAGGCGGCGGCGTGGCAGGGCTCGCCCGCCTGGTTGCCGAAGACCGGGACCGTCCAGGTGGAGTTGGTCACCGGGCTGTCGTCGTCGGGCGTGATGGTGCCGCCGTCGGTCCAGCCGGGCAGCCGGTTCCGGCCGAAGAAGTACTGGGTGCCGTCGGTGCCGGTGACCTTCCAGTGCTCGCCCTTGCCGTCGACGCCGTCGGTGCCCTCGTCGCCGTTGGCGGCGCCGGTCAGCTTCTCGACCGCTTCACCGGCGTCGCCCTGCGCGTGCCAGCCCTTGTCCTTCTCGTAGACGAGTTCGGTGGTGCGGCCGCCCAGCGACATCGTCGCGTTGTCGTTGAACCAGCACAGGTCGCCCACCTTGGTGGTGTTCGTCCCGCCGGTCTTGTCGTCCTCACACGAGGTGTACTTGCGCTCGATGAAGCCCGGCTCCCAGTTCCAGCCGTCGCCGATCCAGGACGCCTGGGAGTTGGTGGCTCCCGTCCGGCCGTCGACCGACTGGGAGTTGTAGTCCAGGCTGATGCTGGGAGCGGTGCCGCCCGGGACGCCCGGGACCTCGATCGGGTAGGTCCAGGTGAAGGCGCCGGTCGATCCGCCCGCGCTCCAGGAACCGGAGGGCTGCAGGGACGTCGCCTTGAACGTGCCGGTCGGGCCCTCGTCGCCGGCCGTCGCCGCCAGGACCATGGGGGCCGCGCCGAGGGAGACGACGGCGGACAGGCTGCCGGTCCGCGGGTCGTTCTCCGTCTTCAGCGGCTTCCGCGTCGCGCAGCCCGGCTTCTCGGGCGTGGTCAGGGCGCAGGCCGGCAGTTCCACCAGGCGGAGCCGTGCGGCCCAGTCGCCGCCGTAGGCGCCGCGGAAGGCGTTGTAGTCGACCTCGATCCGTGCCGGGTCGGCGGCGGCCGCGGTGTGACCGGTGCGGGCGACGGAGAGCACGATGCCGTCGACGCCCGCCCTGCGGGCGGCCGTGCGGTCGCCGAGGGTCACCCGGACGTCTCCGCTCGCGGAACGGGCGGTGGTCGTGTCCGCGCCCGCGGCCCTGGCGGTCGCCCGGGGGACGACGGCCTCCAGACGGACGGGAAGGTCGCCCGCCCGGCCTCCGCGGGCCATCGAGACCGAACCGGTTCCCGCCGCGGGCCAGGCGGCCTTGGGCGTGTACCGGCGGGCGGCGGCGTCGGGCCGCTTCTCGCCGCCCGACCGCATCTCCGTCACGGGGACGGCCTTCGGCTGCCGTACCTCCGGCAGCGACGGTCCCCCCTCCGCCGCGACGGCCACCGTCGGCAGTACGCCGCCGAGGAGCACTGCGGCCAACGCGGCCGACAGTCCTCTCCACTTTCTGTACTTCAACACCCACCCCTTGATTAATGGCTGTGCAAAATCCGGGTCAGGCTAGCAGCACGAAAAACCGAGTTGATCTTTGCCTACAGACCAGGATGAATCGCCCAGCTGGCACAAAACCCCCAGTTCAGCGGGCACTTCGCGGCCATGGAAAAAGCTGCCGAGAGAAACTTGGAAAAGAAACTGAATTCCCCGTGCACGAGAAATCGACCGAGCCGGGAAAAGGGATTTCACCCACGCTTCGGAGCCTGCGCCTAGGCTGGTCGGCATGATCAAGGTGCTGCTGGCCGACGACGAGACGATGATCAGGGCCGGGGTACGGGCCATCCTCGCCACCGACCCCGGGATCGAGGTGGTCGCCGAGGCCGGTGACGGCCACGAGGCCGTCGCACTCGCCCGCGAACACCGGCCCGACGTCGTCCTCCTGGACATCCGGATGCCCCGCCTCGACGGACTCGGCGCCGCCGAGGAGCTGCGCGCGGCCGTGCCGGACACCGCCGTCGTCATGCTCACCACCTTCTCCGAGGACGCGTTCGTCGCCCGCGCGCTCGGCAGCGGCGTCAGCGGCTTCCTGCTCAAGTCCGGGGACCCGCGCGAACTCATCGCCGGGGTCCGGGCCGTCGCCGGGGGCGGCGCCGCCCTCTCCCCCACCGTCGCCCGACGGGTCATCGACACCCTCGGCGGCGAGCGGTTCACCCGCGCCGCCCGGGCGCGCACCCGCCTCGAACCGCTCACCGGACGCGAGCGGGAGGTCGTCGCCCTGCTCGCCGCCGGGCTCTCCAACCAGGAGATCGCGGACCGCATGTACGTCGTCGAGGGCACCGTCAAAGCACATGTGAGCGCCGTCCTCGCCCGGCTCGGCCTGCGCAACCGGGTCCAGCTCGCGGTCCTCGCGTACGAGGCCGGACTGGTCCCCGATGCGTGACGCCCCGCGCGAGCCGCTCCGCGAGCGTCTCTTCGACCTCCTGCTGTGGATGCTGCTCGGCGTCCCCGTACTGCTGAAGTCGGACCCCAACGACGGGGGCAGCTGGCCGCGGGTCGCCGCCGGCCTGCTGGTCCTCGCCGGCTGCGTCGCCGTCAGCCGCCGATGGCCGCTGGTGTCGCTCGCGGTCACGGTCGCGGCGAGCCTGCCGGCCACCCTGGAGCTGTTCACCCCCTCGTACAGCCTGGCGCTCGTCGCCTTCGGCTACCTCGCGGGGCGGCGCCAGGAGCACACCCGGGCGGCGCTCTGGCTGTTCGGCGCAATCGCGGTGGCCGGGCTCGTCCTGACCTCCGTCACCGGCACCTCGCTCGGGCAGTGGTTCACGCTGCTGCTCGTCCTCGCGCTCGCCGTCGTCGCGCCCTGGCTGATCGGCCGGTACGTCCGCCAGTACGACCGGCTCGTGCGGAGCGGCTGGGAGCTCGCGGACCGGATGGAACGCGAACAGGCGGCGGTCGCCGACCGGGAGCGGCTGCGGGAACGCTCCCGGATCGCCGGCGACATGCACGACTCCCTCGGCCACGACCTGGCCCTGATCGCGATCCGCGCGGGCGCCCTGGAGGTCTCCCCCGAGCTCGGCCCCGAGCAGCAGCGGGCGGCGGGCGAACTGCGCCGCGCGGCGGCGGAGGCGACGGGCCGGCTGCGGGACATCATCGGCGTCCTGCGCGAGGACGACGCCGCCGCGCCGACCAGCCCGCCCGGCGAGACGGTCGAGGAACTGGTCGCCCGGGCCCGGTCGTCGGGTCTCGCCGTCACCCTCGCCACGACGCCCGTGCCCACCCTGCCGGGAATGTCGGGGCTCGCCCTGCACCGGGTCGTGCAGGAGGGCCTCACCAACGCGGCCAAGCACGCGCCGGGCGCGGCCGTCACGGTCACCGTCGCCCCGGAGGCGGCGGACGTACGGGTCGAGGTGGTCAGCGGCCCCGGGACGGACGGGCCCCGCGGCGGGTCCGCAGCGGGGCCCGGTGGAGCGGGCCCGGCCGGGTCCGGATCCGGCGGACGGGGGCTCGTCGGGCTCGACGAGCGGGTCCGCCTCGCGGGCGGCACCCTCACCCACCGGACCACCGGGGACGGCGGCTTCGCCCTGACGGCCGTCCTGCCCCGCAAGGCCCCCGCCCCGCTGCCCGCCGCACCCACGTCCGCCCGAGAACTCGACCGGGCCCGCCGCGAGGTGCGCAAGGGGCTCGCCCGGGCGATCTGGGTCCCGCTCGCCCTGCTCGCCGCCCTCGGCACGCTGATGGCCGGGGTCGCCCTGTGGACGCAGGCGCAGTCGTACCTGGAGCCGGCGGCCTACGCGAAGATCAGGATCGGCCAGACGCTCGCGGAGCTGGACGAGACCACCGACGACTGGCCCGAGCACCCGCTCGACTCCGCGCCGCAGGCGGCCCCGCCCGAGCCGGCCGGCATGGACGAGTGCCGGTACTACCGGTCGACGATGCTCGCCGCGATCCCCGTGTACCGGCTCTGCTTCGTCGGCGGGCACCTCGCCGACAAGGCCGAGGTGCCCTGAGCCGCCCGGGGCCGATCCGAAGGGCGGCCCCTAGCGGAGCAGCACCCCCGCCCCCTCTCCGGTCGTCTCCTCCGGCAGGGCCACCAGGCCGAGTTCCGCCGGGTGGGCGAGCAGCGGGTGGGAGGGGCGGACGCGGACCGTGCAGCCGAAGGTGCCGGTCCGGTCGAGTTCGAAGGTGCCCGCGTAGGGCTGGCGGCCCTCCAGGTCCGGGCCGCCCGCCGGCTTGAGCGGGACGGCACGGGTGTCGGCGAGGGTGTCGTCGGCGTCGACCCGGCCGGTGACGGCCTGCACCTCGACGTCGTCGGGGGCGAGGGCGCCGAGCGCGACCCGGACCCGGACGACCGGGGTCGCGCCGAGCTCCGCGTCGGCGAGCTCGTCCGCGAGGTCGTCGCCGACCTCGACGTGGTCGACGGTCACCTTGGGCCAGGCCTCCCGGACCCGGGCCTTCCAGGTGGCGAGCTCCCGAGCCCGGTCGGGGGTGAGGGCCCGGCGGGCGGTGGCGGCGGGCACGTACAGCCGCTCGACGTACTCGCGGACCATCCGGTCGGCGAGGACCTTCGGGCCGAGGTCGCCGAGGGTGCGCCGGACCATGGCCGTCCAGCCGGCCGGGACGCCGTCGGGGCCCCGCTCGTAGAAGCGGGGGGCCACCTGGCGTTCGATCAGCTCGTAGAGGGCGGCGGCCTCCAGGTCGTCGCGGCGGTCCTCGTCGTCGGCGGCGGCGCCGTCGGCGGTGGGGATGGCCCAGCCGAAGTCGGGCTCGAACCACTCGTCCCACCAGCCGTCGAGGACGGAGAGGTTGAGGCAGCCGTTGAGGGCGGCCTTCATCCCGCTGGTGCCGCAGGCCTCGAGGGGCCGCAGGGGGTTGTTGAGCCAGACGTCGCAGCCCGGGTAGAGGCCACGGGCCATCGCCATGCCGTAGTCGGGCAGGAAGACGATCCGGTGCCGGACCCGGGGGTCGTCGGCGAAGCGGACGAGTTCCTGCACGAGCCGCTTGCCGCCGTCGTCGGCGGGGTGGGCCTTGCCCGCGACGACGAGCTGCACCGGCCGCTCGGGGTGGAGCAGCAGCGCCCGCAGCCGGTCCTTGTCGCGGAGCATCAGGGTGAGCCGCTTGTACGAGGGGACGCGGCGGGCGAAGCCGATGGTGAGGACGTCGGGGTCGAGGACGGAGTCGGTCCAGCCGAGTTCGGCGGCGGCCGCCCCGCGCTGCCGCCAGGAGGCCCGCAGCCGCTGCCGGACGTCGGTCACGAGCCGTTCGCGCAGGGTGCGGCGCAGCTCCCAGAGCTCCCGGTCGGTCGGCTCGGGGCCGAGCTCGCCGACCTCGGGGGCGACCCAGGTGGGGGCGTGGACGCCGTTGGTGATGGAGGTGATCGGCACCTCGTCGGCGTCGAAACCCGGCCAGAGTCCGGCGAACATGGCGCGGCTGACGGCCCCGTGGAGGGTGGAGACGCCGTTGGCGCGCTGGGCGAGCCGCAGTCCCATGGCGGCCATGTTGAACACGCCGGGCTCGCCGCCCAGCGGGGTCTCGTCGCCGAGGGCGAGGACCCGTCCGGTGTCGACGCCGGGGAGCGCGCCGTCCTCGCCGAGGTGGCGGGCGACCAGGCTCCGGTCGAAGCGGTCGATGCCGGCCGGGACGGGGGTGTGGGTGGTGAAGACGGTGCCGGCCCGTACGGTCTCCAGGGCGCTGTCGAAGTCGAGCCCCTCGCCCTGGAGTTCGCGGATGCGTTCGAGTCCGAGGAATCCGGCGTGGCCCTCGTTGGTGTGGAAGACCTCGGGTTCGGGGGTGCCGGTGAGCCGGGTGTACGTGCGGACGGCGCGGACGCCGCCGATGCCCAGCAGCATCTCCTGCAGGAGCCGGTGCTCACTGCCGCCGCCGTACAGCCGGTCGGTGACGCTCCGTTCGCCGGGGGCGTTCTCCTCCACGTCCGAGTCGAGCATGAGGAGGGGGACGCGGCCGACCCGCGCGATCCACAGATGGGCGTGGAGGCTGCGGCCGCCGGGCAGGGCGAGGGTGATCCGGGCGGGGGCGCCGTCGGCCTCGCGGAGCAGGGTGACGGGCAGCTCGCCGGGGTCGAGGACGGGGTACTGCTCCTGCTGCCAGCCGTCCCGGCCGAGGGACTGGCGGAAGTAGCCGTGCCGGTAGAGCAGTCCGACGCCGATGAGGGGGACGCCGAGGTCGCTCGCGGCCTTGAGGTGGTCGCCGGCCAGGATGCCGAGGCCGCCGGAGTACTGGGGCAGGGCGGCCGTGACGCCGAACTCGGGCGAGAAGTAGGCGAGGGCGGCGGGCCGGCCGGCCGCGCTCCCTTCGGTCCGCTGGTACCAGCGGGGGGCGTGCAGATAGGTGTCGAGGTCCTCGGCGGCGGCCCTGAGCCGGGCCAGGAAGTCCTGGTCCGCGGCGAGCGCGGCGAGCCGGGGGGCTTCGAGGGCGCCGAGGATGCGGACGGGGTCGGTGCCGGACGGCGCCGCCGGGCCGGGGGGTTCGAGGGAGTCGAAGAGGGCGCGGGTGGGTTCGTGCCAGGACCAGCGCAGGTTGTGCGCGAGGTCGGCGAGGGGTCGAAGGGTGTCGGGGAGGACGGGACGCACGGTGAATCGACGGATTGCCTTCACGTGTTCCACCTTCGCAGGCGAGTACGGAGCGGAGTGGACGCACCACGCTGTGCGTCCGTCGTTCCGGCCCGACGTTAGGGCATGGCCGCCCCGGCGGGCGACGGCGCACGGGGGCGCGGCGCGTCTCAGCCGATGGCCGGGAGGGGGATCTCGTACGGGGAACCCCGGTTCACGGTCGCCGGGTCGAAGGCGCCGGTGGCGGCGTACCGGCAGGCGATGGCGGCGAGTTCCTCGGCGGGGATGACCTGGTGGATGTCGCTGAAGCCCTGCGGGGCGCGGGCGTGCGCGAGGTCGATGACGACCTCGGGGCCGAGCTCCCGGTTGGCCCGCTGGAGCGCGGTGGTGACGGGGCGCCGGTCGTGTTCGTAGGCGGCGAGGCCCTCGACGGGGTCGGAGTGGCGGGCGAGGGCGTGGGCGAGGGCGCGCGCGTCGACGATGGACTGGGTCGCCCCGTTGGAGCCGATCGGGTACATGGCGTGGGCGGCGTCGCCGACGAGGGTGGTGCGGCCGTGGGTCCAGCGGTCCAGCGGCTCGCGGTCGACCATGGGGTACTCGTGCGCGGAGTCGGCGGCCCGCAGGATGCCGGGGACGCTGACCCCGCCGAACTCCCAGCCCTCGTAGAACGGCAGGAAGGCGTCGACGGGGACGGGACGGTTCCAGTCGCCGCGGAACCGTTCCTCCGCGAGGGCGGCCGCGGCGCCCGACCCGCACACGTCCTCCGCGGGCCGGGCCAGCGCCCAGTTGACCAGCACCTCACGGCCGGGCCCGGTCGGCCGGCTCATCGGGTACACCACGGCCTTCTGCCGGTCGTCGCCCGCGATGAACATGAACGGGCCCACCGCCCCGGCCGGCATCCGGGACACCCCCCGCCACACCAGCATCCCGTTCCACGACGGCCCGCCCTCCGCCGGGTGCAGCGCCGCCCGGACCGTCGACCGGATGCCGTCCGCGCCGACCAGCACGTCCGGCTCCAGCGAGGCATGGCCCCGCACCGCGCCCACCCGGTGTTCGAGCCGCAGCCGCGGCCGCCCGTCCGGCGGCAGTTCGAGACCGCTCACCCTGACCCCGGTCACCAGGGCCGCGGGCCCGAGCCTGGCCCGTACCGCCCCGGCGAGGACCTGCTGGAGGTGCCCGCGGTGCACGGACAGCTGCGGCCAGCGGTAGCCCGCGCCAAGACCGCGCGGCTCCCGGGATATCAGCCCGCCCGAACGGTGGTAGTAGCGCAGCTCGCGGGTGCGCAGGGCGCCCGCCTCCAGCGCGTCGAGCAGGCCCAGCGCGTCCAGTTCGCGGACCGCGTTCGGCATCAGGTTGAGCCCGGCGCCGACCGGGCGGATCGCGGCCGCCGCCTCGACGACCGTCACCCGCTCGAACCCGGCGGCGTGCAGGGCGAGGGCGGTGCTGAGACCGGCGATGCCGCCACCGGCGATCACGACGTGCGGGCTCTGCCCGAGGGTGTGGGGGGACATGACGACTGCTCCTTCGGCGCCGCTACGCGGCCGACGGCCCGACGGGGGCCCCTGCGGGACGGCGCCGCACGGTCGCGCGGCGCACCATGGTCTCGTTCTCCCTGGTCAGGTCCAGGACGGAGCGCAGCAGCGCGACGGGGGCCCCGCCGCTGCCCTCCTCGTACAGGCGCACGTCCTCGTGGTAGGCCTTGCGGGCGATGCCGAGGTGGCGGCGCGGAAGGTCTTGAGGACGCGCAGCACCCGGGAGAGCGCCTCCGCCGACGCGGTGAGCGAGGCGGGCAGCCGGTCCGCGCCCTCCCAGCTGACCGCGGCGGACAGCTTGCTCACCGCCGACACCCCGCCCCGGTGCCGGGCGTGGAAGGCGCGCCAGGACGGCAGCGCGTACGGCACCGAATCGGCGAGGAAGGCGTCGTAGGCCGGGTCGGAGCGGTCGCACTGCCAGAGCGTCAGGTCGACCGGCCAGAGCGGGACCTGCGCGGCGGCCGGGCCGAGGTAGTCCCGGCCGGCGATCTCGACCTCCTCGAAGTAGGGGCGGAGGGTGAGCGCGAAGTACTCGGGCGGCACCCGCGCCACCGTGAGGTCGATCGACTCGACCATCGCCCGCAGGTGCCGGGCGACCCGGTCGAGGGCGGCGGCGAACCCGGGGTCGTACGGTTCGAGGCGGGCGATCCGGCCGCAGTCGTCGAGCGCGGCGACCAGGCCGGGGAGGACCATCCGCACCGCGTCCTGGAGCAGGAACTCCGTCGGGTGCCCGGTGTACGAGCGGCGGCGCGGGCCGACCGGGTTCCAGGTCGTGTAGTGGTGGACGGTGTCCCGGGGCACCATGTCGGTGCGCAGGCCGAGGAGTTCGAGCGCGGGCAGCACCTCGGGGACGGCCTCGGCCGGCTGCACGCCGTGCCGCTTCAGCGAGCCCAGCAGGATGCCGAGGTCCCGCATGGCGGCCAGCGCGTGGCCCACGCTCCACTGGGCGGCCCGGTCGAGGTCCGGCACCATGGCCCGCAGCGCGACGGTGAGCGCGGCCACGTCGCCGTCCGCGTTCATCGCGGGCACGGCGTTGAGCAGGGCGTCGGCGCCGAGCGGATCGGCGGCGCGTATGTCCTCGGTGCGGTGACGCGGATCGCCGAACACCTATTCAGCTCCTCTTTCTCGGGGCTCGGTGCGCCGGAGAAGAACGGCTCACCCGCCGGTGGTGGGGGGAATCGTTTCTGGTCGGACGGTCAGGGGCGGCCGGACACCTTGAGCCCGGGCGACGGCACCGGTCTCGGCGGGCGGAGGCGTACGGAGGCGAGCGCGGCTCCCGCGGCGAACGCGGCGCCCGTGAGCAGGGCCGCACGGTGGCCGGCCGTCTCCGCGGCCGCCCGGGCCGCGTCCACCGACCCGGTGCGGGCGGTGGCGACGGCCACCAGGACGGCGAGGCCGAGCACCGAGCCGAACTGCTGGCTGGTGTTGACGAGGCCGGAGGCGAGACCGGTCTCCTCGGCGGTGGCCTCCGCCGTGGCCGCCACGTTGGTGGTGACCATGACCAGCGGCAGCGCCGCACCGAGAAGGAGGCTCGGGGCGAGGACGGTGCCCGTGAACGAGCCGTCGGGGGTGAGCGCCAGGGCCAGCCACAGCGTCCCCGCGGCCAGCAGCACGAACCCCAGGGTCATCGTCCGGTGCAGTCCGAGCCGGAAGATGATCCGGCCGGTCTGCGGGGCGACCGCGACGACCACGAGCGAGAGCGGCAGCAGTCCGAGACCGCCGCCGAGCGGCGGGTACCCGAGGACGTTCTGCAGGTAGAGGCTGACCAGGAAGAACATCGGGAACAACGTGGTCTGGGCGAGCGCGGCCAGCGCGTTGGACAGCCGGAGCGCCGGGCGGGCCAGAACCGCGGCCGGGACGAGGGGCGCGACGGCGCGGCGCTCGACGGCGGCGAAGGCGAGCAGCAGCGCGAGCCCCGCTCCCCCGGCGCCGAGGGTACGGGCGGACAGCCACCCGGCCTCCGGTGCGCCGACCAGCGCGGCGGCCAGCAGACCGAGTCCCGCGGTGGCGGTGAGCGCCCCGGCGAGGTCGAAGCCGCCGGGCCGGGGGCGGCCGGCCCGGTGGTCGAGGAGCCGGCCGGCGAGGGCGGCGAGCACCGCGGCGAGCAGGACGTTCAGCCAGAAGGTGGAGCGCCAGCCGAGCAGGTCGGTGAGGACGCCGCCGAGGACGGTGCCGAGGACCCCGCCGAGCCCGCCCATCGCGGCGAACGCGCCGAGCGCCCGGTGCCGGGCGGGCCCGTCGGGGAAGAGCAGGAGCAGCAGGGCGAAGGCCGAGGCGGCGGCGAGGGCGGCGCCGGCGCCCTGGGCGGCGCGGGCGGCCACGAGGACGCCGGCGCCGGGGGCGAGGCCACCGGCGGCGGAGGCGCCGGCGAGCAGGCCGAGGCCGCCGAGGAAGACCCGCCGGTGGCCGAGGAGGTCGGCGGTCCTGCCGCCGAGCAGGAGCAGTCCGCCGAAGGTGATCAGATAGGCGTTGGCGACCCAGGAGAGCCCGGCGGAGCCGGACCCGAGGTCCGCTCCGACGGAGGGCAGCGCGACGTTGACGATCGCGGTGTCCATGATCAGCAGCAGCTGGGTGGAGGCGAGCAGGGCGAGGGCCCCGCGCCGTGGGCCCGGCGCGGTCGTCACCGGGTCGTCCCCAGGTCGTAGCCGTCGAGGCAGGCCTGGGCGAGGCTCTCGCAGTCGGCCGCGGCGCCGGCCCAGGTCTGCATGGTCAGGTGGACGTGCGGGGCGCCGTGGTAGAAGCGCTCGTACTGCTCGTGGCGGCCCGCGAACTCGGAACCGAGGGCGTCCCAGGCGAGTTTGAGCAGTTTGACGCGGTCCTCGGCGGGGTGGCTCGCGGTGCCGAAGTAGCGGCGGACGAGGGGTCCGAGCTCGGGGTGGCGGAGGTCGAGGCCGCCGGCGGGGAGCTGGACGAGGGCGCCGCCCGCGAGGAGCTTGATGTCCTGGACGGCGCGCGGGTAGAGCTCCGCGGCCATGATCCGCTGGGCGAAGGAGATCTCCCGGCCGGGGCGGACGCCGCCGCGTCCGCCGTCGACCTGCTCGTACGAGGCCTCGGCGGCGAGAACGAAGGCCTTGGCCTGGGCGACCATGCCGAGGAGCCGGCCGACGGTCTGGGTGACGGGCGGCAGTTCGGCGGTGCCGTTCGAGCGGGCGATGAGGATCGCGAGCCCGGTGAGGAACTCCAGCTTGGTCCAGAAGCGGGTCGCGGACTGGTGGACGAGGTTCGCGTAGGCGGGGGTCTCCCACCAGATCGCGGCGGTGGCGGCCGGGTCGCGGTAGGTGAGGACCCGTTCCCAGGGCACGAGGACGTCCTGGCAGACCAGCATCGCGTCGTTCTCGTCGTACCGGGAGGACAGCGGGTGGTCGAAGACGGACCGGGCGCGTTCCTCGTAGGAGGCGCGGGAGATCAGGGTGAGGCCGGGGGTGTCGAGCGGCAGGGAGAACGTCACGGCGTGCGCGGTGTCGTCGGCTGCGAGGGGTTCGATGGTGCCGACGAGGATCTCGTCGGCGAAGACGGCCCCGGTGCCGATGGTCTTGGCGCCGCTGACGACGATCCCGCCGTCGCGTTCCGCGACGACCCGCAGGGTGAGGTCGTCCCCGCCGTGCCCCCGGGCGGGGCTGTTGAGGGTGAACGCGGTGTGCAGGTCGCCCTCGGCGAGCCTGCGGTGGAAGGCGAGGGCGTGCGCGGCGCCGTCGAAGCCGTCTCCGGTGAGGACGGCGGGCGCGGCGGCGATCCCGGCGACGCCCGCGGCCATGTAGTCGGGGGTGCGGCCGAGGAAGCCGTAGCTCGCCCGGGCCGTGGTCCGGAAGGCACGGCGGCGGGCGACGAGGTCCTCGTACGAGCGGGGGACCTCGTGGACGCGGCGCACCCCGTCCCGGACGAGGACGGGGTGGTGCACGGGGTCGTCGGCGAGGTCGAAGAGCCCGGCGAAGGAGGCCGCGGTGGACCGGAAGGCGGGATGCGCGGTGACGTCCTCGACCCGTTCCCCGTCGATCCAGACCGCCCGTCCGTCGCGCAGCCCCTCCAGATACTCCTGCCCGGACCTCGTCACCGGTGTATCGCCTCTCCTCGGTCGTCACGGCTCTGCCGGTCCCGAGCCTGTCCGGCGCACCCCCTCGGGACAATGAACGTCCGTCCAGGGGCACTTAAGAACCGTCCAGGCGGCTCCGAAGATGTCAGGTCGGCTGGTACGGGGCCGCTCAGGCGGCCCGGGCGACGCCCGCCCGGTACTCCCCCGGGGTCACCCCGAACCACTTGCGGAAGGCGAGGTGGAAGCCGACGGCGCTCTGGTAGCCGACCCGGGCGGGCACGGCGGACTGCGGCAGCGAGGTCTCGGTGAGGAGCCGGCCGGCCTCCTGCATCCGGCGGGCGGCGAGGTACCGGGCGGGGGACTCGCCGACCAGGTCGCGGAAGGCGGCGGTGAACGCGGACCGGGACATGCCGACCTCCCGGGCGAGGGAGTCGATCGTCCACGGTTCGGGGAACCGGGTGGCCATCATGACGACGGCCCGGCTGATCCCCGGGTGCCGCAGCAGCGGCAGCGAGGCCGGGTTCCCGGCGAGTTCGCGGAGCAGCGGGCGCAGCGCGAGGACCAGGGCCATCTCGAAGGCGCGCAGGGTGATGAGCCGGTCGCCGGGGCCGACGGGCCGGTCGGGGGCGGCGAGCAGCCGCAGGGTGTCGCGGAGCAGCGGCTCGCGGTCGACCTGGTTGCCGTCGAGGACGAGTGCCCAGGGCAGCGAGGTGTAGAAGCCGGTGGCGGCGCTGGCGTCGTAGTGGAGCCCGGCGCACAGCAGCCGGCTCTCGGGGCCGCTGCCCTCGATGACGATCTCGCCGGAGGTGCCGGGCTCCCGCTCGGGCAGGACGGCCTTGAGCGGCACGCCCTGCCGGTCGGGCCGGTCGGAGAGGCGGTGCGCGGTGCCGGTGGGGAAGACGACGAGGTCGCCCGCGTGGAGCTCGACGGGGGTCTCGTCGTCGGTGGTGATCCAGCAGTCGCCCTCGACGACGTAGTGGAGGACGGCGCAGCTGCGTTCGGCGTCGCCCTCGATGGCCCAGGGGGCGCGGACGTGCCAGCGGCTGTCGAAGACTCCGGTGAGCCGGAGGGGTTTGAGCAGTTCGCTCAGCAGGTCGTCGTGCTCGTCGTGCGGGGGGTGCTCGTGGTGCGGGTCGTGCTGCTGGTGACGGTCGGTTCCCACGGTTGCCATGGACGATCCTTCAACTTCCGCCCCGGTTTGTTAATTGAACGGCCGACGCCGTCGCGGCGAGCCTGGAGGGACGCCGACACGACAGCGACGACAGCCTATCGAAGGGCCTCAGACACACATGTCCAGTGAGATTCCGATGCGGGTGGCGGTCGTGGGCGCGACCGGGTTCCAGGGGGGTGCGGTGGCCCGTCTGCTCGCCGAGCGGCACCACCGGGTGCGGGCGCTGACCCGGCGGCCTGCGGCGGACCGGCCGCCGCTGCCGGGGGCCTTCTTCCTCGGCGGCGACCTGGGGCGGCCGGCGGACGTCCGGCGCCTGTTCGAGGGGACGACGCACGCCTTCGTCACGATGCCGCTGGTGTACGGGGTCGACCGGGTGGAGGCGTACGCGCGGAACATCGCGGAGGCGGCCCTGGAGGCGGGGACGGTCCGCCTCGTCTTCAACTCCAACACCCGGATACCGCTGGGTCCGACGGACGTCCCCGCCTTCGAGACGCGGCGGCTCGCGGAGTGGGTGCTGCGGGACAGCGGGGTGCCGCTGGTGGTGATCAGGCCCCCGGTGTACCTGGACAACCTGTTCTCCCCGTGGAACGGGCCCTCGCTGGTCGACGACGGGGTGCTCGCCTATCCGCTGCCCGCGTCGACGCGGACGGCGTGGCTCTCGCACCGGGGGCTCGCGGAGGCGGCGCTCGCGGCGCTCACCCGGGAGGGCCTGGACGGGCGGACCTTCGACATCGGCGGCGGGCGGGCGCTGACCGGTGGCGAGCTGGCGGCGGCGTTCGCCCGGGGGCTCGGGCGGGCGGTGCGGTACGAGGAGCTGGATCCGGCCGCTTTCGAGCGGGGCCTCGCGGAGCTCCTCGGCCCGGAGACGGCGGCCGGGGTGGCCGGGATCTATCACTTCATGGCGAGCGGCGCCGATCCGCTCCTGATGGCCGACGACGACGGCGTGTCGACGGAGGTCCTGGCCCTCGACCCGCCTCCGGTGGAGGAGTGGGTCTCCCGTCAGCCCTGGCAGGTCTGGTCGACGGATCCGTCCCCGTCCCGCTGACGGCCGGCCGGGAACGGATCCCGCCGTCGCGGGCCGGGAGCAGGCCCCGCCCTACAAGGGCGGGGTCTTTTCTTTGTCCGGTGTCCGTGCTTGCCGCTTCGACTACGCCCTAGTAGTTAACAAAGCGCCGGGATTGCCCACCCGAGGACCGGGGGAAGGCTTCACCGGTAACCCCCCGAACCCGTCTCCCCGTGACCCCTGTTCATCCCTGTGGACCCGCCATCCGAGTGAACGCGGACAGGAGCGGCCATGCCCGCAACCCGCCGGCCGTCGACGGAGCTAGAAAGAGCGCACCACCACCCGCACCCCCGTAACCCGTCAGGTGATGCTGTGAATCCGCTCATGGGACGCATTCCCGTACTGGACGTACGCCCGCTGGTCGACTGCGGCCGCCGCCCCGCGAAGGCGGTGGCCGGAGAGACCTTCGAGGTGACGGCGACCGTCTTCCGCGAGGGCCACGACGCGGTCGCCGCCAATGTCGTGCTGCGCGGCCCCTCGGGCCGGCCCGGACCCTGGACCCCGATGCGCGAACTCGCCCCCGGTACCGACCGGTGGGGGGCCGAGGTCACGCCGGACGCGGAGGGCCTCTGGACGTACACCGTCGAGGCGTGGAGCGACCCGGTGGCGACCTGGCGCCACACGGCGAGGATCAAGATCCCGGCCGGGATCGACTCGGAGCTCGTCCTCGCCGAGGGCGCCGAGCTGCACGAGCGGGCCGCGAAGGGCGTCCCGAAGAAGGGCGGCGGCCGGGAGGCGGTGCTGGCCGCCGCGGACGCGCTGCGTGACGTGTCCCGTCCGGCCGCGGTGCGGCTCGCGGCGGCGCTCAACCCGAGGGTGGTGGAGTCCCTCGACCGGCATCCGCTGCGCGAACTCCTCTCCGCCTCCCCGGCGTTGCCGCTGCAGGTGGAGCGCGAGCGGGCCCTGTTCGGCTCCTGGTACGAGTTCTTCCCGCGCTCCGAGGGGGTGCGGAAGGTGAAGGGCCGTACGATCCCGGGGAACTTCCGCACCGCCGCCGAGCGACTGCCCGCGGTGGCGGCGATGGGCTTCGACGTGGTCTACCTGCCGCCGGTGCACCCGATCGGCGAGACCCACCGCAAGGGCCCGAACAACTCCCTCTCCGCCGCGCCGCACGACGTCGGCGTGCCGTGGGCGATCGGCTCTCCGGAGGGCGGGCACGACGCGCTCCACCCCGACCTGGGCACCTTCGAGGACTTCGACGCCTTCGTGGCGCGGGCCCGGGAGCTGCGGCTGGAGATCGCCCTGGACTTCGCGCTCCAGTGCTCGCCGGACCATCCGTGGGTGGAGAAGCACCCGGAGTGGTTCCACCACCGGCCGGACGGCTCGATCGCGTACGCGGAGAACCCGCCGAAGAAGTACCAGGACATCTACCCGATCGCGTTCGACGTGGACATGGACGGGATCGTCGCGGAGACCGTGCGGGTGCTGCGGCACTGGATGGACCACGGGGTGCGGATCTTCCGGGTGGACAACCCGCACACGAAGCCGGTGGTGTTCTGGGAGCGGGTGATCGGCGAGATCAACCGGGCCGACCCGGACGTGATCTTCCTGGCGGAGGCCTTCACCCGGCCGGCGATGATGCGGACGCTCGGCGCGATCGGCTTCCAGCAGTCGTACACGTACTTCACCTGGCGGAACACCAAGGAGGAGCTCACCGAGTACCTGACGGAGCTGTCCGGCGAGACGGCGGCGCAGATGCGGCCGAACTTCTTCGTGAACACCCCGGACATCCTGCACGCCTACCTCCAGGAGGGCGGCCGGCCCGCGTTCGAGGTGCGGGCCGTGCTCGCGGCGACGCTGTCGCCCTCCTGGGGCATGTACGCCGGGTACGAGCTGTGCGAGAACACCCCGCTGCGGGACGGCAGCGAGGAGTACCTGGACTCGGAGAAGTACCAACTGCGGCCGCGTGACTGGGAGTCGGCGGAGCGGGCCGGTACCACGATCACTCCGCTGATCACCGCCCTGAACCGGATCAGGCGCCGGCACCCGGCCCTGCGCCGGCTGCGGAACCTGTCGTTCCATGACACCGACAACCCGCAGGTGATCGCGTACAGCAAGCGTTCGGGTTCGAACACCGTTCTGGTGGTCGTCAACCTCGACCCGCACCACACCCAGGAGGCGACGCTCTCGTTGGACATGCCGGAACTCGGCCTCGACTGGCACGAGACCGTGCCGGTGCGCGACGAGCTCACCGGCGAGACCTATCACTGGGGCAGGGCCAGCTACGTGCGTCTGGAGCCGGGTGTCACACCCGCGCACGTCCTCGTCCTGCGACCGTCCCCGCAGACCGGAGGGTCACCCACATCATGACTGTCAACGAGCCCGTCCCCGACACCTTCGAGGACACTCCCGCCAAGGACCTTGATCCCGACTGGTTCAAGCGGGCCGTCTTCTACGAGGTCCTCGTCCGGTCCTTCCAGGACAGCAACGGGGACGGCGTCGGCGACCTGAAGGGCATCACGTCCAAACTGGACTACCTCCAGTGGCTTGGCGTGGACTGCCTCTGGCTGCCGCCGTTCTTCAAGTCCCCCCTGCGGGACGGCGGCTACGACGTCGCCGACTACACGTCGGTGCTGCCCGAGTTCGGCGACCTGGCGGACTTCGTCGAGTTCGTCGACGCGGCCCACCAGCGCGGGATGCGCGTGGTCATCGACTTCGTCATGAACCACACGAGCGACCAGCACGAGTGGTTCCAGGAGTCGCGGCGCGACCCGGAGGGCCCGTACGGCGACTACTACGTCTGGGCCGACGACGACAAGCAGTACGCGGACGCGCGGATCATCTTCGTCGACACCGAGTCCTCGAACTGGACCTTCGACCCGGTCCGCAAGCAGTACTACTGGCACCGGTTCTTCTCGCACCAGCCCGACCTCAACTACGAGAACCCGGCCGTGCAGGAGGAGATCCTGTCCGCGCTGAAGTTCTGGCTCGACCTGGGGATCGACGGCTTCCGGCTCGACGCGGTGCCGTACCTGTACCAGCAGGAGGGCACCAACTGCGAGAACCTCCCCGCGACCCACGCCTTCCTCAAGCGGGTCCGCAAGGAGATCGACGACCACTACCCGGACACGGTGCTCCTCGCCGAGGCCAACCAGTGGCCGGAGGACGTCGTCGACTACTTCGGCGACTTCCGCTCCGGCGGCGACGAGTGCCACATGGCCTTCCACTTCCCGGTCATGCCACGGATCTTCATGGCCGTCCGGCGCGAGTCGCGCTACCCGGTCTCGGAAATCCTGGCGAAGACCCCGGAGATCCCCTCCGGCTGCCAGTGGGGCATCTTCCTGCGCAACCACGACGAGCTCACCCTCGAAATGGTCACCGACGAAGAGCGCGACTACATGTACGCCGAGTACGCCAAGGACCCGCGCATGCGGGCCAACATCGGCATCCGGCGCCGCCTCGCCCCGCTCCTCGACAACGACCGCAAGCAGATGGAGCTGTTCACCGCCCTGCTCTTCTCGCTGCCGGGCTCGCCGGTGCTCTACTACGGCGACGAGATCGGCATGGGCGACAACATCTGGCTCGGTGACCGGGACGGCGTCCGCACCCCGATGCAGTGGACCCCCGACCGCAACGCGGGCTTCTCCTCCTGCGACCCGGGGCGGCTCTACCTGCCGGCCATCATGGACCCCGTCCACGGCTACCAGGTGACCAACGTCGAGGCTGGCATGGCGTCCCCCTCCTCGCTCCTCCACTGGACGAAGCGGATGATCGAGATCCGCAAGCAGAACCGGGCGTTCGGGACGGGCACGTACACCGAACTCCCGGCGTCCAACCCGGCGGTGCTCGCCTTCCTCCGTGAGGATGGCGACGATCTCGTCCTCTGCGTGAACAACTTCTCGCGGTTCGCGCAGCCGACCGAACTCGACCTGCGTCGCTTCGACGGCACCCAGCCGGTGGAGCTGATCGGCGGGGTGACGTTCCCGGCCATCGGCCAGCTCCCCTACCTCCTGACCCTTGCGGGACACGGTTTCTACTGGTTCCGTCTCAAGAAGGGCTGACCGCCGGTCAGTTCGGATACGTCCGGGGTGGGACGGTTTCCTCCCGTCCCACTCTGGGCACTGTGACCCACACACGTTCCACAGCACGATTCAGGTCCATCCGGGCCTTCTTGCCGGGCCCATACGGATCTTCCCCCTCCGACACGTCCCGCACATCCGGACAGCCCCAGCCGCCATCCGGGACACTCTGCGCATTTGAACGCATACGACAGTCCATTGCGCACCCCGGGGAAAGGACGCGATGCCATGCCGGAGACCGCATCCACCACCCGGGCCCCGGACGCCCTCCTTCCGTCCCTCGCCCCCCTGCTCCACGAATGGCTGCCACGGCAGCGCTGGTTCGCGGGCAAGGGCCGCCGGGTCACCGGATTCACGCTGGACGCGGCCACCGAGCTGCTGCCCCTGGACGGCGCGGGACCCGGTCTCCTCCATCTGCTCGTACGGGTCGAGCAACCCAGCCGTCCGGCCGGCACGCCCGCCGACTGCTACCAACTGGTCCTGGGCGTACGGCCCCAGCTCCCGCCCCGCCTCGCCCCCGCCCTGATCGGGCGGATCCGGCAGGGGCCGCTCGCCGGACGCGCCGTGTACGAAGGGCTGCGCGACCCGCGGCTCGCCGGCCTCCTCTACGAGCGACTGCGCACCCCGGGCCGAACGGGCCCCCTGCGCTTCCACGCGACCACGTCACTGCCACCGGCCCTGGCCCCCCGCATGCTCGACGCGGAGCAGTCCAACTCCTCGCTCGTCTATGGAGATTCGTTCATCCTCAAGATCTTCCGCCGGGTCAGTCCCGGGGCCAACCCCGACCTGGAGCTGCCGCTCGCCCTCGCGGGCGCCGGCTGCGCCCGGGTCCCCGCCCCGGTCGCCTGGTTCGAGTCGGGGGCCTCGACCCTCGGCGTCCTCCAGCCGTACCTCCGGGACTCCCGGGACGGATGGCGGCTCGCGCTCGACGCGCTCGCCGACGGACGCGAGTTCACCGCCGAGGCCCGGGCGCTCGGCCGGGCCACGGCCGAGGTGCACCTGGCCCTGGCCTCGGCCCTGCCGACCCGCCGGCTCGGCCGCGTCGAGACCGAGCGGCTCGCAGCGGCGATGGACCACCGGCTGCACGCGGCGGCGCAGGCGGTTCCGGCGCTGCTGCCGTACGTGCCGGGGCTCCGCGCCGTCTTCGCGGCGGCGAGCGGCACGACCGGTGACGGGGTGGTCCAGCGCATCCACGGCGACCTGCACCTCGGCCAGACCCTGCGGGGCTCCGACGGGGGCTGGGCCGTCATCGACTTCGAGGGCGAGCCGGCGAAGCCGCTCGACGAACGGCGCAGCCCGCAGCCCACGGTCCGCGACGTCGCCGGGATGCTCCGCTCCTTCGACTACGCGGCCCGCACCCACCGCCCGTGGAACGCGGACTGGGCGGCGCGGTGCCGGGCGGCGTTCTGCACCGGGTACGCGGAGGCGGCGGGCACGGATCCCCGTGCGGACCCGGCGCTGCTGCGGGCCTACGAGACCGACAAGGCGGTGTACGAGGTCGTGTACGAGGCCCGCCACCGCCCGGACTGGCTCCCGGTCCCCATGTCCGCCATCCAACGCCTCTCCACCAGCCCATGACCACCACCCCCCGCCCCAGGCTCCTCCGCCCAGCCGGGCGGAGGGTCCGGACCGGGGGGAACCCCCGTTCGGCCGAGTTTCTCGGGTGCTTTTCGCACCGTTGGCCACACATACCCCCGTACCCCCAGGAGGCACCCCGGTGACCGCCCGCCCCGTAGGCAAGACGGCCCGCAGCAGCAAGGCCCCCAAGGCCGCGCAGGCCGAGAAGGCCACCACGAAGCCCCGGGCGCCCAAGGCCCCGAAGGCGCCCAGGACCGCGCCACCGATCGATCCGGGCGACCGGGCCCGGCTGCTCGCCGGGGAGCACCACGATCCGCACGGGGTGCTCGGCGCGCATCCGGTCCGGGGCGGCGTCGCGGTCCGGGTGCTGCGCCCGTGGGCGAAGGAGGTGACGGTCGTCACCAAGGGCAAGCGGGTCCCGCTCCGCCACGAGGGCGACGGGATCTTCTCCGGGCTGCTCCCCCTCCTGCGCAAGGTCCCGGCGTACGAGCTGCGCGTGCGGTACGGCGACGACGCCTCCGACGAGCTCGCCCTCCACGACCCGTACCGCTTCCTGCCGTCGCTCGGCGACCTCGACCTGCACCTGATCGGCGAGGGCCGGCACGAGGAGCTGTGGACGGCGCTCGGCTCGCACGTCATGACGCACGACGGCGTCACCGGCACCCGCTTCGCGGTCTGGGCGCCGAACGCCCGCGGCGTCCGGGTCACCGGTGACTTCACGCACTGGGACGGCACGGGCCTGCCGATGCGCTCGCTGGGTTCGACGGGCGTGTGGGAGCTGTTCGTGCCGGGCATCGGCGAGGGCGCGCTCTACAAGTACGACATCACCCGGCCCGACGGCACGCACACGGTCCGCGCGGACCCGATGGCCCGCCGCACGGAATGCCCGCCGAACACCGCGTCGATCGTCACCGCCTCGCACTACACGTGGGACGACGCGGAGTGGATGCGGCGGCGCGGGGACCGCCCGCCGCACGAGGCGCCGATCTCCGTCTACGAGGTCCACCTGCCCTCCTGGCGCCCCGGACTGACCTACCGTCAGCTCGCCGAGCAGCTCCCCGCGTACGTCCGCGACCTCGGCTTCACGCACGTGGAGCTGATGCCGGTCACCGAGCACCCCTTCGGCGGCTCCTGGGGCTACCAGGTCACCGGCTTCTACGCGCCGACGGCCCGCATGGGCACCCCCGACGACTTCCGCTTCCTGGTGGACGCGCTGCACCGGGCGGGGATCGGCGTCCTGATGGACTGGGTGCCGGCGCACTTCCCGAAGGACGACTGGGCGCTGGCCGAGTTCGACGGGCGCCCGCTGTACGAGCACGAGGACCCGCGCCGCTCGCACCATCCCGACTGGGGCACCCTGGAGTTCGACTACGGCCGCAAGGAGGTGCGGAACTTCCTGGTGGCCAACGCGGTGTACTGGTGCCAGGAGTTCCACATCGACGGTCTGCGGGTGGACGCGGTGGCCTCGATGCTCTACCTCGACTACTCGCGGGAGCACGGCGAGTGGCTGCCGAACGAGTTCGGCGGTCGGGAGAACCTGGACGCGGTGCGCTTCCTCCAGGAGATGAACGCCACCGTCTACCGCCGCTGCCCCGGCGTCGTCACCTTCGCCGAGGAGTCGACCGCCTGGGACGGGGTGACGCGGCCGACCGACCAGGTGGGAGCGGGCGGCTTCGGTGGTCTGGGCTTCGGCATGAAGTGGAACATGGGCTGGATGCACGACTCGCTGGAGTACATGCAGAAGGAGCCGGTGCACCGGAAGTACCACCACCACGAGATGACCTTCTCGATGGTGTACGCGTACAGCGAGAACTACATCCTGCCGATCTCCCACGACGAGGTCGTGCACGGCAAGCGGTCCCTGGTGTCGAAGATGCCGGGCGACTGGTGGCAGCAGCGGGCCAACCACCGCGCCTACCTGGGCTTCATGTGGGCCCATCCGGGCAAGCAACTGCTCTACATGGGGCAGGAGTTCGCGCAGGGCGCGGAGTGGTCGGCGGACCACGGGCCGGACTGGTGGCTGCTGGACCCGGCGTACGGCGCGGAGCCGGACCACCGGGGCGTGCGGGATCTCGTCCGGGACCTGAACACGGTCTACGCGGCGACGCCCTCGCTCTGGGAGCGGGACACCGCCCCGGAGGGGTTCCAGTGGGTGGTGGGGGACGCGGCGGAGGACAACGTCTTCGCGTTCCTGCGCTTCGACGCCTTCGGCTCGCCGCTGCTCGCCGTCTCGAACTTCTCGCCGGTCGTCCGGCACGACTACCGGCTCGGCGTGCCGGACCAGGTGGTCGCCTGGGCGGAGGTGCTGAACACGGACGCCGGCCGGTACGGCGGCGGGGACGTGGTGGGGCGCGATCCGCTGAAGACGGAGTCGGTGCCGCACCACGGGCGTTCGGCCAGCATCCGGATGACGCTGCCGCCGCTCGCGACGGTCTGGCTGCGGCCCGCGTGAGCCCCGAGGCTCGATAAAGGTCTTTACCTGTCCGATAAGTGACGCCGAATCAGTTCACCGTTCACCTGTTCGGGCAGCCCGCGCACCGTTCGGATATCTTCGCTCTCCACACCAAGCCGACGGGCCGGACGGGCGGGGACATCATGCGGGACACCGTGGAACGACGCCTGTCCCCGGAGCTCTGCCACCGGGTGCGCAGCGAGGACACCTTCCCCGTCGAGTGGCGGCCGCTCGACGGGAAGGACCGCTTCGCGGTGCGGGCCGCCTGGCCCGCCGACCACCCGTTCTTCACCCCGGTCCGCCGGGGCGCGGAACGGTGCCACGACCCGCTGCTGCTGGTCGAGACGCTGCGGCAGTCCACGATGGCCCTGCTCCACGACGCCCACGGACTGCCGCTGTCCCGGCACATCCTGCTGGGCGAGATCTCCCTCGCCTGTGACCCGGCGGGCCTCACCGTCACCGGCGAGGGGGCGGACATAGAGGTCCGCTTCGCCGAACTCCTCCGGCGCGGCGACCAGTTGTCCGACACCCGGGTGGACTGGATCGTACGGCGCGGGGCGCGCGCGGTCGCGACCGGCGGCGCCCGCGCCCGCTTCGTCGGCCCCGCCGCCTACCGCAGACTGCGCGGCGGGCATGTCGAGGCCGGCGCCGTACGCCCCGGGCCCCGGGTCCGGCGGGCGCCCGCACCGCTCACCGGCCGGGCCAGGACCGAGGACGTCCTCCTCGCCCCCGGCGGGCGGGAGGGGGTGTGGAAGCTGGTGGTCGACACCGGCCACCCCCAGCTCTTCCAGCGCCCCAACGACCACATACCGGGAATGCTCTTCCTGGAGGCGGCCCGGCAGGCCGCCTCCGCCGCCGCCTGGCCCCGCCCCTGTCTGCCGTCGGCCCTGCGGATCGTCTTCGACCGGTACGCCGAGTTCGACGGCGGCCCCTGCCTGCTCCGAGTGGAATCCGGGCGCGCGGCCGGGGAGTTCGAGGTCACCGGGTATCAGGACGGCGCACGGCTCTTCACCTGCGGGCTGCGGAGCGGATGATCCCGAGCCGCTGGGTCGCCCGGGTCAGCGCCACGTACAGGTCGTTGGTGCCGTGCGCGGCGCCGGCGACGATGCCCTCCGGGTCGACGACCAGGACGGTGTCGAACTCCAGGCCCTTGGCCTGCCGGGGGTCGAGCAGCACCACCGGCCGGGTGAGGTCGGGGGCCGGGCCGTAGGCGGCGTCGGGCAGGGCCGCGACCAGACCCGGGTGCAGCTCCTGCGGCGCGATCACGGCGATCCGGCCCTCCTCGCGGCGCTCGGTCGCGACCGCGTCGGCGGCCTCCTTCACCGGGTCGTCGACCGTCCGGTCCCAGGGCTCCACCCCGGTGGAGCGCACCGAGCTCGGCGGCTCGAACCCGGGGTCGTCGGCCCGTCGCACCTCGGCCGCCACCGCCATGATCTCGGCGGGCGTCCGGTAGTTGACGCCGAGCCGCACCAGCTCCCAGCGGT
Source organism: Streptomyces venezuelae ATCC 10712 (assembly GCF_008639165.1). NCBI lineage: Bacteria > Bacillati > Actinomycetota > Actinomycetes > Kitasatosporales > Streptomycetaceae > Streptomyces > Streptomyces venezuelae. Next base: position 5,481,264 of record NZ_CP029197.1, on the reverse strand, counting down.
CCTCCACGTACGGGGCGAGGATCCGCTCCCAGGCGCCGACGCCGGCCGGATCGCCGGTCTGGGCCGGGTCTCCGACCAGGGTCATCGAGCGGCTGGGGCTGCGGCGCATGAGCAGCCGCCACGCCATCGCGGAGAGCTCCTGCGCCTCGTCGACGATGATGTGCCCGAAGGCCCAGGTGCGGTCGGCGGCGGCGCGCTCGGCGGCCGTGCGGTGGTCGGCCTCCTCGTGGCGTTCGGCGAAGCGCTCGGCGTCGATGATGTCGTGGGCGGAGAGGACCTCGGAGGCGTCCTTGTCCTGCTCCTCCTTGTCCTCGAACTCGTAGGTGCGCGAGGCGTAGGAGACGTCGAGGACGCCCTGCGCGTACTGGATCTGCTTCTGTCGTTCGGCCTCCTCGGCGGCGCGGGCGGCCGAGTCGTCCTCGCCGAGGAGTTCGGCGGCCTCGTCGAGCAGCGGTACGTCGGCGGGGGTCCAGGCTCCGCCGTCGCGGCGGATCGCCCGGGCGTCCTCGTCGGTGAGGTGGGTGGGCTCGGCCAGGTAGTCGGCGAGGAAGTCCTGCGGGGTGAGCGCGGGCCAGAGGGTGTCGATCGCCGCGTACACCTCGGGGTTGCCGGCGATGCCCTTGGCGAGCAGCGCGATGTCGTCGGGACCGAGGAAGTTGGGGCCGCCGTAGGGGTCGGCGCCGATCCGGTCGGCGAGCTGCTCGGCGAGCGCGTCGAGGATCCGGAAGACGAAGTAGGGGCGGGCCAGGTTGTGCGGGAGGGCGGTCTCGCGGGCCTTGTGCCGGGCCTCCAGGGCCATGTCCCAGTCGATGACCAGGTCGCCGTCCTCGTGCGGGACGATCAGCGGCTCGCCGCGCTCGGGGACCTGCTGGCGGTCCCGTACGGCGGCGGCGAGCGCGTCCGCCATGGCGGCGGAGCCCTTCACCGCGGCGGCGCGGGCGGTGTCGGTGCCGGTGGCGCGGACGCCGGGGAACAGTTCGGCGGGGGTGGCGAGGAGCACGCCGGTCTCGCCGAGGGACGGCAGGACGTTGCCGATGTAGCCGAGGAAGGCCGGGTTGGGGCCGACGATCAGGACGGCCCGCTTGGCGAGCTGCTCGCGGTGGGCGTAGAGGAGGTAGGCGGCCCGGTGCAGGGCGACGGCCGTCTTGCCGGTGCCGGGGCCGCCCTCGACGACGAGGACTCCGCGGTGCGGGGAGCGGATGATGGCGTCCTGCTCGGCCTGGATGGTCTGCACGATGTCGTGCATCCGGCCGGTGCGGGCCGCGTCGAGCGCGGCGAGCAGCACCTCGTCGGCGTCGCGGCTCTCGTGCCCGGTGCGGGTGGCGTCGGCGAGGTCGAGCACCTCGTCGTGGAGCGCGGTGACGGTGCGGCCGAGGGTGCTGATGTGCCGGCGGCGGGAGAGGCCCATGGGCTCGTACCCGGTGGCGAGGTAGAAGGGGCGGGCGATCTCGGCGCGCCAGTCGACGACGAGCGGGGTGCGGTTCGGGTCGTCCTCGCGGATGCCCAGCCGGCCGATGTGGTGGTCGCGTCCGTCCTTGAAGACGAGCCGCCCGAAACAGAGTCCGCTCTCTCCCGCGTTGAGGGCGGAGAGCAGTCCTGACTGCTCGGCGACCAGCACGTCCCGTTCGAGTCTGCCCTGGTTGCTGCCGACCCCGGGGGTCCGCAGGGCACGCTCGACGGCCGCCTCGGCCTCGGTCCGCAGATCGTCGAGTCGTGCGTAGAGATCGGTGATGAATTGCTGCTCGTTCCGAAATTCCTCGGTTGACAATTCGACTCCCGGCGCGATACAGTGCGTTTAGTGAACTTCTCTGTGCCCGTGAATTCTCCGGACACGGAATCTCTCAATATACGCGAAGAAATGCCCCGACTGTCAATTGTAGTCGGGGCATTTCTGTATGCCCTGCGGAAGTCCCGGCCCCCCGCCCGTCAGCCCAGCACGTCCGCCAGCTCCTCCAGGAGACGGCGCTTCGGCCGGGCGCCCACCAGGGACTTCACCGGCTCCCCCGCCCGGAACACCAGCATCGTCGGAGTCGCCAGCACCCCGTACCGCAGGGTGGTCTCCGGATTGCGGTCCACGTCGATCTCGACGACCCGGAGCCGCTCCGCCTCCTCCGCGGCGATCGCACCGAGCACCGGCTTCAGCTGACGGCACGGCCCGCACCACTCCGCGGTGAACTTCACCAGGACCGGCAGCCCGGACCCCAGCACCTCCGCCTCGAAGTCCCCGTCCGTGACCTCGGCCACGCCCTCCGCGTACGTCGTCATTCCCGTCCCCTCTCCGTCTCCGTCTCCGTCTCCCACTGCGCATCGAGCTCGCACCGGGGCTCCGGGCCGTGCGGCAGCTCCGCCTCGGCCCGCAGCAGCTGGGCGCCCACCTGGGCGCGCACCGCACGGAGCTGTTCGATCAGACCGTCCAGCTCAGCGACCTTCCGCCGGTAGACGGCGATCGACGCGGGACAGGAGTCCCCGGCCGGATGCCCCGCGCGCAGACAGTCGACGAACGGCCGCGTCTCCTCCAGCTCGAACCCGAAGTCCTGCAGGGTCCTGATCTGCTGGAGGAGCCGCAGGTCGGCCTCGTCGTACGTGCGGTGGCCCTGCTCCGTGCGCCGGGCGGTCAGGAGACCACGGGACTCGTAGTACCGCAGGGTCCGCGTGGTGGTCCCGGCCCGCTCGGCCAGCTCTCCGATGCGCATGTCCCCGACCGTACGGCTTGACGCCGACGTCAAGGCAAGGGCGTCCCACCGGGCGGCAGCAGCGGCTTCCGCTCCACCGGGGAGGAGAGCACGATCGACGTCGTCGTCCGGCCGAGGGCCGAGGTCTGCTCCAGGACCTCTTCGAGGTGGACGGTGTCCGTGACGGCCACCTTGAGGATCCAGCAGTCCTCGCCCACCACGTGATGCACCTCGAGGACCTCGGGCCGCGCCGTCAGCTCCAGCGTCCTCGGATGCTTCAGCGTGTAGCCGCCGTGCGGGTTCACCCGGATGAAGGCCCGGATGCCGTAGCCGAGCCGGGCCGCGGAGACATGGGCGCCGTAACCGGTGACCGCGCCGCAGGCCTCCAGCCGGCGCACCCGCTCGGTGACCGCCGCGGGGCTCAGCCGGACCCGGCGGCCCAGCTCGCTCAGCTTGATCCGGCCGTCGGTCTGGAGGAGGTCCAGGATCTGCCGGTCGATGGGGTCGAAGGCGCCCACCGACGTTTCGTCGGCGCGAGGACCCGACGGCCGTGGTTCTTTCGGCGCGACGACCGACACTCCCATGTCTCCCCCTTCAACGGACGAGCGCCCAACGTAACACTGGAGACATGGACATCCTGATCATCGGCGGAAACCGCTATTTCGGAAAGCGGCTGACACTCCGTCTGCTGGAATCCGGACACGACGTGACGATGCTCAACCGCGGTTCCTCCGGCGTTCCGGAAGGCGTGACCCATCTGATCGCCGACCGGAACGACGAGAACGCACTGGAAAGCGCACTGGGCGACCGGACCTTCGACGTGGTGATCGACCAGGTCTGCTACACCCCCGTGCAAGCCGCGATCGCGCGCCGCGTTCTCGGACCGCGCACCCGCCGCTATGTGATGACCTCGACGGTGGAGATCTACGAATTCCAGCATTCCGCCACGCCGCTTCGGGAGGACGCCGTCGATCCGCGGACCGTCACCGTCGACCCCGGCCTTCCCTGGGCCGACCCCGAATTCCTCGAAACGCACTACGGGGAGGGAAAGCGGCAGGCCGAGGCGGTCTTCGCGGCCGCGCCCGCCTTCCCGTACACAGCGGTCCGGGTCGCCCACGTGCTCGGCGGCGCCGACGACTTCACCGGCCGGATCGGCCACTACGCCGACCGCATCCGGGCGGGCGAGCCGATCGCCGTACCGGCGGAGAACCACCCCGCCACCTATGTGTACGTCGAGGAGATCGCCGCATTCCTGGCATGGGCGGCCGAGAACTCCTTCACCGGACCGGTCAACGCGCATTCCCACGGCGCCCTCACCACCGCCGACATCTGCGCCGAGATCGAGCGCCTCGCGGGCGGCCGGACCGTATTCCAGAAGGTCGAGGTCGGCGAAGTCTCGCCGTTCTCCTTCGCCCGCTCCTACGCCATGGACAACTCCCGCGCCACAGAACTCGGATTCACCTTCCGCGATTCCACCGCATGGCTGCCCCAGGCCCTCTCCGAGACGCTGGGAACGAACTGATGCGACAGCGCGCACTGGGAGACGTACGCGTCGGCGCGATCGGACTCGGCGCCATGCCGCTCTCCATCGAGGGACACCCCGACGAGGCCCGCGCCCTCGCCACCGTCCACGCCGCGCTCGACGCGGGCGTCACGCTGCTCGACACCGCGGACTCCTACCACCCGCCGGGCGGCGAACCCGGCGCCAACGAACTGCTCGTGGCACGGGCCCTGGCCGCGTACGGGGGTCGCGGCCGGACCGAGGACGTCCTGGTGGCGACGAAGGGCGGCCGCGGCCGCACCGCCGACGGCGGCTGGACGGTCGACGGACGGCCCGAACACCTGCGGCGCGCGGCCGAGGCCTCGGCCCGGCGGCTCGGCGTCGACGCGATCGGGCTGTACCAGCTCCACAAGCCCGACCCGGCCGTCCCCTACGCCGAATCCCTCGGCGCGATACGGGAGTTGCTGGACGCCGGCACGATCCGGCTGGCCGGGATCTCGAACGTCGACACCGACCGGATCCGGCTCGCCCGGGAGATCCTCGGCGAGCGCCTCGTCTCCGTCCAGAACCGCTACTCCCCCGCCGACCGCGGCTCCGAGCCCGAACTGCGGCTCTGCGCCGAACTCGGCCTGGCGTTCCTGCCGTGGAGCCCCCTCGGCGGCATCGCCCGCAGCTCCCTGGACGGGGCGTCGACCCTGGCGGCGGACCCCGAGTTCGGCGCCTTCCACCGAGTGGCCCGCACCCACGGCGTCAGCCCCCAGCGCGTCGCCCTCGCCTGGCTCCTCACCCGCTCGGCCACCGTCCTCCCGATCCCGGGCGCGAGCAGACCGGAATCGATCAGAGACTCGGCGGAGGCGGGGGCGCTGCGCTTGACGGAGATGGAGATCGCGGAGCTGAACGGGACGTGAGCCTGGGGCCGCGGGGCGGGGCCTTTCCTGGGGCTCCGCCCCTTCCCGAACTGGGGGCAAGCCCCCAGACCCCGTACGGCCTACGGCCGCGCCCTCAAACGCCGGGCGGGCTGAAATCCAGCCCCGCCGACGATTGAGGCGCGGGCCTTTGCGCCCGCCCCCGTACGGCCTGCGGCCGTGCCCTCAAACGCCGGGCGGGCTGGAAAATCCAGCCCCGCCGGCGTTTGAGGCGCGGGGCCTGGGGCGGAGCCCCAGTTCGGGAAGGGGCGGGGCGGGGAGAAGGCCCCGCGCAGCGGCCTCCAGGCAGCCGCCGACGCGTGGCGCAGCCGCACCCCGGTCAGACCCCGGCGCGGGGCGGGGAACAGGCGCCCCGGTCAGACGCCGGCGCGGGGCGGGGACAGGCCCCGCGCAACCCCACCCCGATCAGACCCCGGCCCGCGCCTTCTCCTCCCCGTCCTCCGCCCGCTGCTCCGGCACCGCCGCCCCGTGGTCGTCGACCAGCGTCGTCTCGTCGAACGGCACCCGCCCCGCGAGCACCTCCGCCACCCGCTCCTTGTCGATCTCCTTCGTCCACGTGCCGACGAGCACCGTCGCGACCGCGTTCCCCGCGAAGTTGGTGAGGGCGCGCGCCTCGCTCATGAAGCGGTCGATGCCGACGATCAGGCCCACCCCGTCGACCAGCTCGGGCCGGTGCGACTGGAGGCCACCCGCGAGGGTGGCGAGCCCGGCGCCGGTGACGCCCGCCGCGCCCTTCGAGGCGATGATCATGAAGACGAGGAGCGAGATCTGCTCGCCGACCGACAGCGGGTCCCCCATCGCCTCGGCGACGAACAGCGAGGCCATCGTGAGGTAGATCGCGGTGCCGTCGAGGTTGAAGGAGTAGCCGGTCGGCACGGTGATGCCGACGACCGGCTTGCTGACGCCGAGGTGCTCCATCTTCGCGATGAGCCGGGGCAGCGCCGACTCGGAGGATGAGGTGGAGAGGATCAGCAGGAACTCGCGGCCCAGGTACTTCAGCAGGGTCCAGATGTTGATCCCGGCGACCAGCCGCAGGATCGTCCCGAGCACGACGAAGACGAAGATCGCACAGGTCAGGTAGAAGCCGATCATGATGACGGCGAGCGACTTGAGCGCGGCGGCGCCGGTCGCGCCGACGACGGCCGCGATCGCGCCGAAGGCGCCGACCGGGGCCGCCCACATGATCATGGCGAGGATGCGGAAGACGAGCCGCTGGATGTGCCCGATCCCGCGCAGCACCGGTTCGCCCGCCGAACCCATGGCCTGGAGCGCGAAGCCGGCGAGCAGTGCGACGAGCAGGGTCTGGAGGACCTCGCCCTCGGTGAACGCGGAGACGATGGTGGTGGGGATGATCCCGAGCAGGAAGTCCGGCGTGGACTCGCTCGCCCCCTCCGCCTGCTTGGCCCCGGCCTCGGCCAGTTCCTTGGTGAGGTGCAGCCCGGAGCCGGGCTCCAGGATGTTGCCGACGACGAGACCGATCGCGAGGGCGACGGTCGACATGAGGAGGAAGTAGCCGAGGGCGAGACCGCCGACGGCGCCGACCTTCGCGGCCTTGCGGACCGATCCGACGCCGAGGACGATCGTGCAGAAGATGATCGGCGAGATCATCATCTTGATCAGGTTGACGAAGCCGGTGCCCAGCGGCTTGAGCTCGACGGCGACGCCGGGGGCCAGGAAGCCGACCGCGATGCCGAGCAGTACGGCTCCGATGACGGCCAGATACAGATAGTGGGTACGGTCCCGGCGTGCGGCCACGGGGTCCTCCTCGTGCTGATGGGTGTCCACGTCCCGGTGGACTCCGCGACTATCCATCAGCCTGTGACCGGGGTCACGCTTACGTACGTTTCGTTCACGGCCGAAGCGACCCGGGGGCGGGTGCGTGGGGACGAAACGATTCGGGAACGCGTTGCGCCGCCGCACGCTCCGCCGTGCACACTTACCCGCATGCGCCTCCCCCTCCCCCGACCCCGCAGCCTGGCCGGCCAGCTCTTCGCCATGCAGGTCGTGCTGGTGGCCGTCGTCGTGGCGGGATGCGCGGTCTTCGCGTACGTCACCGACCGGGCGCAGGCCGAGGAGACGGCGCGGCGCCAGGCCACCGCGACCGCCGCCGCCGTCGCCGACTCCCCGTCCGTCGTCGCGGCGGCCCGCTCCGACGAGCCGTCCGCGCTCCTCCAGCCGTACGCCGAGTCGCTGCGCCGGCACGCCGGGGTGGCCTTCGTGGTGATCATGGCGCCGGACGGCACCCGCTGGACCCACCCCGAGCCCGAACAGATCGGCCGGACGTACCTCGGCCACATCGAGCAGGCGCGGGCGGGCCGCACGTACACCGAGACCCATCTCGGCGTGCTCGGCCCCTCCGTACGGACGGTGGCCCCGGTCTTCGACGGCGACCGGGTCGTCGCGCTGGTCAGCGCGGGCATCACCATCGACAAGATCAGCGAGCAGGTACGGGAACAGGTCGTCGCCCTGCTCGGCATGGCGGGCGCGGCGCTGGTCCTCGGCGGGGCGGGGACGTACGTGGTCAACGCCCGGCTGCGGCGGCACACCCACGGCATGAACGCCACCGAACTCAGCCGCATGCACGACTACCACGAGGCCGCGCTGCACGCGGTCCGCGAAGGGCTCGTGATGCTCGACGGGCGGCGGCGGATCGCGCTCATCAACGACGGGGCGCGGGAGCTGCTCGGCCTGGACGAGGGCGTCGTCGGCCGCCCCGCCGCCGAGCTCGGACTGCCCGCGCCGCTGACCGGGGCCCTGCTGTCCTCCGAGCCGCGCGTCGACGAGACGCATCTGACCGCCGACCGGGTCCTCGTCGTCAACACCCGGCCGGTGGTCGGCGGCGAGCGGCGCGGCACGGTCGTCACGCTCCGGGACCGTACGGAACTCCAGGCGCTCTCCGGCGAGCTGGACTCCGAGCGGGGGTTCACGGAGGCGCTGCGCTCCCAGGCCCACGAGGCGGCGAACCGGCTGCACACGGTCGTGTCGCTGATCGAACTCGGCCGGGTCGCAGAGGCGGTGGAGTTCGCGACGGCGGAACTCGAACTGGCCCAGGCGCTCACCGACCGGGTCGTCGACGCGGTCGGCGAGCCGGTGCTCGCGGCGCTGCTGCTCGGCAAGGCGGCGCAGGCCAACGAGCGGGGCGTCGAGCTCGTCCTCACCGAGGACAGCCGCATCGACGACGGACTCGTGCCCGCGACCCTGCCCGCCCGGGACCTGGTGACGATCCTGGGCAACCTCATCGACAACGCGGTGGAGGCGGCGGGCGGCACCCCACAGGCGCGCGTGACGGTCACGGTGGCGGCCCGCACGGGCGACGGCGAACTGCTCCTGCGGGTCGGCGACACGGGCCCCGGCGTCCGCCCGGCCGACCGCGACGCCGTCCTGGGCCGCGGCTGGACCACCCGAGGCCCGGGCCGAGGCCTGGGCCTGGCCCTGGTGGGCCAGGCAGTCACCCGAGCCTCGGGCACCCTCGACATCACGTCCACGAGGGAAGGCGGCGCCCAATTCACCGCCCGCCTGCCGCTACCGGAACCGACAGCCGTGCCGACGGTGCTGCCGGAAGCGGCCCTCCTGGCGGCGGCGCGTACGGGCGGGACGGACGGCGGCGGCCGCCCATCCGCGGCCTCCGCCACCGGCGCGGACCCCGGCCGGGCCCCCGGGACTGACCCGGCCCCCGCCCCCGGCGTCACCCCCCATGGCGCGAAGGAGGTGACCCCGTGAGCAGCGCTCCGCCGCCGCCCCTCCGGGTGCTCGTCGTCGAGGACGATCCCGTCGCCGCCGACGCCCACGCCCTGTACGCGGGTCGCGTCGAGGGCTTCACCGTCGTCGGGGTCGCGCACTCCCGGGCCGCCGCCGTGCGGCTGCTCGACCGGACGCCCGTCGACCTGATCCTCCTCGACCTCTACCTGCCCGACGGTCACGGCCTCCAGCTGCTGCGCTCCCTGCGCGCCGCCGGGCACTCCGCCGACGTCATCGCCGTGACCTCCGCCCGCGACCTGGCGATCGTCCGCGAGGGCGTCTCCCTCGGCGTCGTCCAGTACGTCCTCAAGCCCTTCGCCTTCGCCACCCTCCGCGACCGGCTCGCCCGGTACGCCGAGTTCCGGGCCACGGCCGGCGAGGCCTCCGGGCAGGAGGAGGTCGACCGGGCCCTCGCCACCCTCCGGGCCCCGCACCCCGCCGCACTCCCCAAGGGTCTCAGCGCCCCGACCCTGGAGTCGGTCACCCGTACCCTGAGGTCCACCCCGGCCGGGCTCACCGCCGCCGAGGCGGGCGCGGCCGTCGGGATCTCGCGGATCACCGCGCGCCGCTACCTGGAGCACCTGGTGACGGCGGGCCGGGCGGTACGGGCCCCGCAGTACGGACAGATCGGGCGCCCCGAGCTCCAGTACCGCTGGCTCGACGGCCCCGCCCGCGGTCACTGATCGTCTTCGCCGCCACCACCCCGGGTTACCGCTCGGTTCCCACGTTCCTACGACTTCGCACGTTGGGGGAACGAACCGTAGCCAGCCGTCACCCTGCGCACCTACCGTGTGCCGGGTGCACCAACCCTCCCCACCCTTCAACGCCCTCGCCGCACGGCGCCTGCGCGAGGGCCTCGGCATGGCCCCCGACCACGTCGCCTACGGCCTGCGCGCGCAGTACGGTCTCTTCGTCACCCCCGACGCCGTCGTCGCCTGGGAGCGCGGCCGCGCCGTCCCCGACGAACAGCAGCTCACCGCCCTCGCGGGCGTCCTGTGGTGCTCCCCCGCCGAGCTCATCGCCGCCCCCGCCACCCTGCGCGAGCACCGGATGGCGCGCGGCCTCGCCCCCGAGGAGCTCGCCCTGCGGGTCGGCGTCGCCGCCCACGCGTACCAGCGGATGGAGGACGAGGGCCGCTGGCGCGGCACCGAACGGCAGACCGCCGCCCTCGCCGAGGTCCTCGGGCTCGGACCGCGCGCCCTGATCACCGCGACCGGCGGCGACGAGCGCCTCGCCGAACTGCTCCGGGACGCCGCCACCACCCGCTGGCAGGCCTATGTGAAACCGGCGGCGAAGATGCTGCCGCTGCCCCGGCGGACCGTGGAGTTCGCGCTTCAGCGGCTGCACGGCGAGTACCACGCCCGGATGGCCGCGACCAGCAGTTGGGGCGCTTCGGGCGCGACGGGCGACGAGGGCCGGGCGTACCTGGACGGGATCACCGGCCACTTCTGGGCCGCGGTGGGTTCCTAGATCATTACGGGTCCGGCCCCCTAGATTGGCCCCGTGAGACGACACATACCCTTCGAACGACTCCACAACTTCCGTGACCTGGGCGGCTATCCGACCGCCGACGGCGGAACCGTACGGTGGGAGACCCTCTACCGCTCGGACTCCCTCGCCAAGCTCGCGGACGCCGGCCCCACCGATCTGGAGCGCTTCCGCTCGCTCGGCGTCGCCACGGTGATCGACCTGCGCTATCCGTGGGAGATCGCCGCCAAGGGCCGCCTGCCGGAGACCGAGGACGTCTCCTGGCACAACCTCTCCGTCGAGCACCGCCCCTACGACCAGGAGGCGATCGACCCCGCCCTCGACCCCTGGCGCTACCTCGCCGACCGGTTCGCGGAGGTCGCCGAGGACGGTGCGGTCGAACTCCGTACGGCCCTGGAGGTCATCGCCGCGGCCGACGGACCGCTCGTCTTCCACTGCGCCTCGGGGAAGGACCGTACGGGTCTGCTCGCCGCCCTCGTCCTCGCCCTCCTGGGCGTCCCCGACGAGGAGATCCTCGCGGACTTCGCCCTCACGGAGCTCGCCACGGAGCGGCTGATCGCCGACTGGCGGGCGGCCCACCCGGGCCGCGAGCCCCGCTGGCCGGGCTACGGCCGGGCACCGGCCGACATCATGCGACTGTTCCTCGCGGACCTGCGCGCACGGTACGGCTCCGTGGACGCGTACGTCACCGGCCATGTCGGCCTCGACCCCTCGGTGGTGACGACCCTGCGGTCCCGGCTGGTCGACGCCCCCGAGGCCGTATCCGAAAAGTAGCGCCGCCTGCCGGCGGCTGGGTACAGCGGCCGACCCCGGTGGGACATGACCGACCCGGGCGGGGACTGACAGGTCGGAGCTGTGACCCGTGACCGGGTGGCGGGCGCGACCGTGTGCGTCCGCCGTCGGGTCGGTCAGTTGCTCCGTTTCCGCGCCGTCAGTTGGAAGAGCCGCGCGGTGTGCATGTAGGGCGGGCGCGCGGTGGTGGCGAGTTCCAGTTGTTCGAGGTCGGCGTAGAACGCCGGGTCGTACTTGCGCGCGTCTCACGACGGTGCGGGGGCGTGGCTGGTCCACACCCCCGCGGAAGTGTCCGAACGCCACGCTGAATGTCGCGTACATGGCGATACTGGAATCCGGGCGCGGTGCCCTGAGGACACTGCGCATGGGAACCGGGGGAGCAACATGGAGACTTCTGAACTGGCGACCATGGCCGTCGCGGTCTTGACCGCGACGGCGACCGGTGCGGCGACCGCGGTCGGCCAGAGCGCCGGAACCGCGGTCGCCGATGCGTTACACACCCGGCTGGCCTCGACGGAGCGGGGGCGGCTCTGGACACACTGCGGCAGGCCCCGGAAGACCCGGCCGCACAGGACACGGCCCGGTCCGTGGTCCAGGAGGAGATCGAGGCGGACCCGGAACTGCGACGTCAGCTGCAACTGCAGCTGACCGCACCGGGAACCAATGCCACGGGCAGCCTGCTGATCACCGGCAGCCAGGTGTCGCGCAGTTCCATCGCTCTTGGCCCGCTGACCATCAACAACACCCGGAGCGGGCGGGCCGTCATCGCCTTGACGGCCGCTCTGCTGCTGGCCCTGGTCGTGCTGGTGGTGTACGGGGGCACACGGCTGATCACGGTCGACGACTCCCCCGGGTCGTCGCAGGACGACAGCGCCCGCCATGCCGCGCGAGCCCTGAACGTCAGCGAGGTCAAGCAGGTCGTTCCCGACCTGACGAGCATGCCCTCCGGCTGGGAGCGATCCGCCCCCCTCAGAGCCGGCGAGGACGAGGACAACGGATGCTCAGGGGCCCAGGCGAGCTTCAACACGAACAACTGGAACGACGGCACCCACACGAGGAAGGTCTGGGCCGAATTCACGGTGCGGTCCTGCCCCAGCGCGGCGCTGACCGCGCAGGGCTTCGAGGAAATCCGGTCGGGCGTCGCCAACAACAACAAGGCGAGGGAGATCTCCCTCCCGGAGCTCGGCGACCAGCGCACCGCGATCACCCACTACAACAGCGGCCTCGACGAGACCACAGCCGTCGCCCTGCTCCGCGTCGGCACCGTCCTCGTTGAGCTGGAATACCAGCCGGTGCCCGACGACTCGGGCTGGTCCAGGGAGTTCGAGCAGCTGGCCTCCATGGCCGCCGCCCGCGCCCAACAGGTCCAGAACGCCTGACTCACCGCCTCGTTCCCCCGAGAGAAGGATCACGAGCGGCTCTCGCTCGAAGGGGCGTCGAGCGCGGCCGCGATGCCCTCAAGGATCCCGATGAACTCTTCGGCCGGGATCTCGACCACGAAGACCGCACCGGCGTCTTCGGGGTGGGTGAACAGGTGTTCCGCACGCCAGAACTCCAGCGTGATCACCACGTGGTCCCTCTCGCGGAACAGGTGGGCCACCACGTTGTCGGTGGTGGGCCCCCAGAGCAGGAACCGAAACCGGCTGCTCAGCTGGTGGTCGGCCTCGGACTCGTCGTCATCCCCCGCGCGCTGCCAGAGACGCCGGTGCGTGGCCTCGGCGGACAAGCCGTCGAACGGCAAGGAAGAACCTTCGCCAGACCGCAGCCAGGCGGCCGCATTCAGCACATCGCGGCGGAACTGGGGGACGTACGCCATGTTGTCGTCGCAGGTCAGCCACTTTCCAGTCGCCCAGAGGTCGACCCGGCACAGTGGGCCCGGCTCACCGACCTCCGCGGCGAACCTGGACTTGTCTCCCAGAAGTACGTTCATGCCGGTGACCGTCGCAGGTTCAGCCCTTCATGAACAACCGAAAACCGCAGCTCGAAGCCCCGCCCCGGCACCCGCCCGTGCTGCACCGCGTTGTTCGCCGGCTCGGCCAACACCAGCTCCGGCGCGTACTCACTTCCCATCGGACAGGCCCTAGGGGCGTCGTTCGAAGGAGAACAGTTGCCCGGTCGCGTCCGGTGCGCAGGGTGCCTGGGCGAGGCGGGCCCAGGGGGCCGTGCGGTCGCCGACGACGGTGACGCAGCTGCCGGGGGTCGCCGAGCCGGCCGGGACGATCCGGTATCCCCGTACGGGAGTCCCGTAGGGCTCCAGGGCGAAGGCCTCCACGCGGCTGGGGTCCCCGCACTCGGAGTCCTCGTACGGGGCGTCGGGTATCCGGCCGCCGGACGGTATCCCGGAGCAGCCGGGGCCGAAGTCGGGGTGGTCCGAAACGATCCTCCACCGGCCGCCGCCCACCTCCGCGAGGGAGTAGAGCGGCACGCCCGCCTCGGCGCACGGCACCTGATGGATCTGCCCGGTACGGGTCCCGCGCCGCTCGGCGAGGCACAGCTCCGTGCCGGCCACCCGGATCCGCACGCCCCCGGCGACGGGGGCGCCCGTACGGGTCGGCTGCCCACTGTGCCCGGGGTGCCCCTGATGCCCTTCCCGGAGCAACGCGACGACACTGACCCCGGCGAGCACGAGCCCGGCCACCGCGACGACGGCGACGACGGCACGCCGTATCCGGGCGGGCGGGGTCACCGGCTCGCCGGTGCCCCCCTCGGACGTGGGCCACACGGGCGGGCCCCCGGCGGAGGCGGCGACTTCGACCCGATCCGGGTCGAGGCCGGTGGGGTCGGTGGGGCAGGCGGGGGTGCCCGGGCCGGCGGGGTCCGCGGGGCCGGTGGGGTCCGCGGGGGTGCCCGGACCGGTGGGGCCGGTGGGGTCCGCGGGGCCGGTGCGGCCGGTGGGGGTGCCTGAGCCTGCGGGGGTGCGCTGGCCTGCGTGGTCGTCCGCCGGGTCCGCCAGGTCGCCGGGGGTGACCAGACCTGTGGGGCTCCCCGGGTCGGCAGGCCCCTTCGCCGAGCCACCCGGGCCCCGCTCCACCGCGGGTCCCCACGCCTCGGCCCCGTCAGCCGCCTCCGTCCACGCCCCCGGCTCCCCCGGCTCCCCCGCCTCCCCCGGCCCCGCCGCTCCCGTCGTGTCGCCCAGCCCATGCCCAGCCCGCCCGGCGAGTGCGTTGCGGACCGTTCGCCACCGCGCCTCCTCCTCCCGCGTCGCCCCGCACGCGCGGACGAACGCGGTCAGGAGTTCCTCGCGGGGCAGTGTCGTGCGGGCCAGCATGTTCGCCACGGTGGAGCGGGGCAGGACGTCCCCGCCGGACTCCGCCCGGGCCGAGAGTTCGCGGTAGGTCAGGCCCGACCAGTCCTTGAGGGCCTGGAGACGCGCGAGGAACTCGGCGGGGGTGCGTGCGCCCCGCGGGTCAGGGGTGTGCCGCCCCGCTGTCATCCGCGCCTCTTCCCTCCGCCGGGCTTTGCCGGGCTCTGCCGGGCTCTGCCTGGCTCCGCCGTCTCCCCGGACAGGGGTTGGGACATGTCCGGGACAAGCCCCAAGCCTTGTTGATCTCACGCTCCGGCTCAAGAGTGGAACCCGGCATTTCCCGGGGGGTGATGCCGGGCACAGCGCAGTGGCCCCGACCGTCCACGGGGGGATGGTCGGGGCCACTCGGGTGTGTGCGGGTCCCGGTGGGAATCCGGGACAGGTCGGGACGGAGGTCCCGGCGGCGGGGCCGAAGGCCCTGGGGGTGGCGTGCCGATCAGGCCGGGCTCGCGACGCCTGATCGGCAGGCCGCCTTCTAGAAGACCGACCCGCCTGATCGGCAGGCCGCCTGCTAGAAGACCGACTCGGCCTCGCGCATGCGGTCCTCGGGGACCCTCTTGAGCTGGGTCACGGCCTCGGCCAGCGGCACCATCTCGACGCCCGTGCCCCGCAGCGCCGTCATCTTGCCGAACTCGCCCCGGTGCGCCGCCTCCACCGCGTGCCAGCCGAAGCGGGTGGCGAGCACCCGGTCGTACGCGGTCGGCGTGCCGCCGCGCTGGACGTGGCCGAGGATGACCGGGCGGGCCTCCTTGCCGAGGCGCCGTTCCAGCTCGACGGCGAGCTGGTTGCCGATGCCCTGGAAGCGCTCGTGGCCGAACTGGTCGATCTCGCCCTTCTGGTACTCCATCGAGCCCTCGGCCGGATGGGCGCCCTCGGCGACGCAGATGACGGCGAACTTCTTGCCGCGGGCGAAGCGCTCCTCGACCATCTTGACCAGGTCGTCGACCTGGAAGGGCCGCTCGGGCAGGCAGATGCCGTGCGCGCCGCCGGCCATGCCGGACTCCAGGGCGATCCAGCCGGCGTGGCGGCCCATCACCTCGACGACCATCACGCGCTGGTGGGACTCGGCGGTGGTCTTGAGGCGGTCCATCGCCTCGGTGGCGACGCCGACGGCGGTGTCGAAGCCGAAGGTGCGGTCCGTGGAGGAGATGTCGTTGTCGATCGTCTTCGGGACGCCGACGACGGGCATGCCGGCGTCGGAGAGCATCCGCGCGGCGGTCAGGGTGCCTTCGCCGCCGATCGGGATGAGGACGTCGATGCCGTACTCGCGGGCCAGGTCGGGGGCGGATTCGGCGGCTTCGGCGAGCCGGTTCCGCTCCAGGCGGGCGGAGCCGAGGATGGTGCCGCCGCGGGCCAGGATGCCGCTGACGGCGTTGAGGTCGAGGGGGCGGTAGTGGCCGTCGAGGAGGCCCTTGAACCCGTCCTCGAAGCCGATGACTTCGTCGTCGTGGCCGGTCAGCGCCCGGTGCACGACCGACCGGATCACTGCGTTCAGGCCGGGGCAGTCGCCGCCTGCGGTGAGAACTCCGATGCGCATCGTGCTGTGTCTCCTGCTCGGTCGCGTTCCGTTGTGAGCCATAGCGATTCTCACACGGCCGGTGTGGCGGGCGCGCTCGTGGCGGTTCCGCGCGTCCCTGCGGGGGCTGTCGCGGGGGCCTTTCGTCCCGGGTTCCGGGGCCCTTCGTCCGGCGGGCGACCTAGCTATCGGCGGGGGTATTGTCAAGGGGGTAATGCCGCCCTATCGGGGCTTTCTGAGCACAGCCGGTTGACGACGGAGTCGGTGGACGACACGGTCGGCCGACCGGCGTACGGGCCGCGAGCGTGCCGCGAGGGCGCCGCTCGCCCCGGCTCCGCGAGCCCCGTTTTCCGCAGGACTGGACAGGAGACCACGGCGTGACGCGCAGCGTGTACGTGACCGGGATCGACCGCGGTGACGGCCGCCAGGTCGTCGAGCTGGGAGTCATGGAGCTCCTCACCCGCCAGGTGGACCGGGTGGGGGTGTTCCGGCCGCTGGTGCACGACGGGCCCGACCGCCTCTTCGACCTGCTCCGCACCCGCTACCGGCTCACGCAGGACGCCTCGACGGTCTACGGCATGGACTACCACGAGGCCTCCGCGCTGCAGGCCGAGCGGGGCACCGACGAGCTGGTCTCCCAGCTGGTCGACCGTTTCCACGCGGTCGCCCGGGAGTACGAGGTCGTCCTCGTCCTCGGCACGGACTTCGCCGCCACCCAGCTCCCCGACGAGCTGGCGCTCAACGCCCGCCTGGCCAACGAGTTCGGCGCCTCCGTCATCCCGGTCGTCGGCGGCAAGGGCCAGCCGGCGGAGTCCGTACGGTCCGAGACGCGCAACGCCTTCCGGGCGTACGACGGACTCGGCTGCGACGTCCTCGCGATGATCGTCAACCGGGTGGCGGCCGAGGACCGGGCCGCCATCGCCGAGCGGCTCGCCGCCCGGCTGCCCGTACCCTGCTACGTCCTGCCGGACGAGCCGGCGCTCGCCGCGCCCACCGTCGCCCAGATCCAGCACGCGCTCGGCGCCTCCGTGGTCCTCGGCGACGACGCGGGCCTCGCGCGCGACGCGCTCGACTTCGTCTTCGGCGGCGCGATGCTGCCGAACTTCCTCAACGCGCTGACGCCGGGCTGTCTGGTCGTCACCCCCGGGGACCGGGCCGACCTGGTCGTCGGGGCGCTCGCGGCGCACTCGGCCGGCACCCCGCCGATCGCCGGTGTGCTGCTCACCCTGAACGAGCGGCCCAGCGACGAGATCCTCACCCTGGCGGCCCGGCTCGCGCCGGGCACCCCGGTCATCTCCGTGCCGGGCAACAGCTTCCCGACCGCCACCGAACTCTTCTCCCTCGAAGGCAAGCTGAACGCGGCCACCCCGCGCAAGGCGGAGACGGCACTCGGCCTGTTCGAGCGGCACGTCGACACGGCCGACCTGCTCAAGCGGGTCTCGGTGGCCCGCAGCGGCCGGGTCACCCCGATGATGTTCGAGCACGAGCTCATCGAGCAGGCGCGCGCCGACCGGCGCCGGGTGGTGCTCCCGGAGGGCACCGAGGAGCGCGTGCTGCGCGCCGCCGACGTGCTGCTGCGCCGCGACGTCTGCGACCTGACGCTGCTCGGCGACGTCGAGACCATCCGCAAGAAGGCCGCCGACCTGGGCGTCACGCTCGCCGGCACCCAGCTGATCGACCCGCAGACCTCGGAGCTGCGGGACTCCTTCGCCGAGAAGTACGCGGCGCTGCGGGCCCACAAGGGCGTCACCGTGGAGCTGGCGTACGACGTGGTCTCGGACGTCAACTACTTCGGCACGCTGATGGTCCAGGAGGGCCTGGCCGACGGCATGGTCTCCGGTTCGGTGCACTCCACGGCCGCGACGATCCGGCCCGCCTTCGAGATCATCAAGACGAAGCCGGAGGCGTCGATCGTCTCCTCGGTCTTCTTCATGTGCCTCGCCGACAAGGTGCTCGTGTACGGCGACTGCGCGGTCAACCCGGACCCGAACGCCGAGCAGCTCGCGGACATCGCGGTCCAGTCGGCGGCCACCGCGGCCCGCTTCGGCGTCGAGCCGCGGATCGCGATGCTCTCGTACTCCACCGGCACCTCGGGCTCCGGCGCCGACGTCGACAAGGTGCGGGAGGCGACCAAGCTGGTCCGCGAGGCGCACCCGGAGCTGCGGATCGAGGGGCCCATCCAGTACGACGCCGCCGTGGAGCCCTCGGTCGCGGCGACGAAGCTGCCGGACTCGGAGGTGGCCGGTCAGGCGACCGTGCTGATCTTCCCCGACCTCAACACCGGCAACAACACCTACAAGGCCGTGCAGCGGTCGGCCGGCGCCGTGGCCGTCGGCCCGGTGCTGCAGGGTCTGCGCAAGCCCGTGAACGACCTCTCGCGCGGCGCGCTCGTCAGCGACATCGTCAACACGGTCGCCATCACGGCGATCCAGTCCCAGGGTCAGGAGCTCCCGGCATGACCACACCCACCCGCGTACTGGTCCTCAACTCCGGCTCGTCGTCGGTGAAGTACCAGCTCCTGGACATGCGCGACGACAGCCGTCTCGCCCAGGGCCTCGTGGAGCGGATCGGCGAGGAGACCTCCCGGCTCGTGCACACCCCGCTGCAGGGCGGTGGCGCGAAGCGCGAGAAGAACGGGCCGATCGCCGACCACGCGGCCGCGCTGAAGTCGGTCGCCGAGGAGCTGGCGGCGGACGGCCTCGGGCTCGACTCGCCCGAGCTGGCGGCGATCGGCCACCGGGTGGTGCACGGCGGGCTGCGGTTCACCGAGCCGACGGTCATCGACGACGAGGTGCTCGCGGAGATCGAGCGGCTGGTGCCGGTGGCGCCGCTGCACAACCCGGCGAACCTCACGGGCATCCGTACGGCCATGGCGCTCCGTCCCGACCTGCCGCAGGTCGCGGTCTTCGACACGGCCTTCCACACGACGATGCCGGAGTCGGCGGCGCGGTACGCGATCGACGTGGAGACCGCCGACGCGTACCGGATCCGGCGGTACGGCTTCCACGGCACCTCGCACGCGTACGTGTCGCGGGAGACGGCGAAGCTGCTCGGCAAGGAGCCGGCGGAGGTGAACGTGATCGTGCTGCACCTGGGCAACGGCGCGTCCGCCTCGGCGGTACGGGGCGGCCGGTGCGTGGACACCTCGATGGGCCTGACGCCGCTGGAGGGCCTGGTCATGGGCACCCGCTCGGGGGACATCGACCCGGCGGTCACCTTCCACCTCAAGCGGGTGGCGGGCATGTCGGCGGACGACATCGACGTCCTGCTCAACAAGAAGTCCGGCCTGGTGGGGCTCTGCGGCGACAACGACATGCGGGAGATCCGGCGCCGGATCGACGAGGGCGACGAGCGTGCGGCGCTCGCCTTCGAGATCTACGTCCACCGGCTGAAGAAGTACATCGGCGCGTACTACGCGGTGCTCGGCCGGGTGGACGCGGTGGCGTTCACGGCGGGGGTCGGGGAGAACGCGGCGCCGGTGCGGGAGGCTGCGATCGCGGGCCTGGAGGAGCTGGGGCTCGCGGTGGACGCGGAGCTGAACTCCGTGCGTACGGACGAGGCGCGGCTGATCTCGCCGGACTACGCGCGGGTGGCGGTCGCCGTGGTGCCGACGGACGAGGAGCTGGAGATCGCCCGCCAGACCTTCGCTCTGGTGGGCGGAGAAACGCTCGGAGGAGTGAACGCCTGAGCGCCCCCGCGCCCATTTGTACTTTCCGCCAGTCGGAATATTCCGCAGTGAAACAAACCGATAGGATCCGCCTCATGCGCCGTTCCAAAATCGTCTGCACGCTGGGCCCCGCCGTCGACTCGTATGAGCAGCTGAAGGCTCTCATCGAGGCCGGTATGAACGTGGCCCGATTCAACTTCAGCCACGGGTCCCAGGCAGAACACCAGGAGCGGTACGACCGCGTCCGGCAGGTCTCCGCGGACACCGGCCGCGCCGTCGGCGTGCTCGCCGACCTCCAGGGCCCCAAGATCCGCCTCGAGACCTTCGCCGAAGGCCCGGTCGAGCTGGTGCGCGGTGACGAGTTCACCATCACCACCGAGGACGTCCCCGGCGACAAGTCCATCTGCGGCACCACCTACAAGGGCCTGCCCGGCGACGTCTCCAAGGGCGACCAGGTCCTGATCAACGACGGCAACGTCGAACTGCGGGTCGTCGAGGTCGACGGCCCCCGCGTCAAGACGATCGTCGTCGAGGGCGGCGTCATCTCCGACCACAAGGGCATCAACCTGCCCGGCGCGGCCGTCAACGTCCCCGCCCTCTCCGAGAAGGACGTCGACGACCTCCGCTTCGCGCTCCGCATGGGCTGCGACATGGTCGCCCTCTCCTTCGTCCGCGACGCCAACGACGTCAAGGACGTCCACAAGGTGATGGACGAGGAGGGCCGCCGCGTCCCCGTCATCGCCAAGGTGGAGAAGCCGCAGGCCGTCGAGAACATGGAGGCCGTCGTCGCCGCCTTCGACGCGGTCATGGTGGCCCGCGGCGACCTCGCGGTGGAGTACCCGCTGGAGAAGGTCCCGATGGTGCAGAAGCGCCTCGTGGAGATGTGCCGCCGCAACGCCAAGCCGGTCATCGTCGCGACCCAGATGATGGAGTCGATGATCACCAACTCCCGGCCGACCCGCGCCGAGGCGAGCGACGTCGCCAACGCGATCCTGGACGGCGCGGACGCGGTCATGCTGTCGGCCGAGTCCTCCGTCGGCGCATACCCGATCGAGACCGTGAAGACGATGTCGAAGATCGTCGCCGCGGCCGAGGAGGAGCTGCTCTCCAAGGGCCTGCAGCCCCTGGTCCCGGGCAAGAAGCCGCGCACGCAGGGCGGTTCGGTCGCCCGCGCGGCCTGCGAGATCGCCGACTTCCTCGGCGGCAAGGCGCTGGTCGCCTTCACCCAGTCCGGCGACACGGCCCGCCGCCTCTCCCGCTACCGCGTCCAGCAGCCGATCCTCGCCTTCACGACGGACGAGAACACCCGCAACCAGCTCACCCTGAGCTGGGGCGTCGAGTCCTTCGTCGTCCCGCACGTGGACAACACGGACGCGATGGTCGACCTGGTGGACGCCGAGCTCCTGAAGCTCCAGCGCTACAGCGCCGGCGACACGATGGTCATCACGGCCGGCTCCCCGCCCGGCGTCCCGGGCACGACGAACATGGTCCGCGTCCACCACCTGGGCGGCGGCGAACGGGCCTGACCCCTCGACGCGTGACGAAGCCCCCGTCCGATCCGGACGGGGGCTTCGCCGTACTCACGGCAGGTGCGCGGGACTTCCGGCTCTCGCCGGGGCCGCGGCCGTCAGCTGGGTTCGATCGTGTTGCGGAGGCCCGGGACGGTCAGGGTGCCGCCGAACTGGCCGGCCTGCATCACCACCACGTCGGTGAAGATGGCGAGCGGGACGTCCAGTGGGGGCGGGGTCGCCGGGCTGAAGGTGACCGGGAAGATGCCGAAGAGGTTGCCCTTCAGGGACTCCGTGTACATCGTCACCTTGCCGTTGTCGATGGTCGACTCCTTGCCCGGGGTCGACCGGACGTGGCCCGAGTAGCCCGGGGAGTGGACCGTCGTCTGGTGCAGGTCCTTGATCTTGACGTTGGTCGCCGTGAACTTCAGGACCTTCTTGATCTTGCCGCCGGCCGTCTTGACCTCGACGATGCCGTGGTACTTGAGGCCCAGCAGGGTGAGCTTCGTGCTGTCCAGTCGCCACGGGTCGTCCGGGAGCAGCGGGATGCCGGGCTCCAGTTCGGCCGCGGCCAGCGCCTCGGGGTCGGGCACGGGGCACGGGAAGCGCGGCTTGGCGCCCTCCGGTATGTCCTCGTCCTTCTTGGCGTCCAGGCCCTTGGCGCTCTCGGGGAGCTCCTCGACCTTCGCGCCCGCCTTCGCCGCGGCCTTCTCGATCTCGGCCTTCGTCTTCTCGGCCGCCGGGTCGGTGGCCGGCTTCGTCGGCGTCGGGTCGGCCTTCGGCGTGCTCGTGGCGGCCGGGGCCTTGTCGTCGGACGTCGCGGGCTTGGCGGCGGGGGCCGGGGCCTGCGTCGTCGGGGGCGCCGGGGTGGGCGTCGCCGTCGGCTTGGGGTCCGGGCCGTCGAACAGGTCCTTGAGCGCGTCGCCGAGGCCCAGCGGGTCGAGCGGGTTCTTCGACTTCGTGGGGGTGGGCGTGGCCGTCGGCGTCGCGGTCGGCGCGGCGGTGGCCTTCGCCCGCTCCTGAGTCTGGGACTGGGGCTGGGTCTGGGACTGGGCCTGCTGCGTCGGCTGGGCCGTCGCCTGCTGGGTCCCGGTCGGGGTCGGGTTCCCCGTCGGCGTGGCCGTCGCGGTCGGGGTGGCCGTCGCGGTGGCCGAGGGCGTCGCGGTCGGCTTCGGCTTCGCCGTCTCGGCGGGCTTGGTGCTCTCCTCCGGCGCCGGCTCGTCCGAGCGCGTCACGCAGGGGCCGGGCGCGAAGGGTATGTCTCCTTCGTCGGCCAGGGCGAGCTTGGGCGTGAGGCCCATGCCCACGAACACCGCGGTCGGCATGGCGGCCAGCGCCATCGCCTTGCCCGCGGGGCCCTGGATCCTGTTCAGCAGCGACTTGCGGGGAGCCGCGTGCCGCGGCCCCTGCTTCGCGAGCGCCGACTGAGTCTCGTCACCCCGCACTGTTCCTCCCGCCGTTGGCGTCGATCGTCGTGTCGGTCACCTGCTGTTCACCGTCGCGCTGCTCCGGGACTCCGGCCGCCACCACGGCCTGGGTCTCGGTGTCGTACGCGGGGTGGGCCTCCTCGGAGGCCTCCGGCGAGGCTTCGTGCTGAGCGTCGTCGGTCTCTTCGACCGGCTTCCCCGGCGCCCACGAGACGGACAGGCCGCCACCGGTCATGGAGAGCAGGAACCCGATGAAGAGGCCACCGAAGTTCGACACCGGGATGGAGACGAGCGCCAGGACGATCGCCGCGACGCCCGCGAACACCCGGACGATGGGCTGGAACCACATCGTCAGACCGAGGGTGATGAGCAGGACCCCGATGATCAGGGCGCCCGCTCCGGCGGTGGTCGCCAGGGCGAGGGTCATGTTCCCGAGTCGCATGTCGCCGTAGGGGAGGTACGCGATCGGTACGCCGCCCAGGATGGTCAACAGTCCGGCCCAGAAGGGGCGACTGCCCCGCCAGGCGCGGAAACGCTGCATGATCGGGACTCCGCGGGAAGCAGTGGACTCGGCGCTCATGGAAAACAGCTCCCTGGAAGCGGTTGTGCTGAAAGGTGGTACGGAGAAGGTGGGGCCGGCGCACGCCGTGCCCCCTGTCACCGCGGCTACGCGGCCACGAGGTGTCCGGCCGTGCGGGCGGGACCGTACGGGACGG
The DNA here is from genome assembly GCF_008639165.1 of Streptomyces venezuelae ATCC 10712. NCBI lineage: Bacteria > Bacillati > Actinomycetota > Actinomycetes > Kitasatosporales > Streptomycetaceae > Streptomyces > Streptomyces venezuelae. Next base: position 5,458,009 of record NZ_CP029197.1, on the reverse strand, counting down.
CCCTCGCCCGCCGGCGGAGACGGAGCCCTAGGGGCCGAAGCCCTAGAAGCACTCCACGGCGCCGCGGTGCAGCGACAGCTTCAGGTCGGGGAGCTTGAAGGTGGCGGCGGTCGTCGCCCACGCCTTCTGCTTCACGTCCTTCAGCACGGCCTCGTCGGCACGCTGCGAGAAGCCGTACGGGTGCGCCTTGGACTCGGTGCCGGGCTGGATGCCGGGCTTGCCGTTCGGCTTGCCGTCGTTGTCCTTGCCGAGCGCACCGGCGGCCACGCCGATGTCGATGTTCTTGAACTCGGCGTTCGCCTCCAGCGAGGAGACGTCCAGGTAGATGCCCTTGGCGTAGACGCGACGGTCCTCGGTGGCGGTCTTGCCCTTCGAACCGGCCGACAGCTGGAGCGAGACCGTGCCGATGAACGGCACGTTGGGCGTCACGACGGACTGGCACATGTCCGTGATGTAGGCCTCGGAGAAGCCGGAGACCGCGACGGGCTCGGAGAGGTCTCCGCCCTTCAGGTCCTTGCCCTTGACATAGCTGCCGTACTGGACGAAGTCGTAGCCCTCGAGCTCCTTCGCCTTAACCTTGAACTCCTGGCCGGAGATGCTGAAGGACGCGGCGAGCACGCCCTGGGCCAGGCCGACACCGATCGCGGCCGTCGCGGCCACACTCGGGACCATGACGACGGCGAACCGCTTCCATCTGGTCCCGCCACGAACCTGGGACTTCATGAGAATTCCTCCTTCTCGGACGTACATCTCCGGAAGGGCGCGGGGCCCGTCCTGGGATGGGAGAAGAGCTACGTCCTCGGGAAGGAGAGCGCCGAGGCATCAGGCGGCGCGATGCGCGTCCGAATCACCGGCGATCACCCCCGAGCGACAACCACGGCCGCGCCTTGTCACGCGGCCTGTTTTCGGACAGGCCCCGTTCGGTGAGAGCGGGAACCCCCCTGTCCACGACCGGTGCCGGAACACCGGTCCGCCCGGTGGGGACCTTCGCCGCGTCCCGGTTGGTTGCCGGGGTGGTGCGGTTCGGACCGAGCGTCGCCGATCGTGGTCCATTCCGGGCGCTCGCACAAGGGGGTTCGTTACTGGCTAGTAACGGGTGGATAACCGCGTCATGGCGGGGCGGGGCCGTACGGGCACTCAGGGTGCGTTCGAGTGGCGCCTGATATCAGCAGATTGCCGGAAGAAGTCGGACAGAACCACAGGTTCGATTTACTGCAAGTAACAGCGGCCGCGATTACCAAGTTTTGGTAAAGCGCGGCCGCCTTTTGTCACCCTGCTGCCAAATCGTCGGACGATCCGGCGCGCCGGGAAGCCGGGCCGGGGGCTAGAACAGCACCCGGGCCAGGGCCTGCCGGGCCGCCGTGACCCGCGGGTCGTCGGCGCCGATCACCTCGAACAGTTCCAGCAGCCGGAGCCGCGCCGCGTCCCGGTCCTCGCCGGCCGTGCGGCGCACGGTCTCCACGAGGCGGCCGAAGGCGTCGGACACATGACCGCCCACCAGATCCAGGTCGGCGGCGGCGATCTGCGCGGTGACGTCGGCCGGGGCGTCCGCGGCGGCCTTGCGGACGGCGGACGGGTCCAGGTCCTGCACCCGGGCGAGGAGTTCGGCCTGGGCGAGGCCGAGCTTGGCCTCCGGGTGCGCCGGGTCGTCGGCGAGCACGTTCTTGTACGCCTGGATCGCGCCGGCCAGGTCACCCGCGTCGAGCGCGGACATGGCCGCTTCGAGGAGCGCGTCGTACGGGCCGACGGGCCGCGCGGCCCGCTCCGGGCCGCCCTCGGCACCCTCGGCGCCCGCGTCGACGGCGATGCCGGTCAGACCGAAGCGCTCCTCGCCGATCTGGATCAGCTGGTCGAGGGTCTCGCGGATCTGGGCCTCGGGCACCGCGCCCTGGAAGAGCGGCAGCGCCTGACCGGCGACCACCGCGAAAACGGCCGGAATTCCCTGGATGCCGAACTGCTGCATCAGCATCTGGTTGGCGTCGACGTCGATCTTCGCGAGCAGGAAGCGGCCGTTGTACTCGACCGCGAGACGCTCCAGAAGGGGGCCGAGCTGCTTGCAGGGCTCGCACCACTCGGCCCAGAAGTCGAGGACGACCGGGACCTCGGCGGAGCGCTGGAGCACATCGCGCTCGAAGCCCGCCTCGTCGACGTCGATCACCAGGGCGGACGGGGGCACGGCGGCGGGGCCGCCCTGCCGGGCGGCTTCGGCGCGCGCCTGCTCCGCCTTCGCCTTGGCCTCTCCGGCCGCCTTCACCGCGGCGAGGTCGACGACGCCGCTCATGGACATGTTTCGGGGCTGCATGGGTACATCCTCCCCCTTCCGCGCGCGTAACCGGTAAGCCATGGCTGAACCGTGCCGTCCGCACGCCTCCCGCCGGTGTGCGAGACGTGGGCCGACACGGTTCGTCGTCTTCGGTTCGCGCCGGGTCCCCACCCGGCGCCTTGGTTGTCGCTCAGGCCGCTCATTGCCTTTCGCTACAGGTCGTAGCGTAACTCTCCGGGGAGACCCGGCGGGAGGGCGCGGAGCCGATCCGTACGGTGAACTGGCTCACACGACGGGCCTCTGGCGCCGTACCTACCGACGGGTATGGTCGACGTCCATGTGCAGCTTCACCAACCCCCGCACCCACCGCACCGGGCGCCCCCGTTCCACCGAGGCCGACACGGCCATCCTGGAGGCGACCCGCGCGGCCCTGGTCGAGCTGGGCTGGTCCAAGCTGACGATGGGGGACGTGGCCGGCCGGGCCGGGGTCGCCAAGACGACCCTGTACCGCCGGTGGGCCAACAAGAGCGAGCTCGTGGTGGACGCCGTCGCCGTTCTCTTCGATGAACTCGAACTGCCCGACCTGGGTTCCCTCCAGGCCGACATCGAGCACGTCGTGCTCCAGTTCGCGGCCCTGCTCGAACGCCCCGAGACCAAGACGGCCCTGATGGCGGTGGTGGCCGAGTCGACCCGTGACGAGCCGCTGCGCAAGCGGATACGGGCCTCGATCGTCGACCGGCAGAAGCGGCTCGTGCTGGAGGGCCGGATGCGGGCGCAGCGGCGCGGCGAGCTCCCGGCGGACCGGGACCCGGTCGCGGTGGACGCCACCGACGACCTGATCTTCGACGTGATCGCGGGCGCGGTCGTGCACCGCGCGCTGGTCAGCGCGGAGCCGGTCGACGAGCCGTGGGTGGCGCGCCTGTCGGCGCTCCTGGTGGGCGGCCTGGGCGCGGCGGCGGCGGCCGGCGTCTGAGGACCCCGGCCTGGGCGCGGCGGCGGCCGGCGTCTGAGGACCTCATGACGGTGGGGCGGTACGGGAGTTCCCGTACCGCCCCACTCGTCCGTGCGGGAGGGGTCAGAAGCCCGGGGGCTCCGTGTAGACGCCCCACTCGTCGCGCAGCGCGTCGCAGATCTCGCCGAGGGTGGCTTCGGCCCGTACGGCCTCCAGCATCGGGGCGATCATGTTCGAGCCGTCCCGGGCGGCGGCGAGCATCGCGTCGAGCGAGGCGCGGACCTTGGCGTCGTCACGGCGTTCCTTGCGCTCGCCGAGCACCCGGACCTGCTCCCACTCGACCTCGTGGCTGACCCGCAGGATCTCCAGGTCGCCGGTGACGGAGCCGTGGTGGACGTTGACGCCGACGACCCGCTTGTCGCCCTTCTCCAGGGACCGCTGGTACTGGAAGGCGGACTCGGCGATCTCGCCGGTGAACCAGCCGTCCTCGATGCCGCGCAGAATGCCGGAGGTCATCGGGCCGATCGGGTGCTGCCCGTCCGGGTGGGCGCGGCGGCCGCGCTCCTTGATCTGGTCGAAGATCTTCTCGGCGTCGGCCTCGATGCGGTCGGTGAGCTGCTCGACGTACCAGGAGCCGCCGAGCGGGTCGGCGACGTTGGCGACGCCGGTCTCCTCCATCAGCACCTGCTGGGTGCGGAGCGCGATCTCGGCGGCCTGCTCGCTGGGGAGCGCGAGGGTCTCGTCGAGGGCGTTGGTGTGGAGGGAGTTGGTGCCGCCGAGGACGGCGGAGAGGGCTTCGACGGCGGTGCGGACGACGTTGTTGTACGGCTGCTGGGCGGTGAGGGAGACACCGGCGGTCTGGGTGTGGAAGCGCAGCCACTGGGCCTTGTCGGTCTTGGCGCCGTACACCTCCTTCATCCAGCGGGCCCAGATCCGGCGGGCGGCGCGGAACTTGGCGATCTCCTCGAAGAAGTCGAGGTGGGCGTCGAAGAAGAAGGAGAGGCCGGGGGCGAAGACGTCGACGTCGAGGCCGCGGCTGAGGCCGAGTTCGACGTAGCCGAAGCCGTCGGCGAGGGTGTACGCGAGTTCCTGCGCGGCCGTCGCTCCGGCCTCGCGGATGTGGTAGCCGGAGACGGAGAGCGGCTTGTACGCGGGGATGCCCTGCGCGCAGTGCTCCATCAGGTCGCCGATGAGGCGCAGATGGGGCTCGGGCTCGAAGAGCCACTCCTTCTGCGCGATGTACTCCTTGAAGATGTCGGTCTGGAGCGTGCCGTTGAGCACGGCGGGGTCGACGCCCTGGCGCTCGGCGGCGACCAGGTACATGCAGAAGACGGGCACGGCGGGCCCGGAGATGGTCATGGACGTGGTGACGTCGCCGAGCGGGATGTCCTTGAAGAGGACCTCCATGTCGGCGGCGGAGTCGATGGCGACACCGCAGTGGCCGACCTCGCCGAGGGAGCGGGGGTCGTCGGAGTCGCGGCCCATGAGGGTCGGCATGTCGAAGGCGACGGAGAGGCCGCCGCCGCCGGCCGCCAGGATCATCTTGTAGCGCTCGTTGGTCTGCTCGGCGTTGCCGAAGCCGGCGAACTGGCGGATGGTCCAGGTGCGGCCGCGGTAGCCGGTCGGGTGGAGTCCCCGGGTGTAGGGGTACTCGCCCGGCCAGCCGATGCGCTCGAACCCCTCGTAGGTGTCGCCGGGCCGGGGCCCGTAGACCGGCTCGACGGCGTCGCCGGAGAGCGTGGTGAAGTCGGCGTCCCGCTTGCGGGCCTTGTCGTAACGGGCCTGCCAGCGACGGCGGCCTTCCTCGATGGCGTCAGCGTCCATGCTTCGAATTTACTAGGACGTCCTAGTAAATGTCGATGGCAAACCCCCGCACATCAGTGCGGGGGTCGGTGTCAGGCCTTGACCGGCTCCGGCCGCACGCCGCTGACCAGCGGAAGCGTCTCGCGGACGACCTTGCGCTCGACGAAGAAGGCGGCGAACGGGATGGTCCCGGACAGCAGCACCCACAGGAGCTTGCCGAACGGCCACTTCGCCTTGGAGCCCAGGTCGAAGGCGAAGACCAGGTAGATGATGTAGAGGACACCGTGGGCCTGGGAGACCGCGAAGGTCACGTCCTCGCCCATGTCGAACCCGTACTTGAAGACCATGCAGGTGCACAGCACGAGCAGCATGACGGCGGTGATGTACGCCATGACGCGGTAACGGGTCAGCACGCTGGATTTCATGCCGTCGAGCGTAACGGCACGTTCCGGGCGATCTTCGCCCGGGTCAGCCCTCGTCGAAATCGTGCGCGCTCACCCGCAGCGGGCGGAGCATCGCGAAGATCTCCGCGCACTCCTCGGCGTCGTACGCGCCGAGGCCGAAGTCCATCGCCATCAGGTCGCGGGTCGCCGCCTCGACCACCTCGCGGCCCTTCTCCGTGATGGAGGCGAGCGTCCCGCGACCGTCGTTGGGGTTGGGCCGCTTGTCGACGAGGCCGGACCGCACCAGCCGGTCCACCGTGTTCGTCACCGAGGTGGGGTGCACCATCAGCCGCTCGCCGATCTTGGACATCGGCAGCTCGCCCGCCTTCGAGAAGGTGAGCAGCACCAGGGCCTCGTACCGCGCGAAGGTCAGCCCGTACGGCTTGACGACGGCGTCGACCTCGGCGAGGAGGATCTGGTGGGCGCGCATGATCGAGGTGATCGCGGCCATCGAGGGGACCGGGCCCCAGCGCTTCTGCCAGAGTTCGTCGGCGCGGGCGATGGGGTCGAAGGGGAGACTGAGCGGCTTCGGCACGCGTCGACCTTACCGACTGGTCATATGCCGGTCAGCCCCGTCTCGTCTTTCGGTCGCCCGCAGCTCGACGGCGGCGGCCAGCAGGCAGAGCGTGCCGAGGACGCCGGTGCCCGCGACGACGACGTGCACGGGGGCGAACTCGGCGGCGATGCCGGCCCCGGCCATGCCGACGCCCTGGACGGTCATCATGCCCGCCGTCATCAGGGTCATGGCCCTCCCCCGCTGTTCCTCCGGGACGGCGGCGACGAACCAGGCGTCGAGCCCGAGGGTGTACGCGCCGGTGGCGCCGGCCAGGAGGAGCGCGGCGGCCGCGAGGGGGACGCCGGGCTCGGGGGCGTACAGGAGGTAGGGCAGGACGCCGGTCACGGCGAGCGGCAGCACGATCCGGGAGCGGGTCGCGGCGGACAGGAACGATCCGGCGAACAGCTCGCCCGCGATGGTGCCCACGGGCAGGGCGCACATGAGGAGGCCGAGGGCGGCGGTGGAGGCGCCGGTCCGGTCGGCGTACGGGGCGGCGAGGGCCTCCGGGACGACGGCGAAGAGCGGCGGCACCCAGAACATCAGCATCAGGGCCCGCACGCGCCGGTTCCGCAGCACGGCGAAGGTTCCCGGCAGCCCGCCCGCCGCGCCGCCCGCGCGGGCGGGGCGGCGGGCCGTGCCGAGCCGGAGGAGCAGCGCGGAGGCGAGGAAGGTGGCGGCGGTGACGACGAGGGCGCCCCGGGGCGGGACGACGGTGAGGAGGACGCCGGCGGCGGCGTAGCCGGTGAGCAGGGCGCTCTGCGAGACGATCCGCAGCAGTGAGCGTCCGAGGACGAAGAGGTCGCCCTCGCCGAGGATGTCGGCGAGGGTCGCCATGCGGGTGCCGTTGAAGACCGGTGAGACGACGGCGATGGCGCAGCGCAGGACGAGCAGGAGGGCGACGGGGGTGGCGGGCGCGGCCATGACCGCGACGCAGCCGGCGCAGACGAGGTCGCAGACGACGAGGATGCGCCGGGGCGGGAGCCGGTCGGTGAGGCCGGCGAGCAGGGTGCCGCCGAGGAGGTAGGGGAGGAACCCGAGCGCGAAGGTGAGGGAGGAGAGCAGTGGGGACCGGGTCATGTCGTAGACGAGCACGGTGAGGGCGAGTTCGCTGACGACGACTCCGAGCAGTGAGAACAGGTGCGCCGCGAACACGAACCGGAACTCCCGTACGGCGAACACGGCCCGGTATCCGCCGGGCGGTGCGGGTGCCTCGGGGGCGGGGGCGGGAGGCGCGGCCTCCCGCGCGGCGCCGGCCCCGGCCCCCGGCGCGGTCTCTGCGGTGTCGGGCAGTGCGGTGTCGGGCAGGGCGCCGTCCCGGGCGGGGGCAGGGGTGGGGGCGGGCGCCGGGGGTGGCGTCCGGGTGTGGTTCTCGGGCATGGGCGCAGCCTGCCGCGCGGGCGGGGCGCGCCCTAGACTTTCGGCTCCAGACGAATATTCCGTGCCCGGAGGGCCCCGTGCCGTACCACCTGCGCTTCGGCGAGGCCGACCCGTTGAGGATCCGGTTCGCGATCTCGCCGCTCTGGGAGACGCACTCCGCCGTGCGGGTCCTCGCGCGGCCCGCGAAGCAGGGCTACCACCTGCCGTGGGTGCGGCGGATCGCGGCCGCCGCGCGCGGGCTCGACCTCGCGCCGCTGCAACTGCTGATGCCGGCGCGGGGGCACAACCCGGACTTCCTCTATCCGCCGCCGATCGGCCCCGCCGCGACCTTCGAGGACGAGATCGCCGCGGTACGGGAGACCGATCCGGCCGTCGCCCTCGACGAGTTCGAGCGGGCGCTCGCCGAGACGCCCGGGGCGGCCGGCACCGTGGAGGGGCGGCGGCTGCTCGCCGATCCCGCCGGGGCCGTGACGCGGCTCGCGGATCTGCTGGAGGCGGCCTGGGAGGCGCTGGTCGCGCCAGACTGGCCGCGGCTGCGGGCGCTCCTGGAGGCGGACGTGGCGTACCACTCGCGGCGGCTCGCGGAGGGGGGCCTGGAGAGGCTGCTCGGTGAGCTGCACCCGGCGTTCGACTGGGCGGCGGAGTCGGCGACGCTCCGGGTGGAGTACTCGGGGGAGCACGACCGTCCGCTGGACGGGCAGGGGCTCGTCCTGCTGCCTTCGGTGTTCATCTGGCCGGACGTGGTGAGCGGTTTCGATCCGCCGTGGCAGCCGACGGTGGCGTATCCGGCGCGCGGGATCGGCGGGCTGTGGGCGGAGCCCCGGGACCGTACGCCGGAGGCTCTCGGGCGGCTGCTCGGCCCGGTGCGGGCGGATGTCCTGTGCGCGCTGGCCGAGCCGATGGGGACGACGGCGCTGGCCCATCTCCTGGGCCGGTCCGCGTCCACCGTCTCCGCGCACCTGTCGGTGCTGCGGGACGCGGGGCTGCTGACCTCCCGGCGGTACGGCCACCAGGTGCTCTACGAGCGGACGCCGCTGGGGATGGCGGTGTCGCAGCCCGGAACCGACTGACCGTCATGTCACGATGGCCCGGATTGTCCCGCCTGTCGTGCGCAGCGCCGTACCCGACCCTGGGGGCCGGATGTCCCGCCGTACCGTCACCGCCGTCGCCCTGACGCTCGTCTCCGCGCTGCTCCTGACCGGCTGCGGCGAGGACGAGCCGCCGAAGGGGCCCGTCGGCCCGCCCTCCACGCGGGGCGAGCCCGCGGCCCCGGCCAGCGGCTCGCCGTTCTGGGTCGACCCGGAGAGCGACGCCGCGAAGCAGGTGCGCCAGTACGAGGCGCAGGGCAGGACCGAGGACGCGAAGATCCTGAAGCGGATCGCGGACCGGCCGGTCGCGGAGTGGCCGGCGGGCGACGATCCCGTTCCGGAGATCACGCGCGCGGTCCGTGGCGCGGCGGCGGAGAACCGTACGGCCGTGTTCGTGGCGTACAACATCCCGCACCGCGACTGCGGCATGTACTCGGCGGGCGGCTCGCACGACGCGCAGGCGTACCGGAACTGGATCGACGCCTTCGCCACGGCGCTCGGGGACGCGTCCGCGATCGTCGTCCTGGAGCCGGACGCGGTGCCGCACATCGTGGACGGCTGCACCCCGGCGCAGTACCACGACGAGCGGTTCCAGCTGCTGGCCGGGGCGATCGAGCGGCTCAAGCGGCAGCCCCGCACCCGGGTCTACCTGGACGCGGGGAACCCGGCGTGGATCGACGATCCGGGCAAGCTCGTGGAGCCGCTGCGCCGGGCGGGCGTGGCCCGCGCGGACGGCTTCTCGCTGAACGTCTCCAACTTCCAGACGAACGAGGCGGTGCGGGGCTTCGGCGCCGCGCTCTCCGGGCTGCTCGGGGGCGCCCACTTCACGGTGGACACCAGCCGCAACGGCGACGGCCCCCTCCCGGGTGACCGGGCGGAGGCCTGGTGCAATCCGCCGGGCCGGGCCCTCGGCGTACCGCCGACGGACCGGACCGGGGACGAGCTGGTCGACGCGTATCTGTGGATCAAGCGTCCCGGCGACTCGGACGGCCAGTGCCGGGGCGGCCCGGCCGCCGGGACGTGGTGGCCGGACTACGCCCTGGGCCTGGCGCGCAGGGCGAAGTCCTGAGGCCCTGATCAGTCGCCGACCTGGATCCACTTCGCCTCGGACGGGATGCCCTCGGCGTCGGTGACGAAGAGCATGTACCAGCCGGGCGGGACCAGGGTCCGGTCCTGCGGTACGTCGACGGTGACGGTCATCCCGTCCTGGCCCCGGGTCAGGCCGAGCTCGATGGAGCGCTGTTCGACGTCGGTGGTGTGGGTGACGGCGCTGGGCCGCATGAGCCGGGCCTTGGCGATCCGGCGGGCGTCCTTGGTCTTGAAGGTGGCGCGGCCGTTCTGGTCGAGTTCCTGTGAGCCCTCTCCGAGGACGGGCCGGTCGTTGCCGGCCTTGTGGAGGTAGGGCGGGGTGAAGACCTCGATGCGCTGCTCGAAGGTGCCGAGTTTGGTGTTGTCCTTGTCGTCGAAGAGCGGGTCGGAGCCGAAGGTGGCGACCCGGCCGTCGGGCAGCAGCAGCGCCTCGGAGTGGTAGTTGCGGCCGACGGTGGGCGCGGCGGCCTCGGCGAAGGCGTTGGTCCTGGGGTCGTAGAACTGGGCCTTGAGGATGTCGCTGCCGCTGCGGCCCCGGTAGTCCTCGGAGCCGCCGGTGGTGAAGACGGTGTCGTCGGGCAGCAGGACGCTGCTGAGGTAGCGGGTGCCCTGCGGGAGCGCGGGTCCGTCGGTGAAGACGGGGCTGTCCTTGGACACGTCGATGATGGAGGTGCGGGCGGTCGACTTGGACGACTCCCCGACGCCGCCGCCGCCGAGGACCATGACCTTCTGGTGCTGGGCGGGGGGCAGGATCAGGGAGGCGGAGGTCTCCAGCTGGTCGGGGTCGCTGAGGCCGCGGAGCTTGGTGAAGGTGTTCTTCTCCAGGTCCCACAGGCCCGGTTCGCGGCCCTTCTCGGCGGGGCCGTAGCCGGCGTTGGATCCGGTGTAGAGGAGCTTGCCGCCCTTGGTGAGGAAGAGGGAGGGGTAGGTGGGGAAGTAGCGGAAGGGGCCCTTGGACCACTTCTTGGTCTCGGGGTCGTAGATCTCGTTGTCGCCGGGGACGACGTCGCCGACGTCGTTGAGGCCGGAGACGGCGAGGACCCTGCCGTCCTGGAGGCCGACCAGGGTGGGGTACCAGCGGGCGTCCTTCATGGGGGCGACCGGGATGTACTTCTCGGCCTTCGGGTCGAACTCGTAGGCGCTCTTGATGCCCTGGAAGTCCTGCTTCTCGGTGGTGAGCTTCTGGGCGAGTCCGTAGACGTTGTCGGCGGCGTCGCCCTTGAGGCCGACGACCTCGTACTGGGCGGCCTCGGTGGTGAGGGCCTGCGGGCCCTCCTTGCGGGCCTCGACGAAGACCCGGGCCTCGGCGGCGGTGACCTTGGTCTTCCACGGTTTCATCTGGCCGCTCTTGAAGTACGAGATCTCGAACTCGCGCTTGGCCTTGGGGACGGTGACGTCGAACTTGGAGACGTACTCGACCCCGGACGGGGAGCGGAAGACGGTGCCCTTCTTGAGGGTGACCGCCTTGTCGGGGCTCTCGTTCTTGACCCGCATGCCGCCGCCGGCCTTCTTGACCTCGCCGTTGAGGATCTCGTACCGGGCGGTGCCGCCGGCGACGAGCAGCCGGCCGTCGGGCAGCTGGGTGTGGCCGGCGCAGAAGAAGTCCTCGGGGGTGGGGATCTTCTTGAAGGTGTTCTTCACCGGGTCCCAGAGGACGGTCTCGAAGGTCCCGGCGTCGAAGTTCTTCTGGCTGTTGCCCGAGCCGGCGATGAGCAGCACCTTCCCGGTGTGCAGCAGGGCCGCGTGGATGGCGTTGACACCGAGCTTGTCGGGGACGTGCACGGGCGCCCAGGAACCGTAGACCCGCTGGTAGCCCGGCTGGGCGATCTTGTACGCGTGGTACTTCTCCTCGGCGAAGGAGACGGCGGCGGGGGCGTTGAGCGCCGCGAGGACCAGCACCGCTCCGCTGCCGAACAGGGTCTTCTTGAACTTCTTGGAGGGCCGGTAGGCCATGGCTCAGTTCCCTCCGGTGGTCGTGGGGGCGGGTGCGGGGGCGGCGGGCGGTACGGCGGCCGGCCGGACGGGCACGCCTTCGCGGGCGTCCGCGAGGCCGCGGCGGCGGGCGCGGGCCCTGGCCCGGTCCCGAACCTGCCGCAGGCGCCGGTCCCGTACCGTCGTGAAGGTCCAGAGGGTGATCGGGGTGAGGGCGATGACCAGGGCGAGCGCGGCCCAGGTGCGCATGGCGGCGTGGGTGTGCCCGAAGTGGACGGAGGCGGCGAGCGAGGCGATGAGGACCGCCGCCCAGTACAGGTGGATGCGGAAGGTCAGGACGCGGTCGGGGCTGGCCGCGCCGCCCTTGGGCGTGACGACGAAGCGGCCGCGGGTGCGGAGGATCGCCGAGCCCAGGGACTTGAGGTAGATGGGCGCGGAGAGCGCGGACATCGCCATGCCGGCGAGACCGCCGGAACCCTCGGGTTCGTGGGGCGAGACGTTGTGGCGCCGGTTCCAGAGGTAGAGGCCGATCTGGAGGGCGACGGCGTCGCTGTAGATCATCAGCCAGACCGAGGTGGAGACCTGGGTGCCGGAGGCGCCGAGCCACAGGTAGAGGACGCCGCTGAGGATGCCGAGCAGCCAGTTGACGGCCGTCATCGGGTAGTAGACGAGCATCAGGGTGTAGTTGAGGAAGCGGCCCGGCGGGGTGCGGAAGGGCGCCTTCCAGTACTGCTTGACGATCGTCTCGTACGTGCCCCGGGACCAGCGGAGCTGCTGGGTGAAGAAGTCCGTCCAGGAGGCCGGGCCCTCGCCGACGGCGAGGACGTCGGGGGTGTAGACGGAGCGCCAGTAGTGGCCGGTGCGCGGGTTCTTCCTGCGGTGCAGTTCGAAGCCGGTGGCCATGTCCTCGGTGATCGAGTCGTACAGGCCGCCGATCTGCTTGAGGGCGGAGATCCGGACGACGTTGTTCGTGCCGACGAACATGGGGGCGTGGTAGCGGTTCCCGGCGCGCTGGATGAGGGCGTGGAAGAGGAACTGCTGGGACTCGGCGGCCTTGGTGACGAGGTTGGTGTAGTTGCCGTACACCTGCGGTCCGACGACGAAGGCGATGTCGGGGTCGCGGAAGTAGCCGAGCATCCGCTCAAGGAAGTTGGGGAGCGGGACGTGGTCGGTGTCGACGGAGGCGAAGTAGTCGTAGTCGTCGCCGTGCATGGCGAGCCAGGCGTTGTAGTTGCCGTGCTTGGTCCTCGCCTTGTGGACGCCCTTCTTGCGGTTCCACTCCGGGACGCCGGCGCGGGTGAAGTGGCGCACGCCGAGCTCGGCGCAGAGCGCCTTGGCCTCGGCGGAGTCGCCCTCGTCGAGGAGCCAGACGTCGAGGTGTCCGTCGTGCCGCAGCCGGGTGGCGCCTTCGAGGGTGCCGCGGACCATGGTGAACGGTTCCTTGCCCGGGACGTACGTGGTGAGGAAGGCGACGCGGGTGCCCTTCTCGGCGTACACGGGTATCGGGTCGCGGGCGACCATGGTGGCGTGGGCGATCGACGTGACGTTCACCAGCATGAAGAAGCAGATGAGGCCGATCGACACGAGCATCACCGTGTCGAGGTGGACGAGCCAGCGGTCGCCGCCCTCCCGGACGGTCCAGTGGCTGGGCCAGACGAGGTAGGCGAGGAGCAGCGCCGAGAGGACGGGCGCGAGGCTCATCAGGAGGACGGCGCGTATTCGGTGCGGCTCCTTCGAGAGCAGACTTCGGTACTGCACCTTGTAGGCCGCCGGATCCGGTTCCGTGAGGGGACCGGCGAGTCGGCTGTAGGTGTCGTAGTCGTAGCCTCCCGGCCGCACGGTGCCTCCAGCTGTCGTCGAACGGGTCGATATCCCTACAAAAGGGGCAAACCCTCGGCGTGTCGACTGGAGTAGTCCGAGTGGGTATGTCTCAGTTCCTGCGGCTGCTCTGCCTCCTGAGGGTGTACGTGACGGCCTTTCGGGCGACCGGGTTCAGCTCCTCGACGGCGGCCATCAGGGCGCCGAGCTGCTCCAGGGCCGCGAAGGCCGCCTCCGCCCCGGCGGGGTCGACCCCCTCGTACAGTTCGAGGCCGACGAAGGAGGCGCCGACCGCGCGGGCGAGCCCGGCGGGGTCGGTGAACTCGGCCAGCGGCGTCCCCGCGAGCACCCGGACGAGCACCTGTTCGATCTCGGCGATCCACAGGTCGAGCCCGGCGGCCGTGGCCGGGACGAGCCGGGGGTGCGCCTGCGCCCCGGCGAGCAGCTGCCCGAGGAAGGCGACGTGCCCGGCGGCCCGCTCCTCCTCGTGCAGCTCGCGCCCGAAGGCGAGCAGCTCGGTGAGGCTGCCGACGGAGCGAAGCCGCTCGCGGTGGCGGGCGACCCGCTGCTCGGCGCCGTGCCGGCAGGCGGCGGCGAGCAGCTCGTCGACGGAGCCGAAGTGGTAGAAGACGAGGGCCTGGTTGACCCCGGCGGTGGTCGCGATGGCGCGGGCGGAGGCCTTGGCGATGCCCTGCTCGACCAGGGTCCGCAGGGCCCCTTCGAGCAGCTTCTCCCGGGTCTCCAGGCTGCGGGCGTCCTGCCCCTTGGGCTCCCCGGCCTTCCGGTCCTTCACGTCCCCGCTCACACCCGTACCTCCTCGCGCACCGGGCGCAGCCCTGCCCGCACCCCCCGTGAGCGTACGTCCGCGTACTCGGCGGTGAACGACCCCTCGTACCCGAAGAGCGGGCCGACGTACCGGTTCTCCACCCGGACGTTGATGCGGAAGCGGCCGGTGCGCTCGTCGAAGGACTCGCGCACCTCGGCACGGCCGCCGACCAGTTCCGGCACCCGGACGTCCAACGGGCCCTCGCGGAAGCGGTGTTCGCCGGAGCGGATGAGCAGCGAGCCGTCCGGCTCGGCGGACAGGTGCAGATCGCTCGCGAGGTGCTGGTGGGTGCCGAGGTAGTCGAGAAGGCAGTCCCGCTCGGGGCTGTGGATCATGGTGGCGTCGAAGCGCCTGGGTCCGCCGGGCAGGACGAAGGTCCGGACGAAGGTGACGGTCTCCCGGCCGTACGAGTCGGCGTAGGGCACGTTCTCGATGGTGAAGGGGACGTGGCGGCCGGTGCGGGGCAGCAGGATGTTCCGCAGCCCGCCGACGGCGAGGAAGGGCTTCACGAGGGCCCGACCGTGCCAGATCCGGTCCATGACGCCCCGCCCGACGCACAGCTCCCCGCTCGCGAGCCCCACGGAGAAGCGCCGCTGGAGCTCCGGGTGCAGCCGCTCGAAGGCGGCGTCCCCCATGGCGGTGCGGAAGATCGAGGTCACGGGGTCTCCAGGGTCGCGAGGAGCCGGGGCTCCCGGGTGCGGGCGGGCGCGGTGCGCAGACAGCGCCGGGCCGCGGGGGTGGCCGGCGACGGGGGTACGAGCACCGCGAGGGCGAGCCCGAGGAGGGTGAGCGGTACGGCGGCGAGCGGGGGCGGCCCCGCCGGCAGCGAGCCGGCGATCCCGGGCACGGCCACGAGGAGCACCCGGGCGGCGAGTTCGAGGAGCCAGTGGCCGAGGGCGCGCTCGGGCGTGACGCCCCGCTCGCACCAGAGCCGGAGCCGGTCGAAGGACCAGGCGGTGGCCCAGCCCATCAGGGGCCGGAAGACGAGCCGGTCGGAGAGCCGGCCGAAGCGGCCCCAGCGGGGCCGGTAGTCGTAGCCGGTGAGGAAGCGGACGCCGTCCGGGGTGGGCACGTACCGCCAGTAGCCGCTGCCTTCGGCGAGCAGCGAGAGCGGGTGCGGCGAGGAGAAGCGGAGGGCGGAGACCCGGTCGCCGCCGGCCCGGTGGCGCTCCCCCGCGGAGACACCGGTGCCGGCGACGACCAGGAAGGGCAGGACGCGGGTCGCGTACCGGAAGTGCTGGGGTTCGCCCTCGGTGCGCGGAAGGTAGGCGATCTCGGTGAAGCGCAGGTCCCACCGCTGGTGGCGGTCGGGTTCCTGGGTGCGCTCCCAGAGTGTCTCCAGGTCGGCGCGGACCTGTGTCTCGATGTAGAGACCCATGGGTGTTCTCCCAGCTCGTACGGCATTTTGAGCGACTGCTCAAATCTGCCCGCGGCTGAAGGTAGCCGATTTTGAGCACTCGCTCAAGAGGTGATTTCCCGGGTACGCCGAAGCCCCCGGCCCTGAACCAGGACCGGGGGCTTCGGGACACGCGCGAACAGGGGCTCGGCCCCCGCGCGAACAGGGGGCTCAGCCCTCCAGATACCGCTCGACGGTGGCGACCTTGCTGACGAGGCCGTCCGTGACGCCCGGGCGGATGTCGGCCTTCATGACCACCGAGACGCGCGGGGCGCGCGCCTCCACGGCGGCGACGGCGCGCTTCACGACGTCCATCACCTCGTCCCACTCACCCTCGACCGAGGTGAACATGGCGTCGGTGCGGTGCGGCAGCCCGGACTCGCGGACGACCCGGACGGCGTCGGCCACGTACTCGCCGACCTCCTCCCCCACGCCCAGCGGGGTCACCGAGAACGCGACGATCACGCCTTCACCGCGCCCTCGGCGGCGGCGGCGCGGGCGCGGGACGCGATGACCGCGTTCTCGGCCTCGCGCTTGAGCTTCCGCTCGGCGTAGAAGCCGCCCAGGGGCACGACGGAGAGGAGGAAGTACAGGGCGGCGGAGCCGAAGCTCCACTTGGTGCGGTTCCAGGCATCCAGCCAGAACAGGACGTAGAGGATGAACAGCACGCCGTGGATCGCGCCCATGACCGGCACCGCGTTGAAGTCCGTCGTCCGCTTGAGCACCGAGCAGACCAGCAGGAGCAGGAACGAGACGGCCTCCGGCGCGGAGACGAGCCGGAGCCGGTGGAGGGAGGAAGCGGTCTTGAGGTCCACGGAGGGGGTCACCTTCGTTCGATCTTGTGAACGGATGCACAAGGGCCCGTCCATTGTGCACGCCGACTTTGCTGTCTCTTTATCCGGGTCCCCAGTACCTTCAGCGGGTGGCAACGTTCCGACTCCAAGGCAGCAAGGTGCTCGCGGTCTCCATGACCGGCGACGCCGTCAAGGCGAAGAACGGCTCGATGGTCGCCTACGACGGCCAGATGGCGTTCAAGAAGATGAGCGGCGGCGGTGAGGGCCTGCGGGGCATGGTCACCCGCCGGCTGACCGGCGAGCAGATGGAGGTGATGGAGGTACGCGGCCAGGGGACCTGCTGGTTCGCCGACCGGGCCTCCGAGATCAACCTCGTCAGCCTGCACGGCGACAAGCTCTGGGTCGAGGCGAGCAACCTGCTCTGCACCGACGCGGGGCTGCGCACCGGCACCACCTTCACGGGTCTGCGCGGCGGGGCCACCGGCAACGGCCTCTTCACCACGACCGTCGAGGGCACCGGCCAGGCCGCGATCATGTCCGACGGTCCGGCGGTGGTGCTGCGGGTGACCCCGCAGTACCCGCTCCAGGTCGACCCGGGCGCGTACATCGCCCACCAGGGCAACCTCCAGCAGCACTTCCAGTCGGGTGTGACCTTCCGCACCCTGATGGGCGAGGGCGGCGGCGAGGCCTTCCAGATCCGCTTCGAGGGGGACGGCCTCGTGTACGTCCAGCCGAGCGAGCGCAACACGATCGGAGGGGACGTCTGATGCCGTTCCGCGAGATCAACTCGAAGATGGTCGAGGCGACCGTCGTCCCCGGGCAGCGGATGTTCAGCCAGCGCGGCGCGATGCTCGCGTACCGCGGCGACGTCACTTTCACGCCGAACATGGCGGGCGGTCAGGGCGGCCTGATGTCGATGATCGGCCGCCGGGTGGCCGGCGAGGCGACGCCGCTGATGACCGTCGAGGGCAGCGGCACGGTGATGTTCGGGCACGGCGGCCACCACATCCAGGTGATCGGGCTGACCGGCGACACGCTGTACGTGGAGGCCGACCGGCTGCTCGCCTTCGACGGCACCCTGGAGCAGGGCACCATGTTCATGGGCTCGCAGGGCGGGGTCATGGGCATGGTCCGCGGCCAGGTGACAGGCCAGGGCCTCTTCACCACGACCCTGAAGGGTCACGGCGCGGTGGCGGTCATGGCGCACGGCGGGGTCATCGAGCTGCCGATCACGCCGGGCCGTCCGGTCCACGTCGACCCGCAGGCGTACGTGGCCCACCACGGCGACGTGCGGAACAAGCTCTCCACCGCGCTCGGCTGGCGCGACATGGTGGGGCGCGGCTCGGGCGAGGCGTTCCAGCTGGAGCTGAGCGGCAGCGGTGCGGTGTACGTGCAGGCCTCGGAGGAAAAGCTGTGACCGGTCCCGTGATCCACGACCCGACGACCCTGCCGTCGGACGACAACGTCAACCCGTACACCTTCTGCGTGGAGCTCAAGGGCTCCCAGTGGTTCCTGCAGAAGGGCAAGATGATCGCCTACTACGGGCGGATCGAGTTCAACGGCATCGGGCACGGCCGGCTCGACAGGCTGGTCAGGACGTCCTTCCACTCGCCGCTGCACGCGAGCGACTGGGTGGTGGCCGAGGGCAGCGGGAAGATGCTGCTGGCGGACCGGGCGTTCGACGTGAACTCGTACGACCTGGACGAGGGCAACCTGACGATCCGCTCGGGGAACCTGCTGGCCTACCAGCCGACGCTGGCGCTGAAGCAGTCGATCGTGCCGGGCTTCGTGACCCTGATCGGCACGGGCAAGTTCGTGGCCGCGTCGAACGGTCCGGTGGTCTTCATGGAGCCGCCGATGCGGGTGGACCCGCAGGCCCTGGTCGGCTGGGCGGACTGCCCGTCCCCCTGCCACCACTACGACCACGGCTACCTGACGGGCGTGATGGGCGGGGTGCGCGCGCTGACGGGCATCGGCGGCACCTCGGGCGAGGAGCACCAGTTCGAGTTCGTGGGCGCGGGCACGGTCCTGCTGCAGTCGACGGAGCTCCTGATGGCGGACCGCGCGATCGGCGGGCCGCCGGCGCAGGCGGGCGTTCCGGGCGGTCAGGCGCCGCACGGTTCCGGCCAGTCCATGCCGGGCTCGGTACCGCGCCTTCCCGGCCAGCTCGGCGACCTCCAGCGGCGCTTCGGGCTGTGAGCGGTAGTCTGCGGAGTGTGACGTCCTCGAACGTGCGCTCCCAGACTTCGTCAAGTATTCAACTTCTTAGGTAGAATCCATATATGGAGACCGAGACCGCCACTCCGTGGCTCACCGACGCCGAGCAGTGTGCGTGGCGCACATTCCTGGACGTCAACAGAATGCTGACGTACCAGCTGGAGCGGGACCTCCAGCCCTTCGGCCTGACGATGAACGACTACGAGATCCTCGTGAACCTCTCCGAGTCGGCGGAGCGGCGGCTGCGCATGAGCGACCTGGCCGCCGCCACGCTCCAGTCGAAGAGCCGGCTCTCGCACCAGATCACCCGCATGGAGAACGCCGGACTCGTCCGGCGCGAGAACTGCGAGTCCGACCGGCGCGGGCTCTACGCCGTCCTCACCGACGAGGGCATGGCCACCATGCGCAAGGTCGCCCCGCACCACGTCGAATCGGTGCGCAAGCACTTCATCGACCAGATCGGCACGGAGGCGCTCGGCGAGCTCCGGGCGTCCCTGACGCCGGTCGCCGAGCAGCTGCGCGGACGGCGCGGCAAGCCGTAGGCGGAGCCCGACCTGACAGAAAAGGGCCTCCCCGGTCAGTCCGGGGAGGCCCTTTTCTCCGTCTCTCCGCGACGGTACGGCGCTCAGTTGCCCGTCAGGCTCGCGACCAGCTCGTCCGAGGCCGCGTACGGGTCGAGCGAGCCCGCCACGATCCGCTCCGCGAGCGCGTCGAGGCGCCGGTCGCCGTGCAGGTCGCCGATCCGCTCCCGCAGGGCCGTGACCGCGATCGTCTCCACCTCGCGCGCCGCACGGGCCCGGCGGCGCTCCGCCAGCACCCCGTGCTCCTCCATCCAGGCCCGGTGCTTCTCCAGGGCCTCCACGACCTCGTCGATGCCCTCGCCGCGGGCCGCGACCGTCTTGACGATCGGCGGCCGCCAGTCGCCGGGCCCACGCGACTCGCCCAGGCCCAGCATGTGGTTGAGCTCGCGGGCGGTGGCGTCCGCGCCGTCCCGGTCGGCCTTGTTCACCACGTACACGTCGCCGATCTCCAGGATGCCCGCCTTCGCGGCCTGGATGCCGTCGCCCATGCCCGGCGCGAGCAGCACGACCGAGGTGTCGGCCTGCGAGGCGATCTCGACCTCCGACTGCCCGACGCCGACCGTCTCCACCAGGATCACCTCGCAGCCGGCCGCGTCCAGGACGCGGATGGCCTGCGGGGCGGACCAGGCGAGACCGCCCAGATGGCCGCGGGTCGCCATGGACCGGATGTAGACCCCGGGGTCGGAGGCGTGCTCCGACATCCGGACCCGGTCGCCGAGGAGCGCCCCGCCGCTGAACGGCGAGGACGGGTCGACGGCCAGGACGCCGACCCGCTTGCCCGCCCTGCGGTACGCGGAGACCAGCGCGGACGTGGACGTGGACTTGCCCACGCCCGGGGAACCCGTCAGGCCCACCACGTACGCGCCGCCGGTCAGCGGCGCGAGCGCCGCCATCACCTCGCGCAGCTGGGGGGACGCCCCCTCGACGAGCGAGATCAGCCGGGCCACGGCCCGCGGCCGGCCCTCCCGTGCCTGGGCGACGAGTTCGGGGACGTCCACCATCTGCGCTGCTCCTTCAGTACGGAACTACTTGCCGTTTCCGGGGACACGGACGATCAGCGCGTCACCCTGACCGCCGCCGCCGCACAGGGCCGCCGCGCCGATGCCGCCGCCGCGCCGCTTGAGCTCCAGGGCCAGGTGCAGCACCACCCGGGCGCCGGACATGCCGATCGGGTGACCGAGCGCGATGGCGCCGCCGTTGACGTTCACCTTCTCGGGGGTAACGCCGAGGTCCTTCATTGACTGGTGGGCGACCGCGGCGAAGGCCTCGTTGATCTCGATCAGGTCGAGGTCGTCGACGGTCAGGCCGTCCTTCTTCAGGGCGTGCCGGATGGCGTTGGACGGCTGCGACTGCAGCGAGTTGTCCGGGCCCGCGACGTTGCCGTGGGCGCCGATCTCGGCGATCCACTCAAGGCCCAGCTCCTCGGCCTTGGCCTTGCTCATCACGACGACGGCGGCGGCGCCGTCGGAGATCTGCGAGGAGGTGCCGGCGGTGATGGTGCCGTCCTTGGCGAAGGCGGGGCGGAGCTTGCCGAGGGACTCGGCGGTGGTCTCCGCGCGGATGCCCTCGTCCTTGGCGAAGATCACCGGGTCGCCCTTGCGCTGCGGGATCTCGACCGGGGTGATCTCGGCCTCGAAGATGCCGTTCTTCTGGGCGGCGGCGGCGCGCTGGTGCGAGAGGGCGGCGATCTCGTCCTGGACGTCGCGCTTGATGCCCAGGCGGGTGTTGTGCTTCTCGGTGGACTCGCCCATGGCGATGTTCTCGAAGGCGTCGGTCAGGCCGTCGTACGCCATGGCGTCGAGCATCTCGATGGCGCCGTACTTGTAGCCCTCGCGGGACTTCGGCAGCAGGTGCGGGGCGTTGGTCATCGACTCCTGGCCGCCGGCGACGACGACGTCGAACTCGCCGGCGCGGATCAGCTGGTCGGCGAGCGCGATGGCGTCGAGACCCGAGAGGCACACCTTGTTGATGGTGAGCGCGGGGACGTTCATCGGGATGCCGGCCTTGACGGCGGCCTGGCGGGCGGGGATCTGGCCGGCGCCCGCCTGGAGCACCTGGCCCATGATCACGTACTGCACCTGGTCGCCGCCGATGCCGGCCCGGTCGAGCGCGGCCTTGATCGCGAAGCCGCCGAGGTCCGCGCCCGAGAAGGACTTGAGCGAGCCGAGCAGGCGACCCATGGGCGTGCGGGCGCCCGCGACGATCACTGAGGTGGTACCGGTCGTTCCAGACATGAGGCACGGCCCCTAGGGATGAGAAGTGAACGAGGGTTTACCGCCAATGTACTGAGCGGCGCCGCGCCCGGTCACCGGCGAATCGGTGTGACGGCGCGCACGTTGCGTAACCATCTCCACGGCGTTGCACTGGAGGCATGCTGACGCGAATCGACCACATCGGGATCGCCTGTTTCGACCTGGACAAGACTGTCGAGTTCTACCGTGCCACCTACGGTTTCGAGGTCTTCCACACCGAGGTCAACGAGGAGCAGGGCGTCCGCGAGGCCATGCTCAAGATCAACGAGACCTCCGACGGCGGGGCCTCCTACCTCCAGCTCCTCGAGCCGACCCGGGAGGACTCGGCGGTGGGCAAGTGGCTCGCCAAGAACGGCGAGGGCGTGCACCACATCGCCTTCGGTACGGCCGACGTCGACGGCGACGCCGAGGCCATCCGCTCCAAGGGCGTCCGGGTCCTCTACGACGAGCCGCGGATCGGCTCCATGGGCTCCCGGATCACGTTCCTGCACCCCAAGGACTGCCACGGCGTACTGACGGAACTGGTCACCTCGGCGGAGCCGTCGGCTGACCACTCCTCAGCGGAGCACTGACCTCCGGATTCCTGGCCCGGTAGAGTGGGCGACTCCGGGCCGGGGCCGGTCGGGGCCGCTCCGTGCGGCACCGAAGTCGGGATGTCGGGGTCGTCCGATCTGCCACGATTCCCCGGGGGCCCGTCCTCAGCCGTGAGGGGGCGGGCTCGTTGGAGTTGCGACCAGGGTTGGGGTATCCCCTGCTCGAAGAGCTCGGGGAAGGATGGACCGCGCAGTGCGGGGCTACGAACGCCAGGAGAGCCACCGAGCTGAAGACGACCATCTCGCCAGGTTCGAAGCCGAGATGGACCGGCTGAAGACCGAGCGCGAGAAGGCCGTCCAGCACGCCGAGGACCTCGGGTACCAGGTCGAGGTGTTGCGCGCCAAGCTCCACGAGGCGCGCCGCACCATCGCGTCCCGGCCCGCCTACGACAGCGCGGACATCGGCTACCAGGCCGAGCAGATGCTGCGGAACGCCCAGGCACAGGCGGAACAGCTCCGGCAGGACGCCGAGCGCGAGCTGCGCGAGGCCCGCGCCCAGACCCAGCGCATCCTCCAGGAGCACGCCGAGCACCAGGCCCGGCTCCAGGCCGAACTGCACAACGAGGCCGTCCAGCGCCGCCAGCAGCTGGACCAGGAACTCAACGAGCGCCGCCAGACCGTCGAGGCGCACGTCAACGAGAACGTCGCCTGGGCCGAGCAGCTGCGGGCCCGCACGGAGTCCCAGGCCCGCCGGCTCCTCGAGGAGTCCCGCGCCGAGGCCGAGCAGTCGCTGGCCGCCGCCCGCGCCGAGGCCACCCGGCTCGCCGAGGAGACCAGCCGGCGCGTCGGCGCCGACGCCGAGGCCGCGCGTGCCGAGGCCGAAGCGATTCTGCTGCGCGCCCGCAAGGACGCCGAGCGGCTCCTCAACGCCGCGTCCAGCCAGGCGCAGGAGGCCACCAGCCACGCCGAGCAGCTCCGCTCGACCACCACCGCCGAGACCGACCAGGCCCGCCGCCAGGCCACCGAACTCTCCCGCGCCGCCGAACAGCGCCTCCAGGAGGCCGAGGAGAAGCTCCGGGCCGCCCGCGCGGAGGCCGAGAAGACCCTCGCCGAGGCGAAGGAGACCGCCGCCAAGCAGCTCGCCGGCGCCGAGTCGGTCAACGAGCAGCGGACCCGTACCGCCAAGACCGAGATCGCCCGGCTCGTCGGCGAGGCCACCAAGGACGCCGAGGCCCTCAAGGCCGAGGCCGAGGAGAAGCTGCGCGAGGCGACCGCCGAGGCGGAGAAGCTCGTCGCGGAGGCCTCGGACAAGGCCCGTACCGCCGCAGCGGAGGACTCCGCCGCCGCCCTGGCCAAGGCCGCGCGCAGCGCCGAGGAGATCCTCACCAAGGCGTCCGACGACGCCCGCGAGACCACCCGCAAGGCCTCCGAGGAGGCCGAGCGGATCCGCCGCGAGGCCGAGGCCGAGATCGCCCGGCTGCGGGCCGAGGCCGAGGAGCAGGCCGACGAGCTGCTCGGTTCGGCGAAGGACGACACCAAGGAGTACCGCGCCAAGACGGTCGAGCTCCAGGAGGAGGCCCGCCGGCTGCGCGGCGAGGCCGAGCAGCTGCGCGCCGAGGCCATCGCCGAGGGCGAGCGGATCCGCGGCGAGGCCCGCCGCGAGGCCGTGCAGCAGATCGAGGAGGCGGCCAGCACCGCCGAGGAGCTGCTGACCAAGGCCCGTACGGACGCCGAGGAGCTGCGCACCAAGGCCGGCGCCGAGAGCGAGCGGGTCAAGTCCGAGGCCGTCGAGCGCGCCCAGACGCTGCGGACGCAGGCCGAGGAGACCCTGGAGCGGACCCGCGCCGAGGCCGAGCGGCTGCGCGCCGAGGCCGAGGAGCAGGCCGAGGCGGTCAAGGCCCGGGCCGAGGAGGCCGCCGCCGGGCTGCGCGCGGACGCCGAGCGGGCCGCCGAGGCCCGCCGCGCCGAGGCCGCCGACGAGCTGACCCGGCTGCACGCCGAGGCCGAGGCGAAGGTGGCGGCGGCCGGCGAGGAGCTGACCGACGCGCGCGCCGAGAGCGAGCTGATCCGGCGCGAGGCCGCCGAGGAGACCGAGCGGCTGCGGACCGAGGCCGCCGAGCGGGCCCGCACCCTCCAGGAGCAGGCCGGGCAGGAGGCCGAGCGGCTGCGCGCCGAGGCCGCCGCCGACGCCTCGACCACGCGTACGGAGGCGGAGACCGCGGCGCTCCGGCTGCGCACCGAGGCCACCGAGGAGGCCGAGCGGCTGCGCTCGGAGGCCCAGGAGACCGCCGACCGGGTGCGGGCCGAGGCCGCCGCCGCGGCCGAGCGGGTCGCCACCGAGGCCGCCGAGGCGCTGGCCGCCGCCCAGGAGGAGGCCGTCCGGCGCCGCCGGGAGGCCGAGGAGACGCTGGAGTCTGCCCGTTCCGAGGCGGGCCGGGAGCGCGAGCTGGCGCGCGAGCAGTCCGAGGAGCTCCTCGCCGCGGCCCGCAAGCGGGTCGAGGACGCCCAGACCGAGGCGCAGCGCCTGGTCGAGGAGGCGGACGCGCGGGCGACCGAGATGGTCGCGACGGCCTCGCGGGCCGCCCAGGAGGTACGGGACTCGGTGGCGGGTCTGCGCGAGCAGGCCGAGGAGGAGATCACCGGGCTGCGCAGCGCCGCCGAGCACGCGGCCGAGCGGACCCGCACCGAGGCGCAGGAGGAGGCGGACCGGGTCCGCGCCGACGCGTACGAGGAGCGGGAGCGTGCCTCCGAGGACGCCACCCGCACCCGGGCGCGCTCGCAGGAGGAGACGGAGGCCGCGAAGGCGCTGGCCGAGCGGACGGTCGCCGACGCGATCGCCGAGTCGGAGAAGCTGCGGGCGGACACCGCGGAGTACGCGCAGCGGGTTCGGACCGAGGTGACGGACTCGCTGGCCTCGGCCGAGCAGGACGCGGCCCGCACCCGGGCCGACGCCCGGGAGGACGCGAACCGGATCCGTTCGGAGGCGGCCGAGCGCGCCGAGTCGGTGGTCGCCGAGGCCCGTACGGAGGCGGAGCGGATCGCCGCCGAGGCGGAGCAGGTCCTGGACGAGGCCCGCAAGGCCGCGGACAAGCGCCGCAGCGACGCCGCCGAGCAGGCCGACGCGCTGCTCGCCGAGGCGACGAGCGAGGCCGAGCGGCTCACCGCCGAGGCGGTCGAGCTCATGGAGACCGCCGAGCAGGACGCCCGGCGGCTCCGCGCCGAGGCCGAGCAGGTCAAGGCCGACGGGGAGGCGCACGCGGAGGCGCTGCGGGCGGCCGCGGTCGCCGACGGCGAGCAGGTCCTCGACGAGGCCCGCAAGGCCGCCGACAAGCGCCGCAGCGACGCCGCCGAGCAGGCCGACGCACTCCTCGCCGAGGCGACGAGCGAGGCCGAGCGGCTCACCCGCGAGACGGCCGCCGAGGCCGAGCGGCTCACCGCCGAGGCGGTCGAGCTCATGGAGACCGCCGAGCAGGACGCCCAGCGGCTCCGCGCCGAGGCCGAGCAGGTCAAGATCGACGGGGAGGCGCACGCGCAGGCCCTGCGGAACGCGGCCCTGGCCGACGGCGAGCAGGTCCTCGACGAGGCCCGCAAGGCCGCCGACAAGCGCCGCAGCGACGCCGCCGAGCAGGCCGACGCACTCCTCGCCGAGGCGACGAGCGAGGCCGAGCGGCTCACCCGGGAGGCGAACGCCGAGGCCGAGCGCGTCACCCGGGAGGCGAACGCGGAGGCCGAGCGGCTCACCCGGGAGGCCGGCGAACTCGCCGACTCCGTCACGGCGGAGGCGCGCGCCGCCGCCGAGGCGACGGTGGGCTCCGCCCAGCAGGACGCCGAGCGGATCCGTACCGAGTCGGAGCGGCTCAAGGCGGACGCCGAGGCGGCGGCCGAGCAGATGCGCTCGGAGGCCCGCGAGGAGGCGGACCGGACGCTCGACGAGGCGCGGGAGGCCGGTGCCCGGAAGCGTTCGGACGCGGCCGAGCAGGCGGACCAGCTCGTCGCCAAGGCCCAGGAGGAGGCGCTGCGCGCCACCACCGAGGCCGAGACGCAGGCGGACACGATGGTCGGCGCGGCCCGCAAGGAGGCCGAGCGGATCGTCGCCGAGGCGACCGTCGAGGGCAACTCGCTGGTGGAGAAGGCGCGTACGGACGCGGACGAGCTCCTGGTCGGGGCCCGCGGCGACGCGACGGCCATAAGGGAGCGGGCCGAGGAGCTGCGGGCCCGGATCGAGGGCGAGATCGAGGAGCTGCACGAGCGGGCGCGCCGCGAGAGCGCCGAGCAGATGAAGACGGCGGGCGAGCGGGTCGACAACCTCGTGAAGGCCGCGACGGAGCAGCGCGCCGAGGCCGAGGCGAAGTCCAAGGAGCTGCTGTCCGAGGCGAGTTCGGAGGCGAGCAAGGTGCGCATCGCCGCGGTCCGCAAGGCCGAGGGGCTGCTCAAGGAGGCCGAGCAGAAGAAGGCCTCGCTCGTCGCGGAGGCCGAGGGCATCAAGGCCGAGGCGGAGCGGATTCTGGCGGAGGCGCGGGCCGAGGCCGAGCAGACGGTCGAGGAGGGTCAGCGCGAACTGGAGGTGCTGGTGCGCCGCCGCAAGGACATCAATGCGGAGATCTCCCGTGTCCAGGACGTGCTGGAGGCGTTGGAGTCTTTCGAGACCCCGGCTTCGGGTGCCAAGTCCGCCGGTGCGGTGGGCGCCAAGGCGGGCGCGTCAGCGGGGTCCACTCGTTCGGGTGGCAAGTCCCAGGACGGGTAGCCACTCAAAAGGCTGGACATTCTCCAGATCAAACGGGCATACGCTCGATGACACGCCGCTTCGGCCCCTAGGATTCCCTCTAACACCTCACCGGTCTCATTCGACAGGAAACCCATGAGCGACACATCCTCCCCCTTCGGCTTCGAGCTCGTGCGGCGCGGTTACGACCGCGGTCAGGTGGACGACCGCATTACCAAGCTCGTGTCCGACCGTGACAGTGCCCTGTCCCGCATCACCTCTCTGGAGAAGCGCATCGAGGAACTCCACCTCGAGACGCAGAACGCCCAGGCGCAGGTCACCGACGCCGAGCCGTCGTACGCGGGACTCGGCGCCCGGGTCGAGAAGATCCTCCGGCTGGCCGAGGAGGAGGCGAAGGACCTGCGTGAGGAGGCCCGTCGCGCCGCCGAGCAGCACCGTGAGCTGGCCGAGTCGGCCGCCCAGCAGGTGCGCAACGACGCGGAGTCCTTCGCGGCCGAGCGCAAGTCGAAGGCCGAGGACGAGGGCGTCCGGATCGTCGAGAAGGCGCAGGGCGAGGCGAACTCGCTGCGTGCCGAGGCCCAGAAGGACGCCCAGTCGAAGCGCGAGGAGGCGGACGCCCTCTTCGAGGAGACCCGCGCCAAGGCCGCCCAGGCCGCCGCGGACTTCGAGACGAACCTGGCCAAGCGCCGCGAGCAGTCGGAGCGGGACCTGGCCTCGCGTCAGGCCAAGGCCGAGAAGCGCCTCGCGGAGATCGAGCACCGCGCAGAGCAGCTCCGTCTGGAGGCCGAGAAGCTGCGCACGGACGCGGAGCGCCGGGCCCGTCAGACGGTGGAGACCGCGCAGCGCCAGGCCGAGGACATCGTGGCCGACGCGAACGCCAAGGCCGACCGGATCCGCAGCGAATCGGAGCGCGAGCTGGCGGCGCTGACGAACCGCCGCGACTCGATCAACGCGCAGCTGACCAACGTCCGCGAGATGCTGGCCACGCTGACCGGTGCCGCGGTGGCGGCGGCCGGCTCGCCGATCGACGACGAGCGTCCGGCGGGCGTCCCGGCCCAGCAGACCCGCTGACGCCGGGCGTTCGTCGCCGCGGCGCCCGCCCGGTAACGAGTGCGTAGCGTTCCCCGAAACCCCCTGTCATTCCGGTGGCGGGGGGTTTTGCGCGCCCGTAGGTTGGTACGCATGATCGAGCTTGAGGGCCTGACCAAGCGCTACGGGGCGAAGACCGCGGTGGACCACCTCTCCTTCCAGGTGCGTCCTGGGGTGGTGACCGGCTTCCTCGGGCCCAACGGGGCGGGCAAGTCGACGACGATGCGGATGATGCTGGATCTGGACAACCCGACGAGCGGGACGGTCCGGATCGACGGCAAGCACTACCGGGAGCTTCAGGAGCCGCTGAAGTACATCGGGGCGCTGCTGGACGCCAAGGCGATGAACGGCGGCCGCTCGGCGTACAACAACCTGCTGTGTCTGGCGCAGTCGAACCGCATTCCGGAGCGCCGGGTGAGCGAGGTGCTGGACCTGGTGGGTCTGACGCCGGTCGCGAAGAAGAAGTCGAAGGGTTTCTCCCTCGGCATGGGGCAGCGGCTCGGCATCGCGTCCGCGCTCCTCGGTGATCCCGAGATCCTGATGTTCGACGAACCCGTCAATGGTCTGGACCCCGAGGGAATTCACTGGATCCGCAATCTGATGAAGGCGTTGGCGGCCGAGGGCCGGACGATCTTCGTTTCCAGCCATCTGATGAGCGAAATGGCTCTGACGGCCGATCACCTCATCGTGATCGGGCAGGGAAAACTGCTGGCCGACACGTCGATGGCGGATTTCATCCAGCAGAATTCCCGGAGTTATGTACGGCTGCGTTCGCCGCAGCAGGAGCGGCTCCGGGACGTGCTGCACGCCAACGGCTTCATCGTGGTCGAGGCGGGCAGCGGCGTCCTGGAGGTGGACGGGGCGACGACCGAGAAGCTGGGCGAACTCGCCGCCGAGCACGGGCTCGTGCTGCACGAGCTGAGTTCCCAGCGCGCCTCGCTCGAAGAGGCCTTCATGCAGATGACGGCCGGTGCGGTGGAGTACCACGCGCACGGCACCGATGTACACGGTGGCGCCCCGGCGCCCGGCCCCCAGTGGGGCACGACCTCCCAGGGAGCCTGAACGATGGCAGCGGCATCCGCGGTCCTGAAGTCCGAGTGGACCAAGATCCGGACGGTGTCGTCGACCGTCTGGACGCTGGCGAGCGCACTGCTCGTCACGGTGGCGATCGGCGCGGCCCTGTCCGCGGTGTTCAAGTCCACCTTCGACGACCTCAGCGAGGTCGAGCAGGCCACGTTCGACCCGACCCTGGTCAGCTTCTTCGGGATGACCCTGGGGCAGCTGGCGATGGTGGTCTTCGGTGTCCTGGTGGTGGGGACCGAGTACTCCTCGGGCATGATCCGCACGTCGCTCGCGGCGGTGCCGCAGCGCGCGACCTTCCTCTTCTCGAAGGTCGCGGTGGCCGGCGGGCTCGCGTTCGCCGTGGGTCTGGTGACGAGCTTCATCTCCTTCTTCCTCGGGCAGGCGCTGCTCGGCGAGCACCGGGCCTCGATCGGTGACGACAACGTGCTGCGGGCGGTGATCGGCGCGGGGCTCTACATGGGCCTGATCGCGCTGTTCTCCATGGGCGTGGCGGCGATGCTGCGCTCGTCGATGCTCTCGCTGGGCATCCTGATGCCGTTCTTCTTCCTGGTCTCGCAGATCCTGGCGGCCGTGCCGAAGGTCAAGGAGGTGGCCCGCTACTTCCCGGACCAGGCCGGCTCGAAGATCATGCAGGTCGTCCCGGACGCCATGAACACGGAGGAGGCTCCGTACGGCCCGTGGGGCGGGCTCGGGATCATGGTGGTCTGGGTGGTGGCCGCGCTGCTCGGCGGCTATCTGGTGCTGAAGAAGCGCGACGCCTGACCCGGGCGCGAGCCGCCGGGAGGCGGCGCCCGACCCGGGCGCGACCACGGGACGGCCTCCGGGGGAACACTTCCCCGGAGGTCGTCTCCGCTTCGCCGGAACCGTCAACGGCTGGATAAGCTCCTAGCTCATACGGGGGGCTCCGGCCTGCGGCCGCCACGCCCCGACATGGATGCGAACCACCTGTCGATGGGGCTGGAGAATGATCGAGGCAGTCGGCCTGACGAAGCGCTACGGCGCCAAGACGGCCGTGTACAACCTTTCCTTCCAGGTGAGGCCCGGTGTCGTCACCGGGTTCCTGGGGCCCAACGGGTCCGGCAAGTCGACCACGATGCGCATGATCCTGGGCCTGGACATGCCCTCCGCGGGTCATGTGACGATCGGCGGGCACCCGTTCCGGCAGCTGCCGAACGCGCCCCGGCAGGTCGGTGCGCTCCTCGACGCCAAGGCCGTGCACGGCGGGCGGAGCGCGCGCAGCCATCTGCTGTCGCTCGCGCAGCTCGCCGGCATCCCGGCCCAGCGGGTCGACGAGGTCCTCGGGGTGGTCGGTCTCCAGGACGTGGCGAAGCGGCGCTCCAAGGGCTTCTCGCTCGGCATGGGCCAGCGGCTCGGCATCGCGGCGGCGCTGCTCGGCGACCCGCAGGTGCTGCTCTTCGACGAGCCGGTCAACGGCCTGGACCCGGAGGGCATCCTCTGGGTCCGCAACCTGATGAAGAAGCTGGCCGCCGAGGGGCGGACGGTCTTCGTCTCCAGCCACCTCATGAGCGAGATGGCCCTCACCGCCGACCACCTGATCGTGATCGGCCGCGGGCAGCTGCTCGCGGACATGAGCGTCACGGACTTCATCTCGGCGAACTCCGCGGACTTCGCGCGGGTGCGGACCCCGGGGACCGATCCCGGTCAGCGGGAGAAGCTGACGGCGGCGATCATGGAGGCCGGCGGGCAGGTGCTGTCGGAACCGGACGGCGCGCTGCGCGTGACGGGCCTGCCGCTGCCGAGGATCAGCGACCTGGCGCACGACGCGGACGTACGGCTGTGGGAGCTGTCCCCGCACCAGGCCTCGCTGGAGGAGGCGTACATGCGGCTGACGCAGGGCGCCGTGGACTACCGCTCGACCGACGACCGGCTCGCGCACCTCCAGCCGCCGTTGCAGCCCGGGCAGCCGGGGTACGGGATGCCGCCGCAGCCGGTGGTCCAGGAGGTGCCGCAGCAGGGCTGGTACGCCCCGCCGCCGCCCGGACAGAACCCGTACGCGGGGGCTCCCGGCCAGCAGCCCGCGCCGGGTCCGTACGCCCCTCCGGCTCAGCAGCCGGCCGCCCCCCAGCCGAGCGACACCACCAAGGACGCCCGATGACCGCCCCCGCACCGCACCACGTTCCGGCGCACTCCTACGTCTCCCCCATCCCGGTCCGCAGGGCGCACCTCGGTGACGCCCTGGCCTCCGAGTGGACGAAGATCCGCTCGGTGCGTTCGACGCTGTGGACGCTCGGGGTCATGGTCCTGCTGATGGTGGTCATCGGCCTGGGGGTGGCGGCGATCGCCGCCAACGCCGGGGAGCAGGGGATGGGCGACGAGACGGCGCTCAGCTTCGGCTTCTTCGGGATGCTGCCGGCCTCGATCTGTGTGATCACGCTCGGCGTGCTGACGATCGCCTCCGAGTACGGCACCGGCATGATCCGTACGACCCTGACGGCCTGCCCGAGCCGGGCCCGGGTGCTGACGGCCAAGGCGATCGTGTTCTTCCTGCTCGTCTTCACGGTGACCACCGTGGTGGCGGCGCTGGTGGGCGCGGTGCAGGTCGGTCTTGTGGAGGCGGCGGCCACGCCGACGGCGGGCGAGTGGCTGCGGGCGACGGTCGGCGCGGGCGCCTATCTGGCGACGCTCGGGCTGCTGTCGCTGGCGCTCGGCACGCTGATCCGGCACTCGGCGGGTGCGATCACGGTGATGATCGGTCTGCTCCTGCTGCCGCTGGTGGCGGCGCTGTTCATGTTCTCCGAGGCGCTGAAGTCGGTGCAGGAGGCACTCTTCACGTACGCGATCCCCTCGCAGATGATCTCGCTGTACGCGGCGCAGCCGCCGTTCGGGGACAAGGGTCCTTCGGGCTGGGAGCCGCTGCTGATCATGGCGGGGGTCGCGGGGGTCGCGCTCGCCGGCGCGTACGCCGTGCTGAACTCCCGGGACGTGTGACCGGCCCGGGCGCGGGTGGCCCCCCGCTGCGGGGGGCCTGAACCGCCCGGGCCCCGGCTCAGTACCTCGGCGCGTTACGGGACCGCTGCACCCTGCTGGTGCGGCGGTCCTTGGCGTTCCAGCAGGCCTTGTGCCAGTGCCGCCGGTCGTCCACCCCGCCGTACTCCGGCCAGGCGACCACGTGCGGGGCGCCGGGCGGGATCTCCTGGTCGCAGCCGGGGCAGCGGTAGCGCTTGCCGGGTGCGCTCGCGCCGGCGACGAGGCGCACGTACCACTCCTCGCCCTGCCAGGTCTCGCTGCGCTGCGCGCCGCCGTACCGGTCGCCGGTGTCGCCCGGCTGCTGCGCGGGCTTCTCGCCGCCTCGGGAGCGGTTGTGGCGCGGGGACACGGGCACACCTCACGGGGTCTGGGAACACGGACCGTTCCGTCCAGCCTACGGGCCGCGACACGGTGCCCCGGGCCCGGTCCGGGACGGCTTAGCCGAAAATCGCAAGAACTTCATGAAGAGCCGTTGCCTTTGGCACGTGTCAGACGTTGGTGCCAGTGCGAGGGGAGTTACGCGTCGGCCGCGAAGGAGGCAGAAGGCGATGCGCGTGGGTACGTTCGTTCTGGCCGCACAGTTCCCGGGTCAGGGACAG
Source organism: Streptomyces venezuelae ATCC 10712 (assembly GCF_008639165.1). Lineage (NCBI taxonomy): Bacteria > Bacillati > Actinomycetota > Actinomycetes > Kitasatosporales > Streptomycetaceae > Streptomyces > Streptomyces venezuelae. Next base: position 5,425,607 of record NZ_CP029197.1, on the reverse strand, counting down.
GGTGAGGCCCTCCACCGGGCGGTGCGGACCGCCGAGGTCGCCGAGGAGGCGGGGCTCGACTCGGTCTGGCTGGCCGAGCACCACTTCGTGCCGTACGGGGTCTGCCCGTCGGCCGTGACCCTGGCGGCACTGCTGCTCGGCAGGACGCGGAGGCTGCGGGTGGGCACGGCGGTGAGCGTGCTGCCGACGGTTCATCCGGTCGCGCTCGGCGAGCAGGCGGCGCTGCTCCACCTCACCTCGGGCGGAAGGTTCACCCTCGGGGTGGGCCGGGGCGGCCCCTGGGTGGACCTGGAGGTCTTCGGCGCGGGCCTCGGCGCGTACGAGAAGGGCTTCCCCGAATCGCTCGACCTGCTGCTGCGCTGGCTGAGCGAGCCCCGGGTGGGCGCCCAGGGAGAACGATTCGCCTTCCGTGAGGTGCCGGTCGTCCCGCGCCCCGACGAGCTGATCGGCGGGGACCCCGCCCCCGAGGTGGTGGTGGCCTGCACCTCGCCGAAGAGCGTGCGGCTCGCCGCCGAGCGCGGCCTTCCGATGCTGCTCGGCATGCACTGCGGCGACGAGGACAAGGCCGAGATGGTCGCGGCCTGGGCGCGCTGCGCGCGGGAGGCCGGGCGGGACCCGGACGAGATCGCGCGGATCGGCGGCCGGCACGTCTCGGCGGGCGTCGCCCAGCTCGCGGACCGGGCGGCGGACGCGGCCGAGGCGCTGGTGAAGGCCATGCCGGGCTGGCTGAAGCAGGGGCTCGACGCGCACGTGACGGTGGACGGCCGGCACCGGGCGATGCGGGACCCCGTCGCGTACACGGAGCTGCTGTGCGGACTGCACCCGGTGGGCACGCCCCGGCGCGCGGCGGACCGGCTCGCGGCGACGGCGGAGCGTACGGGCATCACCCGGTTCGCGCTGCTCGCCGAGGGCACCGGCGACCTCGCGGCGACCGAGGAGAACGTGCGGCGGCTGGGCGCGGAGGTCCTGCCGCTGCTCGTCTGACCGGTCCGTACGGCCGGGCGGCCCGTACGGCCGGGCACGGTGCTGTGCTGCCGCTCCGGCATCCCTTGGCGGCGATGCGCGTCGACACGCATCGATCGCGTCTCCCACGACGCGGAGCGGCAGCACCACGGCTCAGCAGTCGCGCAGTTCCGGCGACTGGTTCAGCAGCTGCCCCCGTACGGAAGTGAAGCGGGCGAGCCGCTCGTCCACCGACGGGTCCAGCGGGAACACCGCCACGCGGTGGCAGTTCTGGAAGGCGAGACGCACCCCGAAATGCCGCTGCAGCGCACCACGAATGGCATCGCTCGCGAGCGCGCGCAGCAGCTGACCACGTGCCTGCTCATTCGGCGGCGGCGTCTGGTTGTCGGCGAACTCTCCGCCGTCGACCTTCAGCTGGGCCACCAGAGAACTGATCATCTCCCATGCGTAGGGCAGGGAGGTCCGGACGCAGTCGACGAAGTCGGCTTCGTCGACCTCGCCTCGCTCGGCCTGTTCCAACAGTGCCGGTGAGACGTCGAGCGACATGGGTTCTCCTCTCGCGACCCCGCGGGGCGGGGTCTTGCGGGCAGGGACGAAGGCCGGGCCGCCCGACACGCAGCGTGCACGGACGACGACCTCCAGCTTCCACGGTAAGCGTGCAATCCTGACCGCACCAGGAGATGGGGAACACAACCGGCTGATAACCGACGGGTGTTCGGCTCAGGATCATGCCCGGAAGGCCTCCGGGTGATGCCCGAATCGCGCGGAAGAGCGCCCGTCTTGTAGCGTTGCCGACCATGCGTCTCGTCATTGCCCGTTGCTCCGTGGACTACGCGGGCCGGCTCACGGCCCACCTGCCCTCCGCGCCCCGTCTCATCCTGGTCAAGGCAGACGGCAGCGTCTCCGTCCACGCGGACGACCGGGCGTACAAACCGCTCAACTGGATGTCCCCGCCGTGCACCCTCAAGGAGAACTACGACGGTGACGCCGGCGAGGCGGGCGTCTGGACCGTGATCAACAAAGCGGGCGAGAAACTGATCATCACGATGGAGGAGATCCTCCACGACTCCTCGCACGAACTGGGTGTGGACCCGGGTCTCATCAAGGACGGCGTCGAGGCGCACCTGCAGGAGCTGCTCGCCGACCGCATCGAGACCCTCGGCGACGGCTACACCCTGATCCGCCGCGAGTACCCGACGGCGATCGGCCCGGTGGACATCCTGTGCCGTGACTCCGACGGCGCGACGGTCGCAGTGGAGATCAAGCGACGCGGCGAGATCGACGGCGTCGAGCAGCTGACCCGCTACCTGGAACTGCTCAACCGCGACCCGCACCTGGCTCCGGTGCGCGGCGTGTTCGCGGCGCAGGAGATCAAGCCGCAGGCGCGGGTGCTCGCGACGGACCGCGGGATCGGCTGCGTGGTGCTGGACTACGACGCCCTGCGGGGCATCGAGGACGACAAGCTGCGGCTGTTCTGACGACGGCTCGACGGACGGCGGTACGGGGACGGCCCCGGGTGCGGTGAACGCGCCCGGGGCCGTCCTTCGTCGTGCTTCGCCGTCCTTCGCCGTGCTTCGCCGTCCTTCGCCGTGCTTCGCCGTCCTTCGCCGTGCTTCGTCGTCCTTCGCCGTGCTCGTCGCGCTCGTCGTCCCCGTACCGCGGTACGTCCGTCAGGCCGGCGTCTCCGAGGCGGTGGAGTCGCCGGGGGCGGGCGGGGCGCCGAGGGACGAGGAGGCGGAGTTGCTGGGGCCGTCCGTGCTCTCGCCGGGCGGAGTGGTCGTCGGCGGGGTCGTGGTCGCCGGCGGCGCGGTCGTCGTCGCAGGCGGCGTCGTCGTCGTGGTCGTCGGCTTCGGCGTCGTCGTCGGCTTCGGCGGGGTCGTGGTCGTCGGCTTCGGCGGCCGGGTCGTCGAGCCCGTCGGCGGGGCCGTCGTCCCCGTGGGGGCCGTGGTCGTCGTCGGGCTCTGCGAGGACGACGGGGTGCCGGAGGTGGTGGCGGTGCCGCCCGTGCTCGCCGTGCCCGACGGGGAGGTGTTCCCGGAGGCCGAGGGGTTCGGGGCGCCGGAGTGGGTGGGGTCGCCGGTCTCGCCCGGCTTGCCCTCCTCGCCCTCGGCGGGCTCCTCCCCCGTGTCGGACCCGTCGCCGGTGGAGCCGTCGGTGGCGGTGCTGTCGGACGTGACGTGGTTGGTGGCCGGGTCCTCGCCGTTGCCGGAGGTGGCACCGAGGGTCACGACGGTGCCGAGGACGGCGACGAGCAGCGCGCCCGCGCCGACGGCGGCGAGGTTGCGGCGCGCGCCGTTGAGGATGCCCCCCTTGAGGCCGCCCAGGGCGCCCAGGGCGCCGCCCCGGGCGGGGGCCGGGCCGCTGATGAGCGTCGGGCCCTCGTCGGCGAAGTCGGGGAACGCCGGGGCCGGTGGCTGCCCCGGGCCCCGCCCGGGGATGCCGGCGGGCGCGGCCGGGGCCTTGCGGAGGGCTCCGCCCGGCAGCGGCGCGGTGGGGGGCTCGGGGGCCGTGCGGCGGGCGGCGGGGCCGCGCAGGGCCGGGGTGCCGCGCGGCGGGGAGACGGGCTCCAGGGCGGCGTGCTCCCCGGAGAGGTCGGCGACGAGGGCGAGCGCCCGGCGGCCGGCGACGGTGCCGCGCTTGTCGGCGAGCGCCCCGCGCATGCCGATCGAGGCCTCCAGCTCGGCGCGGGCCCGCTCCAGGTGGCCCGCGCACAGGGCGAGGATGCCGAGCTCGTGGTGGAAGTAGGCCTCCTCGGCGACCTCGCCGGCGCGCCGGGCGGCCTCCTGCCCGGCCCGCAGGGCCCGCTCCCAGGCGCCCCAGTGCAGTCCGGCGGCGAAGGCGGGGGCGGCGGCGCGGGCGAGCCGGACGGCGGTGGCGCGGTGCTCGGCGGCGGCCTCGGGTGCGGTGCTCCCGGCGACGAGGGCGGTGAGGGCGGCGAGCAGGGCGTCGGACTCGGCGGCGGCTCGCTCGGGGGTGACGGAGGGGTGGGCGGCCCACCAGGCGTAGTGCTGGGCGACGGTGTGGGCGCGGTCGGCGGCCTCGGTGGCGTACCCGTGGGCGAGGAGCTGGGTGAGCACTCCGGCGGCGAGCCGGTAGCGGGGGCCGGCCGGGGAGAGCAGTCCGCAGGCCATGAGTTCGCCGAGGGCGGCGTCGGCGTGGGTGTCGCCGACGAGGGCCGGGAGGTGGGCCTGGTGCGGGACCTCGCCGCCGAGGGCGACGGCGAACCGCAGGGCGGCCTGGGCGGAGCGGCTGAGCCGGGAGGCGAGGAGGGCGGCGGGGGCGGCGCCCTCGCCGAGGCTGGGCAGGGGTATCTCGCGCAGTTCGACGTCGGGGTCGTCGAGTCCGTCGAAGGCCGCCGCGGCCGTGTCGGCGTCGGTCGGGCCGAAGGCCTCTTCGAGGGCGCCGAAGGCGTCGAACTCTGCGGGGGTGACGCGCAGCCGGTCGCGCTGCCGGAGCAGGGCGCCGGCCTGGACGAAGCGGAGCGGGAGTCCTTCGGACTCGAACCACAGGTCGCCGGCCCAGTTGGCCTCGTCGTCGGTGAGGGTCCGGCCGGCGGCGCTCTCCAGGAGCGTGAGGGCGGCGCCGCGGCCGAGGCCGCCGAGCTGAACCTCTTCGACGGCCCCGTCGGCCGAGGGGGCGGGTACGTCGGGTGTGGCGGCGAGGAGGAAGGCGCACTCCGGGGCGGCGGCGAGGAGTTCGTCGAGGGCGGCGCCGCCGAACTCCAGGTCGTCGACGACCACGACGGCGCCGATCTCGCGGAGCCGGTCGAGGAGCTCGGCCCGGCCGGGCCGGTGGTCGGGGGCGTACCGGACGGCGACGAAGAGTTCGTGGAGGAGTTCGGCGGGGGTGCGGTGGAGGCCGGAGAGGCGGACGACGCCGTCGGGTGCGAGTCCGGCGCAGTCGGCGGCGACCGCGTCGAGGAGGGTGCTGCGGCCGGACCCGGCGGGGCCGGTCAGGCGGGCGGAGCGGCCGCGGCCGAGGATGGCGGTGAGGCGCTCGCGCTCCTCCTGGCGTTCGAGGAGGGGCAGTGCGGGCGCGGGCGGGCCCGGCGGTACGGGCGGGGCGGCGGCGCGGACGGCCTCGGCGCGTTCCTCGGTGGTGCGGGGGCGCGGGGCGGCGGGTTCCTGTCCGGGCGGGCAGGGTTCGATCTCGCTGCCGTCGACGGGGTTGACGGTGACGAGCAGGTCGCCTGAGACGAGCCGGACGACGCGGGCACGCGCGGGTGCGGGCGCGGGGGTGCCGCGTCCCTGGCGGGCGTCCTCGCCCTCGGCGTCGTGTCCGTACTCCTCCGGCCCCCGGTTGATCGGGTCCATGGTTCAAGCCCCTCAGGAAGCGGTGTCCGGTGCCCGCCGGGTGGGTCCGTCAATGTGCAGGCGACCGAACCCTAGACCGTGGTCAGACGCTCGGGAACAGGTGGGGTGCCCGCGAGACCCAGTCGTCACGGTCTTGTGAGGATTGAGCGTGACGCCTGGTTCGTACGGCTGCTTCACATGCGTCACCGCCGTCCGTCCCGGCCCGGGGTGCGGTCACACCCGGGGCAGGGACTCCAGGGCGAGGCCGCCCTCGATGGCGAGGATGCGGTGCAGCTTCGTGGCGACGAGCAGCCGCTGCATCTGGGGCGGTACGCCGCGCAGGACGAGCCGTCGGCCGCAGCGGCCGGCCCGTCGGTGGGCGCCCATGATGACGCCGAGCCCGGTCGCGTCCCAGGAGTCGAGGCCGGTCAGGTCGAGCACCAGGTCGCCGACTCCGTCGTCGACGGCCGAGTGCAGGACCGTACGGGCGTCCGCCGCGCTGCGGACGTCGAGGCGGCCCCCGACGACCAGCTCGACGTGGTCGCCCCTGATGTGCATATGCGCTCCCCGAGAGTGCTCCGTCTTCGCAACAACTGACTGCCGCACCGGCAGAAGCGTTGCGCCCTGTCAGCGAACCGGTACCGAAATTCACCCCACGGGGTGAGGCGGAGTGGCGGGTACGGCTCAGTACTTGTAGAAGCCCTGCCCGCTCTTGCGGCCGATGTCACCCGCGTCCACCATCCGGCGCATCAGCTCCGGCGGTGCGAACTTCTCGTCCTGGGACTCGGTGTAGATGTTGTTGGCGGCGTTCACCAGGATGTCGATGCCGGTGAGGTCGGCGGTGGCGAGCGGGCCCATGGCGTGGCCGAAGCCGAGCTTGCAGGCGATGTCGATGTCCTCGGCGGTGGCGACGCCGGACTCGTGGAGCTTGGCCGCCTCGACGACGAGGGCCGAGATGAGGCGGGTGGTGACGAAGCCGGCGACGTCGCGGTTGACGACGATGCAGGTCTTGCCGACGGACTCGGCGAACTCGCGGGCGGTGGCGAGGGTCTCGTCGCTGGTCTTGTAGCCGCGGACGAGCTCGACGAGCTGCATCATCGGGACCGGCGAGAAGAAGTGGACGCCAACGACGGCCTCGGGACGCTCGGTCACCGCGGCGATCTTGGTGATCGGGATCGCGGAGGTGTTGGAGGCGAGAACGGCGCCGTCCTTGGCGATCTTGTCGAGCGAGCGGAAGATCTCGTGCTTGACGTCGAGGTTCTCGAAGACGGCCTCGACGACGACGTCCGCGTCGGCGACGGCTTCGAGTTCGGTGGTGGCGGTGATCCGGCCGAGGGCGGCCTCGGCGTCGGCGGCGTCCAGCTTGCCCTTGGCGACGAAGCGCTCGTACGAGGCCTTGATGCCGTCGGTGCCGCGGGTGAGCGCGGCGTCGGTGACGTCACGCAGGACGACGTCCCAGCCCGCCTGTGCCGAGACCTGCGCGATGCCGGACCCCATGAGTCCGGCCCCGATGACGGCGAGCTTCCTGGCCACGATGTTCCACCCCTCAACGCCTGTTCACTTCTGACTCTTCGGCGGAGATTAGCGGTCGGGAGGCGCCATGTGACCGTGAAGTAATGCGCGTCACGCCCTCTTTGACGGACGTCACACTCACGACACCCCGTTCGGGCGGTCAGCCCTCCCGTACGGCGTACGTCAGCACCCGTTCGCCCAGCAGCTCCTCGATCTCGTCGAGGAGCACGAGGGCCTCGCGGGAGACGGTGGTCGCCTTGCCCCCGGCGGTCATCGCGCGGGTGATGTAGCCGACGACGGTGGTCTCGATCCAGGCGAGCTGTCCGCCGACGAGCAGCGGCAGCGGGTCGTCGTCGGGTGCGCCGGTCTCCTCCCGGAGGGTGGCGACGACGGCCTCGTTGACCTGCTCCTGGAGGTGGAAGAGCCGGGCCTTCAGGGTGGGGGCGTGCTCGATGACGTTCATGAAGGCGTCGAAGCCGTCCATGAGTCCGTACGCGGGCGAGACGGCGCCGATGTCCTGGCGGAGCTCGCGCAGGACGGCGGCGGCGGCGGACTCGCCGCGGTCGCGGCCGCGGATCATCCGGGCGAGGCGCTGGGTGACCCCGTCCATCCGGTCGAGGAAGAGGTCCTCCTTGGCCGGGAAGTAGTTGTAGACGGTGTTGACGGAGACGTCCGCCGCCTCGGCGACGTCGGCGACGGTCACGTGGACGAAGCCGCGCTCCAGGAAGAGTCCGGTCGCGATGTCCGAGATCCGCTGTTTCGTCTCGCGCTTCTTGCGTTCCCTGAGTCCCTCGGCCATGGGCTCATCCTAGGCTCCCTGAAACTTCGGTGTCATGGCAAATTTGAGCCCCATGAAATTTTGGAGGCGTTGCAAAATTTCAGTGACTCTGTTTTCGTGGTCGCCATGCCCATCATCAGCACGGCCGGGCTCGCCCGGACCTTCACCACCGCGGGCGGCCCCGTCGAGGCCGTCCGCGGGATCGACCTCACCGTCCGGCCCGGCGAGATCCTCGGACTCCTCGGCCCCAACGGAGCGGGCAAGACCACCACGCTCCGGATGCTCACCACGCTCCTGCCGCCCACCGCCGGCGCCGCCACCGTCGCCGGCCACGACCTCGTACGGGACCCCGCCGCCGTACGCCGCCGGATCGGGTACGTCGCCCAGTCCGGCGGCCTCGACCCCCAGGAGACCGTCCGCTCCGAGCTCGTCACCCAGGCCCGCCTCTACGGCATGAACCGGGCCCGCGCCACGGCCCGCGCCGAGGAGCTCGCCGCCGAACTCGGCCTCACCGAGCTCCTCGACCGCCGCACCCCGGCCCTCTCCGGCGGCCAGCGCCGCCGCGTCGACCTCGCCATGGGACTCACCCACCGGCCGGAGATCCTCTTCCTCGACGAACCGACGACCGGCCTCGACCCCGGCAGCCGCGCCGACCTGTGGGCCCTGGTGCGCCGGCTCCGCGACGAGCACGGCACCACCGTCGTCCTCACCACCCACTACCTCGACGAGGCCGACACCCTCGCCGACCGGCTGGTGATCGTCGACCGGGGCACGGTCGTCGCCGAAGGCACCCCGGCCGCCCTCAAGACCGCCCACGACGCCGCCACCCTCCAGGACGCCTTCCTCGCCGTCACCGGCCGCGCCCCGGCCCCCGTCGACCCGGCCCCCCTCGCCGTACCGGAGCTCCGATGCTGATCCACGACACCGCGCTCCTCTTCGGGCGCTACACCCGCCAGACCCTGCGCTCCCCGTTCCAGATCTTCTTCGGCACCCTCATGCCGCTGCTCTACCTGCTCTTCTTCGGCCCGCTGCTCACCGGACTCCCGCTGGGCCGCGAGGGCGACTCCTGGCAGATCCTCGTCCCCGGACTGCTGCTCCAACTCGGGCTCTTCGGCGCCTCGTTCGCCGGGTTCTCGATCATCATGGAGAAGAACTGGGGCGTGTTCGACCGGATGCGCGTCACCCCGGTGAGCCGGCTCGCGCTGCTGCTCGGCCGGGTCCTGCGGGACGCCGCCCTCTTCGTCTTCCAGGCGGTCCTGCTCGTCCTCGTCGCCCTGCCGATGGGCCTGCGGGCCCCGCTCGCCGGCATCCTGATCGGCTTCGGCTTCGTGGCACTGCTCTCGGTGGCGCTGGCCTCGCTCTCGTACGCCCTCGCCCTGAAGCTGCGCACCCCGCAGGAGTTCGGTCCCGCGATCAACACGCTCGCGATGCCCGCGATGCTGCTGTCGGGCCTGATGCTGCCGATGGCCCTCGCACCCGGCTGGCTGGACGTCCTCTCGCACCTGATGCCGTTCCGCTATCTGGTGGACGCGGTCCGCGAGGCGTACATCGGCCACTACACGACACCGACCCTGCTGTACGGGGTGCTCGTCGCCCTCGCGGTCGCCGCGCTCGCCGTGACGGTGGGCACACGGACGTTCCGCAGGACCGTCGCCTAACTAGGCTGGGTGCCATGGTCAATCTGACGCGCATCTACACCCGTACCGGCGACCAGGGCACCACGGCGCTCGGCGACATGAGCCGGACCGCCAAGACGGATCTGCGGATCTCGGCCTACGCCGACGCCAACGAGGCCAACGCCGCCATCGGCACGGCGATCGCCCTCGGGCAGCTCGACGAGGAGGTCGTGAAGGTCCTCGTCCGGATCCAGAACGACCTCTTCGACGTGGGCGCGGACCTCTGCACGCCGGTCGTGGAAGACCCCCAGTACCCGCCGCTGCGGGTCGAGCAGTCGTACGTCGACAAGCTGGAGGCCGACTGCGACCTCTTCCTGGAGCCGCTCGACAAGCTCCGCTCCTTCATCCTGCCGGGCGGCACGCCCGGTGCGGCCCTGCTGCACCAGGCGTGCACGGTGGTCCGGCGGGCGGAGCGCTCCACCTGGGCGGCCCTGGAGGTGCACGGCGAGACGATGAACCCGCTGACGGCGACGTACCTCAACCGCCTGTCAGACCTGCTCTTCATTCTTGCGCGGACCGCCAACCGGGAGGTCGGGGACGTGCTCTGGGTCCCGGGCGGGGACCGCTGAGGACCGCTCGCCCGCCGGGGCCTTCTTCGGCCAGATCGCGTAACTGAGCGCGATCAGGCCGTGGATGCCCGCCGCCCGCCAGGCGACGAAGATCCAGCCGTACAGGCTGTCGGTGTTCCCGTCGTCGCCGACGTACAGGGCCGCCAGGAGCAGCAGGCCCGAGGCCACCGCCGCCGCCGTCACCGAGCCAAGCCAGACCTTGCCCTCGTGACGGGCGCGGGCCATCCCGTACCGCGGCGGCTTCGGCGGCGGGGGCGCGCCGCCGAGACGGTGCGCCGCGTGGCCGTCGAGCCACTTCACCGTGCGGTGGCCGTGACCGACCGTGTAGCCGATGTAGAGCGCGGCGAGGCCGTGCTTCCAGCTGGGGTCGGCGCCGTTCTTCAGATCGATCGCGGTGACGACCAGGAGCAGGACCTCCAGGAGCGGCTCGCAGAGCAGCAGCGCGAGACCCGTCCGGGGCATCTTCAGGAGGTATCGGGTGGCGAGGCCGGCGGCCAGCAGGACCCAGAAGCCGACCTCGCAGACGACGATCAGCGTGACGATCACGACGGTTCCCCTTTCGGTTCCCCTTCAGCCTCCCGTGCGGTCCGGCCCGATACGTCGTCGGCGGTGACGAGCTGCCCCTACATCGTTCGACGGAGGGACGGATCGGCCCGGACGAGGAGGTCGGCGCGGGTGCGGGCGTGTTGGATGAACGGGTGAGACTCCCCCGCCCCCACCGCCTCGACCTGATCATCGCCCTCGCGGGCTTCGCCACCGGCCTGCTCCTGTGGTCCTTCGGCCTCTACACGACCGGCGACCGCGTCTTCGACCAGCGGTGGGCTGCGCTGGTCCCGCTCGCCGCGATGGCCTCGGCGGAGACGCTGCGCCGGACGATGCCGCGGACGGCGATGGTCGTCGGCACGCTCGCGCTCGTCGGGGACCAGTTCACCAACGGGAACCTGGCCACGGTCCTGATGTACACGGACGTGGTCTACGCCGCCGTCGTGTACGGCTCACCCGCCTCCGCCCGGCGCATCCCGTACACCACCGGGCTGATCACCGTCGCGATCACCGTCGGCTTCCTCGTCTGGTGGCAGAACGCGATCGCCCTGCTCGTGGGCGTGCTCAGCGGAATGATCTCCTTCATGCCCGCCATGACCGGCGCGGTCGTCCGCAACCACCGGGAGGCCGCGGAGGCGGCCCGGCTGCGCGCCGAACAGACGGCGCTGCTCGCCGAGATGGACCGCAGCCAGGCCGTCGTGGCCGAGCGGGCCCGGATGGCGCGCGAGCTCCACGACATGGTCGCGAACCACCTCTCGGCGATCGCGATCCACTCCACCGCGGCACTCTCCATCGACGAACCGGCCACCACCCGGCAGGCGCTGAGCGTCATCCGGGAGAACAGCGTGGCGGGCCTCTCGGAGATGCGGCGGCTCATCGGGCTGCTCCGGGCCAGCAGCGGGGACGCGGAGCCGGCCGCCGCACCCACCCTCGCCGGTCTGGACGCCCTCATCGACCAGGCGCGGGCGAACGCCCGGCCCAGCGGACTCCACCTGGTGCTCGACGACACCCGGGATTCGGCGGCGGGCCTGCCGGCGCCGGTGGAGCTGGCCGCGTACCGGATCGTGCAGGAGTCCCTGACGAACGCGCTCAAGCACGCGGCGCCGGGAGAGGTCCGGGTGGTGCTCGCCCGGCGGCGGGGAGCCCTTACGGTCGAGGTGACGAGTCCGGCCGGCGAACGCCCCGGCCCGACCGCGCCCGGTTCGGGCGCGGGCCTGGTGGGGATGCGGGAGCGGGTGGACCTGCTCGGCGGTGTGTTCGAGGCGGGTCCGGTGGCGGACGACGAGGGACGGAAGCGATGGCGCGTCCGGGCGGAACTGCCCGTGGACGCGAGTGACGAGGAGCGGGCGTGACGGTGCGGGTGGTGGTCGCCGAGGACCAGTCGGCGGTACGGGCGGGGCTGGTGCTGATCCTGGGCAGCGCGCCGGACATCGAGGTGGTGGGCGAGGCGGCGGACGGGGAGCGGGCGGTGGCGCTGGCGCGCGAACTGCGCCCGGATCTGGTGCTGATGGATGTGCAGATGCCCCGGATGGACGGGGTGACGGCGACCGGGATCGTGACGTCGGAGGGGCTCGCCGACGTGCTGGTCCTGACGACCTTCGATCTCGACGAGTACGTGTTCGGCGCGCTGCGGGCGGGGGCGTCGGGCTTCCTGCTGAAGAACGCGGACGCCCGTGAGCTGATCGAGGCGGTACGGACGGTGGCGCGCGGCGAGGGTCTGATCGCCCCCGCGGTGACCCGGCGGCTGATCGCGGAGTTCGCCGCGCCGAGCCGTCCGGCGCGGCCCGCCGGGGGGACGGATCCGGGGGTGCTGGACGCGCTGACGCCCCGGGAGCGGCAGGTGCTGTCGAAGCTGGGCGAGGGGCTGTCGAACGCGGAGATCGCGGTACGGCTCGACATGGCGGAGGCGACGGTGAAGACCCATGTCAGCAAGGTGCTGGGGAAGCTGGAGCTGCGGAGCAGGGTCCAAGCGGCGGTCCTGGCACAGGAGTTGGGCGTCTAGGGGGACAACGGCGACGTTGGTCTGGACCTCTTGACGGTTGGTCCAGACCTTTCTACGCTCGCGGGGCGCGCGCATCTTCACGGACCACCGGACCACCCCCACCCATGTCCGTCCGCAACTTGAGGAGCACCGTTGAGCACTCAAGCACCGACGCGCAGAGAAGGGTTCAGACGCCGGGCCGCCGCCGGTCTGACCGCCCTGATCCTGCCCCTGGCCGCCATGGTCGGCCTCGCCACCCCCGCCGAAGCCGCCACCTCGGCCACCGCCACGTACACCAAGGTCTCCGACTGGGGCACCGGCTTCGAGGGCAAGTGGACGGTGAAGAACACCGGCACCACCACCATCACCTCCTGGGCCGTCGAATGGGACTACCCCGCCGGCACCGCCGTCACCTCCGCCTGGGACGCCACCGTCACCAGCTCCGGCAACCACTGGACCGGCAAGAACGTCGGCTGGAACGGCACCCTCGCCCCCGGCGCCAGCATCTCCTTCGGCTTCAACGGCAGCGGAGCCGGCGCCCCCAGCGGCTGCAAGATCAACGGCGCCGCCTGTGACGGCACCAGCCAGCCCGGCGACAACGCCCCCTCCGCCCCCGGCACCCCCGTCGCCTCGAACATCACCGACACCTCGGTGAAGCTCACCTGGACCGCGGCCACCGACGACAAGGGCATCAAGAACTACGACGTCCTGCGCGACGGCACCAAGATCGCCACCGTCACCGGCCTCACCCACACCGACCAGGGCCTGACCGCCGGCACCGACTACAGCTACGCGGTCGTCGCCCGCGACACCATCGACCAGACCGGCCCCGCCGCCGGCCCGGTCGCCGTCCGCACCACCGGCGGCGGAGGCGGCCAGCCGCTCCCCAACGCCGTGAAGATGGGCTACTTCACCAACTGGGGCGTCTACGGCCGCAACTACCACGTGAAGAACATCGTGACCTCGGGCTCCGCGTCCAAGATCACCCACATCAACTACGCCTTCGGCAACGTCACGGGCGGCAAGTGCACCATCGGTGACGCCTACGCCGACTACGACAAGGCCTACACCGCCGACCAGTCCGTCGACGGCGTCGCCGACACCTGGGACCAGCCGCTGCGCGGCAACTTCAACCAGCTGCGCAAGCTGAAGAAGGCCTACCCGAACATCAAGATCCTCTGGTCCTTCGGCGGCTGGACCTGGTCCGGCGGCTTCGGCCAGGCCGTGCAGAACCCGGCCGCCTTCGCGCAGTCCTGCTACGACCTGGTGGAGGACCCGCGCTGGGCCGACGTCTTCGACGGCATCGACCTGGACTGGGAGTACCCCAACGCCTGCGGTCTCTCCTGTGACACCAGCGGCGCCGCGTCCTTCAAGAACATGATGCAGGCCATGCGCGCCAAGTTCGGCGCCAACTACCTCATCACCGCGGCCGTCACGGCCGACGCCTCCGCCGGCGGCAAGATCGACGCCGCCGACTACGCGGGCGCCGCGCCGTACATGAACTGGTTCAACGTCATGACGTACGACTTCTTCGGCGCCTGGGCGGCGCAGGGCCCGACGGCCCCGCACTCCCCGCTCACCTCGTACGCCGGCATCCCGCAGGCGGGCTTCAACTCCGCCGAGGCGATCGCCAAGTTCAAGGCCAAGGGCGTCCCCGCCAACAAGCTGCTGCTCGGCATCGGCTTCTACGGACGCGGCTGGACCGGCGTCACCCAGGCCACCCCCGGCGGCACCGCCACCGGCCCGGCCCCGGGCACGTACGAGCAGGGCATCGAGGACTACAAGGTCCTCAAGAACACCTGCCCGGCCACCGGCACCGTCGCCGGCACCGCCTACGCCAAGTGCGGCAGCAACTGGTGGAGCTACGACACCCCGGCCACGGTCACGTCCAAGATGAGCTGGGCGAAGAACCAGGGCCTGGGCGGCGCGTTCTTCTGGGAGTTCAGCGGTGACACCGGCAACGGCGAACTGGTCGGCGCCATCCACACCGGCCTGAACTAGCGCCGGTGAACGAGAAGCGGGGGCCGGCGCAGCACGCCGACCCCCGCTTCTTCACACCTAGGCGACATTCACCCGCTGCCCGGGCGGCGCCGCCTCCAGCCAGGCCATGAAACCCGTCCGGGCGTCCTCGCTCATCGCGAGCTCCAGCCGCACACCCTCGTACATACAAGGCTGGATCACCATGTCGGAGAGGAGCGCGAGCTCCTCCTCGCCCTCCGGCATCCGGCGCTCCAGGGCCACGATGGACGAACGCTCAAGGACCCGGCGCGGGCGGGGCGCGTACGAGAAGACACGGAACCAGGCGATCTCGTCACCGCTGTAGCGGGCGACGCCGTACACCCAGCCCTTGCCGCTGGGATCCGGCTCGTCCGGGACGTTCCAGTGCAGCGAGCAGTCGAAGGTGCCGCCGGCCCGCTGGATCAGCCTGCGGCGCAGTCCGAAGACGAAGAGCCCGATCACCACCAGTGCGACGACCAGGCCGCACACGAGCAGAGCGAGGAACATCTTCACCGACCTCCTCGCTGCGTCCCGTAGCCGGCACCGCCGGCAGAACCGAATACAACCTGCATCTGCATCGCCTCAGCCGCGGCACGGTCTGGAAAATTCCAGCCGTGCCGCGGCTGAGGGCACTACTCTGCGCGGACCGTCAGCGGACCGCTACCGCGCGCAGCCGGACGTCGGCGCGCCGCTCGGCGGCCGCGTCGTCGTCCGCCTTCGCACGCTCCAGCGCGCGCTCGGCGCGCTGGGCGTCGATCTCGTCCGCCAGCTCGCAGATCTCCGCGAGCAGAGACAGCTTGTCGTCGGCGAACGAGATGAATCCGCCGTGGACGGCGGCGACGACGGTCGCGCCCTCGCTCGTACGGATGGTCACCGGGCCCGACTCCAGCACACCGAGCAGCGGCTGGTGGCCGGGCATGACGCCGATGTCGCCGGAGGTGGTACGCGCGATGACCAGGGTGGCCTCGCCGGACCAGACACTCCGGTCCGCGGCGACCAGCTCGACGTGCAGCTCAGCAGCCAAGGGTGGCTCCTCGGGTCACCACCCGGCGGTCGTGCCGGGTGTTGGGGTCAATTCTAGTGGGCGTGGTGAGGGGGGCGGGACCGGATCCCGCCCCCCTCGGGAGAGCACGGGGCTCAGGAGACGCCGAGCTCCTTGGCGTTCTTCTTGAGGTCCTCGAGACCACCACACATGAAGAAGGCCTGCTCGGGGAAGTGGTCGTACTCACCGTCGCAGATCGCGTTGAACGCGGCGATCGACTCGTCGAGCGGAACGTCCGAACCGTCCACACCGGTGAACTGCTTCGCCGCGTGGGTGTTCTGGGACAGGAAGCGCTCGACACGGCGGGCGCGGTGGACAACGAGCTTGTCCTCCTCGCTCAGCTCGTCGATACCGAGGATCGCGATGATGTCCTGGAGGTCCTTGTACTTCTGCAGGATTCCCTTGACGCGCGTGGCGGCGTCGTAGTGGTCCTGCGCGATGTAGCGCGGGTCCAGGATCCGGGACGTGGAGTCCAGCGGGTCCACGGCCGGGTAGATGCCCTTCTCGGAGATCGGACGGGAGAGAACCGTCGTCGCGTCGAGGTGGGCGAAGGTGGTCGCCGGCGCCGGGTCGGTGAGGTCGTCGGCGGGGACGTAGATCGCCTGCATCGAGGTGATCGAGTGACCACGGGTCGAGGTGATGCGCTCCTGGAGGAGACCCATCTCATCGGCCAGGTTCGGCTGGTAACCCACCGCGGACGGCATGCGGCCGAGCAGGGTCGACACCTCGGAACCGGCCTGGGTGAAGCGGAAGATGTTGTCGATGAAGAACAGCACGTCCTGCTTCTGCACATCGCGGAAGTACTCCGCCATGGTCAGACCGGCGAGGGCCACGCGCAGACGGGTGCCCGGGGGCTCGTCCATCTGGCCGAAGACCAGCGCGGTCTTGTCGAGAACGCCGGCCTCCTCCATCTCCACCATGAGGTCGTTGCCCTCACGGGTGCGCTCGCCGACACCGGCGAAGACGGAGACACCGTCGTGCAGCTTGGCCACACGGACGATCATTTCCTGGATCAGAACGGTCTTGCCGACACCGGCACCACCGAACAGACCGATCTTTCCACCCTTGACGTACGGGGTGAGAAGGTCGACGACCTTCAGGCCGGTCTCGAACATCTCGGTCTTGGACTCGAGCTGGTCGAAGGCGGGGGCCTTGCGGTGGATCGTCCAGCGCGGCGCGTCGGCCACGGTGGACTCGTCCGCGTTCAGCACCTGACCCAGCGTGTTGAACACGCGGCCCTTGGTGACGTCGCCGACGGGCACCGTGATGCCGTCGCCGGTGTCCACCACGGGGGCCTGGCGGACCAGACCGTCGGTGGGCTGCATCGAGATGGTGCGGACCACGCCGTCACCGAGGTGCTGGGCGACCTCGAGGGTCAGGGTCTTGGTCCCGCCCTCGACGGCCGGGTCCGGAACCTGGACGTTCAGCGCGTTGTAGATCTCCGGCATCGCGTCGACGGGGAACTCCACGTCGACGACCGGGCCGATGACCCGGGCGACGCGGCCCGTGGCGGCGGCCGTCTCAACAGTGGTCGTCATTACTTGTCACTCCCCGCGGTCGCGTCGGCCAGGGCTGCGGTGCCACCGACGATCTCGCTGATTTCCTGGGTGATTTCGGCCTGGCGGGCCGCGTTGGCAAGTCGGGAGAGGTTGTTGATCAAGTCTCCCGCGTTGTCGGTCGCCGACTTCATCGCGCGTCGCGTGGCGGCGTGCTTGGAAGCAGCCGACTGCAGCAGCGCGTTGTAGATCCGGCTCTCGACGTACCGGGGCAGCAGGGCGTCGAGGACGTCCTCCGCCGACGGCTCGAAGTCGTACAGCGGACGAAGGGTGTCCTTGTCGCCCGCCTCCTTCGCCACCTCGTCGAGGCTGAGGGGCAGCAGCCGGGCCTCGACCGCCGTCTGCGTCATCATCGAGACGAACTCGGTGTAGACGATGTGGAGCTCGTCCACACCACCCTCCGCCGTGTCCTGCTCGATCGCCTCGATCAGCGGAGCCGCGATCGTCTTGGCGTCGCCGTACGACGGCTGGTCCGTGAACCCGGTCCACGAGCCGGCCAGCTTCCGCTCACGGAAGTTGTAGTGCGCGATACCACGACGGCCGACGACGTAGATCGTGACCTCGCGGCCCTCGCCCTCGAGCTTCGCCGTGAGCTTCTCCGCCGCCTTGATGGCGTTGGAGTTGAAGGCACCGGCCAGACCGCGGTCGCTCGAAAGGAGCAGGACCGCGGCGCGGATCGGGTTCTCCGCCTCGGTGGTCAGCGGGTGCTTGTCGTTCGCACCCGTGGCCACCGCCGTGACCGCGCGCGTCAGCTCGGTCGCGTACGGAGTCGACGCCTGCACCTTGCGCTGCGCCTTGACGACACGCGAGGCGGCGATCATCTCCATCGCCTTGGTGATCTTCTTCGTCGCGGTGACGGATTTGATGCGACGCTTGTAGACCCGGAGCTGCGCTCCCATGAGTCAGGTCCCTTCCGTCGTCACTTCGAGACGTTGACGGCGGCAGGAGCGTCCTCGCCCAGCAGCTTGCCGTCAGAGGTCTCGAACTGCTTCTTGAACTCCGCGATGGCGTCGCCCACGGCCGTCAGGGTGTCGTCGGACATCTTGCCGCCCTCACGGATGGAGGTCATGAGACCCGAGTGGTTCTGGCGGAGGTACGCCAGGAGCTCGGCCTCGAAGCGACGGATGTCGACGACCGGGACGTCGTCCATCTTGCCGGTGGTGCCGGCCCAGACGGAGACGACCTGGTTCTCGGTGGGCATCGGCTGGTACTGAGCCTGCTTGAGCAGCTCGACCATGCGCTGTCCACGCTCCAGCTGCGCCTTGGAGGCGGCGTCCAGGTCGGAACCGAAGGCGGCGAACGCCTCCAGCTCACGGAACTGGGCCAGGTCCACGCGGAGGCGACCGGAGATCTGCTTCATCGCCTTGTGCTGGGCGGAGCCACCGACACGCGAGACCGAGATACCGACGTTCAGGGCCGGACGCTGGCCGGCGTTGAACAGGTCGGACTCCAGGAAGCACTGGCCGTCGGTGATGGAGATGACGTTGGTCGGGATGAACGCCGACACGTCGTTCGCCTTGGTCTCGACGATCGGAAGACCGGTCATCGAACCGGCACCCAGCTCGTCCGAGAGCTTCGCGCAGCGCTCGAGCAGACGCGAGTGCAGGTAGAAGACGTCACCCGGGTAGGCCTCACGGCCCGGCGGGCGGCGCAGCAGCAGCGACACGGCGCGGTAGGCGTCGGCCTGCTTCGACAGGTCGTCGAAGACGATCAGGACGTGCTTGCCCTGGTACATCCAGTGCTGACCGATGGCGGAGCCGGTGTACGGCGCCAGGTACTTGAAGCCGGCCGGGTCGGACGCCGGGGCGGCGACGATCGTCGTGTACTCGAGCGCACCGGCCTCTTCCAGGGCGCCGCGCACGGACGCGATGGTCGAGCCCTTCTGGCCGACGGCGACGTAGATGCAGCGGACCTGCTTGTTCACGTCGCCCGAGCGCCAGTTGTCGCGCTGGTTGATGATCGTGTCGACGCACAGAGCGGTCTTGCCGGTCTGACGGTCACCGATGATCAGCTGACGCTGACCACGGCCGACCGGCGTCATGGCGTCGACGGCCTTGTAGCCGGTCTCCATCGGCTCGTGCACCGACTTACGGGCCATAACGCCCGGGGCCTGCAGCTCGAGGGCGCGGCGGCCCTCGGTCGCGATCTCGCCGAGACCGTCGATCGGGTTGCCGAGCGGGTCGACGACGCGACCCAGGTATCCCTCACCGACGCCGACGGAGAGGACCTCGCCGGTGCGCTGCACCGACTGACCCTCCTCGATGCCGCTGAACTCGCCGAGGACGATCGCACCGATCTCGCGCTCTTCGAGGTTCAGCGCGAGACCGAGGGTCCCGTCCTCGAACTTCAGCAGCTCGTTCGCCATGGCCGAGGGAAGACCCTCGACCTTCGCGATACCGTCACCGGCCAGGCTGACCGTGCCGACCTCCTCGCGCGAGGCCGCGTCCGGCTGGTACGACTGGACGAAGTTCTCCAGTGCGTCCCGGATCTCCTCCGGCCGGATCGTGAGCTCCGCCATCTGGGTTCCCTGCTCTCCTTGTTGGGCCCGAAGTTTCTTAAGGGGTCTGGGGGCCGACCCCCAGGAATCTTCTGCAATCTCTGCACGGCCCAACCGGGCCGCTGGTGATGCTGTGTAGCTGTGATGCCTTGTGCTGCTGGTGACGACCGTCAGCCGGCCAGTCGACGGGTCGCCTCGCCGAGGCGCTCCGCGATCGAGCCGTTGATGACCTCGTCGCCGACCTGCACCGTGATCCCGCCGAGGACCGAGGGGTCCACGTCCAGGTTCAGGTGCATCTCGCGGCCGTACAGCTTCGCGAGTACGGCTCCGAGGCGCTGCTTCTGCTGGTCCGACAGCGGCACCGCCGAGGTGACGACGGCGACCATCCGGTTCCGGCGCGCCGCGGCGAGCTTGGACAGGGACTCGAGTCCCGCTTCCAGGCTACGTCCCCGGGGCTGGGTCACCAGACGGACGACCAGACGCTCGGTGGCGGCGTTGGCCTTGCCGCCGAGCAGGCTGCGGAGCAGCTCGCCCTTGGCGGTGGCCGTGGCGGCCTTGTCCGTCAGCGCCGAGCGCAGCTCGGGGCTGGAGGACACGATCCGGCCGAAGCGGAACAGCTCGTCCTCGACGCCGTCGAGGGCGCCCGCCTTCTGCGCCGCGGTGAGGTCGGCGGTGTTCGCCAGTTCCTCGGTCGCGTCGACCAGGTCACGCGAGCGCGACCAGCGGGAACGCACCATGCCGGACACCAGGTCGACGGTCGCGCCGCCCACCTGACCGCTCAGGAGTCGCTGCGCGAGCTCGGCCTTGGCCTCACCCGACTGCGCGGGGTCGGTCAGGACCCGGCGCAGCGACACCTCGCGGTCGAGCAGCGTGGTGACTGCGGCCAGCTCGTCCGCGAGCGTCGTCGCGTCGGCCGACGTGTTGTCGGTCAGCGCGTCGAGGGACTCGCGTGCGGCGGCCAGTGCCTCGCGGCTCGCTCCGTTCATCGGACGGCCTCCGCCTTCTCCTCGAGCTCGTCGAGGAAGCGGTCGATCGTCCGGCTCTGGCGGGCGACGTCCTCGAGGGACTCGCCGACCAGCTTGCCGGCCAGGTCGGTGGCGAGCTTGCCCACGTCCTGACGCAGCGAAGCAGAAGCGGCCTTGCGGTCGGCCTCGATCTGCGTGTGACCGGCCGCGATGATCTCCTCGCGCTGGCGCTGGCCTTCCGCCTTCATCTCCTGGATGATCGCGGTGCCCTGCTCCGTCGCCTCCTGGCGAAGACGCGCGGCCTCGTGGCGGGCCTCGGCGAGCTGGGCCTTGTACTGCTCCAGCACACTCTGAGCCTCGATCTGGGCCGACTCGGCCTTCTCGATGCCACCCTCGATGGCCTCGCGGCGCTGCTCCAGAACCTTGTTGATGTTCGGGAGGAGCTTCTTGGCGAGGAAGCCGAAGACGATGACGAAGGCGATCAGGCCGATGACGAGCTCGTCGGCGTGCGGAATCAGAGGAGGCTGGGGCTCCTCCGCTGCCGCAAGAAGCAGAGCGTTCACATCAGTGCCTTCCGTAAAAAGATCTGGGCTTGGGGTCCGGCTTACTTGTAGACGAAGCCCATGACGATGCCGATGAGGGCGAGCGCCTCACAGAACGCGAAACCCATGATCTGGTTGGTGCGGATCAGGCCGGCAGCCTCGGGCTGGCGGGCGAGGGCCTGGGTGCCGTTACCGAAGATGATGCCGACGCCGACGCCGGGGCCGATGGCCGCGAGGCCGTAGCCGATGGAGGCGACGTTTCCGTTGACGGCGGCGAGAGTCTCGAGAGCGGACATGCCGGTTCTTCCTTCTCTTTCAAGGACCCGGTGGGGGTTGGCCACCGGACGACTGTTGGTAAGGGGGGTGGTGCTGCCGGTCAGGGCCGGACTCAGTGGTGCTCGGAGAGCGCGCCCTGGACGTAGCTGCAGGCCAGGAGCACGAAGACGTACGCCTGGACGGCCTGGATGAAGAGCTCGAAGGCGGTCATCACGAGGACCATCACGAACGAGGCGCCGGCGTAGACGAAGCCCAGGCCGTTCATGAGGTACCAGGTGGCGAGCGAGAACATCACGATCAGCAGGTGACCGGCGAACATGTTCGCGAACAGTCGGACCGCGTGCGTGAAGGGCCGGATCAGCAGGTTCGAGAAGAACTCGAGCACGACGACCAGCGGCAGGATCGGGCCGAGCGACTTGTCGTAGCCGACGATGTTCTTCCAGCCGCCGACGAAGCCGTGCTTCTTGAAGGTCAGCGACACCCAGAGGACGTAGACGATCAGCGCGAGTGCCGCCGGGAAGGCGATCAGCGAGGTGACCGGGAACTGGGCGAGCGGGATGATCGACCAGAGGTTCAGCATCCACACGAAGAAGAACATCGACACCATCAGCGGGACGTACTTCTCGCCGTCCTTCTTGCCGATGATCTCGTAGACGATGCCGCGGCGCACGAAGTCGTAACCGGCCTCACCGACCATCTGCATCTTGCCGGGGATCAGCTTGGGCTTGTTGAAGGCGGCCCAGAAGAACCCGACGACCACGAGCGAGCCCAGGATCGCGAGCAGCATCGGCTTGGTGAAGTCGAAGCCACCCACGGAGAACATGGGCTCGTACATGAACGTGTGCAGGCCCGGCGCCGGGAAGCCACATCCGGTGAAGATGTGGCAATCCGGGTCGAAGGCAAGCGTCTGGTCAGCACTCACCGCGGGCTCCTTCAGCGTGGCGCATAGGTACGGCAACCTCGTTGTGTCGGCGCGGCACGCAGCCGCGGGTCGGCACTGGACTGGTCTTACGGATAAGGGGGCGGCGGTTCGGCATCGAGCCTCGCGCTGGGACAGGCGTCTCGGATGCCCGCGCCCGCAGTGCCGCAGTTGGCACCGGACGATAGCAGGAAGCCGAACGCGGCTTTATCCCGGCCCTACCCTTCACGACTTCGACCCCGTCTTCTCGGGGTCGACGTACATGATCTTTGCCTTCATGTAGGCACGGGCCTGCGCGGCGACCCACACCACGGTCGTCGCGAGCAGCGTGAAGGCGAACGCCTTGAAGTCGAACAGCGTGGTGTTCTTGAACACGGCCAGGAAGATGAAGAGCAGCAGCAGTTGGGCCACGTAGAGCATGAGCCCCATGGCCTGGAAGAGCTGCGGCAGCGACCTCGCCGTCCGCTGGAGCACCACGAGCCCGATGCCCATGAAGAGGAGCACGACCAGGGTGCCGGCGACCGCGCCGATCGCACCCTTGCCGCCGCCGATCACGCCAGCGATGACCGTGGCGATCGCGCCGACGGCAGCGGTGGGGACGGCGGTGTGCAGCAGGGTGCGTGCGTCGTTGGACGGCATGGCGGTGTCTCCGCTTGATGGAGGGGGCGATGGTGTCGTCATGGACGAGCGTAAGCCCGGTCCGAGGTGGGTCTCGGGGCCAACGGACCGTCGCACTACGGTCTTTCGGCACTGTCGCCGGGTCTCGTGAACCGTATCACAAACTATTTGAATAGGTCTTTACCCATAAGGTGTGCCAACAGTCACACATGAGAGTTACTGCGCGCGTGTGTGCGCGACAGGACGGCGCCTTGTCTGCTAATGGCCGCTGATGCGGCTTTCGTCAACTTGGCGTTCCGGCCTTCCGCCTGTCGGTGAACCGCGCCCGGTTGCCGATGGCGGTGGAGCCGTGGAGCCCCGCGGGCACCGGAATCCGCTCCTCCTCGACCACGGCCGGCTCCGCGGCGACCGCCACGACGGGCGCCGGCCTGCGGCGGCGGTAACGCGGCGGCACGACCGACTGGGCCCAGCGCGGAGCGCGCGGCGTGAAGCGCGGCAGCAGGAGCAGCACCAGACCGATCGCGCTCAGCGCGACGACGCAGAGCACGATCCACATCGACGCCGAGTGGACCGAGTACGCCAGCGTCCCGAAGGCGATGAGCGCCGACCAGAAGTACATGATCAGGACCGCGCGGCTGTGCGAGTGCCCGATCTCCAGGAGCCGGTGGTGCAGGTGCCCGCGGTCCGCCGCGAATGGCGACTGGCCCTTCCACGTACGGCGGACGATCGCGAGGATCAGGTCCGCCATCGGGATCGCGATGATCGTCAGCGGCAGCACCAGCGGGATGAAGACCGGCAGCGCGGCGTGGGTGGCCTGACGGGTCGAGCCCTCGAAGATCTTCAGCGCGTCCGGGTCGACCTGGCCCGTGATCGAGATGGCGGAGGCCGCCAGGATCAGACCGATCAGCATCGAGCCCGAGTCGCCCATGAAGATCCGCGCCGGGTGCATGTTGTGCGGCAGGAAGCCCAGGCACATGCCCATGAGGATGACGGTGAAGAGCGTCGCGGGGGCGGCGGCCTCGATCGTGTAGCCGTACCAGAGGCGGTACGCGTACAGGAAGAAGGCGGCGGCGGCGATGCAGACCATGCCGGCGGCGAGACCGTCGAGACCGTCGACGAAGTTGACCGCGTTGATGGTGAGGACGACCAGGGCGACGGTCAGCAGCGTGCCCTGCCACGGGGTCAGCGAGACGACGCCCACACCGGGGATCGGCAGCCACAGGATCGTCAGACCCTGCGCGACCATGACACCCGCCGAGATCATCTGCGCGCCCAGCTTGATCAGGGCGTCCAGCTCGAACTTGTCGTCCAGGACGCCGATCAGCCAGATCAGGGCGGCGCCGGAGAGCAGCGCGCGCGGCTCGTTGGACAGCTCGAAGACGCTGTTCAGGTTCTGCAGGTGGTCGGCGACGAGCAGACCCGCGCACAGCCCGAAGAACATGGCGATGCCACCGAGCCGCGGAGTCGGTTCTCGGTGTACGTCGCGGGCGCGGATCTCCGGCATCGCCCCGGTCGCGATGGCGAACTTCCGCACCGGACCGGTGAGCAGATAGGTCACCGCGGCCGTGACACAGAGCGTCAGCAGGTAATCACGCACGGGCTGCCCCACAGGAATCGCTGGCCATCTCAGCCCCACACCCTAGCCGTGCCGTCCATGTGCTGGGAGACACGTGGGGGCCCCGAACGGTTGCACAGCGACTTTCCGTGACCTTCCCTCACCGCCCATACGGGGGAAATCGCCCGGTCAGCGCCCGGACCTCGGTCCGTACCCTGGCCGTCTCCGCGGGGTCGTCACGCAGCGCGGCGGTGAACAGCGCGGCGATCCGCGCCATCTCCGGCGCACCCATCCCCTGGGTGGTGACCGCGGCGGTACCGAGCCGGATGCCGCGCCCCTCCCCGTACGGCAGGGCGCAGGTGTCGAGGACCACGCCGGCGGCGGCCAGCCGGGTACGGGCGGTGCGGCCGTCGACGCCGAGCGGGGCGGGGTCGGCGGTGATGAGATGGGTGTCGGTGCCGCCGGTCGTCAACGCGAAGCCCTCGGCGGCGAGCGCGGCCGCGAGGACGCGCGCGTGCTCGACCACCTGATGGGCGTACCCGGAGAACGCCGGGGTGGACGCCTCGCCGAAGGCCACCGCCTTCGCGGCGATCGTGTGCATCTGGGCGCCGCCCTGGGTGAACGGGAACACCGCGCGGTCGACCCGGTCCGCGAGCTCCTCGCCGCACAGGACCATCCCGCCGCGCGGGCCGCGCAGCACCTTGTGCGTGGTCGCGCAGACCACGTCGGCGTACGGGACGGGGTTGGGGGCCGCGCCGCCGGCGACGAGACCGATGGGGTGGGCGGCGTCGGCGATCAGATACGCCCCGACCTCGTCGGCGATCTCCCGGAAGAGCGCGTAGTCGAGGTGGCGGGGGTAGGAGATCGACCCGCAGACGATCGCCTTGGGCCGGTGGTGGCGGGCGAGCGCGGCGACCTGCTCGTAGTCGACGAGCCCGGTCTCGGCGTCGACGCCGTACGGGACGAAGTCGAACCAGCGGCCGGAGAAGTTGGCGGGCGAACCGTGGGTGAGGTGCCCGCCGTGTTCGAGCCCCATGGCCAGGACCGTGTCACCGGGCCTCAGAAGAGCCGCGTACGCCGCCAGGACGGCCGAGGAGCCCGAGTGCGCCTGGACGTTCGCGTGGTCGGCCCCGAACAGCGCGGTGGCCCGTTCCACGGCGATCCGCTCGGCGGCGTCGGCGTACTCGCAGCCACCGTGGTGCCGGGCGCCGGGATACCCCTCGGCGTACTTGTTGGCGAGCGGGGAGCCGAGCGCGGCGAGGACGGCGGGCGAGGTGAAGTTCTCGGCGGCGATCAACTGCAGACTGTCGGCCTGCCGCCGCGCCTCACCGAGCAGCACATCGGCGATCTCCGGATCCTGCCGGCGCAGGACGTCGAGATCCTCATCGGGTGGAGCACTGACCGACATGCCACCAATGTAGACACGCCCTCCCCCACGCGCCCCCCGACAGCCGTCAACCGCGCGCCGACACGCCCGTCAACGCCGTCACCACAGGGTCCAGCGCCTGGTTGATCTCGTCGCCGATCGAGCGGAAGAAGGTGATCGGGGCGCCATATGGGTCGTTGACCTCGTCCGCGTCCACCGAGGGGGCCAGGAGCCAGCCGCGGAGTGCCGCCGCCGCGCGGACCAGGGCGCGGGCGCGTTCCACCATGCCCTCGTCGCGGGGGTCGGGGAGGGTCGCCGGGTCGATCGCGCGGACCAGGCGGGTGAACTCCTTCAGGGTGAAGGTGCGCAGCCCCGCCGAGTGGCCCATCGAGATGACCTGGGCGCGGTGGTCGCGGGTCGCGGTCAGGACCAGGTCCGCGCGGATGACGTGTTCGTCGAGGAGCTCGCGTCCCACGAAGCCGCTGTAGTCCGCGCCGAAGTCGGCGAGGACCAGTTCCGCGTTGGCCTCCATCGGGGCGCCCTCGTGGCCCCAGGTGCCCGCGCTCTCCACGATCAGGCCGCCGCCCAGCGGGTCGCCGAGCCGGTCGACCAGGGCATGGCGGGTCAGCCGCTCGGTGATCGGCGAGCGGCAGACGTTGCCGGTGCTGACGTGGAGGATGCGGAAGGTGTTGCTGTCTTCGAACCCCGCTATGCCACGCCCCTCAGGGGCGGTCAATTCGCCACCTCGAGGTCGGGTACGACCTTCCGGAGCTCCTCCGGGGACAGCGCGCCCTGGCGCAGCAGCACCGGCACCTTGCCCGTGACGTCGACGATGGACGAGGGGACGATGCCGGGCGTCGGGCCGCCGTCGAGGTAGACGGAGACGGAGTCGCCGAGCATCTGCTGGGCCGCGTCGCAGTCCTCCGGCGAGGGGTGGCCGGTGAGGTTGGCCGAGGAGACGGCCATCGGGCCGACCTCGGTGAGCAGCTCGATCGCCACGGGGTGCAGCGGCATGCGGATGGCGACGGTGCCCCGGGTGTCGCCGAGGTCCCACTGCAGGGACGGCTGGTGCTTGGCGACGAGGGTGAGCGCGCCGGGCCAGAAGGCGTCGACGAGCTCCCAGGCCTGCTCGGAGAAGTCCGTGACCAGGCCGTGGAGGGTGTTCGGGGAGCCGATGAGCACGGGTGTGGGCATGTTGCGGCCCCGGCCCTTGGCGGCGAGCAGGTCCGCGACGGCCTCGCTGCTGAAGGCGTCCGCCCCGATCCCGTACACGGTGTCGGTGGGCAGCACGACCAGCTCGCCCCGGCGGACGGCGGACGCGGCCTCGCGCAGACCGGTCACACGGTCGGTCGCCTCGTTGCAGTCGTATCGCCGTGCCATCAGTTCCCGGCCTCCTCGTACACGTGGTTCGTCATGGCGTTGGTGGCGGTCATGCCGGTCATGGCATCGCCTTGCGGGCGGTCGCGAAGCGCGGCCGGTTGTTCAGGTCGGGGTGGTCGGCGGCGTCGGCCCAGCCGGCCTCCTCGTTGAAGATCCAGGGCACCTGCCCGCCCTGGGTGTCCGCGTGCTCGATGACGACGAGGCCACCGGGGCGCAGCAGCCGGTGGGCGGTGCGCTCGATGCCGCGGATGGTGTCGAGGCCGTCCTCGCCGGAGAAGAGGGCCATCTCCGGGTCGTGGTCGCGGGCCTCGGGTGCCACGTACTCCCACTCGGTGAGCGGGATGTACGGGGGGTTGGAGATGACCAGGTCGACCTGGCCGTCCAGTTCGGGGAGCGCGCTGAGCGCGTCGCCCTGGTGGACGGTGACGCGGGAGCCCTCGGCGTTCTTCCGGGTCCACACGAGCGCGTCGTCGGAGAGTTCGACGGCGTGCACGCGTGAGCGCGGCACCTCCTGGGCCATGGCGAGCGCGATGGCTCCGGAGCCGGTGCAGAGGTCGACGATGAGGGGTTCGACGACGTCCATCGCGCGGACGGCGTCTATGGCCCAGCCGACCACGGACTCGGTCTCCGGGCGGGGCACGAAGACCCCGGGCCCGACCTGGAGCTCCAGGTAGCGGAAGAACGCCCGCCCGGTGATGTGCTGGAGGGGTTCGCGGGCCTCGCGGCGGGCGACCGTCTCCCAGTAGCGGGCGTCGAAGTCCGCGTCCTTGACGTTGTGCAGCTCCCCCCGCTTGACGCCGTGCACGAACGCGGCGAGCTCCTCGGCGTCGAAACGCGGTGAGGGAACGCCGGCGTCGGCCAGCCGCTGGGTGGCCTGGGCCACCTCGGCAAGCAGCAGGTTCACGCTGGTCCTCCGTGGTGCGGGGTGGGGCTTACGGAACTTACGCCACTTACGCCGCGGCGAGCTTGGCGGCCGAGTCGGCGTCGACGCAGGCCTGGATCATCGCGTCGAGGTCGCCGTCGAGCACCTGGTCCAAGTTGTACGCCTTGAAGCCGACGCGGTGGTCCGAGATCCGGTTCTCCGGGAAGTTGTACGTACGGATCTTCTCGGACCGGTCGACGGTGCGGACCTGGCTGCGACGGGCGTCGGCGGCCTTGGACTCGGCCTCCTCCTGCGCGGCGGCGAGCAGCCGGGACCGCAGGATGCGCATGGCCTGCTCCTTGTTCTGGAGCTGGCTCTTCTCGTTCTGGCAGGAGGCGACGATGCCGGTCGGCAGGTGGGTGATGCGGACGGCGGAGTCGGTGGTGTTGACCGACTGGCCGCCGGGGCCCGAGGAGCGGTAGACGTCGATGCGCAGGTCGTTGGCGTGGATCTCGACCTCGACCTCCTCGGCCTCGGGCGTGACGAGCACGCCGGCGGCGGAGGTGTGGATGCGGCCGGCGGACTCGGTCGCGGGCACGCGCTGCACGCGGTGCACCCCGCCCTCGTACTTGAGGCGCGCCCAGACGCCCTGGCCGGGCTCGGTGGCGCCGTTGCCGCCCTTGGTCTTCACGGCGACCTGGACGTCCTTGTAGCCGCCGAGCTCGGACTCGGTGGCGTCGATGATCTCGGTCTTCCAGCCGACGCGCTCGGCGTACCGGAGGTACATGCGGAGCAGGTCGCCGGCGAAGAGGGCGGACTCGTCGCCGCCCGCGCCCGCCTTGATCTCCAGGATGACGTCCTTGTCGTCGCTGGGGTCGCGCGGGACGAGGAGCAGACGGAGCTTCTCGGTGAGCTCGTCGCGGTCCTTCTCCAGCTGCTTGACCTCTGCGGCGAAGTCGGGGTCGTCGTGCGCCAGCTCGCGGGCGGTCTCGATGTCGTCGCCGGTCTGCTTCCAGGCCCGGTACGTGGCGACGATCGGGGTCAGCTCGGCGTAGCGCTTGTTGAGCTTGCGCGCGTTCGCCTGGTCGGCGTGGACCGAGGGGTCCGCGAGCTTCTTCTCCAGGTCGGCGTGCTCGCCGACCAGTTCCTCGACCGCCTCGAACATCGGGGGCTCCTGGGGTTTTCGTCAGTTGCTACGGGGACGGCAAAGCGCCGGTCCCGGCCACCCGCGCGGGGCGACCGAGGACCGGCGCAGGGGCTCGCTACTTGGCGGAGCCGGCGGCCTTGCCGAAGCGGGCCTCGAAGCGGGCGACGCGGCCACCCGTGTCGAGGATCTTCTGCTTGCCCGTGTAGAACGGGTGGCACTCGGAGCAGACCTCGGCACGGATGGTGCCCTCGGTCAGCGTGCTCCGGGTGGTGAACGACGCGCCACAGGTGCAGCTGACCTGGGTCTCGACGTACTCGGGGTGGATCTCGCGCTTCAAGGTGTCTCCTAGTTTCGGGAGGGCTCCGGGTCGCCGTCGCGGGTTGCGGCAAGCGTGAACCGGGGCCGACGTACCAGTCTGCCAGGACCGGCCGTATCTCCCAAAACCGGGGTGGGGCCGGAACTATTCCTGGGCTGCCCGCAGGGGCGCGCCGGGGCTACTTCACGACGCCTTCGGCCTTGCCGGTGGCCGCGTCCTTGGTGGCCGAGGCGGGGATCGGGAGGTCCTTCTTGAGGGCCGTCCAGACCTGCTGGGACTGCGCTTCGAGCGGGATGACGCGGTTGGGGTCCCGGGGGTCGTACTCGACGGGCAGGGTGACCATGTGGACGTTCTGGGAGCTGATCCCGGTGAGTCCCTTGGCGAAGCCCATGAGTTCCTGCACCGAGTCGAGCTCGGAGTCGGGGGTGATGGCCTTGGTGGCGGCGTCGGCGAGGTCGAGGAGCTTCGCCGGGTTGCTGAGGACGCCGATGTCCTTGACCTGGTTCATGAAGGCCTTCATGAACGCCTGCTGGAGCTGGATGCGGCCGAGGTCGCTGCCGTCGCCGACGCTCTTGCGGGTGCGGACGAGGCCGAGGGACTGCTCGCCGTCGAGGGTGTGGGTGCCCGGTGCGAGGTCGAGGTGGCTCTTGCTGTCCTTGATGGCCGTGGTGGTGGTGACCTCCACCCCGCCGAGCTTGTCGATGAGCTTCTTGAAGCCGGTGAAGTCGACCTCGATGTAGTGGTCCATGCGGATGCCGGACATCGACTCGACGGTCTTGACGGCGCAGGCGGGGCCGCCGACCTCGTACGCGGTGTTGAACATGGCCCGGTGCTCGGCGGCGACGGCGGTGCCCTTGGCGTCGGTGCAGTCGGGCCGGTCTATGAGGGTGTCGCGGGGGATGGAGACGACGCTGGCCTTCTTGTGGCCCTCGTAGACGTGGACGACCATCGCGGTGTCGGAGCGGGCGCCGCCCTCGTCCTTGCCGTAGGCGCCGTTGTCGCCGGAGCGGGAGTCGGAGCCGAGGACGAGGATGTCCATGGAGCCGTTGTCGACGTCGTCGGGGCGGTCGGTGCCGAGCTGGGCGTTGATGTCGACGGTCTCGAGGTTGCCGTCGAGCTTGAAGTAGACGTATCCGAGGCCCGTGCCGCCGAGGACGAGGACGGCGAGGGCGCCGGACACCAGCACGGCCGCCTTGCGGCTGCGCTTGGCGGGCTGCCTGCGGCGGCGGCCGGTTCCCGCGCCGCCTATTCGGCCGCTCTTGCTCTGCTCGGTCATCGCCATCCCTCGGGCCCTAGGTTCACCATATGTGACGGTGAAGCGCCCAAAAGGGTTGCATACCGACCCGTGAGGTTTCGGTGAGCTCGGGCCGGAACAGCACGGAGCCCACCGTGCGGGGCACGGTGGGCTCAGTGGTTTACGCAGGTCACGGCGGGGTTACGGACACGGGGCCCGGCTCTCGTCGTGTGACGCGGCTCTCACCGTCAGTCGTTGTTGGCGGCACCCGGCGTGGTCTTCTGGATCTGCAGCAGGAACTCGCCGTTCGACTTCGTCTGCTTCATCTTGTCGAGCAGCAGCTCGATCGCCTGCTGCTGGTCGAGCGCGTGCAGCACGCGACGCAGCTTCCAGGTGACCGCGAGCTCGTCGCTGCCGAGCAGGATCTCCTCCTTGCGCGTACCCGAGGCGTCGACGTCGACGGCCGGGAAGATGCGCTTGTCGGCGAGCTTCCGGTCGAGCTTGAGCTCCATGTTGCCGGTGCCCTTGAACTCCTCGAAGATCACCTCGTCCATGCGCGAACCGGTGTCCACCAGGGCGGTGGCGAGGATGGTCAGCGAGCCGCCGTCCTCGATGTTCCGGGCCGCGCCGAAGAAGCGCTTCGGCGGGTAGAGCGCGGTCGAGTCGACACCACCGGACAGGATGCGGCCGGAGGCCGGCGCCGCGAGGTTGTACGCGCGGCCCAGGCGGGTGATCGAGTCGAGCAGGACGACCACGTCGTGGCCCAGCTCCACCAGGCGCTTGGCGCGCTCGATGGCAAGCTCGGCGACGGTGGTGTGGTCCTCGGCCGGGCGGTCGAAGGTCGAGGAGATGACCTCGCCCTTGACCGACCGCTGCATGTCGGTGACCTCTTCCGGACGCTCGTCGACCAGGACGACCATCAGGTGGCACTCGGGGTTGTTGTGCGTGATCGCGTTGGCGATGGCCTGCATGATCATGGTCTTGCCGGTCTTCGGCGGGGCCACGATCAGACCGCGCTGGCCCTTGCCGATCGGCGACACGAGGTCGATGATCCGCGTGGTCAGCACACCCGGGTCGGTCTCCAGACGGAGCCGGTCCTGCGGGTAGAGCGGGGTCAGCTTGTTGAACTCGGGACGGCCGCGGCCGGAGTCGGCCGCCATGCCGTTCGCCGAGTCCAGGCGGACCAGCGCGTTGAACTTCTCGCGGCGCTCGCCCTCCTTCGGCTGACGCACGGCGCCGGTGACGTGGTCACCCTTGCGCAGGCCGTTCTTGCGGACCTGGGCGAGCGACACGTACACGTCGTTCGGACCGGGCAGGTAGCCGGAGGTCCGGATGAACGCGTAGTTGTCGAGGATGTCGAGGATGCCCGCGACGGGGATCAGGACGTCGTCGTCGGCGACCTGCGGCTCGCCGGCCTGGAAGTCGTCACGGCCACGGCGCCCACGGCGGTCGCGGTAGCGGCCGCGACGCCCGCGGCGGCCGCCGGCCTCGTCGTCGTAGTCGTCCTGCGGACCGGCCTGCTGGCCGCCCTGCTGGCCCTGGGCCTGCTGGCCCTGACCCTGACCGCCCTGGCGCTGACGCTGGCCGCCCTGGCCACCGCCCTGCTGCTCGTCGCCCT
This sequence comes from Streptomyces venezuelae ATCC 10712, assembly GCF_008639165.1. Lineage (NCBI taxonomy): Bacteria > Bacillati > Actinomycetota > Actinomycetes > Kitasatosporales > Streptomycetaceae > Streptomyces > Streptomyces venezuelae. Next base: position 5,393,402 of record NZ_CP029197.1, on the reverse strand, counting down.
TGCCGCGGTCACGCTGACGGTCACGGCGGTCGCGGCGCTCGCCACGCTCCCCGCGCTCGCCCCGCTCGCCGCGGTCACGACGGCCACGGCCCTCGGCGCCGTCGACGGCGGCCTCGGCCTTGGTGTCGGCGCCCGCCTCGGCCTTGGCCTCGGTGCGGGTCTCGGTCTTGACGACCTGCGCGGCCTCGGCCTTGGCCTCACCCTCCGGCGAACCGGCGGGGGCGGTGGCGCGGCGGCGACGGCGCTCGCCCGCGGGCTGGTCGTCGGAGGCCGGCTGACCCGGGATGTCGATCTGCTGCTGGGCGACGGCCTTCTCGGCCTTGGGCTCGGTGGCCTCGGCGGCGGTCTCGCCCGTGCGGGTCTTGGAGGTGGCGCGGCGCTTCGGCTTGGTCTCGGCGGCGTCGGCGGCCTTGGCGGGGGCGGCGGAGCCTCCACCGGCCTGCGCCTCCTTGATGACCTCGATCAGCTGGCTCTTGCGCATCCGCGCGGTGCCCCTGATGCCGAGGCCGGACGCGACCTGCTGCAGCTCGGCCAGGACCATGCCGTCGAGGCCGGTGCCGGAGCGGCGGCGCCGTGCGGTGCCGCCGGTGGCAGCACCTGCGGCGGGCGCGGCGGTGTCGACACTGCTGTCGGCAGTCACGCCCATCAGATCGGTGGTGTCGCTCACGAAGGGTCCTTCCCTGGAGCGGACGTCGGCCATCTGGCTCGGCGACCGGTTGTGCTGTCCGGCAGCGGTCCCGTGTGGTTGGACCGTGTCCGGGGCGGTGGTCCCGCCGGGTACGGCGGAGAGAAAACGTGCTGGGGTCCGGCCCGAGCGCCCCCTGCTCGGCCCTCACCGGGAAAGAGCGAGGGGTGTCGTGCCGGTTCCGGAGCGTGCTCGAAACTGCTCAGGCAGGCTGCTCAGGCAGTTGGGGAGGCTCCCGGAAGAATCGGTGGTCCCTGATGGGGACACTCAGCACCGCGCCACAAAGGCGCCGGGTGCTGACTTGAGGTTAACACTACCGGCTCCAACAAACATTCCCCCTCTCCCTCACCGGCAATCTCCTGTCCCGGACGCTGCCCGGCGTCCGGCCGCCGCGCGCCTAGGGCGCCAGCGGAAGGACGCTCGCTCCGGACGCGTCGAGGTCGAGCCGGTTCGCGGCCCAGCCCTCGCCCGCGAGGCGGGCGACCTTGTCGGCCGTCCCGTGTTCGGCCAGCGCGAGGACCGTGGGGCCCGCGCCGGAGATGACCGCGGGGACGCCGTCCGCCCGCAGCCGGTTCACCAGGGCGATGCTCTCGGGCATCGCGGGAGCGCGGTACTCCTGGTGCAGCCGGTCCTCGGTGGCCGCGAGCAGCAGCTCGGGGCGGCGGGTCAGGGCCTCGACGAGGAGGGCGGCGCGCCCGGCGTTGGCGGCGGCGTCCACGTGCGGGACGGTGCGCGGCAGGAGTCCGCGGGCGGTCTCGGTCAGCACCGGCTTCCCGGGGACGAAAACCACCGGAACGATGGAATCCGAGGGATCCATCCTGATCGCCCGCGCGGCACCGGACTCGGTCCAGGCGAGCGTGAATCCGCCGAGCAGACAGGCGGCGACGTTGTCGGGGTGGCCCTCGATCTCGGTGGCCAGTTCGAGGAGGGCCGCCTCGTCGAGCCTGGCGTCCCCGCCTATGGTCACGGCGCGGGCGGCGACGATGCCGGCGCAGATGGCGGCGGAGGAGGAGCCGAGGCCGCGGCCGTGCGGGATGCGGTTGGCGCAGACGACCTCGAGGCCGCGGGGCTGTCCGCCGAGCAGGTCGAAGGCCGTGCGCAGGGAGCGTACGAGCAGGTGGCTCTCGTCGCGCGGGAGCGTCTCGGCGCCCTCGCCGGCGATGTCGACGTGCAGCCCGGAGTCGGCGACCCGGACGACGACGTCGTCGTAGAGCCCCAGCGACAGGCCGAAGGCGTCGAAGCCCGGACCGAGATTGGCGCTGGTGGCGGGGACGCGCACCCGTACGGCGGCGGCGCGGAACGCTGGACCGGCCATCGCTCGATGACTCTCCTTGATTGCGACAACGGGTTGTTCGGGAACAGCGGGTGGTGCGGGAGAAGCAGGTGTTTCGAGAGAAGTACGGGAAACCCGGGGGCCGTTTCGGCCACGGAGGCGACAACGGCAACGACACGACGCATATGCGTCGGGGCGGGTTCGGTACAGCCTATCGAAGGAAGGTTCTGCCGCGACATAGGGCGCACAGGAGGCGCACGATGCGTGTCGCGAGCCAACCTGTGCGCCTATGTACGTTCCTGATCGGGTTTCGATCAGCGTGTTTCCCCGGGCGGAGGGGTGAGGATCAGGCCAGACCGAGGCGCTCGGCGGCGGCGGCCGCGTCGACCGGGACGGTGACCGGCTGCGGCGCGCCGGCGACGGCCCAGTCGGGGTCCTTGAGGCCGTTGCCGGTGACCGTGCAGACGATCCGCTGGCCGGGGTCGACCTTGCCCTGCGCGGCGGCCTTCAGCAGACCGGCCACCGAGGCGGCCGACGCGGGCTCCACGAAGACGCCCTCCTGCGAGGCCAACAGGCGGTAGGCCTGCAGGATCTCACGGTCCGTCACCTCGTCGATGAAGCCGCCCGACTCGTCGCGCGCGGCGATCGCGTAGTCCCACGAGGCCGGGTTGCCGATCCGGATCGCGGTGGCGATCGTCGACGGGTCCTTGACGACCTCGCCGCGCACCAGCGGGGCGGAGCCGGAGGCCTGGAAGCCCCACATGCGCGGGCGGTGCGTCGCGAGGCCGTCCGCGGCGTACTCGCGGTACCCCTTCCAGTACGCCGTGATGTTGCCGGCGTTGCCCACGGGCAGCACGTGGATGTCGGGCGCGTCGCCCAGCATGTCCACGATCTCGAAGGCCGCGGTCTTCTGGCCCTCGATGCGGACCGGGTTCACCGAATTGACCAGCGCCACCGGGTAGTTCTCGGAGAGCGCGCGGGCCAGGGTGAGGCAGTCGTCGAAGTTGCCGTCGACCTGGAGGATCTTCGCGCCGTGCACGAGGGCCTGGCCCATCTTGCCGAGCGCGATCTTGCCCTGCGGCACGAGGACGGCCGACACCATCCCGGCGCGCACCGCGTAGGCCGCGGCGGAGGCGGAGGTGTTGCCGGTGGAGGCGCAGATGACGGCCTGCGCCCCCTCCTCCTTGGCCTTGGAGATGGCCATGGTCATGCCGCGGTCCTTGAAGGAGCCGGTGGGGTTGGCGCCCTCGACCTTGAGGTGCACCTCGCAGCCCGTGCGCTCGGAGAGGACCTGAGCGGGTACGAGCGGCGTGCCGCCCTCACGGAGCGTGACGACCGGCGTCGTGTCCGTGACCGGAAGGCGGTCCCGGTACTCCTCGATGATGCCGCGCCACTGGTGGGTGCCCTTGTGGGTCATGGGTCCTTACTCCCCTTCAACACGCATGATGCTGGCGACACCGCGCACGGTGTCGAGCTTGCGCAGCGCCTCGACGGTCCCGGAGAGGGCGGCGTCGGGCGCGCGGTGGGTGACGACGACGAGGGAGGCCTCGCCGTCCTTGCCCTTCTGGCGCACCGTATCGATGGATACGCCGTGCTCGGCGAAGACCGTCGCGACCTGGGCGAGGACGCCCGGCTTGTCGGCCACGTCGAGACTGATGTGGTACCGCGTGACGACCTCGCCCATGGAGCTCACGGGCAGCTGGGTGTACGCGGACTCGCCGGGGCCCGTCGCCTCGTTGAGACGGTTGCGGCAGACGGCGACGATGTCGCCGAGTACGGCCGAGGCGGTCGGCGAGCCGCCCGCCCCGGGGCCGTAGAACATGAGCTGCCCGGCGGCGTCGGCCTCGACGAAGACCGCGTTGTACGCCTCGCGGACGGAGGCCAGCGGGTGGCTGAGCGGGATCATCGCCGGGTGCACGCGCGCGGTGACGGACTCGCCGTCGGCGGCCCGCTCGCAGATGGCGAGCAGCTTGATGGTGCAGCCCATCTGCTTGGCGGAGGCGAAGTCGGCGGCGGTGACCTCGGTCATGCCCTCGCGGTAGACGTCGTCGAGGCGCACGCGCGTGTGGAAGGCGATGCCGGCGAGGATGGCGGCCTTGGCGGCGGCGTCGAAGCCCTCGACGTCGGCGGTCGGGTCGGCCTCGGCGTACCCGAGGGCGGTGGCCTCGTCGAGCGCCTCGGAGTAGCCGGCCCCGGAGGTGTCCATCTTGTCGAGGATGAAGTTCGTCGTGCCGTTGACGATGCCCATCACGCGGTTGATCTTGTCCCCGGCGAGCGACTCGCGCAGCGGACGGATGAGCGGGATGGCGCCGGCCACGGCGGCCTCGTAGTAGAGGTCCTGTCCGTGCTCCTGGGCGGCGGCGTACAGGCTCGCGCCGTCCTGGGCCAGCAGCGCCTTGTTCGCCGAGACGACGGAGGCGCCGTGCGCGAAGGCGGTGGTGATGAGGGTGCGGGCCGGCTCGACCCCGCCGATGACCTCGACGACGACGTCGATGTCGCCCCGTTTGACGAGGGCGGTGGCATCGGTGGTGATCAGCTCCGCCGGGATGCCCGCACGGACCTTGTCGGGGCGGCGGACCGCCACGCCGGCGAGCTCGACCGGGGCGCCGATGCGCGCGGCGAGGTCGTCGGCGTGCGTCGTCATGATGCGCGCCACCTCTGAGCCGACCACTCCACAGCCCAGCAGCGCCACCTTCAGCGGACGCGTACGCATCATCCGACCTCTTTCCCGTCCTGCTTCGTATCTCTACGGTTTCGTATCTCTACGCGGAACCAGTCTCACTCACCGGACGGGGGATTCCGCCCCTCGTCCGGATCCTGAGACATCTATTTCATCACTCGACTATTTCATCACCCGACGTCGAGACGCAGGAGATCTTCCTCCGTCTCGCGCCGCACGATGACCCGCGCCTCGCCGTCCCGGACGGCCACGACCGGCGGCCGCTGCGCGTGGTTGTAGTTGCTGGCCATGGAGCGGCAGTACGCGCCGGTGGCCGGCACGGCGATGAGGTCGCCGGGCGCCAGGTCCGAGGGCAGGAAGGCGTCCCGTACGACGATGTCGCCGCTCTCGCAGTGCTTGCCGACGACCCGGGAGAGCATGGGCGCGGCGTCGCTGGTCCGCGAGACGAGGCTGACGCTGTACTCGGCGTCGTAGAGCGCGGTGCGGATGTTGTCCGACATGCCGCCGTCCACGGAGACGTACGTCCGCAGCCCCTCCAGCGGCTTGACCGTCCCCACCTCGTACAGGGTGAAGGCGGTGGGGCCGACGATGGCGCGCCCCGGCTCGACGGAGATGCGGGGGGTGGCGAGACCGGCGGACTCGCACTCCCGCGTGACGATCTCACCGAGGGCCTTGGCGATCTCGTGCGGCTCGCGCGGGTCGTCCTCGGAGGTGTACGCGATGCCGAGGCCGCCACCGAGGTCGATCTCGGGCAGCTCCACGCCGTGCTCGTCGCGGACCTCGGCGAGCAGCTGGACGACGCGCCGCGCGGACACCTCGAAGCCGGCCATGTCGAAGATCTGCGAACCGATGTGCGAGTGGATGCCGATGAGCTCCAGGCCGTCGAGCTTCAGCGCGCGCCGGACGGCCTCGGCGGCCTGCCCGCCGGCCAGCGCGATCCCGAACTTCTGGTCCTCGTGGGCGGTGGCGATGAACTCGTGGGTGTGGGCCTCGACGCCGACGGTCACCCGGATCTGCACCCGCTGCCGCTTGCCGAGCGACTGCGCGATGTGCGCGACGCGCACGATCTCCTGGAACGAGTCGAGCACGATCCGGCCGACCCCGGCCTCGACGGCCCTGCGGATCTCCGCCTCGCTCTTGTTGTTGCCGTGGAAGGCGATGCGCTCGGCGGGCATCCCGGCGGAGAGGGCCGTGGCGAGTTCGCCGCCGGAGCACACGTCGAGGTTCAGCCCCTCCTCCTTCAGCCACCGCACGACGGCCCGCGAGAGGAACGCCTTCCCGGCGTAGAAGACGTCGGCGTCCTTGCCGAAGGCCTCGGCCCAGGCGCGGCAGCGGGCGCGGAAGTCGGTCTCGTCGAGGAAGTAGGCGGGCGTCCCGAACTCCTCGGCGAGCGCGGTGACGCCGATCCCGCCGACGGTGACGACGCCCCGCTCGTCCCTGGCGACGGTCCGCGACCACACCTTGGGGTCGAGGGCGTTGAGGTCGGCGGGGGGCGCGGTGTAGTGGCCCTCGGGGAGGACGTCGGCGTGGCGGGGCCCTGCGGGGTGGGCGGAACGACTCATGACGGGGCTCTTTCAGATCCGATCGGGTGCGCTGATGCCGAGCACGGAGAGGCCACCGGCGAGCACCGTCCCGGCGGCTTCGGCGAGCGCGAGCCGGGAACGGTGGGCGGCCGAGGGTTTCTCGTCGCCGAGCGGCAGGACCGTGTGCTGGAACGCGAGCAGCGCGTCGGCTACGGCTTCCAGGTGCCGGGCGACCCGGTCGGGGGCGCGGTGGCGGGCGGCGGCGAGCAGGACGACGGGGTGGTCGCCGAGGACGCCGAGCAGTCCGGGTACGGGGACGGGGGTCTCGTACGCGGGCCCGAAGCCGAGCTGCGCCGCGTTGACGAGCAGCCGCCGGGCGCGGGAGTGGGCGTACCGGACGCGGAAGAGGGAGTTGCGCTCGTGCTGGACGAGCAGGGGCGCCGGGTCGAGGGGCCGGTCGCCCGGGGCGGCCCGGAGCAGGGACCACCGCGCGGCATCGGCACCGAAGGTCTCGTCCCGGTACGCCCCGGGACGCACGTGGATCCGCTCGTCGCCGCCGAACGCGGCGTCGGCGCCCTGGGACCGGAGCAGCCGCAGGACGGTCCGGCCGACGAGCAGGGCGCGCGACTCCGTCACCTCGGCGAGGCGGACGACGGTCCCGGCGAGGGCGGTCCCGCTCCCGTAGGAGGTCCCGGCCTCGCGGATGGCGTGGACGAGTTCGGCGCCGGAGTCGCGGCCGAGGACGAAGTTCAGGAACCCGGGGCCGGTGACGGCGACCTCCCGGAGCCCGGGGACGTCACGGAGCCGCTCCTGCAGGATGCCGGCCACGTCGAGGGCGGTGCGGCCGGAGGGCCGCGCGAGGGTGAGGGCGATGCTGCTTGCGTACTCCCCGGTCCCGCCGGGCCGGGCCCGCTCGACCTTGACGCGCGCCGGGACGTCGACCCGCAGCACGCCGTCGTCGACCGCGTCGCGCACGGCGCGCAACACGGTGAGGGAGAGGTCCGCGGGGGTCACGGGACAAGCCTAGGGGAGGAGGGGGGTCCCTACGCGAACCGGTTTCGCCATCCGGGCAGCCGGGTACGGGGGCGGCCTCAGCGCGGGGTGGTGGAACTTCCGGCACGGCGGGGATCGCGGCGGGGATCGGGGCGGCCGTCGACCGCGGCCGGTTCCTCTCCCCCGTCGGGCCCCGCCGCCTCCGGCCGCTCGCGCCGCTCACGGTGCATCAGCTGCCGGACGACCCGTACGAGCTCGGCCGGTTCGAAAGGCTTGGCCAGGAAGGCGTCGACACCGGAGGCGGCCCCGCCGGCCACCTCGTGCTCACCACAGGCACTGATGATCGCGACCGGCAGATGACTGGTCCGGGGATCGGCCCGCAGCCGCTCGGCGGTCCTGATCCCGTCCAGTCGGGGCATGACGACGTCCAGGGTGACGACATCAGGACGAACCCGATGAACGACATCCAGACACTCGGCACCATCGGCCGCGGTCACGACCTCGAACCCCTCGAGTTCGAGATTGACCCTGATCAACTGCCGGATCACCTTGTTGTCGTCGACAACGAGCACCCGACCGGACACGCCTGACACACGAACGAGAGTAGGCGGCCCCGAACGGCTGCGTCCGGGTTTTACCCACTTCTGACCCGTGCGGGGGACCACCCCCCTGATGACACCCCGGAAATACCTGTTCACAGCCACTCCCGCGGAGCTGGTAGGGTTCTACCCGTCGCCGCCGAACGCGGCGGACGCCCCCGTAGCTCAGGGGATAGAGCAACGGCCTCCGGAGCCGTGTGCGCAGGTTCGAATCCTGCCGGGGGCACTTCGCAGAAGTGCCACACAGACCCCGTCGACAGCGGAAACGCTGCGGACGGGGTCTTGTCGTATGTGCCGGGCGCCGGTCAGGCCGTGCGTTTGCGGGGGGTTGCCTTCTTCGCCTGGGTCTTCTTCGTCTGGGTCTTCTTCGCGGTGGACTTCGCCGTCGACTTCGTCGGGGTCTTCGCCGTCGTCTTCTTCGCCGTCGACGTCGACTTGCGTGCCGGGGACGCCGTCTTCTTCGCCGCCGTCTTCGCCGTCGACTTCTTCGTGTCCGTCGACTTCGGCGTGCGCGTACGGCCCTTCAGCGGGGTGACGTCCGCCGACTCGCCCTCCGGCTCCTCCCCGCGTGCCTGCTTCGCCGCCCGGACGCTGTTCTCCAAGGCCGCCATCAGGTCGATCACCTGGCCACCGCCCGGCTCCTCCGGGCTCGGGGCCGCGACCCCCTCGCCGCCCTCCGCCTTCGCCGCGATCATCTCCTCGACCGCCGTGCGGTAGTCGTCGTGCAGGGTGCTCATGTCGACCTCGCCGAGCGTGGCCATCAGGGCGTCCGCCAGGTCGAGTTCTGCGTCCCGCACGCTCACCGGGTTCTCCGGGGCCACGCCCTCGGGGGCCCGGATCTCGTCCGGCCAGAGCAGGCCGTGCATCGCGATCACGTCGTCGACGACCCGGAGCATGCCGAGCCGTTCCCGTCCCCGCAGCGCGTACTTGGCCACCGCCACCTTGTCGCTGCGCTTCAGCGCCTCACGGAGCAGGGTGTACGGCTTGGCCGCCGGGACACCGTTCGCCGAGAGGTAGTACGCGGCGTCCATCTGGAGCGGGTCGATGTCGCCGGCCGGCACGAAGGCGACGATCTCGATCGTCTTCGCCGTGGGGAGCGGCAGCGCGGCCAGATCCTCCTCGGTGATCGGGATCATGGTGCCGTCGGCGTCCTCGTACGCCTTGCCGATCTCCGCCTGGGAGACCTCCTCGCCGTCGAGCTCGCACACCTTCTTGTAGCGGATGCGGCCGCCGTCCTCGGCGTGGATCTGGCGGAAGGAGACGGAGTGGCTCTCGGTGGCGTTCACCAGCTTGATCGGGATGCTCACCAGCCCGAAGGATATGGCGCCGTTCCAGATGGATCGCACGATTCATTCCCTCCGGGTGGGATAAGGACGATTTGTCGCCAATCGTGGGATTCTCATCGTATGACGCCGATCACAGAGGTGGAGGGACGGCGCCTGGCGCTGAGCAACCTGGCGAAGGTGATCCACCCGGTCACCGGGACCACCAAGGGCGAGGTGCTCCACTACTACGCGACCGTCGGCCCCGCGATCCTGCCGCATCTGCGGGATCGTCCGGTGTCCTTCCTGCGCTATCCGGACGGTCCGGACGGCCAGCTGTTCTTCACCAAGAATCCTCCGCCCGGCACACCCTCCTGGGTGAGGACCACCCCCGTGCCCCGCTCCGAGGACCCCCGCGCCCGGCAGGTGGTGATCGAGGACCTGCCTTCGCTGATGTGGGCGGCCAACCTGGTGGTGGAGTTCCACACGCCCCAGTGGCGGGCCTCCTCCCCCGCCGTCGCCGACCGGCTCGTCTTCGACCTCGACCCCGGGCCGCCCGCGACGGTCGTCGAGTGCTGCCGGGTCGCGCTGCACCTGCGCGAGCGGCTCGCGGCGGACGGTCTCGAGGCCTACGCCAAGACCTCCGGCTCGAAGGGGCTGCACCTGCTGGTGGCGGTCGTCCCGACGCCGTCCGCCGACGTCTCGGCGTACGCGCGCCGGCTCGCCGTCGAGGCGGAGGCCGCGCTGCCGGGTCTCGTCACCCATCGGATGGCCAAGGCCCTGCGGCCCGGGAAGGTCTTCGTCGACCACAGCCAGAACGCCGCCGCCAAGACCACCGCCACCCCCTACACCCTGCGGGCGCGGGCCCGGCCGGCCGTCTCGGCGCCGGTCACCTGGGACGAGGTGGCCGACTGCGCCGACCCCGAGTCCCTCGTCCTCCTCATGGACGACATCGCGCCACGTCTGGAGCGGTACGGGGAGCTCCTGGCGCCCCTTTTCGCGCCCGAGCACGCCGGGGAGGTCCCATGAGCCGGGCTCCGGACGGCATCCGGGGGGACCACGGGGCGGGCGCCGGGGCGGGCGCCGGGGTGGGCGCCGGGGTGGGCTCCTGGGGGCCGTCCGGCGCGGCCGGCGCCGGCGGGCCGGAGGGGGGTGGCGGCGCCGGGCCCGCCCGGAACGGTGGCCCCGGCCGTGCCTCTGCCGCCCCTGCCGCCTCTGCCCGAGGACCCGAAGGCGGCAGCGGTGACCCCGCCGACGGCCCCGGCCCCGCCCGTGACCCCGGCCGGGCGGGCCGCGGGCCGGCCGCCGGGCGGGGCGGGCTCGTCGTCCACCCGCCCGTCGGCGTCATGCGGCCCCGGGCCGCCGACGAGCTCCCCCCGCAGGCCGCGCCGCCCCGGGAACTCCAGTACTCGCTCAAGCTGGACGGCTTCCGCGCGCTCGCCTTCGTCCTCGACGACGGCAAGGTCGTGCTGCAGTCCCGCTCCCGCCGCGACCTCGCACCCGAGTTCCCCGGGATCGCCGCGCACCTGGCGGACCAGCTGCCGCCCGGCGTCGTCCTCGACGGCGAGCTCTGCGCGTACCGGGACGGGCGGCTGAGCTTCACCGACCTGCTGCGGTCGCCCGCCGACCGGGCCCGTGCGGGCGTCCCGGTCTCGTACATCGCCTTCGACCTGCTCGCCGTACCCGGGCGTGACGTGCGCGGTCTTCCGCTCCGTACCCGCTGGGAGCTGCTCGGCGCGGCCCTGAGCGAGGCCGAGCCGCCGCTCCAGCGGGTCCTCGCCACGCTCGACGAGGAGACCGCGCGCGGCTGGTTCCGCGACCTCCAGGACGCCGGGGTCGAGGGGATCGTCGCGAAGACCCTGAGCTCGACCTACCGCGCGGGCTCCACCTGGGCCTGGCGGAAGATCCGCCACACGGACACGAGCGACGGGCTGCTGCTCGGCGTCGTCGGCCCGCCCGGCCGGCCCCGGTCGCTGCTCGTACGGCTCGCCGACGGTCGTACGGTGCCCACCGCGCCCCGGCTCACCCCGGCCCAGTCCCGCGAGGTCGGCGCCCTGGCGGGTGACCGCGCCGGGCCCCTCGTCCAGGACCCCGAGCACGGGCCCGTGCGGTGGGTCGATCCGCCGCTCCCCGTCGAGCTGCGGCAGCTGGCGGTGCGGCAGCGCCAGGACTACGCCACCTTCATCCGGGTCCGGTCGGAGGGGTGAGGCGTCGGCGCCGGGCCCCGGAGGGGATCCCGGTCGTCCGCATGCCCCGGTACTCCCCGTGCCCCGGCCGTTCGCCGGCCGAAGCGTCGCGGGCCGAGGCGTCGCCGGCCGAGCGGCGGCCCGCCGCGCCCTCGCCCGCCCGCCGAGCCGCGTCCGCCGCCGCGTACTGAGCGCAACTACCCTGCTCCGTACCGTACATGGCGCAAAGAGGCCGCAACTCGGGGTCCGTGCGCAGCCGGTGTCGCCGGTAAGGCCTTGCTGTCCGTCCCGTGGTGCACACTTGCTGCCTGGTACAGCGCTCACGGGGAAGGCGGCCTGGCAAATGCTGACGGGGATCGAGGAGGTCGACTGGGCCTCGTTGGGGCATGCGTACGGCCCCGCGGACGACGTGCCGGAGCTGCTCCGCGGACTCGCCTCCGCCGATCCCGCGGAGCGGGAGACCGCCCTCGACGGCATGTACGGGGCCGTCCACCACCAGGGCGACGTCTACGACTCCACGCTGGCCTGCATCCCCTTCCTCCTCGAACTCGTCGCCGACCCCGCCGTCCAGGACCGCGGCTCCATCGTCGAGCTGCTCACCAGCATCGGCGGCATCGAGCTCGACGACGACGAGGAACTGCTGGACGAACTCGACCCGGACGACGAGGAGTTCATCCCCGCCGCCAACTATGCGATGGCCGCGGCCGCCATCGCCGCCGGTGCCGACGTCTTCCTCGGGCTGGTCGCGGACCCCGACCCCGAGGTGCGGCTCGCCGCGCCCTGCGCGCTCGCCTCGCTGCACCCCGAGCCCGCCCGGGCGCTCTGTCTGCTGCGCGAGCGGCTCACCGTCGAGCGGGACACCGAGGTGCGGCTCGCCCTCGTCGCCGCCGTCGGCCGGATCGCCCTGCGGCACGCCTCGCTGCGCGCCGAGACCGTCGACTGGCTCGGCTGGCTCGCCCGCGCCGCCCAGGACCCGGGGCTGCGGCTCGCGGCCCTGGCCCAGCGGGCGCGCTGCGCGCCCGCCGACATCCCGGACGACGTGGTGCCGTGGGTGACGGGCCTCCTGGAGGAGATCAGGGTCGCGGCGCAGGGTCCGGCCGCCGGGTCCGTCGAGCGGGGGGCCACGCCGACGCTCATCGGGCAGGTCCGGGAGCTGCTGGAGGAGCACGCCGCCGGGCGTCCGGCCCCCTGGACGGAGGAGCTGCTCCGTACGCTGCACGCCGCACTCGACGACCGGGTGGACGACCGGATCGCGCTGATCCTGGCGCAGCTGCGCAGCCCCGACTGGGGGCAGCGTTCGGACGCGATCTGGTTGTGCGGCGGGTTGATACGGATCTGGCGCGGGCGGTACGAGGAGGTCGTCCGGCTGGTCGGCGCCCAGCTCAGCGATCCCGAGCCGCGGCTCCGGGAGGCGGCGACCTCGTTCCTGGAGCGGCTCTTCGAGCTGGGCGCCCCCGCCGCCGACGCCCTCGCCGCCCGCCTCGCCCCGACCGGGCAGGGCGCCGGGCGGGGCGCCGGGAGCGGTCAGACCGGGTTCGTCGGGCGGTCCGGGCGCGACGGGGCGCTCCTCGCGCTCGCCCGTGCGGGCGACACCCGTGCCGTGCCGCTGCTCGCCCGGGCCCTGGAGGAGCGCGAGGTGCGGCGCGAGCTGCTGTACGCCATGGACGGCCTGGGGCCGAGCGCGGCGATGCTCGCCCCGCTGCTGCGGCGCCGGCTCGCCGAGGTCGAGCTCGACGAGCGGCTGCACGACCGGGCGGCGCCCCTGCTGTTCGCGCTGGGGGCGGTACGGGGCTCCCAGGCCGTGCCGGAGGTCCTGCGGGTCCTGCGCGGCGCGCCGTCGAACCGGCGCGACTGGGTGCGGGAGGCCGCTCTGCGGACCCTCGCGGCCTTCGGCCCGGCCGCCGAGGCCGCCGTACCGGACATGAGAAGACTCCTGGCGGCCGAGTCGGCCGCCGTCGCCACGGCGGCGGCGCTCGCCCTGTGGTCGGCCGAGGGCGACCGGGGCGAGGTGCTGCCCGCTCTGGAGCGCTGGCTGCGGCCCGGCACCTCGGGTGCCGACTGGTGCGCGGCCGCACAGGCCCTCGGCGAGATCGGTCCGGCCGCCGCCGTGGCGGCGCCCGCCCTCCGGCCGGGGCTCACCTCCCGGGACCTGTGGGTGCGGGTCCGCAGCGCCGCGGCCCTGTGGCGGGTGTCCGGGGACGCGGCGGCGGCCCTGCCGGTGCTGCTCGCGGCCTGGGAGGAGAACCGGCACGCGCGCATGGACATCGCCGAGTGCCTGGCGGAGATGGGCCCGGCCGCGTCGGGGGCGCAGCTGGTGATCCTCACGGAGCTGACCCGCCGGCGCCGTCACAACGCCCGTGAGGGCGCCTCGGGCAGCCATGACATCCACCTCGACGAGAAGCTCCTGACCGTGTGCCGGGCCGCGCTGGCGCGGATGGAGCGGGGGGCGTTCTAGGGGGTGTGATCGGCGCGGGGGTGGTGTGGGCCGTGGGTGCCGAGGTGGCCCCGGCGCCGGGCGCGGCGCGCCGCCGCGCGTAACCTGCGCTCAGCCCCGAGGGCCCGGCGTCCGGCGCTCGAAGCCTGCGCGCGCCCCCGCGCCGTCGGCCTCCCCGCCCCGGCGGCCGCCCGGCGGCCCCCGGCGTGCCCCGCCCGCCGGTCAAACGGCGGCCGCCTGTCACCCGGTGTCCGCCGGACAATCTCATGAGTAGACAAAAAGGACTTCTCTCCGAATAAGGTCTACTGGAGTGGGCCCGGACACCGGGCCCGCCCCCCGTACGGAGCCGAAGGAGCCGGAGCAGAGTGAGACCGCGCGGACGGAAGGTCGCCGCCGGTGTCCTGTGTGCCCTCGTGCTCGGCGGCGGGCTCGGCGGAGGACTCGTCGGCTGCGGGCGGAGCGAGGGCGGGCTCGCCAGCGCCGGCCCCACGCCGACCGCCGTGGGGCCGGTGCGCCTCTGGCCCGATCTGCCGCCCGCGACGAATCCGCCGGTCGACTACGGGGAGTCCGACACCCAGCGGGTGCCCGGGATCGACGTCCCCGACAACGACGTCCACTCCCTCGACGCCGTCGCGGTCGTGGCCGCCGAGGTGCGCGCCCATCCCGGCACGTACTCCGGCGCCGACGGGCTGTACGAGCAGACCGCCCGGGCGATCCTGGCCTGCGGCACGGCGCCGGCCGCCTGCCCGGTCATGCGGCCGTACTACCGCGACCTCACCGGCAACGGCCGGGACGAGCTGATCGTCGGCATCCGGATGCCCGACCAGCAGGTCGGGGTGCGGGTCTACCTCGCCGAGAACGGCGGCCTCACCCGCATCATGGCCACCGTCGACCAGGTCATCAGCGTGGAGCTGGCCGGCCGGGACCTGATCATGCGGGTCGGTTCGGCGGGCATCCCCGGCTACGAGTACCGCACCGCCTGGTCCTGGGACGAGCAGCAGCACAGCATGCTGCCCACCCGGGACGAGATCGTCCGGGTGAAGCCCGCGGGCTCCGGGCCCTCGACCGTGCCCGCGCCCCGCCTGGTGAGCCCGACCCCGACGCCCACACCGGGCTCGCCGGACGGGCTCACCGACGGTCCCGCACCCGTGCCCGCGCCCGTCCCCGTCGAGCCGAGCCCGTGAGGGCGCCCCGGCTGCCCGCCTGGACCGCGACCCTCACCTGGAAGGCCGCGGTCTTCATCGCGGTGATGTGCTGCGCCCTCGCCGCGCTGCTCGGCGTCCTGGTCCACGTCTCGGTGACCGGCCAGACCGTGAACGACTCCCGCGAGAAGGCCCTCGCGCGGCTCACCGACGTCACCCGGCTCTACGAGGCGGGCGAGCCGCTCCCCCGGTTCGCCGGGGTCGACCCGGCCGGGCTGCCGTCCTCGCTGCGGGCGCTCGCCGTCCGCGGCGAGCGCGGCACGATGGTCACCGACGACCAGGGCCGGCCGACGATGTGGGCGGCGGGTCCGGCGGACGGCCGCGCCCTCGCGGTACGCGTCGACTACACGCAGAGCGCCGAGACGATCGAGGCGCTCGACCGGTCGATCCTCGGCTCCTCCGTCCTCGCCATCGGCGCGACGCTGCTCGTTGGCGCCTTCGCGGTCACCCGGGTCACCCGGCGGCTGCACCTCACCGCGCAGGTGGCCCGCCGGATCAGCGCGGGTGATCTCGACGCGCGCGTCGCCGATCCCCGTACGAAGGACCCCTCGCGGCCGCAGGACGAGGTGGCCACGGTGTCCGGGGCGCTCGACACGATGGCCTCCTCGCTGCAGAGCAAGCTGCAGAGCGAGCAGCGGTTCACCGCCGACGTGGCGCACGAGCTGCGCACCCCGCTGACCGGTCTTTCGGCGGCGGCCGAGCTGCTGCCCGAGGGGCGGCCCTCGGAGCTGGTACGGGACCGGGTGCGGGCGATGCGCGGGCTCACCGAGGACCTGCTGGAGATCTCCCGGCTCGACGCCCGCACCGAGACCGTGGACCTGGCCGTGCACGAGCTCGGTCCGCTCGTGGAGCGGGTGGTGCGGGCGATGCGCGCCTCGGGCACGGAGACCGGGGTGCGGATCGTGCGGGACGCGACCGTGGAGACGGACCGGCGGCGTCTTGAGCGGGTGCTGGGGAACCTGATCGCGAACGCGCACAAGCACGGGGCGCCGCCCGTGGTCGTGACGGTGGACGGCCCGGTGGTGTCCGTGCGGGACCACGGGCCGGGCTATCCGGCGTATCTGCTGGAGTCGGGGCCGCAGCGGTTCCGTACCGAGAGCGGCGGCAAGGGGCACGGCCTGGGGCTGACGATCGCGGTGGGGCAGGCGGCGGTGATCGGCGCGGAGCTCGTCTTCGCCGAGGCGGAGGGCGGCGGCGCCGAGGCGCTGCTGCGGCTGCCCGAGTACGTGGCCCTCATGGACCCCGGGGCGGAGGACTGACCGCGGGGACGGAACGGTGCTGCACGGCACACCGTCACACAAAAGGGACATAGGGCATACCGCTTGCTACGTTGCGGCCATGACCGCACCGCGCACGGACGCTCCCCCGCCGGGGGTTCGCCTGCCGAAGCGCCGCGGCGTGGAACTCTCCCTCCTCGTCTGCGCCGTCCTCATCTCCGTCTGCGGCTACGCCGAGGTCGGCCTCGCCCGCAGCGGAGCCGTACCGCCGGACGCCGTCCGCTACGGAGCCGGGCTCGGGCTGCTCGCGCTCGTCGCCCATCTCGCGGTCCGGTTCCGGGCCCCGTACGCCGATCCGCTGCTGCTGCCGATCGCGGTCCTCCTCAACGGCCTCGGCCTGGTGCTGATCTACCGCCTGGACCTGGAGACGCCGAACGACCAGGCGGCGGCGACGCAGCTCGTCTGGTCGACGCTCGGGGTGGCGCTGTTCATCGTGGTCGTCCTGCTGCTCCGCGACCACCGCACGCTCCAGGGGTACGCGTACGTGTCGGTGGCCGCCGCGCTCGCCCTGATGATCCTGCCGATCTTCTTCCCCGCCGTGAACGGGGCGAAGATCTGGATCCGGATCGGCGGTCTGTCGTTCCAGCCGGGCGAGTTCGCCAAGATCCTGCTCGCCGTCTTCTTCGCCGCGTACCTCGCCGCCAACCGCAACGCGCTCGCGTACACCGGCCGCCGGATCTGGATCTTCCAGTTCCCGACGGGGCGGGTGCTCGGGCCGATCGTGGCGATCTGGCTGCTGAGCGTCGGGGTGCTCGTCCTCGAACGGGACCTCGGCACCTCGCTGCTCTTCTTCGGCCTGTTCGTGATCATGCTGTACGTGGCGACCGGCCGCACCGGCTGGATCGCGGTCGGACTCGTCCTGGCCTCCGCCGGGGCGTTCCTCGTCGGCTCGCTCGAACCCCACGTCCACAGCAGGGTGCAGGACTGGCTCGACCCGTTCGCCTCGATCCGGGCCGGGGACGGGCCGGGGCAGCTGGCCCAGTCCCTGTTCTCCTTCGCCGCCGGCGGGATGCTCGGCTCGGGACTCGGCCTCGGCCACTCCGTCCTCATCGGCTTCGCCACCAAGTCCGACTTCATCCTGGCCACCGCGGGAGAGGAACTGGGACTCGTCGGCCTCACCGCGCTGTTCCTGCTGTACGCGCTGCTCGTCGCCCGCGGCTACCGCGCCGGCCTCTCCCTGCGCGACCCCTTCGGGCGGCTCCTGGCGATCGGGCTCGCCTCGATCGTGGCGCTCCAGGTCTTCGTGATCGCGGGCGGGGTGATGGGGCTGATCCCGCTGACCGGCATGGCGATGCCGTTCCTCGCCCAGGGGGGTTCGTCGGTGGTGACCAACTGGGTGATCGTGGCGCTGCTGATCCGGGTCAGCGACTCGGCGCGCGCGCCGCAGCCGGACGACGCCGACACGGGGACGCTCGCGCCGGTCAAGGAGGCCGCGTGATCCGGTACGCCCGGCGGGCCGCCGCGCTCTGTCTGGTGCTGCTCGTGGCGCTGCTCGTCAACTCCGCCCGGGTGATGGTCTTCGAGGCCGAATCGCTCGACGACAACCCGGCCAACCGGCGGATCGCGATCAACCGCTACGCGCAGCCGCGCGGCGAGATCGTCGTCGACGGGAAGCCGGTCACCGGCTCCCGCGACAGCGGACAGCAGCTGCGCTGGGAACGGACCTACCGGCAGGGGCCGTTGTACGCGCCGCTGACCGGCTACTCCTCGCAGACGTACGGCACCACCCTGGTCGAGCACGCCGAGGACGACGTGTTGTCGGGCACCGAACCGATGCTGGCGCCGCTGCCCCTCTGGAACGACCTCACCCGGGGCCGGCAGCCCGGCGGGGACGTCGTGACGACGATCCGCGCCTCGATGCAGGAGGCCGCCTTCCGGGGACTCGACGGCAAGCGGGGCGCGGTCGTGGCGGTGGAGCCGCACAGCGGCCGCATCCTGGCGCTGGTCAGCTCGCCCTCGTACGACCCCGGTGTCCTCTCCGGTACGGGCCCGGGCGTCAAGGAGGCCTGGCGGCGGCTCAACACCTCGCCGAACCAGCCGATGCTGAACCGGGCGCTGCGGCAGACGTACCCGCCGGGCTCCACGTTCAAGATCGTGACGGCCGCGGCGGCGCTCGACGCGGGAGTGGTACGGGACGTGGAGGCGCCGACCGACACCCCGGACCCCTTCGTGCTGCCCGGCACCCGGCAGGTGCTGCCGAACGAGGCGACGGGCTGCGGCGACGCGTCCCTCGCGTACGCGATCCAGTGGTCGTGCAACACGGTGATGGCCGGCCTCGGGGTGGAGGTGGGCCTGGCCGGGATGGTCGACGCGGTGGAGCGCTTCGGCTTCAACGACACGGCGCTCCGCGTGCCGTCCTGGGTGGCGAAGTCCAACTTCGACCGGGAGATGAGCCCGGACCAGCTGGCGCTCTCGTCGATCGGGCAGTTCGACACGACGGCCACGCCGCTGCAGATGGCGATGGTCGCGTCGGCCGTCGCCAACAACGGGGAGATCGCCCAGCCGTACCTCGTCGACCGGACGACGACCTCGGGCGGGACGACCGTCGACCGCACCGGCCGCCGCAGTTACCGGCAGGCCATGAACCCGGCCACCGCGATGCAGCTCCAGCGGCTGATGCTGAAGGCCGTGGCGGACGGCACCGGGACGAACGCGGCGATCCCCGGGGCCCGGGTCGGCGGCAAGACCGGCACGGCCCAGCACGGCTTCGGCAACACCGGTACTCCGTACGCCTGGTTCATCGCCTGGGCCCAGGCCGAGGACTCGGCCCAGCCGGCGGTCGCGGTGGCGGTCGTGGTCGAGGACGCGGAGGCCGCGCGGACGGACATCAGCGGGGGCGGGAGCGCGGCCCCGATCGCGAAGGCGGTGATGGAGGAGGCCTTGCGCCTCGAGGCGAAGGCGCGGGGGTGACCGGGGCGTGGCCCGCCTCCGATCACCCCGCCGGCCGTGTCAGGCGATCGGCTTGCGGATCTCCGCGCGGATCTTGGCCGTCTTCCCGGCGAGCGCGGCCAGGTCGACGCTCTTCGGGTCGGCCGTGGCCGCCGCGTCGCCGACGAGGGCGACGGCGGCGGCGGTGTTCTCGTCGCCCCAGGCGCACATGACCAGCGTGATCGTGCTGATGCCGTCCTTGGACTTGGTGATCTGGCAGCTGACCTTCACGTCGGAGCCGGCCGGGGTGAACTCCGTGGGCTTCACGACGAGGGTGGAGCCCTTGTCCGTGGCGGCGCCCCTGAGGATCGAGGCGCGGGTGGCGTCGGGGTCCTTGATCTGCCCGTACATCCCGGAGAGGACGAGGACGTCCCCGTCCTTGCCGCTGTACTGCGCGACCGCCGCCTTCGCGTCCTTCACCGTGAAGTCGGGGGTGTCCTCGATCTCCTTGCCCTTGCTGTCGGAGAGGTCGGACAGGAGGGTGTACTCGCCGTCGAGGAGGGTCTGGGCGACGACGAGCTTGTGCGTCGCCGCGGGGAAGGGGCCGGTGACGCCGTCGAGCCCGGCCTTGACCCCGTAACCGATGCCGCCGACCAGGACCAGGGCGCCGACGACGATGGCGACGATCGCGCCGGCCGAGAGCTTCTTCTTCGGCGGCGGCCCCATGGGCGGCTGCCCCCAGGCCCCGGCGCCGGGCCCCTGGTACTGCGGCGGCACGCCGTGCTGCGGGTACCCCTGCTGCGGGAAGCCCGGCTGGGGGGCGCCCTGTTGGGGGTGGCCCGGGTGGCCCGGCGGCGGGAAGCCCTGCGGGGCGCCGCCGTACGGGCCGGGCTGCTGCGGGGGCGGTACCGGCCCGCCGTACGGGTTGTGGGGCGGCTGGTTCGGCGGTGGCGGCATGCTCATGACGGGCACGCTACGTCACCCGTACGACAACCAGCTCTTCCGGGTGGGGGCGGGGGCCTGGTCCGGGCGCCGATCGGCCCGGTCCGGGCGTCGGTCGGGGTCAGGCCTCCGCCGCCCCGGCCGCGATCGCGTCCGCCACCTCCGTCACCCGGGCCCGCTCCTCCTTCGCGAAGCGCTCCGCGTCGAGCCGTTCCGCGATCTCCTCGTCCTGCGTCATGAGGAGGTCGAGGTTGGAGTCGCCGAGGTCGAAGACGCCCATGTCGAGGTAGGCCTTCTGGAGGCGCTCGCCCCACAGGCCGATGTCCTTGACGCAGGGGACGATCCGGCTGAAGAGCAGCTTGCGGAAGAGGTGCAGGAACTCGCTCTGCTCGGTCAGTTCCTCGGCCTCCTTGCGCGGGATGCCGAAGTTGTCCAGGACCTCGACGCCGCGCAGCCGGTCGCGCATCAGGTAGCAGCCCTCGATGACGAACTCCTCGCGCTCGCGGAGTTCGGCGTCCGACAGCTGCTTGTAGTAGTCGCGCAGCGCCATCCGGCCGAAGGCCACGTGCCGGGCCTCGTCCTGCATCACGTACGCCAGGATCTGCTTGGGCAGCGGCTTGTCGGTGGTGTCGCGGATCATGCCGAAGGCGGCGAGGGCGAGGCCTTCGATGAGGACCTGCATGCCGAGGTACGGCATGTCCCAGCGGGAGTCGCGCAGGGTGTCGTCGAGCAGGCTCCGGAGGTTGTCGTTGATCGGGTAGAGCATGCCGATCTTGTCGTGGAGGAAGCGCCCGTAGATCTCGGCGTGCCGGGCCTCGTCCATGGTCTGGGTCGCCGAGTAGAACTTGGCGTCCAGGTCGGGCACGGACTCGACGATCCGCGCGGCGCAGATCATGGCGCCCTGTTCACCGTGGAGGAACTGGCTGAACTGCCAGGAGGCGTAGTGCCGGCGCAGGTCGCCCTTGTCCTTCTCGGTCATCTTCGCCCAGTGGCGGGTGCCGTGGAGGGTCAGCACCTCGTCGGGGGTGCCGAGCGGGTCGTACGGGTCGACGTCGAGGTCCCAGTCGATCCGTGTCGCGCCGTCCCACTGCTTGTCCTTGCCCTTCTGGTAGAGGGCGAGGAGGCGCTCGCGGCCTTCCTCGTACTCCCAGGAGAAGCGGGCGGCGCCGGTGGCCGGCACCTGCCAGCCCGGGGCGGACGGGGCCGTGGTGTAGAGGTCGCGCGTCGACACTGACGCCTCCTTGGGGGGTCGGGCCTTTCCCGTGGTGCGAGTCCTCGGCCAGGCTCACACGGTGGTAGACGGATCGTCAACAAGTCGCGCACAGGGGATTGACGGTCCTACTGACGGGCAGTCTGATAAGAGGTGACCACTGGTAACCATCCACCGGTGTTCTGCCGCCGGCAGCCGTCCTCCGGTGACCGGTCACCGGCGGCCACCTCTCGATCCTCCCGACGGCGAGCCCAGCGAGGTACGCGACCATGACCCCCTTCACCGAGTCCACCGAGCCCGACTTCAGCCTCCTCCGGGACGCCCTGGGGCCGCTGCGCGACCGTGAGCAGGTCGCCGAACGGCTCCTGGAGTCCTCCCGCAAGCACTCCTACGACCCGGACACCGAACTCGACTGGGACGCGCCGTTCGAGGACGGCAAGTGGTTCTGGCCGCCCGAGCTCGTCTCCCTCTACGACACCCCGCTGTGGCGCCGGATGTCCGAGGAGCAGCGGATCACGCTCTCGCGGCACGAGGCGGCCTCGCTCGCCTCGCTCGGCGTCTGGTTCGAGATCATCCTCATGCAGCTGCTCGTCCGGCACATCTACGACAAGTCGCTGACCAGCCATCACGTGCGGTACGCGCTGACCGAGATCGCCGACGAGTGCCGGCACTCGATGATGTTCGCCCGGCTCATCCGGCAGGGCGGCACCCCCGCGTACCCGGTGCCGAGGCTCTACCACAACCTCGCCCGGCTCCTGAAGACCGTCTCCACCACCCCCGGCTCCTTCGCCGCCACGCTGCTCGGCGAGGAGATCCTCGACTGGATGCAGCGGCTCACCTTCCCCGACGAGCGGGTGCAGACCCTGGTGCGCGGGGTGACGCGCATCCACGTGGTCGAGGAGGCGCGGCACGTGCGGTACGCCCGTGAGGAACTGCGCCGCCAGATGATCACGGCACCGCGCTGGGAGCAGGAGTTCACCCGGCTGAGCTGTGGCGAGGCCGCGCGGGTCTTCTCCACCTGCTTCGTCAACCCGGCGGTGTACGAGGCGGTGGGCCTGGACCGGCGCGAGGCGGTCGCGCAGGTGCGGGCGAGCGGGCACCGGCGGGAGGTCATGCAGTCCGGCGCGCGGCGGCTGACGGACTTCCTCGACGACATCGGGGTGCTGCGGGGGCCGGGGCGTCGGCTGTGGAAGTCCTCGGGGCTGCTGGCCTGAGGGGTGACCTCGTCCGTGGGGCCCCTCCGGACCTCCTCGTCTGTGGGACCCCCTCCGGACCTCGTCCGTGGGCACCCTCCGGAGCTCGTCGAGCCGAGGGGCCCCACGGCGTCGCGGAACGCGTGCCCGCGGCGCACGGATACGCTGCGGGCATGACAGGTGCCGCCACGCCCGCGTACCGCAGGCTCAGTGTCGAGGAGCGGCGGGGGCAGCTCCTCGACGCCGCCCAGGGCCTCTTCGCCCACCAGGCGCCCGAGGACGTCTCGCTCGACGACGTCGCCGAGGCGGCCGGCGTCTCGCGCCCCCTCGTCTACCGCTACTTCCCCGGCGGCAAGCAGCAGCTGTACGAAGCCGCCCTGCGGTCCTCCGCCGACGCCCTGAACCACTGCTTCACCGAGCCGCCGGAAGGGCCGCCCACCGAGCGGCTCGGCCGGGTGCTCGACCGCTACCTGGCCTTCGTCGACGAGCACGACGCCGGGTTCAGCGCCCTGCTGCGGGGCGGCAGCGTCGCCGAGACCTCCCGGACGAGCGCGATCGTCGACGAGGTCCGGCGGGCCGCCGCCGAGCAGATCCTCGTCCACCTGGGGGTGGAGCGCCCGGGCCCCCGGCTCAACATGCTGGTCCGGACGTGGATCGCCGCCGTGGAGGCGGCCTCCCTCATCTGGCTCGACGAGGAGAAGCGGCCCCCGGCGGCGGAGCTCCGGGAGTGGCTCGTCGACCACCTCGTGGCCCTCCTCGCGGCGAGCACGGCGAGCGACGAGGAGACGGCCCGGGTCGTCGGACGGCTCCTCGCCCAGGAGACCCCCGAGGGGCCGGTGGCGCGGCTGGCCCGCCGGGTGATCCCGGTGGTCGGCCAGGCGGCCCATCTGCTGTGAGATCGCGGCCGGAGGGGACACTGGAGGGGTGAGAAGCCAGAACACGCCCTTCCGTGGCGGTCCCCTCGACGGCCGGGTCCTGCCGATCCTGCTCGGTCCGACCGGCCACCCGCCGAAGTGGTACGAGGTCCCGGTCCCGGCCCACGAGGGCCGTCCGCCGACCCTCTACACGTACCGGCGCGAGCCCGCGGGGTACACGAAGCGGCTCGGACTGCAGCGCGGCTGGGTGTACGAGTACGCCCCCGAGGGCCGCGAGCGGCGCGAGCTGAAGTGGCCGTGGTCGAAGCCGGCCACCGGCGGCGGGGGCCCCGCGAAGGGCGCTGAGCCGAACGGGTGAGGCCACCGGACGCGCCCCCATTCGTACGGTAATCGGTTGAACTGACGCGTCATCATCCCGGTGGAGGTGGTGACGTGTCACGAAGGCTGCTGCGTACGGTCTGCACGGGGGCGCTCGCCGCGGCGACCGCGCTCACCGGGGTCGCCCCGTCGGGCGCCACCACCGCGCCCCGCCCCCCGGCCGACCCCCCGGCCCCCACGGTCCCCCCGGCGCAGGCCCCCATCGCCTGGGCCGACCCCGCCGCCGAACCGGTGGGCCCGGTCGACCCCGCCGCCGACCCCGCCGAACCGGCAGGCCCCGAGCCCCAGGAACCCGACGGGGCCGCCGAGCCTGCGCGGCAGGAACCCGGCGACCCTGTCAGCCCCGGGGCCGCCGACGACGCCCCAGGCGCCAGCGTCGACGCCCCCGATCCGGTCGCCGCCGAGGCCCCCGTCCCCACTCCCCCGGCCACGGACGCGCCCGGCGAGACCGACGACGCCGCCGCCCTCCCTCCCCCCGGCGGCGACTCCGTCTCCGCGCTGCTCACCCGGATGCGGACGCTCTACCGGCAGACCGAGGAGGCCACCGAGCGGTTCAACGCCGCCGAGGAGGCCCTGAAGCTCCAGGCCCTCGACACCAAAAAGGTCACCGCCCGGCTCACCGCCGCCCGGACCGCCCTCGCGAAGGAGCGGGCCGCGGCCGGGCGGATCGCCCGGGAGCAGTACCAGGGCACGTCCGAGTTCTCCGCCTACCTGCGGCTGCTCTTCGCGCCCGACCCGCAGTCCGCCATGGAGCAGGGGCAGCTGATGGCACGCGCCTCGCGGGACCGGGCGACGGCCGTGCCCCGGCTGGAGAAGGCCGAGCGGCAGGCCGCCGACCTGGCGCGCGCGTCACGCAAGGCGCTCGACCGGCAGCAGACCCTGGCCGCCGCGCAGCGCAAGCGGCGCGACGAGGTGCGGGGCAGGCTCGCCGAGGTCGAGAAACTCCTGGCCGGGCTCTCCACGGACCAACTGGCCCGGCTCACCGAGCTGGAGCGGACCCAGACGGCGGGCGCGCAGCGCGAACTGCTCGGCTCCGGCGTCCTGGACGGCCCCCGCACGCCCTCCCGGGCGGGCGCGGAGGCCCTGCGGTTCGCGGTGGGCCAGATCGGCAAGCCGTACGAGTGGGGGGCGGAGGGCCCGGAGACGTACGACTGCTCGGGGCTCACCCAGCAGGCCTGGGCGGCGGCCGGCCGGGAGCTGCCGCGCACCAGCCAGGAGCAGTGGGCGACGCTCCCCCGGGTCCCGCTGTCCGAACTCCGCCCCGGGGACCTGGTGGTCTACTTCCCGGGCGCGACCCATGTGGCCGTCTACCTCGGCGAGGGTCTGGTGGTGCAGGCGCCGCGGCCCGGCGGGAAGGTGAAGGTGTCACCGATCGCGGCGAACCCGCTGCTCGGGGCCGTACGCCCCGATGAGGGCGGGGAGGCGCTGGCCTCGTACACTCCGCCGCCGCTGCCCGCGGGGGCGAGGGACGGCGGCGACGAGGGCTACGACCACGCCTGAACCGCCGTCGCCCCGGCGCGCTACTCGAGGAGGGACATGAGCCCGAGCACCCAGAGCGCCCCGTTCACGACGACGCCCGCCGTGATGCCGGTGCCCACGAGTACCCCGGCCACCGTCCAGCCGCGCTCCTCGGGCACCCACTCCTCGCCCCTGTCCCGCGCGGAGGAGGCGGGGTCGTCCCAGTCGACGGGCCGCCCCAGCCGCTCGGCGCAGGCGGTCCGCAGGGTCATGAGCTGCTCCTCGGCGAACGCGTTCGCCGCCAGCGCCTCGGGGCCGCGCCAGGCGAGGGCCTTCATCCGCCACCCGGGAGTCCGGTAGCGCGCCTCGAAGGCGGCGGTCTCGTCCGGGCTCCGGTCCTCTTCGAGGTACATCCAGCGCCCTGCCTCGGCCGCGTCCCCGTACAGCCGGTACACCTCGGCGAGCCGACGCCGCAGCGTCAGGTCGTGCGGAAACGAGGAGACCAGCCCGCGCAGCCGCTGACGCGCCATGGGGACCCGGCCGGCGGCGAGGTCGGCGTCCACGCGGGCAAGGGTGTGCGAGGGAGACATGCCGACATGATCGGCCACCCCAGGCGACGGATCGACCCCTTTTCCGCCACCGCCCGACCCCCGGGTCAGGCCCCCGCGACCTCCGCCAGGTACGCGTTCGTCTTCTCGGGGTCGAAGAAGAAGTTCTCGAAGTCCGCCGGGTCGTTGAAGCCGTTCGCGAAGCGGTCCGCGACCGGCTGGAGTTCGCCCGCCGCGCCGATCAGGTTCAGGACGTGCTCCGGCGGGACGCCCAGCATCGCGTTCGTCCACTTGGTGACGTGCTGGGCGGTGGTCCAGTAGCGGTCGAAGGCCGACTGCATCCACTCCTCGTCGAACGGCTTGTCGCCGTGTTCGACGATCGCCGCGAGGTAGGCGGCGGCGCACTTCGACGCCGAGTTCGAACCCTGGCCGGTGATCGGGTCGTTGGCGACGACGACGTCCGCGACGCCCAGGACCAGGCCGCCGCCGGGCAGCCGGCCGATCGGCTTGCGGACGGTCGGCGCGTACCGGCCGGCGAGCGTGCCGCCCGCGTCGGTCAGCTCGACCCGGGTGGCGCGCGCGTACTCCCAGGGCGTGAACTTCTCCATCAGCTCCAGGGTCAGCGCCAGGTGCTCGGAGGGGTCCTTCACGCCCTGGAAGACGTCGAGCGGGCCGCCGGGGACGCCCTCCCAGAAGAGGATGTCGGCGCGGCCGCCGGTCGTCAGGGTCGGCATCACGAACAGCTCGCCGACGCCGGGGACCAGGTTGCAGCGCACCGCGTCGAAGTCGGGGTGCTCGGGGCGCGGGCCGAGACCGTGGACGTACGCGACGGCCAGCGCGCGCTGCGGCTCGGCGTACGGCGAACGCGAGGCGTCCCGGCCGAACATCGAGACCAGCTCGCCCTTGCCCGCCGCCACCAGGACGAGGTCGTAGTTGCGCGAGAAGTAGTCCAGGTCGCCCACGGCCGCGCCGTGGATCACCAGCTGGCCGCCGCGCTGGGCGAAGGTCTCCATCCAGCCGGCCATCTTGACCCGCTGGTCGACGGACTGGGCGTACCCGTCGAGCTTCCCGACCCAGTCGATCGCGCGGCCCGCGTCCGGGGCGGCGACGGAGACGCCGAGGCCCTCGATCCGCGGGGCCTGGGACTCCCAGAAGTTCAGGCCGAGGTCCCGCTCGTGCTGGAGCGCGGTGTCGAACATGCACTGGGTGGACATGACCCGGCCGGAACGGATCTCGTCCGCCGTCCGGTTCGACATGAGGGTGACCTCGTACCCCTGCGACTGGAGTCCGAGGGCGAGCTGCAGACCGGACTGGCCGGCGCCGACTATGAGTATCTTCCGCATGGGTGGTGCTCCTGGCGTGACGGGGCGAGCTGAGCGATCTATTCGGGGGTGTGTTCCAGCGCGTGCGCGACCATCGCGAGCAGGCTCTCGACGACGCTGTACCGCTTGCGCGCGTCCATGATCACCACGGGCACGTGGGCGGGTACGGTCAGCGCCTCCCTGACGT
This sequence comes from Streptomyces venezuelae ATCC 10712, assembly GCF_008639165.1. Classification (NCBI taxonomy): domain Bacteria; kingdom Bacillati; phylum Actinomycetota; class Actinomycetes; order Kitasatosporales; family Streptomycetaceae; genus Streptomyces; species Streptomyces venezuelae. Next base: position 5,366,307 of record NZ_CP029197.1, on the reverse strand, counting down.
CGTCCGCCTCGAACAGCTCGGTGCCCTCGAAGTGGTTGACGGCCACGATGTACGGCAGCCCGCAGCTCTCGAAGTAGTCCAGGGCCGGGAAGCAGTCCGTGAGCCGGCGCGTGTCGGCCAGCACGATCGCGCCGATCGCGCCGCGCACCAGGTCGTCCCACATGAACCAGAAGCGCTGCTGTCCCGGCGTACCGAAGACGTACAGCACCAGGTCGTTGTCGAGGGTGATCCGGCCGAAGTCCATCGCCACCGTGGTGGTGAGCTTGTCCGGGGTCGCGCTGAGGTCGTCGGTGTCCTCGCTCGCCCGGGTCATCAGCGCCTCGGTCTGCAGCGGGGTGATCTCCGAGACCGCGCGGACGAAGGTGGTCTTGCCGACGCCGAAGCCGCCCGCGACGACGATCTTCGTCGCGATCGGGGCGCGGGTGTGGTCCAGCTGCCAGTCCTGCGCGCCGTCCTCGGCGTCCGGGCCGTCGGTCCGCTCGGCGGTATCTCGGCGGAACAGATCGGTTTCGGGCGCCTGGGGCTGCGCGGGAATGCCCGCCACCGCCGGGGAGTCGGTGACGACGTCGGAGACGTCGCCGGCGGTGGCGTCAGAGACGACGGAGTCCACTCAGCACCCTTTCGAGGAGCGCGCGGTCGGGCTGGCCGGTGCCGTGACCGGTCCCGTACACACGGATCTTTCCCTGGTCGGCCAGGTCACTGAGCAGCACCCGGACGACCCCCAACGGCATCTTCAGGAGCGCCGAGATCTCCGCCACGGTCCGCATCCGGCGGCAGATCTCGACGATGGCCCGCATCTCCGGCATCAGACCCCGGGCACTGGGCCCGCCGTCCGTCAGTACCTTGCGCGCGGCGGACGCCTCGAGCGCGGCCACGAAGGTCTCGACGAGCAGGACATGGCCGAAGCGGGTCCGCCCGCCGGTCAGCGAGTACGGGCGCACGCGCGCGGGGCGGCGTCCGTCGCCCCGTACGGGCAGCCGGTGGGCGCGGGGCCCCGGGTAGGCCGACGACACTGACGTCACTGGGTGCTCTCCATCGACTTGCGCAGCTCGCTGCGGACTTCGGGGGTGAGTACGTGACCGGCGCGGCCCACGAAGAGCGCCATGTGGTACGCGACGACGCTCATGTCGCAGTCGGGCGTGGCGTGCACGCCGAGCAGCGAACCGTCGCTGATCGACATCACGAACACGCTGCCCTCCTCCATGGCCACCATCGTCTGCTTGACCCCGCCGCCGTCCATCAGGCGGGCGGCGCCGATGGTCAGGCTGCCGATGCCGGAGACGATCGTGGCCAGGTCGGCGCTGGAGCCGCGCGGCCCGTCAGGACGGCCGGCTTCGGCGGCGGCCGTCGTGCTCTGCTGGACGGCCGGGTCCGACGAGAGCAGCATCAGGCCGTCGGAGGAGACCACGGCGACCGAGCGGACCCCGGGCACCTCCTCCACCAGATTCCCCAGCAGCCATTGCAGGTTGCGGGCTTCCGTACTCAGTCCGAACGTTCCCGTCGCGGTCAACTGCGTGCCTCCTCGACTGTGTCCCCCGTCATCTCCTCTGTACGTGCAGTCCTTACGGCTTCTGTCCGCGCCGTGTCCAACTCCGCCTCCACGTCGCGGCGCCCGGCCTTGGCGCCCTGGTGGAAGCCCCCGAGGCGGCGGCGCAGGGCCTCCGCGTCCACGCCGCCCCGGCGGGGGGTGGCGGCCGGTCCGGCCGGCCGGACCACCTGCGGGGTGCGCTTGGGCAGGCCCTTGTCGGTGACCCGCTCCCACTGTGCGGTGCGCGGCCCGGGAACCGGCTGGTCGGTGACCGGCTCGGGGGCGGGGGCGGGGGGCGCGGGCTCTTCGTGCGCGAGGTCCGTGGCCACGTCCGCCGCGCGCTCGTGGGTGTCCGGCTCCGGCGGCGGGTCGGGCAGCCGGACCTGGAGGGTCGTCTCGGAGACGCTCTCGGCGGGGTACGCAAGCTCCGGCTCGGGTGCCTCGTAGGCGGGCGCCGGGTCGTACGGGGGCTCGGGCTCCGGTGCGCACGCGGGCTCGGGCTCCGGTTCCGGTACGTACGCGGGCTCCGGCTCCGGTACGTACGCGGGCTCCGGCTCCGGCGTCGGCTCCGCCGCGAGGAAGGCGCGTTCGGCCGCTTCCACCAGCGGGTCCGTGAACCCGTCCCGGTTGCGGGACGGCAGCGCGTTGGAGTTGGCCTCCGCAGCCGAGCCGGGCAGGTGGAAGGTGGGGGCCGCGCCCGGGACCCGTACCGGCTCGGTGACGGCGGTCGGCGGGGCCGTGGGCAGCAGGGGCTGCGGCAGGACCACGACGGCGGCCGTCCCGCCCGGCTTCTGCTCGCGCAGCTCGACGCGGACGCCGTGCCGGGCGGCGAGCAGGGCGATGACCCGCATGCCGAGGCCCTCGCCCTCGAACGCGGCGGGATCGGCGTCGGCCAGGCGCGCGTTGAGCTCGGCGAGCCGGGAGGCCGTCATGCCGATGCCCGAGTCCTGGACGGAGAGCATCACCTCGCCGGACTCCAGGAGCCAGCCGGAGAGCTGGACCTCGGCGTCGGGCGGCGAGAAGGAGGTGGCGTTCTCCAGGAGTTCCGCGACCAGGTGGCTCAGATCGTCCGCCGCGAAGCCGGCGACCTGCGCGTGCGGCGGCAGGGACTGGATGGTGACGCGCTCGTACCGCTCGATCTCACTGACGGCGGCGCGCAGCACGTCGACGAGCGGGACGGGTCCGGCGTGGCCGTGGACGTGCTCGTGGCCGGCGAGGACGAGGAGGTTCTCGCTGTGGCGGCGCATGACGGTCGCCATGTGGTCGAGCTTGAAGAGGGTCGCGAGGCGGTCCGGGTCCTGCTCGCGCTCCTCCAGCTTCTCGATGACGCCCAGCTGCCGCTCGACGAGGCCGAGGCTGCGCAGCGAGAGGTTGACGAAGGTGTGGTGGACGGTGCCCCTGAGCCCTTCGAGGTCGGCGGTGAGGAGCGCGACCTGCCCCTGGAGTTCGGCGCGCTGGGTGGCGAGCTCGGTGCCGAGGGTCTCCTTGGCGGCGGCCAGGTCGGCCGTCGCGTCGGCGAGCCGCTCGGTGAGCCGCTCGTTCTGCCCGGCGAGGCCGGAGAGTTTGCCGTGCAGGGTGTTGAGGGAGCGGACGACCTGGGCAAACTCGTCGTTGCGGCCGGTGAAGCGGACCGGCTCCTCCGTGTGCGGCGCGGGGGCGGCGGAGAGCCGTGCGGCGCCGATGCGGAGGACGGCGAGCGGCCGGGTGAGGGTGCGGGCGACGTAGGTGGAGATGCCGACGGCGACGAGCAGACAGCCGCCGAGGAAGGCGAGGCGCAGTTCGAGGGCGGTGACGTCGTCGTCGCGGAGCGCGCCGAGCCGTTCGACCCGCTCGGCGGCGAGGGCGGACTCGACGCCCCGCATCTGCTCGATGCGGGCGGAGAGGGCGGCCTCCAGGGCGGCCGGGTCGGTCGCCCGCTCGGTCTCCGTGAGCCGGGGCTGGTCGGTGAGGGTGGCCAGTGACCGCTCGGCGCTCTTGACGTCGGGTCCCGCGACGGTGGTGGCGAAGGAGTCGCGGGCGGCCGGTCCCGCGGCCTGGTCGAAGTCGCCGAGGGCGGCGAGTTCACGGACCCGGGCCTGCTGGGCGGCGGCGGTGAGGACGTCCCGGGCGCGCTCGGCCTCGGCGGCGCCCGCGGGCACGTCGGGGACGTAGCTGTCGGTCTCGGGGTCGTAGTGGACGTCCCCGGTGGCCTTGGGCTGGTGCACGGAGAGCGCGGCGAGGAGCAGGCCGCGGGCGGCGGAGGCCTGTTCGACGGCGCGGCCGAGGGCGGCGGGGGCGCGGGTGGCCTCGGTGAGCGAGGTGTCGGCGGCGCGGGCCGGGGTCTTGTCGGCCAGCTCCTCGGCGAGGGCCTGGAGCTTGGTGATGGCCTCCGAGTACGCCCGGTGGGCCTCGAGGGCCGTGCCCTTGGTGAGCGCGTTGCGGCGGACGGAGGGGATTCCGGCGAGGTCGCGGCGGAGCTCGGCGGAGGCGGCGGGCCTGATCTCGTCGATCTGGCGGTCGACGCGGGTGGAGCGGGTGCTGGTGATCTGGCGCTTGTGCTTGGCGTCGCCTGACTGGTTGTCGCGGCCCGCGGCGATGTAGGCGACGACCTCGTCGCGCTCGTCGGCGAGGGAGTGGGCCAGGGTGACGGCCTGCCGGTCGAGTTCGGCGAGGGTGACCAGGCGCTGGGAGTCGGTGAGTTCGGCGGAGGCGGCGAGGATCGCGGGGGCGCCGGCGGCCAGGACCGTGATGCCGACGAGGGCGACGCCGGCGACGAGGCGGTTGCGGACGCGCTTGGGCCGGCCGGCGGGCGCGGGGGCCGGGGTCGCCTCCACCGCACCGGGGGTCTGGCTCCGCGTGCCGTTCTTGCTCCGAGGCCGCTTCATCTGCACCGGTGCTCGCATTCTTGACTCGTCCGCCCACAAAGCAGAGGTGACGGCCGGTCACATGGAGCGCCCCCACCCCTGGTACGGCTTCCGACCATTCCAGCGCTTTCGGTAAGGGGGCGCGCATCGGCCGCTCCGCCACCCGAACGAGTGAACAACACTCATGAGTTGGCGAACAACTTCTCCGGACCGGTTCCGCGGGCCTCGGCGGGCCTTCGGTTGGATCTTCCGGGCGGCCTTTGGCAGGATGCCCGCCCGCAGCTTCCCGGAGGTGGCTGTTCCGCCTCTGTCCGGGCCGCCGCCGGGTTGGTACAGGCCATTTCCGGTCATTTGTAGGTCCGGTGAAGGAGATCGGGGGGCCGGGCACACTGGATGTCATGCGCAGCGACGTCGCCTCCCTCCCCGGCAGCCCCGAACGCCCCAACGAGGACTGGGCGGCCGCCGCTCTGCCCGCCTCCGGCGGCGGGGGGACCGTCGTCCTCCTCGACGGCGTCACCCCGCCCGTGGGCGACGACGGTTGTGTGCACTCCGTCCCGTGGTTCACCGCGCGACTCGGTGGGGCTTTGACCGAACTGTCCGCTTCCCGGCCGGACATGTCGCTGTCCGAGATCCTGTCGCTGGCAATCCGGCGCACCGCGGATGCCCACCGCGACACCTGTGACCTTTCTCACGTCCGTACGCCCCAGGCGACCGTGGTCCTGGCGCGCTGGGACGCCTCCTCGGTCGAGCACCTCGTCCTCTCCGACTCCGTCCTGCTCCTGGAGTCCCCGGACGGGGCGGTGCGTGCCGTGCTGGACGACCGGCTCGACCGGGTGCCGGACGAGATCCTGCGCTCGCTCGCGGCGACGGACCGGCTGCGGAACCACGAGGGCGGCTTCTTCACGGCGGCGGCCGACCCGGCGGTCGCGGTGCGGGCGGTGACCGGCTCGACCCCGCGTGCGGAGGTACGGTCCCTGGCCGCGCTCACGGACGGGGCGAGCCGCTGGGTGGAGCTGTTCGGCGAGGGCGACTGGGCGGAGTGCCTGGGCGTGCTGCGCAAGGAGGGCGCGCTCGGGCTGCTCCACCGGGTGCGGGCCCTCGAAGCGGCGGACGAGCGGGCGGGCGGGGTGCGCCGCTGGAAGCGGCACGACGACGCGACGGCGGTCTACACGGAGCTGCGGGAGGGCTGAGCGCTCAGCCCTCGGCTCTGACGTTGAAGTGGTTCAGGAGGCGGGCGAGTTCGGCGACCTCGGAGCGGTCCCAGTCGGCGAGCTTGCGCACGTACCGCTCGCGGCGGGCGTCCCGCACGTGCCGGAAGCGGTTCCGGCCCTCCTCGGTGAGCCGCACCAGCGAGGCGCGCCCGTCGGCGGGGTCGGGGTCGCGGGCGACCAGGCCGAGGTCTTCGAGGGCGCGGAGCTGGCGGCTCATGGTCGCCTTGCCGACGCCGAAGTACCCGGCGAGTTCGGTGGCCCGCTGGGGGCCGGCGTCGTCGAGGCGTACGAAGAGGCCGTAAGCGGCGGGTTCCAGCTCGGGGTGGACCTCGCGGGCCATCTCGCCGGACTGGGCGCGGGCGCGCCGCAGGAAGACGGCAAGTTCGCGTTCGAGCGCGAGGAACTCGCGGTCGACCCCGGCGGGCGGAACGTCGGCGGCGTCACCGAGGGCGGTCGGCCCGGGTTCGCCGCCGGGGGCCGGGGCGGCGGTGGGCGGCGCGGGCTCGCCGCCGGGGGTCGGGGAGGCGGTGGGCGGCGCGGCCTTGTCTTCACTTCCCGTACCGCTTGCGTGCACGTCGGCACCTCCCGCAGGTTCCCCGGCGGCCTGGCGGCGCTTTTCGCGCCACTTCCAGCCGCTGAAAGTTTCTTTCGGCCGAGGCCCATCGCCGCAGCTCCTTCAGTATTTCGCAGGCGTAGACCAACGGCGGCATCCAGGCCCCCTTCCGCCGGCCGGGTCTACGTGCGTAGCGTCGTCCCCGACGTCATCCATGACATGTCCACACCAGGACTGTCAGCCGGCACCCGACACCCCTCCCCCCTCGATCCTTTCGGAGGCACGCAATGCGTGTGCACAGATCCGGAACGACCCTCGCCGGTGCCGCACTCGCGGCCCTGACCCTCCTCCTCCCCCTCGCCGCCTCCGCCGGCGCCGCCCCGGACCCGGGGGTCCGCCCGGCGCCCGCCCGCGGCTCCGCCAGCATGGGCATGGGCGTCCTCGCGCACGACGGGCAGGGCGCCGCCCCCGGCGCCGCCTCCGCCCTGGCCGTCCAGACGGAAGGCGTGGACGTCTCCAGCCACCAGGGGAACGTCGCCTGGTCCACCCTGTGGAACAGCGGCGTCAAGTGGACCTACGTCAAGGCGACGGAGGGCACCTACTACAAGAACACCTACTTCAACCAGCAGTACACCGGCTCGTACAACGTGGGCATGATCCGGGGCACGTACCACTTCGCCACCCCGGACACGACGACGGGCGCGGCCCAGGCCGACTACTTCGTCAACAACGGCGGCGGCTGGTCGAAGGACGGCAAGACCCTGCCGGGGGTCCTCGACATCGAGTGGAACCCGTACGGCGCGACCTGCTACGGCAAGACCCAGGCCGGCATGGTGGCCTGGATCCGCGACTTCGTGAACCGGTACAAGGCGCGGACCGGCCGGGACGCCGTCATCTACACGGCGACCAGCTGGTGGACCCAGTGCACCGGCAACTCCTCCGCCTTCGCCTCGACCAACCCGCTGTGGATCGCGCGGTACGCCGCGACGGTGGGCGAACTCCCGGCCGGCTGGCAGTACTACACGATGTGGCAGTACACCTCCTCCGGCCCGACGGTCGGCGACCACAACCACTTCAACGGCGACCTGTCGCGGGTGCAGGCGCTCGCCAACGGCTGACGGCTCCCGCACGACGAGCGGCCCCCGGGTGTGCGGCACCCCGGGGGCCGCTGCGGCTTTTTCCGTCCGCTCCCTTGCCTATTGGTATGGACCAATGCGAGTCTCTACGACGATCGCCCGGGACTCAACTTCCGTTCGCTCAGCGCGCGTTGCTCGTTCCGTCCTCCCCACGCACGAGAGAGAGCCCCCGCATGCCGTCCACCCGCCGCACCGCCGCCGGCGTCGCCGCCCTGTCCGCCGCTGCTGCCCTCGTCACCCTCACCCCCACCACCGCGAGCGCCCACGGAGCCGTCTTCAACCCCGTGAGCCGGGTGGCCGCCTGTTACGCCGAGGGCCCCGAGACCCCCAAGTCGCAGGTGTGCAAGGACCTCGTCGCCGACTCCGGCACCCAGCCGCTCTACGACTGGAACGAGGTCAACATCGCCAACGCCGCCGGACAGCACCAGGCCCTCATCCCGGACGGCAAGCTCTGCTCGGCGAACCGCGAGAAGTACCGGGCCCTGGACTGGGCGCGCACCGACTGGCCCTCGACGCCGGTCACCGCGGGCTCCTTCGCCTTCAAGGTCCGGGTGACGGCCGCCCACTCCGGCACCATGACCGTCTACATCACCAAGCCGGGCTTCGACCCCACGCAGCCGCTGAAGTGGTCGGACCTGGACGCGACCCCCGTCGCCGTCCACAACACCACCCGCACCGCCACCGACGGCTACTACAACTTCACCGGCAACCTCCCCGCCCGCACCGGCCGCCACATCATCTACAAGGTGTGGCAGCGCAACGACAGCCCCGAGGCCTTCTACAGCTGCTCGGACGTCACCTTCGGCGGTACGGCGGCGGGGCAGGCCGCCAAGACCCAGGCCCAGGCCCCGACCGAGGCGAAGATCGCGGCCGGCGCGGCCCTGTCCACCGTGAGCCACGCGGGCCACGGCGGCGACGAGCAGGCCCCGGCCCTCTCCGCCGAGGCCACCGCGGCCCCCGCCTCCCCGCTGCCCATGGCGCTCGCGGGCGCGGGCGCCCTCGCCGCCTTCGGCGCGGGCAGCCTGCTCCTGGGCCGCCGCCGGAACTCCTCCGCCTCCTAGGCGCCCGGACCCGTCCGGCTCATGGGAACTCCGGGAATGCCGTCCCCGGAGCCTCAGGAGCCGGACGCGCCGAGCGGGAAGAGGGCGGCGAGCCGGGGTATCGCCATCCCCTCCGGACGAGACCCCCGGGGCGCGCCGCCCTCTTCCCACTCCCCCGCGTCGCCGGTGAGTTCGTCCGCGAGCTCCTCGGCGGCCTCCTCCACGGCGTCGAGGAACTCCTCGCCGTCGTCGTCCTCCTGGCCGGTCAGCTCGTCGAAGGCGTCCTGGGCGACGTAGTCGAGCTCCTCCCACTCCGGCCACTCGTCGTCGTCCCACTCGCCCCGGAGCCGGCCCACCAGGGCCCGTATCTCCGGGACGTCGGCCAGCGCGTCCGGGTCGGCGACCACCGACTCGTACACCTTCCGCCCCTGGCCGACCAGCCAGAGCGTGAAGTAGTGGAAGCCGTCGTCGGTGCAGCCCCCGCTCTCGATCCGGTCCGCCGCCCGCCACAGCGCGCGCGAGCCGGCGGCCTCGCACGCGTCCTCCAGGCGCACCTGGAACTCCACGCTCTCGGCGGCCGGTCGCCGGAGCAGCTCCGTGCGCAGCCACTCCAGCCGCTCGTCCCGGTCACCGGGCCGGCGGCTCAACTCGTCGATGAGAGCCCAGAAGGCGTCTTCGTTCATGCGTACGAGCATGACACCCCCGACTGACATCCGGGTGAAGAATTACCTCCGGGTACGCGGCGCCCCCGGACACGGCGGAGCGGGGCGCCCTCCGGGGGCACCCCGCTCCGGTCCCGCGTGCGTTACGCGGCCGCTCCGACCGGCACCGCGGCCGGCGCCAGCGCGATCTCCAGGACCTGCCGGACGTCGGTCACCGGGTGGACCTCCAGCTTCTCCAGGATCTCGGCCGGGACGTCGTCCAGGTCGGCCTCGTTCCGCTTGGGGATCACGACCGTGGTGATGCCCGCCCGGTGCGCGGCGAGCAGCTTCTGCTTCACGCCGCCGATCGGCAGGACCCGGCCGGTGAGGGAGACCTCTCCGGTCATGGCCACGTCCGTGCGGACCAGGCGCCCGCTCAGCAGCGAGGCGAGGGCGGTCGTCATGGTGACGCCCGCGCTCGGGCCGTCCTTGGGGACGGCGCCCGCCGGGAAGTGGATGTGCACGCCGCGGTCCTTCAGACCGGTGACGGGCAGCTCCAGTTCCGCGCCGTGCGAGCGGAGGAAGGAGAGCGCGATCTGCGCCGACTCCTTCATCACGTCGCCCAGCTGGCCGGTGAGGGTCAGTCCGGCGGCGCCGGTCTCCGGGTCGGCCAGGGAGGCCTCGACGAAGAGCACGTCGCCGCCCGCCCCGGTCACGGCGAGTCCGGTGGCGACACCGGGCACGGCCGTCCGGCGCTCGGCCGGGTCCTGGGCCGACTCCGGCACGTGGTGCGGCCGTCCGATGAGCTCGCGCAGGTCGTCCGGCGTGACCGTGAACGGCAGTTCGCGGTCCCCGAGTTCGTGCTGGGCCGCGACCTTGCGGAGCAGCCGGGAGATGGACCGCTCCAGGGTGCGGACGCCCGCCTCGCGGGTGTACTCGCCGGCCAGCTTGCGCAGGCTGGCGTCCTCGAGGACGACCTCGCCGGGCTCCAGGCCCGCGCGCTCCAGCTGCCGGGGCAGCAGGTGGTCACGGGCGATGACGACCTTCTCGTCCTCCGTGTAGCCGTCGAGCCTGACCAGCTCCATGCGGTCGAGCAGCGCCTCCGGGATGGCTTCGAGGACGTTGGCCGTGGCCAGGAAGACGACGTCGGAGAGGTCGAGTTCGACCTCCAGGTAGTGGTCGCGGAAGGTGTGGTTCTGCGCCGGGTCGAGGACTTCGAGGAGGGCCGCCGCGGGGTCGCCGCGGAAGTCGGAGCCGACCTTGTCGATCTCGTCGAGCAGGACCACCGGGTTCATGGACCCGGCCTCCTTGATGGCCCGGACGATCCGGCCGGGCAGGGCTCCGACGTAGGTCCTGCGGTGACCGCGGATCTCCGCCTCGTCCCGTACGCCGCCGAGGGCGACCCGGACGAACTCGCGTCCCATCGCGTGCGCGACGGACTCGCCGAGCGAGGTCTTGCCGACGCCGGGCGGGCCGACGAGGGCGAGGACGGCTCCGCCGCGGCGGCCGCCGACGACGCCGAGGCCGCGCTCGGCACGGCGCTTGCGGACCGCGAGGTACTCGGTGATCCGTTCCTTCACGTCGTCCAGGCCCGCGTGCTCGGCGTCGAGCACGGCGCGGGCGCCGCGGATGTCGTACCGGTCCTCGGTCCGCTCGTTCCACGGCAGTTCGAGGACGGTGTCCAGCCAGGTGCGGATCCAGGAGCCCTCGGGGGACTGGTCGCTGGACCGCTCCAGCTTCTCGACCTCCTTGAGGGCGGCCTCGCGGACCTTCTCCGGCAGGGCGGCGGCCTCCACGCGGGCCCGGTAGTCGTCGGACTCGTCGCCCTCGGCCTCGCCGTTGAGGTCGCGGAGCTCCTTGCGGACGGCTTCGAGCTGGCGGCGGAGCAGGAACTCGCGCTGCTGCTTGTCGACGCCCTCCTGGACGTCCTTGGCGATGGTCTCCGCCACGTCCTGCTCGGCGAGGTGCTCGCGGAGCTGGGCGGTGGCGAGCTTGAGACGGGCGACCGGGTCGGCGGTCTCCAGGAGCGCGACCTTCTGCTCGACGGTGAGGAAGGGGGAGTAGCCGGAGTTGTCGGCGAGGGCGCCGACGCCGTCGATCTGCTGGACGCGGTCGACGACCTGCCAGGCGCCGCGCTTCTTCAGCCAGGTGGTGGCCAGCGCCTTGTACTCCTTGACCAGGTCGGCGACCTGGCCGGGCAGCGGGTCGGGCAGGGTCTCCTCGACGGTGCTGCCCTCGACCCAGAGGGCCGCGCCGGGTCCGGTCGTACCGGCGCCGATGCGGACGCGGCCGATGCCGCGGATCAGGGCGCCGGGGTCGCCGTCGGACAGCCGTCCGACCTGCTCGACGGTGCCCAGGACGCCGGTTCCCGCGTAGGTCCCGTCGACGCGGGGCACGAGCAGCACGCGCGGCTTGCCCGTGCCGGGCCGCGCGGCGGCCTGGGCGGCCTCGACGGCGGCCCGCACGTCGGTGTCGGACAGGTCGAGCGGCACCACCATGCCGGGCAGCACGACCTCGTCGTCGAGCGGCAGCACGGGCAGAGTGAGCGGCACGGACGGCTTGGAGTCAGAAGCCATGATCTCCCCTTCGGCAGTCAAGTTGAGCTATGCCGACTCAATGCATGTGAGCCCATGAATGTTCCCGGACGGCTGTTCGCTCTGAGCGATCACTCTCGCGCGGGCCACTTTTGGCCGATGTAATGAGCGCATGGATATTGCAGCTCTTACATCGGCATGGGTGGCGGGCTGGACCGTCTCTCGGGGGACCCCGGCCGCCGTCGGCCGGCCCTGGGGGTACCGGATCGACGTGGGGCTGCCCCGGCACGTCGTCCGGCACGTCCTGCCCGCCCCCGACGCCACCACGGTCACCGCCCTCTGCACCCGGCTGACCACCCCGTACACCTGGCTCAAGATCATGGCCGGGCCCGAGGACGCGCAGCAGTGGATCACCGAGGGCTGGACGGTCCCCGACGACCCCGGCTTCATGATGATCAAGCCGCTCGACCCGGGCGCCCGGCCCGCCCCGCCCGAGGGGTACGCGCGCACCACCGAGGTCAAGGACGGTGTCATCCGGGTCCGCGTCCTCGCACCCGACGGCACCCTCGCCGCCCGCGGCCAGATCGCCCCGACCGGATCCACGGCGGTCGCCGACCAGATCGAGACCGACCCCGCGCACCGGCGGCGCGGCCTCGGCGCCAACGTCATGCGCACCCTGGAGGCGGCCGCCGCGCAGGCCGGCGCCGAGACCGGGGTGCTCGCCGCGACCACGGACGGCCTCGCGCTGTACGACTCCCTCGACTGGCGCTACCAGGGCCCGCTCACCGGCATCGTCCGGGACGGAGACCCGGCGGACCGAACCTGACCGACGGGCTGCGCGCGGCGCCCCTCACCCGGCATGCTCGGTCCATGGCGCGAGGGGTGCGGGGCGTACGGGGCGTACGCGGGAGATGGTGCGGGGCGCTGCTTCTGGCCGGGGTCCTGGTCGGCGGCGCGAGCGGCTGCGGGACGGGGGCGGAGCCCACCGGCGGCGGGACGGCGACGGGAACGAGCCGCACGGCGTCACCGGCCACGCCCGCGAGCGGGACGGCGGCCCCGGGGACGGCGACGAGCGGCCCCGCGTCACCTCCCCCGGGCGGGCCGGCCACGGCAGGCACGGGCACGGCGGAGCCCCGGCCGGGCGCGGTCCTCGTCGAGGTCGTCGTCAACGGCGGCCTCGCCGGCGTCCGCAACCAGCTCGTCATCCACTACGACGGCTCCTGGACCAGCCGTTCCGGCCGCAAACCGCCCCGCACCGGCCGGCTGACCCCCGCCGAGGCCGCCGAACTCCGCGCCGCCCTCGAGGACCCCGCGTACGCCCGGGTCCCCGAGCGGCCGACGGGCGGCCCGGTCGCCGACGGCTTCCAGTACTTCGTGACGTACCGCCACCGGCTCGTCGTCGCGGGCGACGGCGAGCGGCCGCCCGCCCTCCGGCGGGTCTTCGCCGTGCTCCCCGACGGCGGCCCCCCGACCACCCCCTGACGGGCCGTCCCCCGGAACGGAGAACCGAACCGGGGCGCCCGGGCGATAGAGAGGGCGTGAGACTGTTGCGCCCCGCAGGGGGAGGCCCCTCCGGGGGCGACGAGGACGACGACGCGGCGCTGCTCCGCGCGGTCGCCCGGGGGGACACCGAGGCGCTCGCCGTGCTGTACGACCGGCACGCCGGCTGGCTGCACGCCCGCCTCACCCGGCGCTGCCCGGACCAGGAGACCGTACGGGAAGTCCTCCAGGACACCTTCGTCACCGTCTGGCGCTCCGCCGGGGCGCACCGGGGACGGGGCGAGGCCGGCGGCTGGATCTGGGTGATCGCCGCACGGCGCCTGGTGGACGCCCAGCGGGTCCGCGCCCGGGCCGAGCGCGTCACCGTGAGCGCCGAACCGGCCGTCACCGCGCCCTCCGCCGAGGACCGGGTGCTCGCGGGCCTGGAATACGGGGAGGTGGGCGCCGCCCTCGACCGGATGTCGCCCGAGCTCGCCGAGGTCCTGCGGGCGACCGTCGTCGACGGCCTGACGACCCGCGAGACCGCCCGGCTGCTCGGGATACCCGAGGGCACCGTCAAGACCCGGGCCCTGCGCGCCCGCCGCGAGCTCCGCGCGGCTCTCGGATCGCCCCTGGGAGGCACCGCATGACGGCACCGCACGCCCCGGGAGCCCCGTGGCACGTCTCCGACGCCCTCGCGCGCCGGTACGCCGACGGGACGGCCGCCGAGACCGACGCCTGGTCCGTGGAGAAGCACGTGGAGGCCTGCGGGCGGTGCGCGGCCCGGGTCTCCGCCGCCGTACGGACCGGCGCGGCGGGCCCCACCCTGGCGGCCGTACGCACCAACCTCCTGACCACCCTGGGCCACCGTCCCGGCGCCCGCCCGGCTGGGAACCACGCCGCCACCCCGGCCGGAAGCCACCCGCGAGAACGCGGGGCGAGTCCGGCCGGACGTCCCGGCACCGGCCCGGCCGGGGACCACGCCGCCGCCCCGGCCAGGCGTCCCGGCGCCCGCCCGGCTGGGAGCCACGCCGCCACCCCGGCCGCGAGCCCGGCCAGGCGTCCCAGCACCGAGCCGGCCGGAAGCCCCACGACCACCCCGGCCGCAAGCCACCCGCCGGAGCACGTCCCAAGCCCGGCCGGGCACCCCCGTGCCCCCCGCTTCTCCCCCGCTCCCCTCTCGCGGTGGGCGCGGCTCTGGTGGGCTGTGGGGCCCGCGCTTCGGGGGGCCTGGGTGGTGGCCGTGGTGTTGGTCGTCGGGGGGGCCTTCGGGCTCGCCCACGGCGCCGGGTTCCAGGGTGCGCGGAGCCTGCTGCTCGCCCTCTCCCCCGTCCTTCCGCTCGCCGGAGTCGCCGTCTCGTACGGGCGGCACGCGGACCCCCTGTACGAGATCACCGCCGCCACCCCCTCCGGCGGGCTGCGGCTGCTGCTCACCCGTACCGCCGCCGTCCTCGCCGTGTGCGTGCCGCTGCTGACCGCGGGCGGGGCGCTGCTGCCGCCGGTGGCCGGGTTCCCGGGGGCCGCCGCCTGGCTGCTGCCCGGCCTCGCCCTGACCCTCGCCGCGCTCGCGCTCGGCAGTTTCGTCGGCTGCCGGGCGGCCGCCGTGACGCTCGGCGGCGGCTGGCTGCTCGCCGTCGCGGGCCCGCTGCTCGGCGGGCCCGCCACCAGCAGCACCCTCGTCCCGTACTTCTCCGGCCCCGCCGCACAGGGGAGCTGGGCCGCCGCCGCGCTCGCCTGCGGAGCCCTCCTCGCGCTGCGGCGCCGTTCCTTCGACCACCTGGAGCCCCGGTGAACCCCTCGACCGCCGTCGCGGTGAGCGGACTGACCGTCCGCCACCGCCGTACCGTCGCCCTCGACCGGCTCGATCTGACCCTCGGCCCCGGCGTGCACGGTCTCCTCGGCCCGAACGGGGCCGGCAAGACCTCCCTCATCAGGGTCCTCGCGACCGTCGCCGCGCCCTCCTCCGGCCGGGTGGAGCTGCTCGGCGCCGACGCCACGAGCCACCGCGAGCGCACCGCCGTACGGCGCCGGCTCGGCTATCTGCCGCAGGAGTTCGGCTACTACCCCGCCTTCACCGTGCGGGAGTTCGTGGCGTACGTCGCGTGGCTCAAGGAGGTGCCCGCCGGGCGGGTCCCCGAGGCGGTGGAGCGCGCGGTGCGGCAGGTCGGGCTCGCCGACCGGATCGACGCGCGGATGAAGACCCTGTCGGGCGGCATGGTCCGGCGCGCCGGGATCGCCCAGGCCATCGTGAACGAGCCGGAGTTGCTGCTGCTCGACGAGCCGACGGCCGGTCTCGACCCGGAGCAACGAGTGGACTTCCGTGCGCTGCTGCGGGAGTTGGGCACGGAGGCGACGGTGGTGGTCTCCACGCACCTGGTGGAGGACGTGGCCGCGGCCTGCACCGACGTCGCGCTGATCGAGTCGGGACGGCTCGCCTTCCAGGGGACGACGGCCGAACTGACTGTACTGGGAGGGGAGTCGGCCGACGGGGACGACTCCACGACGCACGCGGTCGAGCGCGGCTACACGGCCGCCCTGCGCGCCCACCGGGCCCCGGCCCGGGACGCGAAAGAGGCCCTCCGATGACCGCCGCCTCCCGCCCGAAAGGGGCCCTGCGATGACCGCCACCCTCACCCCGCCCCGTACCGCCGCGCGGCCCGCCGCCGCCCCGAGGCCCCTGGTCGTCGAGCTGCGGAGGGGGCTCGGGCCGTGGACGGGGGCCGCCGTCGCCGTGACCGTCCTCGTCACGATGTACGGCAAGGCGCCCGGCTGGCAGGGCCGCTGGGCCGACGCCACGAACATGCTGCACGTGGCCGCCGTGCTGCTCGGCGGGCCGCTCGCGCTCGCGGCGGGCTGCTGGCAGGGGGGCAGGGACCGACGGCGCGGCACGACGGACCTGTGGAAGTCCGTCCCCCGCTCCCCGCTGCGCCGTCTGTTCGTCGCGGTCGCGCCCTCCGCGCTGTGGCCCGCGGCCGGGGTGCTCCTGGCCGACGCGGTCTGTCTCCTCGCGACGTGGCCGTACGTCTCCGGGGGCCGTCCGTTCCTGGAACTCCTGGCCGCCGACGTGGTCGCCGTCGCCGCCCTCGGCGCGGTCGGCCAGGTCGTCGGAGGGGTGGTCCGATGGCGGCTCACGGCCCCGCTCCTGGGGATCGTGGGGTACATGGGGCTCATCCTCGGCGCGTACGCGGAGGGCCCCGTCCGCTGGCTCGGTCCCGCCGCCGAGCACCAGTTCTCCTGGGACCGGCCGGTGTGGTGGTTCGGTCCGGTGTCGGCGGCCTGGACGGCGGGGCTCGCGCTGACCGCGCTGCTGGCGTACGGGCTCCGCCCGGCCCGGCGACGGCTGCTCGCCCTGGTGCCGCTGGCCGTGGCGGTCGCCGCCGCGGGAGCGGTCCTGCGCCTGCCGCCGGACGAGGGGCCGTGGCGGCACGACCCCGCCCTGGCCCGCCCGGTCTGCGACGACGGGACGCCGCAGGTGTGCCTGACGGCCGTGGACGCCGGGCTGCTGCCGGAGGTGTCGGCGGCGCTCGCCCCGCTGAACGCGCGCCTCAGGGGGCTGCCCGGCGCCCCGGCCCGCTGGGTGGCCGGCCCCTTCGGGCCCCCTCGGCCCGGTGACGTCGAGCTGCCGAACGCGGCGGCGGACGCGACGCGCGGGCGGCTCACGCGGCCGGACCTGTTTCTGAACTCGGCGGTGTCGTGGCTGTTCTCGGACACGTGCGGGCAGGGTGACATGACGGGGGCGGACGCGGAGCGGGCGAGCGCCGTCAACCTCGCCGTCGTCGAATGGCTGGCGCCGACGCCCGAGGGCTACGGTCCCGATCCGACCGCCGCCCAGCCGTTCATCGACCGGCTCCGCGCCAAGTCCCCGGCCGCCCAGCGCGACTACCTCACCCGCTATCTGGCGGCGAACACCTGCCACCCGGACGAGGTGCCGGTCCCGTGAGCGCCCCGCTGGTCCTCTACCTGCGCTCCCGCGCCCTGCCCGGCGCGCTGGCCGCGGTCGCCGGCTGCGCCGTGGCCGCCGCCTGCGCGGCCCGGTGGCTCGAGTCGCTGCCCGAGTTCGACCACACGGCCCGGCTGCCGGTCGTCGTCTTCGGCCCGCTGCTCGCCGCGGCCTCGATCGCCACCAGCCTGCACACGCCGAGCGACGAGCTGGACCGTACGGCGGTCCGCGCGTGGTGGCCCCGGCGGCTGGCGCACCTCCTCGCCCCGGTGGCGCTCGCCGTCCTGCTGTTCGCGCTTGCGGTGCCGGGGCACGCGGAGGAGTTCGGCGCGCTCGCCGCCGTACGCAACACGCTGGGGCTCACAGGTCTTGCGGCGGGGGCCGCGGCGCTGGTCGGCGCCCGGTTGAGCTGGCTTCCGCCGGCCTTCCTCGTGGGCACGGTCTATCTCGCGGCGCCGTCCCGGCCGGGCGGCGGGGCGCAGTGGTGGGCCTGGGTGATGCAGCCGGGCGGGCAGGCCGGGGCGTGGACGGTGGCGCTCGGCGTCCTCGCGGCGGGCACCGGCCTCTACGCGTGGCGCGGCGCGCGGCGGGTGACCGGCGAGGGCTGAGACCCGCTCCCGCGACGCCGGTCGCCCGCCGCCCGTACGGCGACGGCCGGCGCCGGAGGCCGGGTGCGCCGCCATCTCCCCGTCGCCGTAACCCCTTTGCGGTCGCCGCCGTCGCCCCGTAACGCGTTTGTCGTCGCCCCCGTCGCCCGATAAGGATGGGACGAGACCGGACAGACCGACTGACGAGCCGAGAGCGGAGAGACCGCCCATGTCAGCACCCGTGACCCTCGACCGCCGTGAAGGACCGCACGGAGAGGTCGTACTGCGCCGCCGCGCCGAGCACTTCGAGATCATCGCCAACGGAACGTTCCTGATGGACACGTCCGACGGCCGCTCCGAGCGGCTCCTGATCGACGCGGCGCAGGCCGCGCTGCCCGAGGAGGTCCGCGCCGGCGCCGCCGTCCTCGTCGGCGGGCTCGGCGTCGGCTTCTCCCTCGCCCACGCCGCCGCCGATCCCCGCTGGGGCCGGATCGCGGTCGTCGAGCGGGAGGAGGCGATCATCGACTGGCACCGGCAGGGGCCGCTCGCCTCGATCTCCGGGGCCGCCCTGGCGGATTCCCGGACCGTGATCCTGCACACGGACCTGATGGACTATCTCCGCACCTCGCCGGACACCTACGACGCGCTCTGCCTCGACATCGACAACGGGCCCGACTGGACGGTCACCGAGGACAACGAATCCCTGTACGCCGCCGAGGGATTGGCGGCCTGCGCGGCCCGCCTCAACCCCGGCGGCGTGCTCGCCGTATGGTCCGCCCGGCCCTCCGCCGATTTCGAAGGGTCCTTGCGGAATGCCGGATTCAGCGGGGTACGGACGGAAGAGATCCCCGTTGCCCGGGGCGTCCCCGACGTGGTCCACCTCGCCGTCCGTCCCGGATAACTCCTGGATAGCCGGGACGCCGCCGGTGCCTCTAGGCTGCTGCACCGACAACGGCGACGCGAGGCGGGGCAATGGAGCAGACACACACCACTCACCACGGTGCGGCGGCCACTCCGGGGGCCCAGCGCCGGGTGCTCGTGGTCGAGGACGACGCGACGATCGTCGAAGCGATCTCCGCGCGGCTGCGCGCCGAGGGCTTCCTCGTCCAGACGGCGACCGACGGTCCCGCCGCCGTGGACGCGGCCGAGGCCTGGCAGCCGGACCTGATGGTCCTGGACGTCATGCTGCCCGGCTTCGACGGCCTGGAGGTGTGCCGCCGGGTCCAGGCCCAGCGGCCCGTCCCGGTCCTCATGCTGACCGCCCGCGACGACGAGACCGACATGCTGGTCGGCCTCGGCGTGGGCGCGGACGACTACATGACCAAGCCGTTCTCGATGCGCGAGCTGGCCGCCCGGGTGCACGTGCTGCTGCGCCGGGTGGAGCGGGCCGCACTGGCCGCCGTGACGCCGCGCAGCGGCATCCTGCGCCTCGGCGAGCTGGAGATCGACCACGCGCAGCGCCGGGTCCGGGTGCGCTCCGAGGACGTGCACCTGACCCCGACCGAGTTCGACCTGCTGGTCTGCCTGGCCGGCACCCCGCGGGCGGTCCTCTCCCGCGAGCAGCTGCTCGCCGAGGTCTGGGACTGGGCGGACGCCTCGGGCACCCGGACCGTGGACAGCCACATCAAGGCGCTGCGCCGGAAGATCGGGGCCGAGCGCATCCGCACGGTCCACGGCGTCGGCTACGCGCTGGAGACCCCGGCGCTGTGAGCCGGCGGGGGCCCGGGTGGCCGAGGGAGCTGCGGGGGCCCGACGGCGGGCCGCGCCGCCGGATCGCGATCTCGATCAAGACCAAGCTGGGCGCGCTCGTCGTCGGAGCGGTCCTGCTGACCTCGTGTCTCGCCCTGGTGGCGATCCGCACGTCCACCGAGTTCCGCTACATCACGATCTTCGCGATGATCGCGACCCTGCTGATCACCCAGTTCGTGGCGCAGTCCCTGACGGCACCGCTCGACGAGATGACCACGGTGGCGGGCACGATCTCGCGGGGTGACTTCACCCGGCGGGTGCGGGGCGCGGACCGGCGCGACGAGCTGGGCGACCTGGCCTCGACGATCAATCGCATGGCGGACGACCTGGAGGCAGTGGACCGGCACCGCAAGGAGCTGGTCGCCAATGTGTCGCACGAGCTGCGCACCCCGATCGCCGCGCTCAGGGCCGTACTGGAGAACGTCGTGGACGGGGTGTCCGAGGCGGATCCGGAGACCATGCGGTCGGCGCTGAAGCAGACCGAGCGGCTGGGCCGTCTGGTGGAGACGCTGTTGGACCTGTCACGTCTTGACAACGGTGTCGTGGCGCTCAGGGCGGGCCGTTTCGAGGTCTGGCCGTACCTCTCCGGAATTCTGCGGGAAGCGAACCTCGCCGCCTCGCAGCGCGGTCTGTCGTCGACGTCCGGTCTGCACAACCGCACGGACGTGCATCTGCACCTGGACGTGTCGCCGCCCGAGCTGGTCGCGCACGCGGACGTGGAGCGGCTGCACCAGGTGATGGCGAACCTGATCGACAACGCGGTGAAGCACTCGCCGCCGCACGGCCGGGTCACGGTCAGGGCCCGGCGCGGGCCGTACCCGGACTCGCTGGAGCTGGAGGTCGAGGACGAGGGTCCCGGCATCCCGGAGTCGGAGCGGCACAAGGTCTTCGAGCGGTTCAACCGGGGTACGGCGACGCGTCGGCAGGGCCCGGGGAGCGACGGCGGCACGGGTCTCGGTCTCGCGATCGCCCGCTGGGCGGTGGATCTGCACGGCGGCGGGATCGGGGTGGCCGAATCGTCACGTGGCTGCCGAATCCGGGTCACTCTTCCGGGCAGCCTTCCGCCGAGAGATTGACGTAGGGTTCGAACCGGACCGGCTCGTTCTGCGTGTCTGTGGAGGAGACCTCCGCGCACCTGAGCGGGACCTGGTCAGAGGTGCGGTCGAAGCGGGCCGTGCCTGCGCTTCTCCCTACCCTCACACATGCGGAACCACGCTTGTTTCCCGCCATTCACGGCCCCGAAACACCCCGTCAAGTGTGACTTGCGCGACGTTGGCGCTCCCCGCCTGCACCTCTCGGCCGGACAGGCGTAGCCTTTATTTCCGCTGTCCATCACCTTGTGAAGCGGAAGAGGGCGGTTGCCGCCGTGTCGTCTCAGTCCCCCAGTACCCCGAGCTCCCCGACCGACCAAGACGGGCAGGGCCAGAACCCTGCTACCGCCTTCGGTGCCAATGAGTGGCTCGTCGACGAGATCTACCAGCAGTACCTCCAGGACCCGAATTCGGTCGATCGTGCCTGGTGGGACTTCTTCGCCGACTACAAGCCCGGAGCGTCGGAGACCCCGACCGCCCCGGCGCCCACCACCCAGAGCGCGCCCGCCGCGCAGCAGGCGGGCCCCGCACAGGCCGCGCCTGCCGCTCCGGCCGCCGTTCCGGCTCCCGCCGCCGCCCCGGCCGCTCCGGCCCCGGCCCCCGTGAAGCCCGCCGCGGCCCCCGCGCCGGCCGCCGCGAAGCCGGCCGCCGCCGCTCCGGCCCCGGCGAAGGCCGCTCCGGCCGCCGCGCCGAAGACCGAGGCCCCCGCCGGCCCCGAGCTGATCACGCTGCGCGGCCCCGCCGCCGCGGTCGCGAAGAACATGAACGCCTCCCTGGAGGTGCCGACGGCCACGTCCGTCCGCGCCGTCCCGGTGAAGCTGCTCTTCGACAACCGGATCGTGATCAACAACCACCTGAAGCGCGCCCGGGGCGGGAAGATCTCCTTCACGCACCTGATCGGCTACGCGATGGTGCAGGCGATCAAGGCCATGCCGTCGATGAACTACTCCTTCGCGGAGAAGGACGGCAAGCCGACCCTGGTCAAGCCGGAGCACGTGAACTTCGGTCTCGCGATCGACCTGGTGAAGCCCAACGGCGACCGCCAGCTCGTCGTCGCGGGCATCAAGAAGGCCGAGACGCTCAACTTCTTCGAGTTCTGGCAGGCGTACGAGGACATCGTGAAGCGGGCCCGCGTGGGCAAGCTGACGATGGAGGACTTCACCGGCGTCACGGTCTCCCTGACCAACCCCGGCGGCCTCGGCACCGTCCACTCCGTGCCGCGCCTGATGCCCGGACAGTCGGTCATCATGGGCGTCGGCTCGATGGACTACCCGGCCGAGTTCCAGGGCACCTCCCAGGACACCCTGAACAAGCTGGGCATCTCGAAGGTCATGACCCTGACCTCGACGTACGACCACCGGGTCATCCAGGGCGCCGCCTCCGGCGAGTTCCTGCGCGTCGTCGCCAACTTCCTCCTCGGCGAGGAGGGCTTCTACGACGAGATCTTCAAGGCCCTGCGCATCCCCTACGAGCCGGTCCGCTGGCTCAAGGACATCGACGCCTCGCACGACGACGACGTCACCAAGGCCGCGCGCGTCTTCGAGCTCATCCACTCCTACCGGGTCCGCGGCCACGTCATGGCCGACACCGACCCGCTGGAGTACAAGCAGCGCAAGCACCCCGACCTGGACATCACCGAGCACGGCCTCACCCTGTGGGACCTGGAGCGGGAGTTCGCGGTCGGCGGCTTCGCCGGCAAGTCGATGATGAAGCTCCGCGACATCCTCGGCGTGCTCCGCGACTCGTACTGCCGCACCACCGGCGTCGAGTTCATGCACATCCAGGACCCGAAGCAGCGCAAGTGGATCCAGGACCGCGTCGAGCGCCCGCACTCCCGCGTGGAGCGCGAGGAGCAGCTGCGGATCCTGCGCCGGCTGAACGCCGCGGAGGCCTTCGAGACCTTCCTGCAGACCAAGTACGTCGGCCAGAAGCGCTTCTCCCTGGAGGGCGGCGAGTCCGTCATCCCGCTGCTCGACGCGGTCATCGACTCGGCCGCCGAATCGCGCCTCGACGAGGTCGTCATCGGCATGGCCCACCGCGGCCGGCTGAACGTCCTGGCGAACATCGTCGGCAAGTCGTACGCGCAGATCTTCCGCGAGTTCGAGGGCAACCTCGACCCGAAGTCGATGCACGGCTCCGGCGACGTCAAGTACCACCTGGGCGCCGAGGGCACCTTCACCGGTCTCGACGGCGAGCAGATCAAGGTCTCCCTGGCCGCGAACCCCTCGCACCTGGAGG
The DNA here is from genome assembly GCF_008639165.1 of Streptomyces venezuelae ATCC 10712. Classification (NCBI taxonomy): domain Bacteria; kingdom Bacillati; phylum Actinomycetota; class Actinomycetes; order Kitasatosporales; family Streptomycetaceae; genus Streptomyces; species Streptomyces venezuelae. The sequence continues at coordinate 5,343,737 of NZ_CP029197.1, read as the reverse complement.
CGGTCGACCCGGTCCTGGAAGGCATCGTCCGCGCCAAGCAGGACGTCATCAACAAGGGCGGCACGGACTTCACCGTCCTGCCCGTCGCCCTGCACGGTGACGCGGCCTTCGCCGGCCAGGGCGTCGTCGCCGAGACGCTGAACATGTCGCAGCTGCGGGGCTACCGCACCGGCGGCACGGTCCACATCGTCATCAACAACCAGGTCGGCTTCACCGCCGCCCCGGAGTCCTCGCGTTCCTCGATGTACGCGACCGACGTGGCCCGCATGATCGAGGCGCCGATCTTCCACGTGAACGGCGACGACCCGGAGGCCGTGGTCCGCGTCGCGCGGCTCGCCTTCGAGTTCCGCCAGACGTTCAACAAGGACGTCGTGATCGACCTCATCTGCTACCGCCGCCGCGGTCACAACGAGGGCGACAACCCGCAGTTCACCAACCCGCAGATGTACAACCTGATCGACAAGAAGCGTTCGGTGCGCAAGCTGTACACCGAGTCGCTCATCGGTCGCGGCGACATCACCCTCGAAGAGGCGGAGCAGGCGCTCCAGGACTTCCAGGGCCAGCTGGAGAAGGTGTTCGCCGAGGTCCGCGAGGCCACCGCCGCCCCGGCGACGGCGACCGTGCCGGACGCCAAGGCCGCCTTCCCGGTCGGCGTCACCACCGCGGTCTCCGCCGAGGTCGTGAAGCGGATCGCCGAGTCGCAGGTCACCATCCCGGAGCGGATCACGGTCCACCCGCGTCTGCTGCCGCAGATGCAGCGCCGTGCCGCCTCCATCGACGACGGCACCATCGACTGGGGCTTCGGCGAGACCCTCGCCATCGGCTCGCTGCTGATGGAGGGCACCCCGGTCCGGCTGTCCGGCCAGGACTCCCGCCGCGGCACCTTCGGCCAGCGTCACGCGGTCCTGGTGGACCAGGAGACCGGCGAGGACTACACCCCGCTGCTCTACCTGACCGACGACCAGGCCCACTACAACGTCTACGACTCGCTGCTCAGCGAGTACGCGGCGATGGGCTTCGAGTACGGCTACTCGCTGGCCCGCCCGGACTCCCTGGTCATCTGGGAGGCCCAGTTCGGTGACTTCGTCAACGGCGCGCAGACCGTCGTCGACGAGTTCATCTCCTCGGCCGAGCAGAAGTGGGGCCAGACCTCCGGCGTCACGCTGCTCCTGCCGCACGGCTACGAGGGCCAGGGCCCGGACCACTCGTCCGCGCGCCCGGAGCGCTTCCTCCAGATGTGCGCCCAGGACAACATGACGGTCGCCATGCCGACGCTGCCGTCGAACTACTTCCACCTGCTGCGCTGGCAGGTCCACAACCCGCACCACAAGCCGCTCATCGTCTTCACCCCGAAGTCGATGCTGCGTCTGAAGGCCGCGGCGTCCAAGGTGGAGGAGTTCACCACCGGCGGCTTCCGCCCGGTGATCGGTGACGCGACGGCGAACCCGGCCGACGTCCGCAAGGTCGTCTTCTGCGCCGGCAAGGTCTACTACGACCTGGAGGCCGAGCGGCAGAAGCGCGGCGACACGGAGACCGCGATCATCCGCCTCGAGCGCCTGTACCCGCTGCCGGGTGCCGAGCTCCAGGCCGAGATCGCCAAGTACCCGAACGCGGCGAAGTACATCTGGGCGCAGGAGGAGCCGGCGAACCAGGGTGCCTGGCCGTTCATCGCGCTCAACCTGATCGACCACCTCGACCTGGCGGTCGGCGCGGACATCCCGGCGGGCGAGCGCCTGCGCCGGATCTCCCGTCCGCACTCCTCCTCCCCGGCGGTCGGCTCGGCCAAGCGCCACCAGGCGGAGCAGCAGCAGCTGGTCAACGAGGTCTTCGACGCCTGATCGTCGTACCGCGTCGTCCGACGTGAGGAGGCCCGGCACCCCCGAGGGGGTGCCGGGCCTCCGGCGTTCCGTCCCGCCGTACGTCAGAGGTTGGCCTCGAAGTCCCAGTACGGGCGGTTGCGCTGGCGTGCCGAGAGGGTGTGCGGGTGCTGGGCGCCGAGCGTCCTGGTGAGGGTGAGCAGCGCGTCCTCCTCCAGCTTCCCCGCCTCGTCGGTCTCGCGCAGGCCGCGCAGGTCGGTGGCGAGCGCGACCTGGCAGGAGAGGGTCAGCGGGTGTTCGTTGCCGAGGGCGTGCCGGGCCCTGCGGAGGGTGTCGCGGCTGAGTTCGGCGGCCTCGTACACCCGGCCGTTGAAGTTGCGGGCGGCGGTGGTGTTGAGGGCGCAGCCGAACACCCAGGGGTGGTCGGAGCCGAGGGTGGCGGTGAGTCCGGCGAGTGCGGACTCCAGCATGGTGAGGGCGGCGGCCCGCTCGCCGGAGGCCTGCATCACCAGGGCCGTGTTGGCGAGGACGCCGGTGGAGACGGGGTGGGCGGGGCCGAGGAGGGCGCGGTAGCCGGCCTCGGCCTCGGTGATGAGTTCCCTCGCCAGGTCGAGGTCGCCGTGTTCGCGCAGGAAGTTGGCGTAGTTGGTGACGGCCGACAGCGTCACGTAGTGGTCGCGGCCGTACGCCTGTTCCAGGTGCTCGAGGACGCTCGCCATCATGGCGCCGATGTCCTGCTGGAAGCCGCCCTCGCGGCGGCGGCAGAGCGCCAGCTGGCTCTGCGCGTACAGGGTGTGGAGGTGCTGGGGTCCCAGGATGCGTACGTGCAGCCGGACGTTGGCCTCCTGGCGGCCGAGGGCCTCGCGGTAGCGGCCGAGCAGCCGGAGGTCCTGGGCGACGGCGTTGTTGGAGTTGAGCGTGGAGGCGTGGTGGGGGCGCAGGACGGCCTCGCAGCGGGCGAGGGTGTCGGTGTCCTGCTCGTAGGCCTCCTGGTAGCGGCCGAGCATGCGCAGCACCACGCCGAGGTTGTGGCGGGCGACCAGGGTGAGGAACTGGGTCTCGCCCAGCAGGTCGCGGGCTTCGGCGAGGGCTTCGCGCTGGAGCTGTTCGGACTCCTGGTACTGGCCGAGGAAGCGGAGGTCGCGGGCGATGGAGACCTTGGTCTGGAGCTCGCCGAGCTGGTCGGTGTTCTCGGCTGCGGCGAGCCGCTCGCGCTGGGCGAGGTCGAGATCGTACGCCTCGCGGAAGCGGCCGTAGCGGCGCAGGATGTCGCCTTCGAGGGTGGTGAGTTCCTGCATGTGCGGGGCGAGGGGCTCCATGAAGGCGGTCCACTCGTGCCGGATGCGCTGGGCGAGCCGGATGCCGGCCTTGTACTCGCCGCTGCGGTCGCAGAAGCGGAGGCAGTTGAGGACGGCGACCTGGATGCGGGGGTCGGTGCTGCGCAGGGCGCCGGAGGGTTCCAGGTGGGGCAGGAGTTCGGAGTAGCGGGGCCAGTGCCGGCTGTCCGTGGGGTTGCCCGGGTCGGCCTCGGCGAGGAGGGTGCGGACGGCCTTGCGGTGGGCGTCGCGGTGCTCGCCGTCGGTGAGGCGGGCGACGATGTCGTGCACCAGGCGGTGCATGTGGATCGACTCCTGGTGGGGGCCGATGTCGTCGGTGGTGACCGGGCCGCGGGTCTCGCGGGTGAGCACGGAGAAGTTGACGAGGGTGTCGAGCGCCCGGGTCCAGGCGGGCAGGTCGGTGGCCATCCAGCGCAGGTCCTCGGGCAGTTGTGCCTGGGGGTAGGCGCGGACGATGCCGAGGGGGATGCGGCCGGGGGCGAAGGAGGCGCACAGGCTGAGGATGTCGATGGCCTGCGGCTGGGAGAGACGGAGCCGGTTGATCAGTATCGACCAGGAGGTGAGGGAGGCGTTGGGCATGCCGTCGCCCGGGGAGGGCTCGTCGACGGTGGAGAGGCGTCCGTCGCGGACCATGCGGAGGTATTCGGCGGCCTCCATGCCGGACTCGCCGAGCCAGGCGGCGGCCTGGACCAGCGGCAGGGGTACGTCTCCGAACTCGGCGGCCACCTCGTCGGCCTCGGCCGCGTTGATCTGCGGGGCGCGGCGCATGAGGTAGCCGGTGGACTCGCGCCGGTCGAAGCCGGGGATCTCCAGGACGTCGGTGTGCTCGCGCCAGCCGCGGTTGCGGGAGGTGATCAGGACGTGGCCCGGGCCCTGGGGCAGCATGACGTCGATGCCGTCGGTGTCGTCCCAGCCGTCGAAGACGACCAGCCAGCGGGCGTGCGGGTCACCCCGGCGCAGAGCCTCGCGGACGGCCCGGATGCGCTCGCCGGGCTCGCTGCCGGTGGGCAGGTTGAGCTTGACGGCGAGTTCGCCGAGGCGGTCGCGCTGGACGTTGCGGTCGTCGGAGTTCACCCACCAGATGACGTCGTAGTCCGGGCTGAACCGGTGGGCGTACTCGGCGGCGATCTGTGTCTTGCCGATGCCCGACATGCCGAGGAGGGTGCAGGCGGCGCTGCCCCGCTCGGCGTCCATGAGCCGCTCCTGAAGGGTGGTCAGGAGGTCGTCGCGGCCGGTGAACCGGGGGTTGCGGCGGGGGATGTCGCCCCAGATCTCCGGCGGGTTGTCGGGGTAGCGGGCCAGGGCGGCGGCCGGGATGCGGCGGCCGGCGGACCTGCGGGGCTCGATCGCGAGCCGGCCGAGCAGCCGGGCCTCCGCCTCCTCCTCGCCGACGCCCCAGAGGCTGACGGGTTCGAGGACGGCGGTGGAGGGGAGCAGGGTGCGGTTGGTGAGGTTGACGGCGGCGAAGCGCTCGGCGTGGGCGGCGACGAAGCCGCGCAGGACGTCGTTCCATTCGCCGGCCGGCCGGGGGCCGAGCTCGAAGAACCAGTCGTTGAGGACGAGGAGGACCTGGCCGCGGGCGAGCAGCAGGTCGCCGAGGGAGTCCTCGAGGGGGACCTCGCGGGGCGGGTCCCAGCGCTGGAGGGTGGCGCGTACGCCGTGGGCTTCGAGGCGCTGGTTGATCCAGGCCGCCCAGGGGCGGTGGTACCCGGGGAAGACCACCAGGACGTGCTCGGGGGCGGCCCTGCCCCCGTGGCTCTCCGCGCCCCCGCCCGACCGCTGTTCCGCCATCTGTACGTCTCCCGTCCCGCTCACGCGCAACGCAGTGTCATGTGCCGTGGGCACAGTGTTACCCACGGGCCCTGGGGCTCGCGCCGAGGCTCGCATGGAGCTGCCTCATTTGCCGGGCGAACTCCCGGCCCTCATTGGTCAGTTCATCGGATTCAAGCAGCATCGCCAAGGCTTCACCCACCTGATCGTGGACATGGTCGAACTGCTGAGCGGCCCGGGCGCCCCACGCCCCCGGTACGCCCGGGGCGTCCCTCGCCCGCCACCACAGATCGGCCAACGCCAGGTGGGCGTACGCCCCTTGGAAGACCCCGGCGACCGGACGCGCGTCGGTGCGCCAGCCCACCCGGTACAGCGCGGCGGTGGAGCCGGGGCGATAGAGCGGCACCAGTTCGTGCAGGGTGGACAGCTTGCTGTGGTGCAGCTCGTGGACGAGCGTCTCCGCCATGTCGCAGGCGCCCGCCGAGGGCGTCATCAGGACGGCTCCGGGGGCGACGCTGAGCGTGGCGCCGACGGAGCGCGGACCCTGCGGCCGCAGCGGGACGAGCGCGCCGACCGCCCGCCCGACCTCGGCCGCCCGGTCCCGGTCGGTCCGCCGCAGCAGCTCCCGGGCGGCCCGCCAGTGCCCTGACCACACGGCGTGGTCCACATCGGGCCGCTCGGCCGCGAACCGGGCCGGGGTCCCGACCCCGCCGGGCGGCACCCGGTACGGGTCGAGGTCGTCGAGCCGGGTGGCGCCGCCGGACAGTCCGCGCAGTCCGCGCCAGCCGGGGCCGCTGCCGGTCACCGCGCCGGTACGGCCGTCGGCGAGGCGCAGCAGGGCCGCCGGGGCCCCCGAGGCGCCCTCGGAGCGGATCCGTACGACCTGGGCACGGGAGGTCAGCCGGACGGGGCCGGGCGCCACCAGGACGCTGCCGACGCCCGGGAGCGAGAGCACGCCGCCGGGGGCCCGGACCAGCAGGTCGAGCGGGCGGCCGGCCCGCAGGGCGGCGGTGGCGGCGATCAGTTCGAGGCGGGCCAGGTGCCGGTCGAGGGCGGGGCCCACGGGCTCGGTGAGGGCGGCGGCGAGCCAGGCCCCGGTGGTCGGGTAGTCGAGGACGCCGCGGACCACGCCGGGGGCGCCGCGCTCGGTCCGTTCGAGCAGGCTCCAGGCGGTCTCGAAGCCGCGCAGCGTCTCGGGGGCGAGCTCGTCCCGGTGCCGCCGGACCCGGACGAGCAGGGCCTTGAGCAGCAGCAGCCGGCGGGCGTGCACACCGGACCGCAGGAAGGCCGCCCCGGCGGGGCCGGGCCGGGTGGCCGCGAGCGCGGCGAAGGCCGCGGGGCGCGGCGGCGCGGCGATCATTCCCGGCGCCCGGTGAATTCGGCTGGATCCGAGCGGTCGGTGCGGCCGCCGGGCCGTGCGCGCCGGGCCGCTCCGGGCCTTCCGGGGTCAGTCGACGAAGGCGTCCTCGGGCCAGGAGACGACCAGGTCCGAGGGGTGGCGCAGCACTCTCTCGACGGCCGCGCCGACGACGGCGTCGTCCATGACGCGCAAGGTCCGCAGATCGACGGCCGCGAGATCGGGCAGCTGGGGCGACCGGCCGGCACCGCGGCCGACACCGGTCGTCCACTCCGTACGCTCGAACACTCTCGGCTCCTCCTCACCGACGCTGTCCCCCACGGTCGTAGCGGCGCAGCGGTTCTTCCCGACCCCGGGAGACCGGAAACCCATTCGATTCAACTGCGCCCATTCACGCCCCCGTTATCCAGCCGATCCTCACAGGCTCTTCAGAAGCTCACCCCGTGCCGCCGCTCCAGGCCCACCAGGGGGGTGCGATCCTCCGCCGTTCCTCGGCGGACGCTCCGGCGAGGCCGCCGGGGTCCGCGCCCGTCGCGCTCTCCACCTCGCGCAGCAGGGTCCTGGTCCGCTCGACGTCCGCCCAGTCCACCTCGACGAGGCGGCCCGTGAGCCGCCGCCACTGCTCGGCGGCGGCGAGGAGCGCCGTCCTGGCCCGGCCCGGACGGCCCATCAGCAGCAGGACGGCTCCCTGGGCGTGCCGGGCCCGGGCGCCGGTGACGGTCCCGGGGTCGTCGCCGTGGGCGGTACGGGATTCCTCCCCGGCGTTCCGGTACGCGGTGAGGGCGTCGCCGATCACCCCGTCCCGCGCGGTTTCGGCCAGCTCCAGGCGCACCCGGCCCAGTTGCAGCCACACCTCGGCGCGCTCGCCCGGGTCCTGGGTGCCCCGGAGCGCCTGTTCCAGCACGTGGCGGCTCTCGAAGAGGTCGGGCAGGAAGCCGGCGCGGTGGAAGCGGAGCGCGAGGACGCTGCCGATCAGGGTCCGTGCCCTGGCCCGCTCGGGCGCTCCGGCGGGCAGCCGGGTGAGGGCCTCGCGCAGCACGCCCTCGGCACGGTCGACGGGGGCCGTGCCGGTGGCGGCCGAGGCCCGGCGCAGCAGCGAGCCGCCCCAGGTGAGCAGGAGCGGGCCGCGCTGTTCGCTGTCGGCGGGGGCGAGCAGGGTGGCTTCCTCGTAGGCGGCGTCGGCGGCGGCTCCGTCGCCCTCGGCGTCGTACAGCCGGGCGCGGGCGGTGATGAAGCGCAGCCGGAGCGCGCGGGCGTCCCCGAGGAGGGGTTCGGCGCGGTCGAGGACGGGCCCGATCCGGCCCGGGTCGGCCTCGGCGAGGTGCAGGGCGTCGGCGAGGTCGAGGAGGGCGGCGGGGCTCTCGTGGAGGGTGAGCGCGGCGGTGAGTTCGCCGGCCGCGGCGGTGCCGTCGCCGAGGGCGAGGAGGAGCCGGCCGCGGCGCAGATGGAGGGTGTGGCGGGCGGTTTCCGGCCAGCGGTCGGCGTCCTCGGCGAGGGCGGTGAGGGCGGCGTCGAGGTGGTCGGTCTCGTCGGTGTCGCGCCACAGGGCGTGGTGGACGACGGCCAGTTCGAGCCGGGCCTCGGCCCATGCCTCCTCGCCGGTGCGGCTGAGCTCCCCGGCCCGTACGAGGGTGTCGGCGGCCTGGCCGAGGAGTTCGGGGCGGCGGCCGGTGCGGCGGGCGGCGGCGGTGCCCGCCTCGGCGTACAGGGCGCGGGCGAGGACGATCCGGGCCTCGACGGGCTCGGCCGGGAGCGCCGCCTCGGCGCGCTCGCGGGCGCCGGCGAGGAGGGCGGGGTCGGACTGGTCGCGGCCCTGGGCGAGCAGCCGGCGGGCCTCGGTGAGCGGGTCGGGGGTGACGAGGTCGGGGTGGTAGAAGCGGAGCACGCGCGCGGGGATGCGGGCGAACAGCTCGGTCTCGGCGCCTTCCGGCCCGAGGGGTTCGTCGGTCGCCTCGGTCGCCTCGGGGAGATCGGCGGCCCGGCCCGGGGCCCAGGCCGTCCCCGTACCGAGGCCCGTCCCCTGGCCCGTACCGGACCCCGTGCCGGTCCCGGTCCCGGTTCCGGTCCCGGACTCGGTGTCGCCGTCGGCTCCGGCTCCGGCTCCGGTTCCGGCCAGGCGGGCGGCCGCGAGGGCCGGGAAGTTGCGCATGCCCTGGCCGAAATTCCGCTCCACGTACGCGGAACAGTGCTTGAGGACGAGCGCGGCGGCACTGGGGTCGAGCGACCCGAGGAAGTGCTGCTGGATCCCGGGCGGATAGCTGAAGCAGGGGTACGGAGTGGGGCCGGGCAGTCGCCGCAGCAGCCCGCTGAGCAGCACCTCGGCCAGTTCCATGGGGCCGGTGTCGGGCAGCATGGCCCGCTGCACGAGCTGCATGACGGGCAGGGTCAGCGGCGCGGCCGCGAGGTGGACCGCGAGTCGCAGGGCGCCGGGTGAGGCGCCGGCCCGGAAGGCGCGCAGCAGGTCCTCGTCGCTCCGGGGCGCGCGGGGGGTGCGGGGCCCGCGCGGCTCCCCCGCGCCGGGGTCGAGCCAGGCGGCCCAGCCACGGACGGCGTTGCCGCCGTGCCCGGTGTGGAGCCGGGTCCAGGAGGCGAAGGCCTCGGGCGTCGGGGTGAGCACGGGGACGGCCCGGCGGCCGGGGACGAGCGGCCCCCAGGGTTCGTCGTCGGAGCGGAAGACGGTGTGGCCGCCGGGGGTCGCGGAGCGCTGGAAGGTGCCGGGGTCGGCGGGGAGCGCGGTGCGCGGCCAGAGACGCGGCGGCAGCGGCTGGACGAGGGCGAGCGGGGCGTGCCGGGGCCACTGGCGCAGGAAGCGCTGGGCGGCGCCGCGCTGCCAGAGGGGTCCGACGCAGTCGCTGACGACGAGGGTGAGGCGGCGGCCGGTGGGGTCGTGGAGCTGGTCGACGGGGCGCAGCCGGGGGCGCCCGTCGGCGCCGGAGGTGGTGGTGACGAGCGGCGGCCCTTCCCCGGGGTCGTACAGCCGGTGCACCTGGACGTCGCGGAAGGCGCCGGACTGCTGGCAGGCCTGGCGGAGTTCCTCGACCATCCGGGTCCAGACGACCATGGCGGGGCCGGTGTCCATGAGGAGCTGGATGTCGGGGCGCCGTCCGGCGGCGGGGCGCAGGACGGGGGTGAGGATGCCGGCGGCGGCGCTGCGTTCGGCGGTGGCCTCCTCGTCGAGGGTGCCTTCGCCGGGGCGGTGGGGGGCGCGGGCGTAGCCCCGGAGGGGGCGGAGGGCTTTCTGGAGGCCGGAGAGGCCGGGCAGGGCGTTGGCGCCGGGGGCGCGGACGGGGAGGGTCGCGGGGCGCTCCGTACGGCCCGGGCCTGTGTCGCCCCGGTCTCCCGCGGCCCCCGTCTCGCCGGTGGCCCCGTCGCCTCCCGTGCCCGCTGTGTCTCCTGCGGCTGCCGTGGCGCGCGTGGCCATGTGGAGGGAGACGGATTCGCGGGCGCCGGCCGGCCCGCCCGCCGCTCCCCCGTCCGGCCCGGCGGCCCCCTCCCCCCGTAGCGCGCCGGTCCCGTCCGCCGCCCCGTCCCCGTCCGGGTCGCCCCCGGTCCCCCCGGAGCCCTCCGGCCCGTCAGGTCCCTCCGGTTCCCGGTCCGGGCCGGGGAGCCACTGGGCCAGCCACAGGGCGTCCGCGACGTCCTCGGCGGTGAGGTCCTGGCCGGCGGCCCGCAGTCTGCGGGTCAGCTCCTCCAGATGCGTCCGGGGCATCCGACCGTCACCTCGGCTGATCGAGCGGTTGCATGAGCATGTCGGCGATGCGTTCCCTGGTGACCCGCTCGGCCCGGGAGGCGTGCTGGGTCAGATAGAGGGCGTTGAGGAGCTGGTCGGTCGCGATGACCTCGCCCGGCTCGCGGTTGAGGAAGCGCTGGACCAGCCCCTGCTCCCCGTCGCCCGCGGCGGCCTCGGTCCCCAGGTGCGCCTCGATCATGGCGCGCAGCTGCTCCTCGCCGGGCGGTTCGAGCTCCAGACGGATGCAGCGGCGCAACAGGGCGGCGGGGAAGTCCCGTTCGCCGTTGGAGGTGAGCACGATGAACGGAAACGTCGTGCAGCGGATCCGGCCGCCCAGCACCGCCACCTTGCGGCCGTCGTCGCTGAGCACCTCCACGACCGGCTCCCGGTCGGCGAGCCGCTCCAGCTCCGGGATGGCGAACTCGCCCTCCTCCAGGGCGTTCAGGAGGTCGTTCGGCAGGTCGAGGTCGCTCTTGTCGAGCTCGTCGATGAGCAGCACCCGGGGCTGCTCGGAGGGGAGCAGGGCGGTGCCGAGCGGCCCGAGCCTGATGTACGAGCCGATGCCGGCCGGGGTCGCGGCGGCCGAGCCCGGCGCCCCCGTCTGGGCGCGCTCCAGCTGGACGTCCTGGAGGCGCCCGATGGCGTCGTACCGGTAGAGGCCGTCCTGGAGGGTGGTGCGGCTGACGATGGGCCACCGGAGCACGCGCCCGAGGCGCAGTTCGTGGGCGACGGCGTGCGCGAGGGTGGACTTGCCGGTACCGGGGTTGCCGGTGACGAGCAGCGGGCGCCGCAGGTACAGGGCGGCGTTCACGGCGTCGGTCTCGGCGGGCCGGGGGTGGTGGTTCTGGACGAGCCTGCGCTTGACGCCGAGCCGCCGGTCGGAGCCGGCCAGCGTGTCGTCGGGGCTGCCCGTGGAGAAGTCGCGCCAGGGCGGCGGGGCGGGCAGCCGCTGTATCTCGTCGTGCGGAAGACCGGCACCACGGTAGATCCGCCAATCGTTCACGATGGACTCCTCCTGGCTGTGGTGTCGATGCCGGGCCCGTCGAAGGTACCGCCCGGCGGCGGGGGCTGCCGATGCCGTGGCGGCAAGGGGCGCGAACTCGTCGTCCCAAGGGGCGCACCGGTCACTGGTCCCCCTCGCCGAGCAGGGGCGGGGCCTCCAGGCGACCGCCGTGCGGCGGCCGGTCGGGCGGGTCGAGCAGGACGGCGATGCTCTCCGCCCAGGCGTGCGCGGCCCGGGACTCGGGCCCGGCGGCCCGGTCCTGCGCCCGGGTGCGCAGCGAGCGGACGGGGCCGCGGACGTCCCAGGCGGTCAGGGCGGCGGCGAGCAGCCGGTCGGCCCGCTCGTGGAACTCCGCGCAGTCGGTGTGGTCGTGGGCCCCGGTCCGCCAGAGGGCCAGCGGATGGCCGGCGGCGAGGGCCGCGTTCATCGCCATGAGTCCGTCGCCGGCGCCCACGTGCCCGCAGTAGACCGGCACGGTGCCGCCCTCGGCCTCCCGGAGCCGGTCGTAGGTCTCCGCCCAGGTCTCCCGGCGTACGCGCGCGGTGTGGGCGTCCTGGCCCGCGCCGGGCACCTCGGCGCGCAGCGGGGCGGCCCGCAGCGGCCCGCGCTCGGCGGCCTCCCACCGCTCGCGCCACTCGGGGGCCGGTTCCCGGTCGTGACGGCGGGCGTCGCGGATCACGACGATCCTGCGCTGGCCGAGGGTGGTCGCCCAGGCGCCGTCCGGATCCTGGGGCGGTTCGAGCCGCCAGGTGTCGAGGGGCTCGTCGAACAGTTCGCGCGGCAGCACCGCTTCCACGGCGGCCAGATGGGGTCCGCTGTCACCGCGCCGCAGGGCGTCCGCGAGCGGCTCGCGCAGGGTCTCCCTGAGGCGGGCCCGCTCGACGCCCCGGTCGTCGCAGTGGAGCGGGCTGACGGTGTGCCCGTCGAGGAGGAGCTTGACCCGCCAGGGGTAACTCCGGCCCCAGCGGGGGGTGTCGATCTCCAGCAGCACGTCGGCACGCGCGCGGTGTTCCCGTACGGACAGATGCGCGGGCCTGCCCCGGCCGACGAGCCGGTCGATCTCGCGCCGGAGGTACCGGTCGGCGTCGCCCGACGCGGCGGCGATCCAGCGGGTGAGGTCCCCGGTGTCGGCCCGCTCGCCGTACCGCCCGCGGACGTGCCGGGCGACGTGCGCCGCGTACAGGAGCACCGCGTCCAGGTCGAGGTCGCGGACGCCGTCCCTGCGGGGCGCCCGCAGTCCGCGCAGCAGCCCGGCGCCCTCGCTCCAGGTGCGCGGGTCGTGCTCCAGGGCGTCCGGCAGGTCGTCGTCCCTGATCCAGGCCTTGACCTGGTCGATCAGGTCCATGATCTCGCCGGGCGCGGTGGGCGCGGGCAGCTCCGCGAAGTGGCCGTACAGCTCGGTGCGAAGCCCCGGCTTGACGCCCGCGGGTCCGGCGAGGCCGCCTTGGACGCGGGTCCAGTCGGGCCGGTCCTCCAGGGAGTGGTAGCTCGCCAGGTGGTACCGGTCGTGGGCGCGCAGCGCCTCGCCCATCGCCTCGCCGCCGGGCAGGTCGTGCAGCCCGCGCAGCGCGGTGACGGGGACGACGGCACCGCCGTCGCGGCCGCGGCCCTTGTTGAGGCCGACGACGGCGCCCTGCTGGTGGTCGACGACGGGGCCGCCGGAGCAGCCCTCGACGGGCATGACCCAGTCGGTGATCAGCGCCTTGCCGTCGCTGCCGATCAGGGTGCCGTGGACGTGCCGGATGCCGAGCTCCCCCGTCTCCCGGGACCAGCCGTGCAGTCCGACGGGGGTGGGCGGGACCGGCGGGCGCTCGCTGAGCCGCACGCAGGACGCCTTCTGGGCGCCGGGCACCCGGACGAGCGCGAGGTCGGGGAAGGCCCACCGGTCCGGCGGGTCGTCCGGGCGGTCGGGACGCGGCAGGGCGAGCACGACGGTGCCGGTGGTCTCCCGGGTGGTCTTGCCGTCCTCCCAGGTGATGCCGACGGCCGGCTCGCTCCTCCACACCGCGCTTCCCCCCTCGGCCACGACATGGGCGCAGGTCAGCACCCAGCCGGGGGCGATGAAGAAGCCGGTGCCCCAGTACCGGTCGCCGAGCGGGTCATACCCGCCACCGGGAGCCGCGATGCGTACCAGTGCGGGGCGCACGAGAGCGTCGAAGGCGCTCATGCGTGCTCGTCGGCCGCCGGGTCCGGTGCGGGGGGCTCGGGTGCGGGCGGCGCGGGGGCCGCGGGGCCCGGTTCGGTCCAGGTCAGGGAGACGCTGACGGAGGCCTTGCCCGAGCCGTCCGCGAGGACCCCGATCACCTTGCCGGACTGCGCCGCCAGCTCGACGCCGAAGCTGACGGCGACCTCCACCGGGCCCTGCGGGTCGAGCCCGGCGCGCAGCGAACCGACCACCCCGCGCACCACGTCCGTGAGCCCGCCGGCCATGGAGACCACCCGGTCCCTGACACCGGTGTCCTGGAAACCACCGCCTCTGCCGAGTTCCTGCACGTCACTGACCCGGGCCCACACGGGCGTGCCGTCGTCGAGCCGAATCCGAGCGATCCCGTGAGTCACAGCGCCCCCGCTCCCCGAAACGATGATGGGGAAGGCTAGTCGGTGGGACTGACGGGCGACAGGGGACGTGAGGGGTACGGCCTATCCTGATCGCATGTACTTCACCGACCGTGGCATCGAGGAACTGGAGAAGCGGCGAGGCGAGGAGGAGGTCACCTTCGAGTGGCTCGCCGAGCAGCTGCGGACGTTCGTCGACCTCAATCCCGACTTCGAGGTGCCGGTCGAGCGCCTCGCGACCTGGCTGGCCCGTCTCGACGACGACGAGGATGAGGACGAGTAGGGCTAGCAGGGCGGGTACGGCGAGCAGGGCGGGTACGGCGAGCAGGGCGGGTACGGCGAGCAGGGCGGGTCAGCCCTCGCGCAGCCGGTCGTAGACGAGGCCGAGGGCGCCGTGCGCGACGAGCAGGGCTCCGGCCGTCGCCCAGCCGCCGCTGCGGCGGCCGAGCCCCCAGAGCAGCAGCGGCACCCCCGCCACGAGCTGCGCACCGCCCAGCAGGCGCGCCCTGGGGCCGCGCAGGTACGGGCCGAGCGGGCTGCCCTCCACGACGTCCAGTTCGGCGCGTACGGCGTCCATTCCCCACGCTTTCAGCTGCGTTCCGGCGGCGGAGACACCGCTGCCGGACCCTTCGAGCTGCTCGGCGCCCTCGGCCAGGGCCACGGAGCGCAGCCGCTCGGCGCTCTCGCCGGGCGCCAGCCCGGTCGGCAGGGCGAGCCCGGCGCGGCCGAGGACGGCGACCACGCCCAGGAGCCGGCTGTGGGCGTCGGCGTCCGGGTCGGGCCGGGTGAGCGGCTCCAGGGCCTGGACGTCCAGGACGGGGTCGAGGGCGAGCCGGGCGGCGAAGGTGCGCATGGCCTCGTCCTCGCCGACGGGGGTGCCGTCCGCGAGCCAGGTGTAGCCGACCGTGCGGCGGAAGCCGGCGGCGAGCGTGAGTCCGGCGCGGTCCCGGTCCCACCAGAGCGCGACGACGGGCCGGCCGGCGGCCGGGACGGCGAGGGCGGTGGCCCAGCCGGTGACGACCTGTTCGACGGGCTCCCCGCCGTGGAGCCAGGGCGTGCCCTCCGGCACGAGCACGCTCCAGTCGTCGCCCGCGGGGGCGAGGAGCAGCCGCTCGCGGAGGAGTTGGGCGGGCGGCCGGACCGCCGGGGGCTCGGCACGGCACAGCAGCAGTGCCCCGGCAGGATGCGGTCCGGATGTCGCGTTCATGGGGCCTACGCTAGGCCAATTTGTCCGTGTACGACGGTGATTGCCCCCACCCTGTCAGGGGTGAGTCAGGGTTGACTTCACTTGGCCGCGATATATCGTGTTCAGCGAGAGACGCGATATGTTGCGTTGCCGATACGGGAGGTCAGCACCATGACAGAGTGGTCCGTCACCGAGCCGACGAAACTGTCACCGGCCGGCCCCGTGGCCCGCGTGCAGGTCCGCATCGTCAACGGGGCGGTGAACGTGGTGGGGACGGACGAGAGTTCCGCCCGCGTGGAGGTCTCCGAGATCGACGGCCCGCCGCTGATCGTGTCGCAGGACGGCTCCACCCTGACCGTGAGCTACGAGGACCTCCAGTGGAAGAGCGTCCTCAAGTGGCTCGACCGCAAGGAGTACCGCCGCCGGGCCGTCGTCTCCGTCGCCGTCCCCGCGGGCGTCGACGTCGAGGTGGGCGTGGTCGGCGCCGAGGCCGTCGTCACCGGCATCTCGGGGCGTACGGAGGTGCGCGGCGTCTCCGGCGACACCACCCTGCTCCGGCTCTCCGGCCCGGTCCGCGCCGAGAGCGTCTCGGGCACCCTGGAGGCCCAGTCGGTCACGGGCGCCCTCCGGATCAACTCCGTCACCGGTGACGTCACGGTGATCGAGGGCGCGGGCGCCTCCGTGCGGGCCGAGACGGTCAGCGGCGACATGGTCATCGACCTCGACCCCGGCGACCTCGACGGGCCGCCCGCCGACATCCGGCTCGCCAGCGTCTCCGGCGAGGTCGCCATCCGCCTGCCGCACCCGGCGGACGCCCGCGTGGAGGCCAACACCACGACGGGCTCCGTGTCGAACGCCTTCGAGGACCTCCGGGTCTCCGGCCAGTGGGGCACCAAGTCCGTCACCGGCACCCTCGGTTCCGGCCGGGGCACGCTCAAGGCCACCACCGTCTCCGGCTCCATCGCCCTGCTCCGCCGTCCCGAGCCCGAAGAGGACGACGACACCACCCCCTCCGCCCCCTCCGCGACCGGAAAGGTGCTCTGACATGCCGCCCGTCTTCGCGCACGGCCGCCTGCGTCTCTATCTGCTCAAGCTGCTCGACGAGGCCCCGCGCCACGGCTACGAGGTGATCCGCCTCCTGGAGGAGCGATTCCAGGGGCTGTACGCGCCCTCGGCGGGCACGGTCTACCCGCGCCTGGCCAAGCTGGAGGCCGAGGGCCTCGTCACCCACGCCAGCGAGGGCGGCCGCAAGGTCTACTCGATCACCGACGCGGGCCGCGCCGAACTGGCCGGGCGCGGCGCCGAACTGGACGACCTGGAGCGGGAGATCCGCGAGTCGGTCTCGGAGTTGGCGGCGGAGATCCGCGAGGACGTGCGCGGCGCGGCCGGCCGGGTGCGCAGCGAGATGCGCGCGGCGGCGGGCCGGACCCGCTCGGCGGGGGCCTCCTCGTTCACCGAGGCCAAGTTCGCGGAGGCCAAGGAGGAGTTCCGCCGGGTCGGCCAGGAGTGGAAGGAGCAGGCCCGCCAGGCCCGCGCCGAGGCGACGTCCGCCCGCCACCAGGCGAAGGAGTTCCAGCGGATCGCCCAGCAGGTCCAGGAGGAGGTCCAGGACCGCTTCGCCCGGGGCGACTGGCCCAAGGCGGTCTGGGAGGGGATCTCGGACATCACGGCCCAGCTCGGCGGCCTCGTCGCGGGCACGACCCACCCGAAGGCCGCCGGCCCGGACCAGGGGTTCACGACGGCGCCGGACGAGGTGCCGGAGTGGGCGCGGGAGACGGAGGGCTCGGGCGACCCGGCCCGCGACCTCGACCGGCTCCTCGACCGCTTCCGCGACGAGGTCCGGGACGCGGCCCGCGACCACGGGGTGAGCCAGGACCAGCTGGCCGAGACGCGCGACCAGCTGGCGACGGCGGCGATCCGCATCACGGGCCTCCTCCGCTCCCACCCGAAGCACTAGCCGCACGCGGCAGCCGCGCGGCGAAGCCCCTCGGCCGCGCGACGAAGGGTCCTCAACCCCTCGGCCGCGCGGCGGCAGGTCTTCACCCTCCGTCGCGCGGCGGAGGGTCCTCAGCCCCGGGTGACCGTGACCGTCACCCGGGCGCCGGGGGCCGCCAGGACCCAGGCCCTGCCCGCCTCCTTGCGGAGCACCAGTGCCCCGCCCCGGGCCGTCACCCGCCAGGTGCCGGGCGGCAGGGAGAGCTCGGTGACCCGGGAGCCGCGGCGCCCGGCGGAGTCGTACGACAGGCGGTAGACCCTGGCCCCCGAGTCGTACGAGGCCGAGCGGACCGTGCCGGCCACCGCCTCCGCGTACGGCTCGGCGGTGAGTTCCTTGTTCGTACGGAAGGTGCCGGCGCCGTCCACCGCGCAGTAGCCGCCGCCGTAGCACCAGACGTAGCCCGCCCAGCCGGAGCCGTAGCGGCCGAGGGAGGCCATGGCCTCGCGGTAGAAGCGGTTCATGTTCGGCAGGGAGTTGTTCAGCGGGCCCCACTCGCCCACCACCACGGGCACCTTGTACTCCTTGGGGTACTGGGTGACGGCCTGCTCGTAGGTCTCGATCCAGCGGGCGGCGGGGTCGTAGTCGGCGCCGGCCTCCATGCCCGTGTTGTAGAAGTGCGGGGCGTAGACGACCTTCGGGTCGTCGATCCGGCCGAGTCCGGTGGGCACCCCCTCGCCCACGATGGGGGTCGGCTCGACGAAGATCCAGCCGTCCCGGTCGACCGAACGGACCGCGTCCGCGAGCCGGTTGTACATCGGGGTGAGCTGGTCCCGTTCGATGCGCCGGGCGGCGGTCGGCAGGTCCTCCCCCTCCCTCAGCTCGCCCATCGGCTCGTTGATCAGGTCGTAGCCGAGGACGGCCGGGTGGTCCTCGAAGCGGTCGGCGAGCACCCGCCACATCCGGGCCTGGGCGCGCCGCAGGTCCTCGTCCTCGTAGAGGTGGGTGAAGGCGCGCTGCACGGCGGGCTCGAAGTACTCGGAGAACCAGTCGTCGGGGTGCGGGGTGAAGGGCAGTCCGTCGGTCCTGGTCGCCCAGGCGGGCACGCCGCGATGGCCGAAGGCGGGCCCGAACACGTCCTGGTGGGCGTCGATGAGGACCTTGACGTCGTGCTTCTCGGCCCAGTCCAGGATCCGTTCGATCTTCCGCAGATAGTCCTTGCTGTACTCACCGGGCCGGGGCTCCAGGTCGTCCCAGAAGACGAGGAGCCGGGCGAAGTTGAACCCCTTGGCCCGCATGTCGCGGAAGTGCCGCTCGGTGATCGCGGAGAGGGCGGCGGCACCACGGTTCGCCTTGTCCTCGACGTTCCAGCCGCGCAGGGTGAGGGCGCGGCCCCGCTCGTCGGTGAGGACGGGTATCGCGTCGCCGCCGGCCTCCACACCGGCGGGAGCAGCGGCGGCGGCAGGGACAGTGGGGGCGATCAGCGCGGCGGCGAGGGCGCCCGCGACAAGGGTGGTTCGCCATGCGTGGGTGGTTCGCGACAAGGTGGACCTCCGGCACGAGGAAGTGAGCGTTGTTCACGTTTCACGTGCCGGAGATCCCATCAGTCCTCCCGACGAGTCATCAAGAGGTCGTCACGAGGTCGTCAGAACGATCTTTCCGAAGAGCTCGCCTGTGGCCATCCGCTCGAAGCCCTCCCGCGCCCGGTCCAGCGGCAGGACCTCGTCGACCACCGGCCGGACGCCCGTCGCCGCGCAGAAGGACAGCAGGTCCTCCAGCTCGTCCTTGGAACCCATGGTCGAGCCGACGACCTTGAGCTCGAGGAAGAAGATCCGGGTCAGCTCGGCGTGCGCGGGCCGGTCGCCGCTCGTGGCGCCCGAGATCACCAGCGTGCCGCCGGGCCGCAGCGACTTGACCGAGTGGGACCAGGTGGCGGCGCCGACGGTCTCGATGACCGCGTCCACCCGCTGCGGCAGCCGCGCACCCGGCTCGAACGCGTCGACCGCGCCCAGCTCGACGGCCCGCTTGCGCTTGGCCTCGTCCCGGCTGGTCGCGAAGACCCGCAGCCCGGCCGCCTTGCCGAGGGCGATCGCGGCGGTGGCGACACCACCGCCGGCGCCCTGCACGAGCACCGAGTCCCCGGGCCGTACACCGGCGTTGGTGAAGAGCATGCGGTACGCGGTCAGCCAGGCGGTCGGCAGACAGGCCGCCTCCTCGAAGGAGAGCTCCTTCGGCTTGGGCAGCACGTTCCAACGGGGCACGGTCACCCGCTCGGCGAAGGTGCCCTGGTAGCGCTCGGTGAGGATGGACCGGGGCTCGTCCGGTCCGACGCCGTGACCCGTCTGGCCGATCACGGAGTGCAGGACGACCTCGTTGCCGTCCTCGTCGATCCCGGCGGCGTCGCAGCCGAGGATCATGGGCAGCTTCTCCTCGGGCAGCCCGACCCCGCGCAGCGACCACAGGTCGTGGTGGTTCAGGGAGGCGGCCTTGACGGTGACGGTCGTCCACCCGTCCCGCACCTCGGGCTCGGGCCGTTCACCCAATACGAGGCCGTTCAGGGGCTGGTCACGATCGATCCGGGCGGCGTAGGCAGCGAACATGCCCATGAGCGTAGGGTCACCGGCCCCGCGGCGGAACCGCCCACCGCTGTGACGCACGTCCCTGCCGGGCCGCCGGCGAGACCCCGGCCCCGGCCCGCGAAAGCCCCCACACGAAAAGGGCCCCGTCCTGCACCAGGACGGGGCCCCTCACGGGGTGGCGGCGCGTCAGCGGCGGGCGATGCCCTCCGCGCGGGCGGCGGCGGCGACCGCGGCCGCGACGGCCGGGGCGACCCGCTCGTCGAACGGCGACGGGATCACGCAGTCGGCGGCGAGCTGCTCGCCGACCACGTCCGCGATGGCGTTGGCCGCGGCGATCTTCATGCCCTCGGTGATCCGGGAGGCCCGGACCTGGAGCGCGCCGGCGAAGATGCCGGGGAACGCGAGGACGTTGTTGATCTGGTTCGGGTAGTCCGAACGGCCGGTCGCCACGACGGCCGCGTACTTGTGCGCGACGTCGGGGTGGACCTCGGGGTTCGGGTTGGCCATGGCGAACACGAAGGCGTTCGGGGCCATGGAGGCGACGGCCGCCTCGGGGACCGTACCGCCGGAGACGCCGATGAAGACGTCGGCGCCGGCGAGGGCGGTCTCCAGGGAGCCGGTGAGGCCCGCCTTGTTGGTGAGCTCGGCGAGCTCGCGCTTGACCGGGTTGAGGTCCTCCCGGTCGCGGCTGACGATGCCCTTGCGGTCCGCGACGGCCACGTCGCCGAGTCCGGCCTCCAGGAGGAACTTCGCGATGGCCACCCCGGCCGCGCCGGCGCCGGAGATGACCGCGCGCAGGTCGCCGAGGGTCCGGCCGGTCAGCTTCGCCGCGTTGCGGAGGGCGGCGAGGGTGACGATGGCGGTGCCGTGCTGGTCGTCGTGGAAGACGGGGATGTCGAGGCGCTCCTGGAGCTTGCGCTCGATCTCGAAGCACCGCGGGGCCGAGATGTCCTCCAGGTTCACGCCGCCGAAGGAGGGGGCGAGCCGGACGACGGTCTCGACGATCTCGTCGGTGTCGGTGGTGGCGAGGGCGATCGGGACCGCGTCCACGCCGCCGAACTGCTTGAAGAGGATGGCCTTCCCCTCCATGACCGGGAGGGAGGCCTCCGGGCCGATGTCGCCGAGGCCGAGCACGGCCGTACCGTCGGTCACGACGGCCACGACCTGGGACTTCCAGGTGTAGTCGTTGACCAGCTCGGGCTGCTCGGCGATCGCGGTGCACACCTTGGCGACGCCGGGCGTGTACGCGAGGGACAGGTCGTCCTTGTTCCGCACGGGAACGGTGGCCTGGACGGCCATCTTGCCGCCCCGGTGGAGGGCGAAGACAGGATCGAAGGGCTCCTCCGGAGCTCCTTCCGTACCACTGTCATTGCGAGGATTGACGATCTCCGCTGCCATTGGGTTGACCCCTTAAGTCTGTTTCATTTGAGGGTGGCCACTCCTGGTTGAGGAGGGGTGGGGAGGCACCGCGGCCGCCGTGTCTGGCAGCCGCGCGGGCGCGCCGCACAACGCGCCCTGAGCCCCGGATGAGGGGTGTAAGGATCCTTCTTACCGGACGGACGGCACCGCGGACGAGTCCATATCCGTTCGGTGACGCGACTCATACCGAGCGCATCCGGACACGGACGGAGGACGACACGTCACCCCATGTCCATATAGGTGCTTCAAGCACCCGATTGGCGCCCTTCGTGTCGTCCGAATGGCGAGATCCACAGGAAATTCTTCGGTGCCGTGGAAGGGATGCAGCAGATGATCCGGCCCTGATGTACCGGCCTGTTGGCATTCGGGGGTCACCCGTTATCCGATTTTGACATCCGTGGCCGTCGGTTTGAGGCGGTCCGAATGGCAAGATGCCGTAATCACACGAGGTCACGACACTCGAAGAGCCGTACGTGGCCACTGGCAACTCCCTCACACGCCGGAGGAACCCGATCATGACCGCACGCTCCACGCGCTGTACGACCGCCAAGACCCGCACCTCCCGTCTTGCCGCGGTCGCCGCCATCGCGGTCGCCGGCTCCGTGCTGCTGACCGCCTGTGGCGACCAGACCGAGGGCGGCTCCACCACCCCGACGAAGAGCGGCGGCTCCGCCAACGCCGCCCCGCTGTTCTCGAAGCTGCCCGCCGACATCCAGAAGGCCGGCGTCATCAAGGTCGGCACCGACGCCTCGTACGCCCCGATGGAGTTCACCGAGGGCGGCAAGATCGTCGGCGTCGACCCCGACATCGCCGCGGCCCTGGGCAAGCAGCTCGGCGTCAAGTTCGAGTTCACCTCGGGCACCTTCGACGGCCTGATCACCTCGATCTACACCGGTCGCCAGGACGTGATCATGTCCTCGATGACGGACAACAAGAAGCGCCAGGAGGGCCTGGACGACAACGGGAAGAAGATCGGCAAGGGCATCGACTTCGTCGACTACTTCAGCTCCGGCGTCTCCCTCCTGGTCAAGAAGGGCAACCCGCAGGGCGTCAACTCGCTCGACGACCTCTGCGGCAAGACCGTCGCCGTCCAGCGCGGCACGATCTACGAGGACACCTTCAAGGCGCAGGCCACCAAGTGCGGCGCGAACAAGCTGACGATCCAGGCCTTCGACACCGACGCCGAGGCCCAGACCCGCGTCAAGGCCGGCGGCGCCGTGGCCGACCTGAACGACTACCCGGTGGCCGCCTACATCGCGAAGACCTCCGGCGGCGGCAACGACTTCGAGGTCGTCGGCAACCAGAGCGACGTCGGCCTCTTCGGCATCGGCGTCTCCAAGGACAACACCCAGCTGCGCGACGCAATCAAGGAAGCGCTCGACGCCATCATCAAGGACGGCACCTACGCCGATGCCCTGAAGAAGTGGGACGTGTCGGACAGCGCCGTCAAGACGGCCACCGTCAACGCCGGCAAGTGACCTTCCCGGTCGACACCGGCAAGTGACCTCCCGCTCCACTGAAGGGCAGTCGTCGTGACTGACAAGATCTCCAAGGAACCGGCCGCCGCTCCGGCCGGTTCCGGCCCCTCGGGCACGCCGTACGAGGCCATCAAGGCCATCCCCGTACGCCACTACGGCCGCTGGGTCAGCGGCGTCGTGGTCGTCGCGCTGCTCGGGTGGCTCGTCTACGCCTTCTCCCAGGGCAACATCATCTGGGACACGGTGTGGGACAAGCTGTTCGACCCGTCGATCCTCGACGGCCTGGCGAACACCGTGATCATCAGCGTCTCCTCGATGGCGCTTGGCCTCGTCCTCGGCATCGTCTTCGCCGTGATGCGCCTGTCGAAGAACCCGGTGACCGGCGCCGTCGCCTGGCTGTACATCTGGTTCTTCCGCGGCACCCCGGTGTACGTGCAGCTGCTGGTCTGGTTCAACCTGTCGCTGATCTTCGAGTACATCAACCTCGGGCCGATCTACAAGAACGAGACCGTCGACGTCATGACGCCGTTCATGGTCGCGCTGCTCGGCCTCGGCCTCAACGAGGGCGCCTACATGGCGGAGATCGTCCGCGCGGGCATCCAGTCCGTCGACGAGGGCCAGACCGAGGCGGCGCACGCGCTCGGCATGTCCCAGACCAAGACCATGGGGCGGGTCGTCCTGCCGCAGGCCATGCGGGTCATCGTGCCGCCGACGGGCAACGAGTTCATCAACATGCTGAAGACCTCGTCCCTGGTCTCGGCCGTGCAGTACACCGAACTCCTGCGGGCCTCCTCGAACATCGGCAGCACGGCCGGCGCCGTGATGGAGATGCTCTTCGTCGCCTCCATCTGGTACCTGGCGCTGACCAGCGTCTTCAGCGTCGGCCAGTACTACCTGGAGCGCCGTTTCGCCCGTGGTTCGACCCGT
This sequence comes from Streptomyces venezuelae ATCC 10712, assembly GCF_008639165.1. Classification (NCBI taxonomy): domain Bacteria; kingdom Bacillati; phylum Actinomycetota; class Actinomycetes; order Kitasatosporales; family Streptomycetaceae; genus Streptomyces; species Streptomyces venezuelae. The sequence continues at coordinate 5,320,645 of NZ_CP029197.1, read as the reverse complement.
AACCTGCCGCCCACCCCCTGGCAGCGGGTCAAGACGAACCTCACCACGTTCAAGCGTTCCCCGGAGGCAGCGGCATGACCGGTCAGCCCATGGTCAAGGCGGAGGGCGTCCACAAGTCCTACGGCGCCGCCCACATCCTCCGCGGCATCGACCTGGAGGTCCAGAACGGAGAGGTCTTCTGCCTGGTCGGCCCCTCCGGCTCCGGCAAGTCGACCTTCCTGCGCTGCATCAACCACCTGGAGCGCGTCGACGGCGGCCGGCTCTCCGTGGACGGCCAGCTCGTCGGCTACCGCGAGAAGAACGGCAAGCTCTACGAGCTGAAGGACAGCGAGGTCGCCGTCCAGCGCCGCGACATCGGCATGGTCTTCCAGCGCTTCAACCTCTTCCCGCACATGACGGCCCTGGCCAACGTCATGGAGGCGCCCATCCAGGTGAAGGGCGAGTCCAAGGCGGTCGCCCGCGAGCGGGCCGTGCGCCTGCTCGACCGGGTCGGCCTGAGCGACAAGACGAGCAACTACCCCTCCCAGCTCTCCGGCGGCCAGCAGCAGCGCGTGGCCATCGCCCGCGCGCTGGCGATGGAGCCGAAGCTGATGCTCTTCGACGAGCCGACCTCGGCGCTCGACCCGGAGCTGGTGGGTGACGTCCTCGACGTCATGCGGGACCTCGCCGATTCGGGCATGACGATGATCGTCGTCACCCACGAGATGGGCTTCGCCCGCGAGGTCGGCGACTCCCTCGTCTTCATGGACGGCGGCGTGGTCGTCGAGTCGGGCAACCCGCGCGACGTCCTCGGCAACCCGCAGCACGACCGGACGAAGGCGTTCCTGTCGAAGGTGCTGTAGGGCGCGATACGGCGAAAGGGGCGGTACGGGGTTCCCGTACCGCCCCTTTTCCCCGTCCGGGTGACTACTTCACCGCGAGGACCAGGGTGTCGGAGGGCGAGGCCCAGACGGTCCGGGCCTCGGCGAACCCGGCGGCGCGCAGGGTGTCCGCGTGCCAGCGCGGGGAGGGCATGTCGCCGTCGGCGTGCTCGCCGTAGATCTCGTAGCGGCGGGCGGTGGGCTCGGCGAGGACGGGGGCCTTGGCGGCGAGGGCCCACCACTCGGCCCAGTCCAGGGCGCCGCCGGTCTTCTCGCGGTCCATGACGGCGTGGCGCTGCGCGCGCTCGGCGGCGTTGATCGCGGGGGTGGTCTCGTCGATCATGTGGTCGGCGTTCATGAAGACGCCGCCGTGCCTGACGAGACCGGCGAGCTGCCCGTAGAGGGCCGTCAGGGGCTCGCTGTGGAGCCAGTGGAGCGCGGTGGCGGTCAGGACGGCGTCGTACGAGTCGTGGGGCAGCCGGGCGGCCCAGGCGGGGTCCTTGAGGTCGGCGGTCACGAAGGTGACGCGCTCGTCCCCGTCGAAGTACCCCTCGGCGATGGCGAGGAGGGCCGGGTCGAGGTCGACGCCGGTGCTGGTCGCCTCCGGGAACCTCTTGAGGAGCCGATCCGTGATACTTCCCGTACCGCACGCGAGGTCGAGGACGCGGGGCTTGGGCCCCACCACGGCCTCCACCATGTCGAGCATCACCCGGAACCGCTCCTCACGGTCCGGCATGTACCACTCCTGCTGACGGTCCCAGCTCTGCTGCCAGGCCGCCCAGTCGGTTCCGGTCATCGCCGTTCCTCCCCGTCTTCGTAATACCCTCGTAGGGGAAACAACCGTTACCCCTTCCGACCGAGACACTAGCCCGCCGGAGTAAGGACTACAAGTGGAACTGGCCTATTACTCGGATTACGCCGTGCGTCTGGTCAACACCGAGGAGCCGGCCCGCAGCAAGGACGCCCTGACGTCCGTCGAGGTCATCCGCGAGCTCTTCGGTCCCGCCACCCAGATGGCCCGCCGGGCCACCGACTCGGACGTCACCCGCTTCCGCGCGGTACGGGCCCGGCTGCGGGCGGTCTTCACCGCGGCCGACGAGGGCGACCACACGGGCGCCGTGGACCTGCTGAACTCACTGCTCCTGGAGTTCCCCGTCAGCCCGCAGATCTCCGGCCACGACACCCTCGACGAGGACGGCCGGCCCCGGTGGCACATGCACCTCGCGGACCACCCCTCCAACGCGACCTCGGGATACGCGGCGATCGCCGCGATGGGGCTCGCCTTCCACCTCACCGAGTTCGGCGCCGACCGGCTCGGCCTGTGCCAGGCCGCCCCCTGCCGCAACGCCTACCTCGACACCTCCACCAACCGCTCCCGCCGCTACTGCTCGGACCGCTGCGCCACCCGCGCCAACGTGGCCGCCTACCGGGCCCGCAAGCGCCAGGAGGCCGACCGGCCGGCCCCCACCGGCCTCAGCGCCGAGAACAGCCAGGAGAGCGTCACCCCCGGCGAGCGCTGACGCCCCGGCGTCAGCGGCCGGTAGCGCGCCCGCACCCGCCCGAGAACCAACTCGGGCGGTACGGCCCCGAAGACCCGGCTGTCGCCCTCCGCGTCCGGATTGTCGCCCAGCACCCACCAGCCGCCGTCACGTCGCTCGATCAGCCGCTTCACGATGAGCAGATCCTGCTGGAGCGGATGCCGGACCACGGCCACGCACCCCGGGCGCAGCCGCGCCCCGTAGTGCACGAGCAACTGGTCCCCGTGGAGCAGCGTGGGCACCATGGACACCCCCGTCACCTCGGCGATCCCGAACGGAGCCCCGGCCTCCGCCACCCGCTCCCGCCCCGATTCCCTCACCCGGCACCTCCCGTTCCACCCGCGCGACCGCCCACGCGCCGGCTCGTCCACTCGTACACGAGTCCCATGGTGACCCTGGACTTTTGACCTAAGCACCAGGGGGCGACCGCGAAATCGCCCTTCTCACCGAGTAATGTCCCACCTGAGAAGACGATCACGAGGAAGGACGGCTCAATGCTCTCCCGCCTGTTTGCCCCCAAGGTGAAGGTCAGCGCCCACTGCGACCTCCCGTGCGGCGTGTACGACCCGGCCCAGGCCCGCATCGAGGCCGAGTCCGTCAAGGCTGTCCAGGAGAAGTACCTGGCCAACGAGGACGCGCACTTCCGCGCCCGCGCCACGGTCATCAAGGAGCAGCGCGCGGAGCTCGCCAAGCACCACGTCTCGGTGCTCTGGAGCGACTACTTCAAGGCCCCGCACTTCGAGAAGTACCCCGAGCTCAACCAGCTGGTCAACGACACCCTGAAGGCCCTCTCGGCCGCCAAGGCGTCGACGGACCCGAAGACGGGCGAGAAGGCGCTGGAGCTCATCGCCGAGATCGACCGCATCTTCTGGGAGACCAAGAAGGCCTGATCTCCCTCTAGGCGACCTGACCTGCACTTTCGTGGGTCGCGCCGCTTAGCTGTCCGCACCCGGTCCGCAGGCCGCCGAACACGGCGCCCATGACGGCCCGGGTGCGGTCTTTTTCGCCCGGCCACAGGTGCGCGTAGATCCGCAGCGTGATGACGGCGGACGCGTGCCCGAGGACCAACTGCACCTGCTTGACGCTCGCGCCGCCGGCGGTGAGCGCGGAGGCGTAGAACTGCCGCAGGTCGTGGGTGACCATGTGCGGCAGCTCGACAGCCTTACGGGCCTCGCGCTCGGCGGCTCCGTTCTCAGCCGCCTGGAGCGCCTTGCGGGCCCCGTTCCACTCGGTCTTCCACCGCCGGTAGTTGAGTGGCTCGCCCTCCTCCATGGTGAACAGCCACTCCTTGGACGGACGTGCAGCGAGATGCGCGAGGAGCGCGTCGGTGACGACCTCGCCGACTGGGACCGTGCGCCGCGACTTGGCGGTCTTCGGCGGCCCGATCTTCCCGGACTGGAGCCGCTGCCGCTCGACGCGGATGGTGCCGGCCTTGAAGTCGACGTCCGACACCTTGAGGCCGAGCAACTCGCCTATTCGCAAGCCTGACCCGGCGAGCGTGACGATCGCCGCCTGGATATACGGCGGCATCACGCGTGCCATCGCCTCGACCTGCTCGACCGTGGGCGGGGTGACCTCCTCGTCCGGCATGACGGGGAGGGTGATCCTGCGGCACGGGCTGGAGGCGATGACCTTGTCGTCCACGGCCGCCGTCATGACGCGTACGAGGACGTCGTAGACGTTCCGCACGCTGCCGGGGCCGAGCTGGTCGGAGAGGTGCTTGAAGAGCACCTGGATGTCGTTGCGGCGTATCGCCGCCATGGAGCGGGCTCCGAGCGCCGGTACGAGGTGGAGCCGCAGCGCATTGTCAGTGATGCGCTCGCCGGCCTCACTGACGATGAGCGAGCTCTCCCACTTCTCGGCGTACTTCTCGAAGGTGACGCGGCCGGCACGCGGATCGACGTACTGGCCGGTGACCATGCTGGCCGTGACCTCGTCGAGCCAGCGCTGGGCGTCGAGCTTCCGCTCGAAGTGGCGGGCGTGCTCTTTACCGTCGAGGTCGCGGTACCGGGCCCGCCACTTGCCGTTGGGGCGCTTCTGAATGTTGGCCAAGTGAGCTCTCCTTCATGTCGGTTGTCAGTAGTGGCCGCCGTCCTCGATGTCGCCGCTGAGGGTGCGAGCGTCGCGCTCGTCGCCCATGAGACGGAGGCACTGCTCGTGGATGGCCCGCGAGCTGTCGGGGTGGGCCTTGATGTGGTCAGCGATGGCGACCACGGCGCGGTGGAGGCGGTCGCGCGCGTCGCGGGCCTCGTAGAACGCCTCGACGGCCTCTTGAACGAGCCGCCGGCTGCCGATGTCGAGCCCCTCCAGAGGTGGGGACATCAGCTCTTCGAGAGGGAGCTCGAAGACGCGGCTGAAGGCGAGGGCCTCATCGAGGTTGATACGTCGGCGAGGGGTGCCGTTCTCGATGCGCCAGACCGCTGTCTGGTTCATCTTGATGCCCGCTCTGGTCACCCGCTCCGCCAGCTCGGTCGTGCTCCACCCTCTGACCTCGCGCTCCAGGGCCACACGCGCGGCCACGTTCCCTTCGCTGTAGAGCAGCGGCACCTCGCCGCCCTCGGGCCTGTCGCCTGCCATCGAACCTCCATCATCACCATCGCTATCCAAATTGAAACACGGGCTTCCCGATTTGGGTAACCGGGGATCGCCGGGTACAACACTATGCAGATCGAATCGCCACCTAGCCGAATGGGAATGCATTGCGATACCTGACCACCGCCGAGGTCGCCGAGCGCTACCGCACAGCCGAAAGCACCGTCCGCTACTGGCGTCAGATCAAGAAGGGGCCGCGCGGCATCAAGGTCGGCAAGCGGGTGCTCTACCCCGAGGCCGAGCTGCTGCGCTACGAGCGCACGCTGATCGACGGCCAGGAGGAATGGGGCCTGGCCTCGTGAGCCGCCGACAGGCCCAGACACAGCAACGGCCCCCGGCGCGCCAACGCCGAGGGCCGGAGATTCCCCTGCACGTCGCCCATCCCTGAACGAACGAACCGGTGAGGGGCGGGACCTTGCCCGTCCCGTCCCTCACCTGAGAGGAACGTCGATGGAGGACTCTACGTCCCCCGCCGCCCCGAACACATCCCACAAGGTCGTCTGGCCTGCCGCTGCGGTCCCCGGCCAGGGCATCCCATGGCGAAGTCCGGACCGAGCGGACGGCCGGTCCACCTCTCCGGGGACCGGTGACCGACCGGACCGTGGCGCTGGTCCGGTCGGTCCGGAACCGGACCGAACCGCGACCGAAACCCCGACCGGAGTTCCGGTCAACCCGGACCGGGAACCCGGACCGACGGAGAACGCGCAGCTCAGCGGCCTACCGGACCGGACCCCGAACCCGGATCATCGACCCGGTCCGGAAGCCGAGGACCGGACGAAGAATTCCGGTCAGTCGGACGGCGAACCCGGACCGTCGATCCCGGTTGCCCGCGATCACCACGATGCTCCGGGGGCGGTCCCCGAACCCGGACCGGGGACCGAGGACCGCGAGCGCGCCGGTCTCACGGCGGATCGGGACCAGGACGGGACCGCCGTACTGGACGAGCTGCGCGCCGCGATTGGCCGGTACGTCGTGCTGCCGAGCGAGGAGGCACTGACCGCTGTCACCCTCTGGGTGGCGGCCTCCCACATCCAGCCCGCCCTCCAGCACGCGCCGCGCCTGGCGGTGGTGGGACCGACCAAGGGCTGCGGAAAGTCCCGTGTCCTTGACGTACTCCACGAGACCGTGTCCAGGCCGATGATGACCGTGAACACCTCGCCGGCGGTGGTCTTCCGGATCATCGGCGAGGACCCGCCGACACTGCTGGTGGACGAGGCCGACACCATCTTCGGCCCCAAGGCCGGCGACAAGGAGGACCTCCGGGGCCTGCTGAACGCTGGACACCAGCGCAACCGCCCCGCCTGGCGGATCTCCGGCCCGGAACACAAGCCGACCGCGTTCCCCACCTTCGCCATGGCCGCGCTGGCAGGCATCGGCGATCTGCCGGACACGATCATGGACCGCGCCGTCGTGCTCCGCATGCAGAAGCGCAAGCCCGGCGAGAAGGTCGCCCCCTTCCGTTCCCGGCACTCCGTCCCGGAACTGAACGCGCTGCGCGACCGACTGGCCGCATGGCTGACCCCACTGCGCGGGGCAGCGCACCGGCTGGTGCCACCGATGCCGGTCGAGGTCCGGGCCGCGGACACCTGGGAGCCCCTGGTGATCGTCGCAGACCTGGCCGGCGGCCACTGGCCCGCCCAGGCCCGCGCCACCTGCCTGTCGATGACCCGCACCGAGCTGGTCCAGGACGAACAGACGACGCTGAAGACCCGGCTGCTCCGGGACATCCGCCGCGTCTTCGAGCAACAGGGCGACCAGGAGGCGCTGCGCAGCCACGACCTGCTCGCCGCCCTCCTCCAGGATGCCGAGGCGCCGTGGGCCGAGTACGGGACGAAGGGCCTGAACGCCTACCACCTGGCCAACCTGCTGCGCGACTTCGGCATCAGCCCGGCCAACCACCGCTTCGAGAACGGCAGGCAGGCCAAGGCATACGCCCGTAACCAGTTCCTCGACGCCTGGGCCCGCTACTGCCCCGACCCCGCCCAGCCGGCCCCGCAGCCGGCGAGGCCGTGGTCGCACGTCGGGCCCAGGGCAAGCCGCCGGCCCCTCCGTCCGGGACGCTGCCCATCGGCCCGCCCGGCGGGCCTGCCGGCCCCAGGCCCACTCGCTGACCCCAGCTCCGTATCAATCCGTCGCATCCGTCCCCGCGCAGGTCAGCGCGGGGACGGAGTTCCTCGCCGATACGGATCACTCCGTACCTGCAACCGCCTCCGTACCTGTCCTGACCAGCTACGGGACGGATGCAACGGACGTGACGAAGCCCCACCCCACACGATCACCGGAGCACCACCATGCCCGAAACGAGCACCGACAACTCCCCCACCCGCCGCCGCAAGAAGCTCTTCGGCCTGACCCGCCGATCAGCAGCAAGCTGGAGCGAACGAGCCTCTAACGAGGCTTCGTCCGCGCTTGCCCCCGCCCCAGGGGTGGCGGAGGAGAAGGCCGAGCGCCAGGGGGCGCCCGAGCTGGAAGGGGTCATAGCCGACTCCGCCGCCCTCCGCCCCCAGGCACCGACCGACGTCCAACCGCCCGTCGAGCAGCCCTCCTGGCGGGACCTCGACGCCCCCGCCCTGCCCGCACTGATGAACCGCAAGCGCACGGTCGAGAAGCGCGACCAGGAGAAGACCATCCGCTTCACACGGACAGCTGTAAGCGTGATCAGCGCCGCCGCCCACCAGCGCGGTCAGAAGTTCGCCGGATTCGTCGGCGACGCCGCCCTGGCCGTCGCCCTCGGCAAGGCGGAGCTGGTCGGCAGCCCGGAGGACGACCCGGCCCGCCCGCTGATCGAGGCCGTCGAGGCACAGACGGTCGCGCTAAACCGCATCGGCGGCAACCTCAACCAGATCACCGCGGCCATCCACCAAGGAACGGTGCCCGAGCGTGCCGAGGCGGTGCTGGACCGCGTCGAGCAAGCAGCCGAGAGCAGCTACCGGCTGATCGACCAGCTCCTGGCGGAAGGCACCGCGCATGGTTCCTGACGTCTCCACCGGTTCCGACTCCCGCGGACTGATCGTCTACCTCTTCGGCCCCGGCCGCCGCGACGAACACACCGACCCGCACATCGTCGCCGCCTGGGACATGGCCGGCGCCCCCGACCCCGGCCGCGACCCTACAGCCACCTACTCCCAGCTCGCCAAGCGCCTCGACACCCACGTCGACCTGCGCACCCGCGAACTGGGCGGCAAGAAACCACCCCAGCACGTCTGGCACTGCCCGGTCCGTACCGCGCCCGGCGACCGCTACCTCACCGACGCCGAGTGGGCCGAAGTCGCCCGCCGCATCGTGCACGCCACCGGCATCGCCCCTGACGGAGACGAGAAGGCATGCCGGTGGATCGCCGTGCGCCACGCCGACGACCACATCCACCTCATGGCCACCACCGTCCGCGCCGACGGACGCCGCCCGCGCACCCACCGCGACGGACAGCGCGCCCAGGCGGAGTGCCGCAAGATCGAGGCGGAGTTCGGTCTGCGCCGCCTGAAGTCCGGCGACCTCACCGCGCCCCGCACCCCCACCAGTGCCGAACGCACCAAGGCCGAGCGCCAGGGCCAGACGGTCACGGCACGGCACTGGCTGCGCGATCAGGCATACGCGGTCGCCGCCGCCGTACACAACGAAGCCGACTACTTCACCGTGCTGCAGTCCCTCGGCATCAAGGTCAAGACACGACTCGGCCCCGAGACCGGCGACGTCATCGGCTACAGCCTCGCCGCCCCCGGCGACACCAACGCGGCCGGCGAACCCGTCTGGTACGGCGGCTCCAAACTCGCCCCCGACCTCTCCATCAACCGCCTACGCGAACGCCTCCCTGGCCAGGAGATGGCCGACCGCCCCCGGCATGTGGCGGACCCCGCCGCCCCATGGCGCCACACCACCACCGCCATCCACGCGGCCCGCGCCGTACTCGACTCCGATGACGATGCCGCCGCCCAGGGCCACCTGGCCGCCTTCGGCGACGCCCTGTACAACATCGCCAGCGCCACGACCGGCCCACACCAGGCGGAACTGCAGGCAGCGGCGATGGCGTTCAACCGCGCCCGCCGCTCCGCCACCCGCGCCGACCACCAAGCCGCCACCGCCCTGCGCAAGGCCGCCAAGGAACTCGCCTACGCCTCCAACCAGCCAGGCGGACTCGCCATCGCCCTGCTCTTCGCCACCGTGCACCTGGCCCGCGCCGCCGCCAAGTGGCACGAGCAACGCGGCCACGAGCAGCAGGCCGCAGCGGCCCAGGAAGCCCTCCGCCACCTCCAGGCGGGCTACCAACAGGCCGCCGCCCCCGTCCTGGCGGACCTGGCCCTCCGCGCACCGCGAGCCGCAATCGCCAGCCGCTACGAGCAGGACGTTCGTGCGGCCCTCCCCGACCACGCCGACCGGATCCTCGCCGACCCCACTTGGACCGCCCTGACCACCACCCCCGCCCACGCCGAAACCGCCGGCCACAACCCCCGACGCCTCCTGACCGAGATGGGCACCCAACGGGAACTAGACAGCGCCGAGCACCCCGCCGAGGTCCTCAACTGGCGCATCACCACTCAGCCGAACCGGCGGACGCAAGCAGCTCGCAGCCGAAGCACCGCCACCAGCGGAACGTCGTCCATGTCCGGCACACCACACCCTCCGGCCACACCAGTGCCAACGAGGCCCGAAGAGCGCAGTCGACACCGCTGACCCCGATCAGATGCCCTTCTGCGGACGCGCATCCTCATCACGCCGTAGCCTTCCGGCGTGCGCTATCTCGCAGAACCATTCATCCTCGGCACCCTCAAGCGGGGGCGTTCCGTCGAGCAGTTCCTCGGACCGGCTGGGACCCCCGAGAGGCCGGGGGTCCGCTGGGTCGAAATACGACCGGCCCGAGGTTCCTACGAGGTCTACCTCCACGTCGCTCTCGACTGCGAACCCCTGACGGGCGACTTGGATTCATTGCCGCCGTTGTTCGACGACGAGGAAGAGGACTTCGGCCTGCTCTTGGCAACCATGAGCGAGCCGCTTGCTGCCATGCACGCCGCCGAAAGCCAAACGGGAGCCGCACTCGAACGCTGGGTGAACCAGTCCATGGCGGGCGATGAGTACCGCGACTACGTACTGGCCGGCCGCCCCGCAACGACACCTGACGACCAGCCGTGGCCCACTCCGCAGTCGTCGGCCGCCAGGGCGGCGACCTCGTAGAAGATCAGCGGGACCCGTTATCCAGCCCTCGCGTGGACACCGAAAGCCGCCGCCGGAGGCGATCGCTGAGTCCACAGCCTTTCGCGCCCGGCAGCCTGCTGGTCGGTGATTGACATGATGGGCGCCGGTGAGTTCTCAGGTGTCTCTAGAGGGGTGACTATGGCGTTCAAGGCCGAAGCCGATTTCGGAGTCGCCGGACGGGATGAGTGGTTCTATGCGCCGGCTGTCGGCGTGGGACCGCTCCGGTTCGGTATGACCGTCGACGAAGTGGTCGAGGCGGCTGAGACACTTGGCCAGACGAGGGTCAGCGATTGTGCACCGCACCACGCGATTTTCTCGCCGACCTGGAAGGTCGAGGTCCACCGTCACGGGGCGGCTCCTTCTCCGTCTGCCGTCACGGCCTATGTGAGCCGGGATGTGGGGCTGTTCTGCATCGCTGCCGACGCCGTGTACGGTCCCCAGGTCGCATACGACGGAATCCCGCTGGTCGGGCGAGACCTGTCGGAGCTGGAGAGCGACGCAATCGCGTATGCCGAGGCAATGGACGTGTACTTCCGCTACACGCCCGAGGGCTACGCAGGACCGGATGATCCCGGGGTCGTCATGCGCGGGCAACTAGTCGGGCCGGTCCTCCGATCGCGCCCGTTGTTCATGGTGACGCGCGACGGCGCGAATACCGAATGGGACTCGATGCCCTCCGAGGAGTACCGCCTCAACGAGTCGACGGCCTGACGTGGCGTGACTCATGACGAGGAGGCTCGAATACGCTAGCTCACCAGTCGAGGTTGGTTCGGGCCGCCCGTTACGCACTCTGTTGCCCCTGTTGTCCATGGCAGCGAGGTCAACAGTCGTCAGGCGACTCGGGCTACGGGTAACTGCGCGACCCACGTCGTGACCTCAGTCAGGTGCTCGGGCTGCAGCCCGAGGTGCGGGGCGGGTTGAACGAGGAGAGTTGGCGTTCCCTTGGCGGTGCGCTCCGCCGCCCAGGCGTGGTCGAGGCTGGTGAAGTCGTCGTCGATCCAGACGGCGGGGGCGTCGCCCAGCCAGGCGTCGACGTGGTCGCGCTTCCAGAGGTAGCCGTTGGGGTGGCTGGTGGTGATCTGGGGGCGTGGCAGGTCGACGTGCGGCAGGGCCGGGAGGTCGAGAAGGGGCCCGATCAGGGTGGTGGCGTCCTGGCGCCAGCTGGTGCACCAGACGGGAGTGACCAGGCCGGTGCGGATCACGTCCATGAGAAGGCGGCCGTGGTCGGGGTTGAGCCAGACGGTGACCGGGTTGGCGGCGCTGCGGCCGGTGGAGACGACATCGTGGCGGGCGTGGGTGGCCGGGGCCGAGCCCGCTGCGTCGGGGAAGGGAATGAGGACGCCATCGATGTCGAGGAGCAGGTAGGGCGGGCGCATCGGTTCCTCCAGGGGGAAGCCGGGGCAAATGGCTGGTCAGAGCTTGCGGGCGCGGATCAGCAGGGTGGTGGGCCAGTGGCCCATGCGGAGGTCGTGGAACTCCTGGGCTGAGGTGAGCCAGAAGCCCGCCTGACTGAGGTGCTTCTCCCACCTGTCCGTGGAGAACTCCCAGCGGGCGATGGGTAGGCGGGTGTGGTCGGGAAGGGTGACGAAGTCCCGGCGCGGACGGTCGTCGCCGGAGGGGCTACGGCCGCCGCGCTGCGGGTGCGGGACGGAGAAGACGAGCACCCGGCCGGGCGTGAGGCGTTGGGCGATGGCCGGGAGCAGGAGCTCGGGGGCGACGAGACCGATGGCTCCGAAGACGGAGTAGATTGCGTCGAACTGCTCGTCGGAGGCGTGCAGGTAGTGCAGGGCGTGGCCGGCGACGAAGGTGAGGCTGTTCAGCCGTCCGTAGTGGGAGCGGGCGCGGCGGACCTGGAGGCCGACCAGGTCGACGCCGGTGACGTGGGCGCCGTGGCGGGTGGCGAGGTGGGCGGCGTTGTGGCCGGGGCCGCAGCCGAGTTCCAGGAGTCGCTTGCCGCGCAGGTCGGGGCCGAGGATCTCGGCGCCGGGACCTTGGCCAGGTCGGGTAGTCCATTCCATCCGGGTGGGTACAGCAAGCGGTTCGGCGAGTCCGGCGGCCGTGCGCTGGGCGGCGTGGGCGTGCCAGGGGGATGCCTGGGCGAGCACGTCAGATCTCCAGGAGGTGGAGGACATCGGTGAGGTGGCGGCGGACGGCCTTGATGTAGGCGGGGTCGGTGGCCGGGTCGTTGATCCAGCGGATGGACTGCTCCATGAACCACTCGACGGCCCACATGCGGTGCCAGCCCAGGGCCCAGTGTTCGGCGGTGAGCCCGCCGCGTCGGGCGAGGGCGTCGGGGGTGCCGCCGGCGGTGACGTACTGCTCCAGGAAGACGCGCAGGCGCACGGGGTGCGGGGGCTCGATGGTGCCGTGCCAGCTGGCGAGGTCGAGCAGGCCGGGGCCCGTGAAGGCGCGGGCGAAGTCGAGCAGCCTCCAGCCGCGCTCGCCGATGTGGAGGCTGGTGGGGTGGAACTCGGAGTGCACCCAGCCGAACGGCTCCAGCGTCGCTCCGGCCGAGCGGGCCTCGGCGGCCTGGGCGATCCGGTCGAGCGCGTCCTCGACGTCGTCGGCCCCCTGCCATCGGTCGGCCTTGCGCAGCCGTTCGAGGTGCTCCAGCGCCCGGGCCGGGAGCGTCCGCAGCCGCTCCTGGTCGAGGACGGGCAAGGGCGGAGCCGTACGGGTTCCGTGCAGGATTACGGCCGCGGCGACGCCGTCGAGGTCGTCGGCCTCGCGGACGGACGGTCCGAGGTCCTCCATGAGCATGCCGAGCCAGCCGTCCAGGACGGCGGAGGCGTGGACCTGGGGGACGGGTACACCGAGGGTATGGGCCAGGCGGAGGGCCTGGTCCTCGCTGTCGAAGGGCTTCTTGGCGTACTTGAAGATGGCCGTGGAGCCGTCGGGGAAGGTCACGCGCTCGACGCCGGACATGGACCACACGCGCACCTCCTCCCGTACGGCGGTGGTCTGGCCGGTCGCGGTGAGCAGGTTGTCGAGGAGTTCGGCGCTGGGGTTCGTGGTCACGTGGGGCTCCGGGGAGGGGTGGTGGCGTCCGGGGCGGGCGAGGGATGCCGGCCCGCCCCGGAGCCTGATCGGGTGGGTTAAGCGGCGGAGCTCACGCGGTGGGCGTAGACCTGCTCGATCCAGCCCGTCTTGAACGCGGCGAGGTCGTCGCGGAAGTTCGCCATCGAGGCACCGTAGGGCGCGACCACGCCGCCGGACTGGTCCGGCACGGACTGGCAGCCGTGCACGAGCCGGCCGCCGAGCGCGGCGTGCGCCTTGATGGACTCGATGCGGCGGTGCTCGTTGAACCAGCCGCCGTGGTAGACCTCGTCGAGCATCTCGCCCATCTCGTCGTCCAGGTCGAAGACGACGGAGGTGGCGGCGGGGAAGAACCAGCACGGGCCGACGTTGGAGATGTGCCCGTCCAGCTCGACCTTGTTGAGCGCCATGAGCGTGGCCGCCTCGCGCAGCATCCGCAAATGGTCAGCGGTGATCTGCGGCAGACCGAGGCCGGCCAGGTGCTCGTCGCGGAAGAGGTACGCGTACACCTCGTACGCGGTGGCCAGGACGCGGGCCGCGTCGGACGTGGACTCGCTGTGCTGCTTGATGAAGTCGAGCGCGAGCTGCTCGACCGCGCTCTCGGTCGTCTCGTCCACGTCCAGGAGCTGGGACTTGACCAGCTCCCAGTCGGCGACGAGCCAGGTGTTCGACTCGAAGCGGAAGAAGTACTCGGCCGGGTCGATGGTGATGCGCCGGCCGTCGACCTGGACGCCGGGCAGGCGGCTCCAGCGCGGGTCGAACGCCTCGGGCAGCTCGACCGTGATGGCCGTGGTGTCGATGGTGGTCACCGTGTCTCCGTCTCTGATTGGCCGGTCTCGGGCACAGGAATGCCCGAGCCTGGTGTGGGCGTACGGAACTTCGGGGTGCCACCCGGACCCAAGGGGGAGCCTGGATCACGGTCGCGCCGTTCCGGGCGGCTGCTGATAAGTGAACCGGTGGTCACGCTCGGTGGGTACGGTGGAAGGCAGTTGAAGCGGTATACGCGGTTTACAGCTCCGGAGTGGAGGCGATCGTGGCGGCGCAGAGAGACCCCAATTCGCGTCTGCGCGACGTCATCGCGGCGGTCGACTGCACCTACGAGGCCCTCGCCAGAGACGTGCGGCGCATCGCGGCCGAGAACGGCGAGATCCTCCAGACCAACAAGTCGGCCATCTCGCACTGGGTGAACGGCACCCGCGCCCCGTCGGGCCGGGTAGGTCAGTACCTGGCCGAGGCGCTGTCCCGCCGAGCGGGACGCATGGTCTCCCAGACCGAGATCGGCCTCCAGGCCAGCGATGACGAAGCGCCGGCGGAATCCGACCCTGTCCTCGCCGCCACCGACCTGGGCCGCGCCGACGTCGAGCGCCGCCGCTTCCTCGCCATCGCGGCCTTCACCACCGCCGGCGTCGCCATGCCGCTCGGATACGACCACGAAGCCACTGCCCGCATGCTCCGCGCCCGCACCGGCACGTCCCTGGTCGGCGCGGAGGACGTGGACGTCGTACGGCAGATCACCGCGGCCTTCAGCGCCGCCGACGAGCGCCTCGGCGGCGGGCACGGCCTGACCACCGTCACCGCGTACCTCGCCGACACCGCCGCCCCCATGCTGCGAGGACGCTTCCCCAGCGAAGCCTTACGCCGGGCCGCCTTCGGCGCCGTCGCCGAACTCGCCTACCTCGCAGGATGGAAGCACCACGACCTCGGCCAAGAAGGCGCCGCCCAGCGCTACTACCAGGTCGGCTACAAGCTCGCCTGCGAAGCCGACCCCCACGGCCACGCCGCCTGGATGATGCGCGCCCTCGCCCACCAAGCCCTCAGCCTCAAGCGGCCCCACCACTGCGTCGACCTCGTCGAAGGCGCCCTCCGCACAGGTCTCGGCCACGTCGACGGCCAGACCGAAGCGCTCCTCCATATCACGCACGCCCGCGCCTACGCCGCGGTCAACGAGAACCCCTTGGCCGCGCGCGCCCTACTCGCCGCCGAGGACGCCCTCCTACGAGACGACGGCCCCCAGCCCAGCTACTCCCGCGTGAGCGGCCCCGCCGCTGGCACCGTGGCCAGCCACACCGCCCGCACCCTGACAGACCTCGCCGACCACATCGGCACGGAGCAGCAGCACCGGGACGCCCTCACACGCTGGGACCCCCAGAAGTACAAGCGCGTCCACGCCCTCACCCACGCCGACCTCGGCGACAGCCTCGCCGCCCAGGCCCGCGCCGACGAAGCCGTCGCCGCCTGGACCCAGGCCCTCGTGCTCATGGAGGGCATGACCTCCGACCGGACGCGCAAGGCGATCACCTCGATCCGTTCCACTCTGGCGATCTACCAGAGGCGCAAGGTACCCGGTGCCGCCGATCTCGCCCGCCGTGCTCGTGAGGCCCTCGCCTAACATGCCCAACAACCCGCCCGACGAAGGGAACACCGTGACCCAGCAGACCGACGACCAGCCCAAGGCCCTGAAGCCGGCGCTCGAATCCATGACCCTGCTGGTCGCCGCCGTCATCGTCCACGACAAGGCGACCAACCGCGTCGTCCTCCTCCAGCGCAGCGAGAACGCCAAGTTCGCCCAGGGCCTGTGGGACCTCCCCGTCGGCAAGAGCGAACCGGGCGAACCCATCACGGAGACGGCAGTCCGCGAGCTCTACGAGGAGACGGGCCTCACGGTGAAGCCCGAGTCCCTCAAGGTCGCCCACATCATCCACGGCGCCTGGGGCGTCGAGGCCCCCAACGGCTTCCTCACCATCGTCTTCGCCGCCCACGACTGGTCCGGCAAACCAGAGAACCGCGAACCGCGCAAGCACGCCCAAGTCCGCTGGGTTGACGCCGACACCATCCCCGAAAACTTCGTGGACACCACCGCCAGCGCGCTCCGCCGCTATCTCTCCGACGGTCCCGAAGTATCCCTCGACGGCTGGCGCTAGACCTACCGGAGCCAATCTCCCGGTCTCGGTCCTCACGTCCGGCTCGCCGCAACAGCGGTTCTGAACGGCCAAAGCCAACTCCGCACCTCTCAGAGCAGAGCGCGTTCAGTTCGAGTCCTCTGCTGTCCGCACGCCGGCTAGTGTTTCCAGTCTCTCAACAATGCTGCGCCATTCATCGATAATCACGGCTGGGGCATCCACCATGCTCGACCTGCCATGCAGAATGTCCGATGCCCGACCATAAACATGCCTAACTAGACGCACCAAGCCGACCGCTTCCAGTACATTTTCTGGAGGGACTAGGGCGATCACCATAGAGAGCCGCCCCGTCACGTTATTAATGTACAGAAGTGGATTCTCTGGCCGACATACCCGATGGTATGCCTCGATAGTTGCCAACTCGATGCGAAGCCTCAACTCAAAAATTTCAATGCGCCGCCGAGATGCACCGTCAAGCTTCACGAGAAGACCCAGCCAGTGATCAATGCGCACCCTTCTCGCGCCTTATCGATTTCCAAGTTCAGATCCGCTTTCGCGTCATCCGATCCGTGGACTGCCTTGTTCCAACCACGCAGGTACGGTCCACAAATCCCGTTGAATTCATCGATCGGGTTTTTGCCAGCATGGGTCGCATTAATCAACCCTTCTGCGAAAGCCACCCTTTTCAAGGTGTTATCGAGCAGATCGATCGATTCGAGGTTGCGCGCCACATCCTGCCCCCGCGCCAACGAGTAGCGGACAACGCAGGAATGCAGGGCATGGTCAACCGCCTGCCTACACAGCCCTCTCACAACCTGACCTTCAGTCAAATAGGCAGTGGGAGACGACCGTGGCGCCCAAGTGACGATGTTTCGGGCATCATCCAGCAATACTCTCCACATCTCGTCCGTCGACTCGATGTCGATTTCGCCTTTCTCGACATCACGGCTCACTCTCCAAGCTTGTCCGTTTACCGCCCGAGCAAGGAGATGCTGCTTCAAGCGCTCATCATGAGTAAAAACTATCACTCGTCGCTCGGAACTGAGATCGACCAAAACCGACGCCAGACGGTCAACTCGAATCTCATCAAAAGCATGAACAGGGTCATCCAGAATCAAGAAAGAGAACGGCCCAGACTCGGCAGTAGAGAGCAACGGAGCAAGGAGAAAAGCGTTTCTCTGCCCAGCGCTCAGCATTGACAGCTGCAATTCTTGACCACTCGAATTGCTTACGCTTACATCAGCCCGGGTTGTCGTCAGGTGAATTCCGTTCAAGTAGATCCCAACATCCTCCAGCAGCTGCCTGACTCGCTTATCCGCCCTCTCCTTGAAGCGTTCAGTCCGCTCTTTGCGCAGCTTGTCGGCCAGAGTCGTAGAGCACTTCTTAGTCTCTTGCCACAGAGCGCTTTCCTTAGCTGTTTCCTGCTCCGTCCGCCACACATGCAGGAAGTTTTCAAGAGCCCCCCTGCGCTCACGAAGCCACTTACGTGTCACCTCGCTTGCTTCGACCGCCACGCCACTCGCCTCACCCCAGCCGGCGGTATTAGTGGAGTTCCTCAAGGCCAGGAATGCGTCCCGTACCTCCAATGCAGGCCGACTCCCGTGGTAACTCATTGCAGTGCGAAGGCGCTCTGCAACTGCCGCTGCACTCGCCGATGCAGTCCTGTGAGCGCCGCTTGACGAATGGATCAACTCAAGAACTTCTGCGACGTGACTCACAACAGCGGAAGCATCCCTGAGTTCACTCAATGCATCACGCATCTCTTCGTGGACTGGCGCCAGTTCAGCGTGCCGCTCCACATTCTCATGCAGAGTCTGCACCCAATTATCAACTGCCGAATTACAAACGGGGCATGCTGAGCCCGGTGCAACCTCAACAGCATCTTTGTAAAGCGCGTCCAAATGCTGAGAGATTCTCGGACTCGTCAGCTCAGGGACGCCCTCCAGCTTCTGGAATGCAGCATCCACGGACGACAGTGACAACCTCAGGCGTTCCACGTCTGCACTGGTGACTTCTACCGTCGGCAAACCACCGTCTACGAGCTTGTGACTAATCAGCCAGCCCTCGATGCTGTCGGTAATTTCCGGCCAGGAGACATCTTCTATATCGACCGCCGGCTCCTTGAGACGAAATAGACGGTCAACTTCGGCGACTCGAACCTTTCCATCCCTGAGGGCGACATCGATCTTCTTCTTACTAGTAGAGGCAGCCTCACTCAGCTCGGAAACCAGCGCCTCCAGATGCGTGAAAGCCCCGCCCAGCGCGAGAAGATTGGCAATGTAACGCTGCAAATCATTGCTCTGCTGGACTCGCCTTTCCACCTCTGCGTAGGAAAAGACGGGCGGATGCCCTTCCAGTGCGTGACGCCATGTGCTTCCCATGTCAACACGGCGCACTTCCGCAGAGGAGGTCTTCCATTCGCCGTAGGCGTCGCTAACTTCACCGCCGTCGGTGAGTACGCACTTCAAGGTCAGCTCTTCACCCGTTCGTACGAGTGTGACCTCCGCCCACGATTTCGAACTGTCACGGGCCCGATTAATCTTTTCCCAGAGCGGATCGAACTTGCTTCGCCCCGTAGGCGCGGCTACCTCAGTCCACCATCCTGTCTTGCCTGACATCGCGGTACGAATCCCATCAGCAATGGTCGACTTGCCGGATCCGTTCGGGCCGTGATAAATGCTGATTCCAGGAGAAGGATCGATCGTCATGGAGAGCTCAGACGTAGTCCCCTGGAACCCACAGAGACGCAACCCCTTGATACTCCAGGCTTCGCCCTGAGTAGGATCGAGTGCGCCTGAGTTCTCACCCTGAAGTTGGTTAAGCAACGCCCGAAGGTTTTCCCATCCCGCCTTCGTCTTTGTAGCGCCGGCCTGCATCCTCGCGGCAGCTTCAGCAAGGTCGGCATAGGTGAGCAGAGAAAGCTTGTGCCCCGCACCACTGCGCTTCCTGCTCTCCGGAACTGCCGCATCAGGGGTTTGGTTGTTCATGACGGTCATGCCGACTCCACTGCATGGTGCTCGTGCCGCATGTAGGGACGTAATGCTAGCTGTGTGCCGGGGCAGAAGTATGGGGTTTTTTGGAGCCCCTCAGCATCCACGACGCATTTATGCCTTTAGCTGGCTACGTTCCTATTTCTTACGTTATGACCAATATGATGCTGGTCGTTCCACTCGCCGGGTTCACATCAGACAGCGGAGGATCGCCTTGAGGGTGCGGGCGCCTGGCTCAGGATGCATCGACGTCGCTGCTATTTCGTAAGCGCTCGGAGTCCGCACACAGTCCGCAGGACACCCAATCAGGACCGTCGCACCCCATCGCCAGTCAACAGCAAAAGGCCAGGTCAGCGACCTACAGGAGAGATCCCCGCAGGTCACCGACCCGGCCCGTTACTAGGAGACGAAGAAGGCCTGATCTCCGCCTGGGCGTCCTGACCCGCGGTTCCGCGGGCCACGTCGCCCACCTGTCCGCACCCGGACCGCAGGCCGCCGAGCACGGCGTCCATGACGGCCCGGGTGCGGTCTTTTTCCCGGGGCCGGAGGTGCGCGTGGATCCGCGGCTCGGGCACGGCTTCGCGGAACCGTGGAGCCGTCGGATTCTAGAGCGCGCCGAGGGTGAACTCGTCGATCGACGGCCGGTAGCTGGTGATGCCGGTCGTTCCGCAGGCGACGCTGAGCTCCAGCCAGCTGCTCGTGGTCAGGCCGGTCGCACGTGGCGTGCCTCCGAGGAACGGACCGCTCGTGACAGAGCCTCCTTCGAGGGTGAAGGAGTGGGTATCGCCACGGAACGTCGCCCCGTTGATGACCGAGGTGCTTCCGTCGTTCCAGTTGATCGTCACCTTGGCGTTGCCCGGGCCGAACGGGGTGGGGCACTCGGCCTCGAGCGTCGTTTCGACACGTGCCATGCCGGTGGTGATCTCCGGGTGCTCGGCCGAGGTGCACGGACCCAAGTCGCCGTAGCCCACGAGATGCACGCTCTGCTTACTACGGGTGATACCGGGGTTGGCCCGCAGGGAGAGACTGCCGTCACGACAAGAGATGCCGCCGGCCTCGGCCGGTGCCGTGGCGGAGGCTGTGGCGAGGGGGACGAGCGCGAGAGAGGCGGCGGCCACTGCTGCGAGAAGGCGGGTACGCACTTCGGTGTCTCTTTCCTCTTCGGGACCTGGACGACCGGGCTCCGTCGAGCCCGCTGCGGTACAACGATGTCTCCCGGCGCTGAGCGACGCATCGATCCGACGTCCCAAGAACCCGACTGCCGGCAATCACCCACCCACTCGGCTGACTGTCCGACGCCTGACGCCGGCGGCGTTGTCGGTGCCTGAGGGCACACTGCCGCTATGAGACCCTCCTCGTCCGTCGCAGCCGAGACGCCACACGCACCCTTTGACTGGGTGGAGTCGATGGGCGGTCCCTTGATCGTCATTCCCGTCTCCGCGCTGGACGCATGGCGTGGGTGTACAGAGAGCGGGATGGTCGTGGGGGACGGGGTCGATCCGGACGACTACGACAGGGCCTGCGCGGTGGACGATCTGGCTGGCGCGATCGCCGTCGGCAAGGATGGGACGGAGGCGCTGGTCCTGGGGGACGAGCCCGCCACGACCTGTTACATGGCCGAGCACCGTGCCTTCCTCCGCTGGCTCGCCGCCGACTCCGAAGCCGGGCTCAAGGCCGCGGCCGAAGCTGTCCTCGCAGATCCCGCCACCCAGTGGGAGGAGTGCGGGACGTGGATCACGGACGGTCCCGCTGTACTCATGGATTCCGCCGAAGCCGGTGCCGAGCTGAACGTGGAGTATCCGGGTGGTGGGCTTCCTCCGCAGGCAGGAGTCGCGCTGCCCCCTGGCCGCTGGAGGGTCCGCGCCGTCCACACCGAGGCTGACGAGGAGAACTGGGTTGGTCTCGTGCAGCTTCTGGCCGTCGCGGACTGACGCGTCGTCTCGTTCTCGCTGGGTCTGGCCGTCGGACGGCCGTATTTCTTTGGGGACTTGGGAAGATCGACTTAGACTCGCCACCCAACCACCACCAGAACGGGGATCACGCCATGCGCGTCAAGGCTTTCGACCATCTTGTGCTCAATGTGACCGACGTCGAGAAGGCGCTCGCGTTCTACACCGGGACGTTGGGGCTTGCGCCCGAGCGGGTGGAGGAGTGGCGGGAGGGGAAGGTGTCGTTCCCGTCCGTGCGGATCGACGAGGGCACCGTGATCGACCTGTTCTCCCGTCCGCGCGGTGAGTCCAACGTCGACCACATCTGTCTCGTCGTGGACCCCCTCGACTGGCAGGAGGTCCTCGACGCCGGGACGCTCGACGTCATCGAGGGTCCCGTCCCGCGCTGGGGCGCGCGTGGTTCGGCGCAGTCGGTGTACGTCAAGGACCCGGACGGGAACACCGTCGAGCTGCGCTGGTACCCGCAGGACGCCGAGGCATAGGTCTCAGAGGGGCTGGAGCCGGCGGCGCAGGAGGCAGAACTCGTTGCCCTCGGGGTCGGCGAGGACGTGCCAGCTCTCGTCGCCGGTCTGGCCGACGTCCGCCGGCCGGGCGCCGAGTGCGAGCAGCCGCTCCAGTTCGGCGTCCTGGTCCCGGTCGGTGGCGTTCACGTCGATGTGCAGCCGGTACTTCCCGGTCGACGGGGCGCTGTTCGCGCTGAGGACGAGGGTGGGCTGGGGTCCGCCGAAGCCGACGCCGGGCGGTCCGATCTCGATGCTTCCGTCGTCCTCCCGGCCGAGTTCGACGTAACCGAGGACGTCGCTCCAGAAGGCGGCGAGCCGTTCGGGATCGGCGCATTCGAGGACCAGTTCACTGATGCGGCATGCCATGCGCGTCAGTGTAGGGAAGGCGCGCCGTCCGGGTGGGCCGTCGGCAGGGTGTAGCGGCGCTTCTCCTTCGACGTGGCACCCAGACGGTCGTAGAAGCGGATCGCGCCCTCGTTCCACACGGGCGTCTGCCACTGGATCTCGGTGAGGCCCAGGGCGTGCGCCTCGGCGCGGACCGCCGCCATCAGGAGGGCGCCGAGGCCGTGGCCCCGGGAGGCCTCCGTCAGGTAGAGGCAGTCCATGTGGAGGTACTCCACGCCGTCCCAGGTGGAGAGCTCCGGCGCGCAGGTGGCGTACCCCGCGAGGGTGCCGTCGGGCAGCACGGCGACCAGGCAGCGCAGCCGGGGCCGCCCGGGACCGAAGAGGAGGCCCGCGAGCCGGTCACCGAGGCCGGGGGCGGGCGGCGCCGCCTTCTCGTACGCCGCGTGCTCGGCGACGAGTTCCACGACCCTGGGCAGGTCCTCGGGGTGTGCGTGCCGTACCGCCGCGTCTTCGTTCATGCCGTCATCATGCACGGTCCCACCGGCAGTTCCGCCGCGGTCCCCTGGCGGCGGAGCCACTCGCGGTACGGGGCCGCTCGCAGGGCCACCTCCCGGTAGGCCGCCGCGAGTTCCGCGTACAGCGTGTCCAGGGGCGCGCCGGGCCGGGCGTACAGCAGGAGCCGGACCGCGAGGGGGTCGCCGCGCAGTGGGCGGACCGCCATGTCCTCGCGGGGGACGGAGGTCGGCTGGCAGGGGGCGACGGCCTCGCCGAGGGCGATGAGGGAGGCGGCCGTGTGGTAGTCGCCGTGCAGCAGCGGCGGGTCGATCCCGGCCGCGTCCAGGACCCGGCGGAGGCCGTCCCACTCGCCGTCGACGGTCGGGTCGACCATCCAGTGGTCGGTGGCCAGGTCGGCCAGGTCCACCACGGGCCGGGCGGCGGCCGGGTGGTCGCGGGCCAGGGAGACGAACTGCGGTTCCCGGTCCACCAGGACCCGCCCGTCGAGGCCTTCGGGGACCCGTAACGGGCAGCCCTCCACCTCGTGCACGAAGGCCACGTCGAGCTGTCCGCCGGCGACGCTCCGCAGCAGCGCGTTGGCGGAGACGTCCATCCGGAGGGCGATGTCCGTGCCGGGCAGCCGTTGGCGGAGCCGGCGGAGCCAGCCGGGGAGCGCCCGGCTCGCCGTGGAGCCGACCCGGAGTCCCTGCCCGCCGGTGCGGGCGGCCGCGGCGCGGGTCTCGTCGACGAGCGCGGCCATCCCGGCGACGAGCGGGCGGGCCCTGCTGAGCAGGGAGCGGCCGAGCGGGGTGGGGCGGCAGCCGGTGCGGCCGCGGGAGAAGAGCTCGGCGCCCAGGGAGTTCTCTATCCGGCGCAGCTGGGTGGTCAACGACGGCTGGCTGACGCCGAGTTGACGGGACGCCTTGTGCAGGCTGCCCGTGTCCGCGATGGCGCAGAGCGCGCGCAGGTGTCTCACCTCCAGCTCCATGCCCCGAGGGTAGGACGGCGCCCTGGCTCGCACCAGATACCCGGAATCCCTCAATCACCTTTGATTACAAGGTAGTTGGGGGACAAGCGGGTCGTAACGGTCGGCGGTGATGCGCTGAGGCTATCGGCGGTTGACATCATTCCCGTACGCCCCGGCTCCCCCGAGACTCTCTCCAGTCCCCTAGAGGAGGAGCCCCCCATGCGTCACCCCAAGGTCCTCACCTCCGCCCTGACCGCCACCCTCGGTCTCGGCCTCGCCCTGTCCCTCGGTACGGCCCCGGCGACCGCCGTCGCGACCGCGCCGGCGGGCAACGCCGCCGTGGCGTACGCCGGTTCGGCCGAGGAGGCCAAGGCGAACCAGGCCTTCTTCGACGCCGTCGTGAAGTCGGTGGCGAAGAAGCGGGCCGCCACTCCCGGCGCGGCCGCCGTCACCGTGGTCTACAGCGCCGCCAACGCGCCGAGCTTCCGCACCCAGATCGCCCGCTCGGCCCAGATATGGAACAGCTCGGTGGTGAACGTCCGCCTCGTCGAGGGCAGCAACCCGGACTTCGCCTACTACGAGGGCAACGACTCCCGTGGCTCGTACGCGAGCACCGACGGCCACGGCAGCGGTTACATCTTCCTCGACTACCGGCAGAACCAGCAGTACAACTCCACCCGTGTGACCGCCCACGAGACCGGGCACGTCCTCGGGCTGCCGGACCACTACAGCGGTCCGTGCAGCGAGCTGATGTCGGGCGGCGGCCCGGGCACGTCCTGCCAGAACGCCCAGCCGAACGCCCAGGAGCGCTCGCGCGTCGACCAGCTGTGGCGGTACGGTCTCGCCTCCGCGTTCAAGAGCTGAGCGGTCTCCTGACGTACGACGGCGGCGCCCCCTCCCCGGGGCGCCGCCGTCCTCGTTCCTGTCGTTCAGACCGCCTGGCCTCGTCGCACGGGCCGCCCGGTCCTGTCGTGCGGGCCGCCTGGTCCTGTCGTTCAGGCCGCCTGGAGCAGCCTGCGGCCGAAGTCCGCGCCGGGCGGGAGCTGGCGCCGGACCCGTTCCAGGGCCCCGTCGAAGTCCCCTCCGGCGACGCACGCCTCGAAGGCCGCACCGCCGTAGTGCAGCGTGAGGCTGAGGTCCGGGCGCTCACCGAGCGTCAGCAGGCAGCTCAGCGTGGCCTGCTGGGTGACGCCGTCCGTGACGACGGGAAGCGGCAGGTCCCACTCCAGGACACAGCCGGTGAGGGGCTGCCCGTCCCCGTCGGTGGTGCTGAGCGCGGCGAAGCCCTCGCCCGCGTACTCGATCCCCCTGATCCGGGTGGCGACGTGCCGCCCGTCGGCCGTGATGACGATCGCTTCCGCGCCGCTGCGGTCCCGGTACCAGCCGGTCCAGATTTCCGTCGACTCCGATGACATGCGCGGACTGTAGCGGTATGACCGGCTCCGGCGCGCGTCCGGTCACCCAGCGGCCGGACTTCTCCCGATCTCGTCGTTTGTGCCGGTCACCTGCGTGCTCGCGGCTTCCGTGATCGGGGCTTCCGCGCCTGCGGCATCCGCGATCGGGGATTCCGCGCCCGCCCGCGTGTCCGTCTCAGTGTCCGTCCCTGTCACGGCGTCCGGGACCGCGTCCTCGTGGAGCGGGCAGTCCGGATTGCGGCAGGGCTGCAGTTCCCACTCCGGCACCCAGGCCCCGAGGACCTTGTGCCGGGTGGCAGTCGTCGCCCGCCGCTGCCCGCAGGCCGGACACCGGTGCTCGGCCCGGGGGTCGCGCGTCGTGCGTGGCACCTCGTCACCCATGCATCCAGGGTAGGACGCCCCGCGCGGGAGCGCTTCTCGCCGCTACCGCTTCCTGGAGTACGTACGGACGAACGCGCCGTTGCCGAAGACGCGCAGGTCGTTCAGCTCGAAGTCGCGGGGCTCGAAGCCGGCGCCGAACATCGGCATGCCGCTGCCGTACACCTGGGGGTACGTCTTGATGATCAGCTCGTCGATCTCGTCGATGAGCTCGCCGGCCACGGCGGAGCCGCCGCAGAGCCAGATGCCCCGCGGGCTGTCCTCGGCCTTGAGCTCGCGGACGCGGCCGACGAGGTCGCCGGTGATCAGCTCCACGTTGCCGTCGGGGGACTCCGTCAGGGAGCGGGTGGCGACGATCTCCCGCAGGTGCCCGTACGGGCTGGTGATGCCCATGTCCAGGGCGAGCTGGTACGAGTTCCGGCCCTGGATGACGGTGTCGAACCGCTTGTTGTCGGCGGTGACCCCGAGCGCCTCGCGGCCCTGCGCCGCGATGGTCTCCGGGTACTCGCCGGTCAGGAACTCCAGGAACTCGGCGTCGACGAACCGGTACATGGAGGTGGCATCGCCCTGCGGGTCACCGATGAAGCCGTCGATGGAGCAGGCGATGAAGTACGTGAGCTTGCGCAAGCCGGTCCTCTTCCACTACGGATCGTGGCTGCGATCGCAACCACGACGGTTATAGTGCTTCAGTTGTAGTGGTTACGCAAGCCCTCTTTTCGAGAAACCTCGAAAGATCCGAAGGGAGCACGACATGGCGAGAAACCCGGAGCGCCGTACGACCCTGCTCGACGCCGCCGTCCAGGTCCTGGCGGACGAAGGTGCCCGCGGGCTGACCTTCCGCGCGGTCGACACCCGCGCCGGGGTCCCCACGGGCACCTCGTCCAACTACTTCCGCGACCGCGACCAGATGCTCTCCCAGGTCGCCGACCGGATCTTCGCCCGGCTGACGCCGGCGCCCGAGGACATCGACGCGGCCCTGCTGCCGCCGCCCAGCCGGGCCCTGGTCGTCGAGCTGATGCGCCAGGTCGCCCAGCGGCTCGCCGCCGAGCGCAGCTGCTACCTCGGGCTCTTCGAGCTGCGCCTCGAAGCGGTGCGCAGGCCCGAGCTGCGGACCCAGCTCACCAAGGTGCTCCGGGCCGACCTCGACCTCAACATCCGGCTGCACGTCGGCTCCGGGATGCCCGGGGACGCCGACACGGTGCGGCTGCTCTACTTCGCCCTCACCGGGCTGCTGTTCGACCACTTCACGGTCCCGGATCTGCACGGCGACCGGGACCTCGACGAGCTGATCGAGACCGTGGTCACCCGCATCGTCCCCGGGGAGTGACGCGGACCCCCGACGGGCGCCCGGCCCTCAGCGCGTGCGCCGGGTGACGAACTCCGCGAGCGCCAGCATGTCCCCCGCCGCCGCCAGATCCGGGACGGCCCGCGCCAGGTGCTCGACGGCCCGGCCCATCCGCTCGGCCGCCTGGGCCTGCGCCCAGTCGCGGCCGCCGGCCCGCTCGACCGCGTCCGCCGCCGCGCGCACCGCCGCGGCGTCGAGGGCCGGCCGGGCGTACAGCTCGGCCAGCTCCTCCCCCGCCGCCGTCCCCGAGGCGAGCGCCGCCACCACCGGGAGCGACTTCTTGTGGGCGACGAGGTCGGCCCCGGCGGGCTTGCCCGTACGGTCGGGGTCGCCCCAGATCCCGATGAGGTCGTCGATCAGCTGGAAGGCGAGGCCGGCCTCCCGGCCGAAGGCGTCCATCGCGGCGACCTCCTCCTCCCCCGCGCCCGCGTACAGCGCGCCGATGGCGCAGGAGGCGCCGAGCAGCGCACCGGTCTTGGCGGTGGCCATGGCCAGGCACTCGTCGAGGGAGACCTCGCGCGGTCCGCGCTGCTCGAAGGCGCAGTCCGCCTGCTGCCCGGCGCAGAGCTCGATGATGCAGGCGGCCAGACGCGCCGAGGCGGCGGCCGAGGCGGGGTGCGGGTCCTCGGCGAGCATCCGCAGGGCGAGCGCGCTCATCGCGTCACCGGCGATCAGCGCGTCCGGGACGCCGAACACGGTCCACGCGGTGGCCCGGTGACGCCGGGTCACATCCTCGTCGACGATGTCGTCGTGGAGCAGGGTGAAGTTGTGGGCGAGCTCCACCGCAGCCGCGGCCTTCACGGCCGGGGCCTCCTCGGCGCCGAGCGCGCGGGCCGCCGCGAGCACCAGGGCGGGCCGGATCGCCTTGCCCGGCTGCTCGGCGGCCGGGCTGCCGTCGGCGTGCTCCCAGCCGAAGTGGTACATCGCGACCCGCCGTATCGAACCGGGCAAGGTCTCGACGGTCGAGCGCAGTTGGGGATGGACGGCCGTCCGCGTCCGGTCCAGGAGCCGCACGGCCCCCTGACCGTCGGTGGCGGCATCCCCGCCGGCAATGGTCACGGTCACTTCCTTCGTATCCTCCGGGGCGGTGCTGCGCGGCGTCGAGCCGGAAGCGCCCGGGGGCGGGAGGGTTCGGTCCCCGCCCCCGGGCGCCGTGGGCTCAGCGCCAGCGGCTGACCTCGACGTTCTCCAGGACACCGAGGGCGTCGGGGACGAGGATCGCCGCCGAGTAGTAGGCGGTGACCAGGTAGGAGATGATCGCCTGCTCGTCGATGCCCATGAAGCGGACGGAGAGGCTCGGCTCGATCTCGTCGGGGATGCCGGTCTGGTGCAGACCGATGACGCCCTGGTCCGCCTCGCCGGTGCGCATGCAGATGATCGAGGTGGTACGGGCCTCCGAGACCGGGATCTTGTTGCACGGGTAGATCGGCACCCCGCGCCAGGTCGGGATGCGGTTGCCGTTGATGTCGATCGTCTCGGGCACCAGACCGCGCTTGTTGAGCTCGCGGCCGAAGGCGGCGATGGCGCGCGGGTGGGCGAGGAAGAGCTTGGAGCCCCGGCGGCGGGAGAGCAGCTCGTCCATGTCGTCGGGGCTCGGGGCGCCGTCGTGGGGCTGGAGCCGCTGAGCGTAGTCGCAGTTGGTGAGGAGGCCGAACTCCTTGTTGTTCACCAGCTCGTGCTCCTGGCGCTCACGGAGCGCCTCGACCGTGAGCCGCAACTGCTGCTCGGTCTGGTTCATCGGCTGGTTGTAGAGGTCGGCGACGCGGCTGTGCACCTTCAGCACCGTCTGGGCGACGCTCAGCTCGTACTCGCGGGGCGAGGCGTCGTAGTCGACGTACGTGTGCGGGACGACGGCCTCGCCGACGTGGCCCGCGGAGAGGTCGATCTCGGCCTCGCCGTACCGGTTGGTCCGCTGGTGGGGCAGCGCGGCCACGGTCGCGAGGTGGGCGGCGAGCGAGCCGGCCCGCTCCGCGAGGTTCCGCACGTCGTCCCGGGTGAGTTCGAGGACCGTACAGGCGGTGGCGGCGCGGGCGGACCACTCCCAGGTGGCGTCCGGGTCGACGAGGGCGACGTCGCCGAAGTAGGCGCCGTCGGCGAGGACTCCGAGGACGGCCTCGTCGCCGTACGGCCCCTCGCCGATCTGCTCGATCCTGCCGTGCGCGAGGAGGTGGACCCGGTCGGTGGGCTCGCCCGCGACGGCGATGACCTCGCCCGCCGCGTACTCCCGCTGGCGGCAGCGGGCCGCGAGCTCGGTGAGGGCCTCCTCGTCCTCGTAGCCGCGCAGGACGGGGAGCTCGCCGAGTTCGGCGGGGATGACCGCGACCCGCTCACCGGTCTGGACGAAGGTGACCCTGCCGTCCCCGACCGAGTAGCTGAGCCTGCGGTTCACCCGGTACGTACCGCCCTGCACCTGGACCCACGGCAGCGCCCGCAGCAGCCACCGTGAGGTGATCTCCTGCATCTGCGGCGCCGACTTGGTGGTCGTGGCGAGGTTCCGCGCGGCGGCGGTGCCGAGACTCTGCTGCGGGGCCTGCTGCTCCGCGCGGACCTCGTCGCCAACCGAACCAACGGACATGGAACTCCCTCTCGTATGACTGAGTTGCGAGAGAAGCCTTTCAGCACGCACCGTGTCGGCGCCATTACACATTCGAGTGGGACTGTTCGACGATCTTCGGGGCATGTCACGTGATTTCCATCCGAACAGCGGAACCCGCCCCGTCACTCCGTCACTGTCCGGATTTATTCGCTTACGCTCCGAACACACGGCGGAAGAGCGGCGGACTCCGGTACTCCGGAAGCCCACCCCGCCCCAGAAGGGAGCCGGTCATGTCCACCCCCATGTCCGCGAAGAGGTTCCTCGACGCGCTGCGCGACGAGGGCCTCTCGGTCGTCCAGGTCGGCGAATGGTCCACCCACAACCGCAACCACAAGGGCCCCTGGGGCCCCGTGCACGGCGTGATGATCCACCACACCGTGACCCGCGGCACCGCGAACACGGTCCGGCTCTGCCGGGACGGCCACGCGAACCTGCCGGGCCCGCTCTGCCACGGCGTGATCGCGAAGGACGGCAAGGTCCACCTGGTCGGGTTCGGCCGCGCCAACCACGCGGGTGCCGGTGACGACGACGTGCTCAGGGCCGTCATCGCCGAGAAGGCGCTGCCGCGCGACGACGAGGCCAGCACCGACGGGAACCGCCACTTCTACGGCTTCGAGTGCGAGAACCTCGGCGACGGCGAGGACCCGTGGCCGGCGGTCCAGCTGGAGGCCATCGCGAAGGCGGCGGCCGCCGTGTGCCGGGTCCACGACTGGACGCACCGCTCGGTCATCGGACACCTGGAGTGGCAGCCGGGGAAGGTGGACCCGCGCGGCTTCACGATGGCCTCGATGCGCGAGCGGGTCGCCGACCTGCTGCGCTGACACACGAGACGCGCCGGCCCCGACCGGGCACACCGGCTGCGGCCGGCGCCCGGGCTCGCGCCCACGCGCGGACAATGGCCGGGTGAACGCGTTCGACCTCTCCCGACTGCGACCCCGGCTCCCCTCGCCCCTGGAGCCGGTGGAGGACGAGCGCTTCGCCCGGCGCGGGCTCACCCTGCTGCTCAAGCGCGAGGACCTCATCCATCCCGACCTGCCGGGCAACAAGTGGCGCAAGCTCGCGCTCAACCTGGAGGCGGCGGAGGGGCGGCCGGTGCTCACCTTCGGCGGGGCCTACTCGAACCATCTGCGGGCGGTGGCGGCGGCCGGCCGGCTCCTCGGTTTCGCCACGGTCGGGATCGTGCGCGGCGACGAGCTGGCCGGGCGGCCGCTCAACCCCTCGCTCACGCGGTGCGCGGCCGACGGGATGCGGCTGGAGTTCGTGGACCGGGCCACGTACCGCGCGAAGAACGACCCGGCCACGCGCGCGCTGCTCCTGGAACGAGCCCCGGCCGGCGCGTACGTGGTGCCGGAGGGCGGCAGCAACGCCCTGGCCGTCCAGGGGTGCGTGGAGCTCGGCCGCGAGCTCGCCGGGGCGGCGGACGCGGTGGGGGTCGCCGTGGGCACGGGAGGCACCCTCGCGGGCCTCGCGGCCGGTCTAGGGCCCGGGCAGCGGGCGCTGGGTTTCCCGGTCCTCAAGGGCGGCTTCCTCGGCGAGGAGGTACGCGCCCTCCAGGAGGCGGCGTTCGGCGGGCCGCGTGGGGAGTGGACGCTGGACGAACGGTTCCACGGCGGGGGGTACGCGCGCGTGTCACCCGCGCTGGAGGCCTTCGCACGCGACTTCGAGGCGCGGCACGGACTCGCCATCGAGCGGCTGTATGTGGCCAAAATGCTGTACGGCCTGACGGCCCTGGCGGAGGAGGGCGTGTTCCCCGCGGGCACGCGGCTCGCGGCGGTGATCACGGGCGCCCCGGACGCGCCCCCGAGCGACGGGGCACGCCCGAGCGGCGCGTCCCCGGGTGGCAGGGCACGCCCGAGCGGCGCGTCCCCGGGCGACCGGGCACGCCCAAGCAGCGCGTCCCCGGGTGACGGGGGTCAGCCGGCGGACTCCTCGCGGTAGGCCGCGGCCTCCTCCAGGTCGAGCCGCCGGAGCAGGGTCCGCATCATCTCGTCGTCGATCCGCCGTGCGTCGCGCAGCTGCACGAAGACCTCGCGCTCGGCGTCGATCATCTCCCGCGACAGCCGCCGGTAGGTGTCGTCCGCCGTCTCGCCGGTGACCTCGTTGACGGCGCCGAGCCGCTCCCAGACGGCGTTGCGGCGACGTTCCAGGACGGTGCGGAGCCGGTCGGCGAGGGGCTTCGGCAGTGCGTTGCGCTCGTCGGCGAGGAGCTCGTCGAGCCGCTCCTCGGCGGCCCGCGAGGCCTCGCTCTGGGCCTGCGCCTCGGCCAGCGTCTCGGCGTACGCGTCCTTGCCCGGGAGCTTCAGGAAGCGGATGAGGGGCGGCAGGGTGAGGCCCTGCACCACCAGGGTGCCGATGACGGTGGTGAAGGTGAGGAAGAGGACGAGGTTGCGGGCCGGGAACTCGATGCCGTCGGTGACGACGGGGATGGAGAAGGCGATGGCGAGCGAGACCACTCCGCGCATCCCGGCCCAGCCGACGACGAGCGGCGCCCGCCAGTCCACCTCGGGTTCCCGGTCGCGGATGCGGGCGGACAGCCGGGGCAGGAACGTCGCGGGGTAGACCCAGACGAAACGGACGACGACCACCGCGACGAAGACCCCGATCGCGTACCAGACCGCCTCTCCGATGCCGTACTGCCCGAGGCCCCGGACGACGAACGGCAACTGGAGGCCGATCAGGGCGAAGACGGAGGACTCCAGGACGAAGGCGACCATCTTCCACACGGCCTCCTCCTGGAGCCGGGTCGCGAAGTCGACCTGCCAGTTGCGGTGTCCGAGGAAGAGCCCGACCACGACGACGGCGAGGACTCCGGAGGCGTGGACCTCCTCGGCCGCCGCGTAGGCGACGAAGGGGATGAGGAGCGAGAGGGTGTTCTGCAGGAGGGAGTCGCCGAGGCCACGGCGCAGCCAGTGGATGGGGACCATCAGGACGAGGCCGACGCCGATGCCGCCGACGGCCGCGAGGGCGAACTCGCCGAGGCCGCCGGCCCAGCTGATGCCCTCGCCGACGGCCGCCGCGAGGGCGACCTTGTACGCGGTGATGGCGGTGGCGTCGTTCACCAGGGACTCGCCCTGGAGGATGGTGGTGATCCGGTTCGGCAGCCCGAGCTTGCGGGCGATGGCGGTCGCGGCGACCGCGTCCGGCGGGGCGACGACCGCGCCAAGCACGAGGGCGGCGGTGAGCGGCAGATCGGGCACGAGGACGTACGCGAGCCAGCCCACGGCCACGGTGGCGAAGAGGACGTACCCGACGGAGAGCAGCGCGACGGGCCGGATGTTGGCCCGCAGGTCGAGGTACGAGGAGTCGACGGCGGCCGTGTAGAGGAGCGGGGGCAGGATCAGCGGCAGCACGATGTGCGGGTCGAGGGTGTAGTCCGGGACGCCGGGGACGTACGCGGCGGCGAGGCCGACGGCCACCAGGAGGAGGGGGGCCGGCACGGGTGTCCTCCGGGCCAGGCCCGCGATCGCGGCGCTCGCCGCCACCAGTGCCACCAGCTGCAGTGCGTCCATGCCCGTCCCCGTCTCGTCCCGCAACGTAACCTGGCCATCATGAGCGAGTGCCCGCACGTTGCCGAAATGCCGCGCCCCGAACCGGCGCCGCTGGCCGACACCTGCCCCGAGTGCCTGGCGGACGGTACGCATCCGGTCCAGCTCCGGATCTGTCTGAGCTGCGGGCACGTGGGCTGCTGCGACTCCTCGGTGGGGCGGCACGCGACGGGGCACTTCACGACGACGGGGCACCCGGTGATGCGGACCTTCGAGCCGGGCGAGGCCTGGCGCTGGTGCTTCGTGGACGGGGCGCTGGTCTAGGACCCCGGGCCGAAACGGCGGGCCGCGGGCCGGCCGGGCCGATCGTACGACCGTCCGGCGATTCGGCCGTTCGACGATTCGCCCGCCTTCCGGTTGGGTACGTCACCCCTCCGCCGGTCGCTCGGTTCCGGCTCCCGCAGACCCCTACCCACCGTCCGCACCCATGGGCCTACCATGGGTGACGACCGGTGGCCGGGGGGCCGTTGGGGGCGGGGGCTCACGGCGACACGGCGGGACGGATCGCGATAGCGTCACGGCGGACTGCGCAGCCCCCTGCGTACCGCCCGGTTCGGGGGCCTCTCCCCCCGAGCCCCGAATGAGCTTGTGCCACCTTGGAGGTGAGGGTGTCCCAGATCGCAGGCGAGCCCGGGACCCAGGACTTCGTGGAAGTCCGGCTGCCCGCTGCGGGTGCCTATCTGTCCGTGCTGCGTACGGCCACGGCCGGCCTCGCGGCGCGCTTGGACTTCACCCTCGACGAGATCGAGGACTTGCGGATCGCGGTCGACGAGGCCTGCGCCATCCTGCTCCAGCAGGCCGTGCCGGGGTCCGTCCTCAGCTGTGTCTTCCGGCTGGTCGACGACTCCCTCGACGTGACCGTCTCCGCCCCGACCACCGACGGCCGGGCGCCCGAGCGGGACACCTTCGCCTGGACGGTGCTGTCGGCGCTGGCCGGGAAGGTGGAGTCGTCGGTGGCCGAGGACCGGACGGTCTCGATCAGCCTGTACAAACAGCGCGGCGCGGGGCCAGGCCCGGCGTGAGGCGCGGGGACGCGACGGCCGGCTTCCCTGAGCAGCAGGCACGGCCGTATGAGGTCGCTACGGAGCAGGCGGACCAGATGAGCGAGCACGAGCAGCACCACGAGGTTCCCGAGACACCAGGTGTCTCCGAGGCCCCCCGGGGCCCCGCGAGTGCGGTCTCCTCCCCCGGGGCGGGCGAGGCGGACGGTGCGGGCGGTGCGGTCGCGGAGGCGGCGAAGCCCGCCGACGAGGCCGGGGCCGACGAGGTCCCGGACGAGCCCCCCGCCGTCCCGGACCCGCACGACCGGAGCGGCGCCCGCGCCCTCTTCGTCACGCTGCGCGAGCTGCCCGAGGGCTCCCCGGAGAAGGCGGAGCTCCGCAACCAGCTGGTGCGGATGCACCTGCCGCTGGTCGAGCACCTGGCCCGGCGCTTCCGCAACCGCGGCGAGCCGCTGGACGACCTGACCCAGGTGGCGACGATCGGGCTGATCAAGTCCGTGGACCGGTTCGACCCGGAGCGCGGCGTCGAGTTCTCGACGTACGCGACCCCCACGGTCGTCGGGGAGATCAAGCGCCACTTCCGTGACAAGGGCTGGGCGGTGCGGGTGCCGCGCCGGCTCCAGGAGCTGCGGCTCTCGCTGACCACGGCGACGGCCGAGCTCTCCCAGCAGCACGGCCGCTCGCCGACGGTGCACGAGCTGGCGGAGCGGCTCGGGATCTCGGAGGAGGAGGTCCTGGAGGGTCTGGAGTCGGCGAACGCCTACTCGACGCTCTCGCTGGACGTCCCCGACACGGACGACGAGTCGCCGGCGGTGGCGGACACGCTCGGCGCGGAGGACGAGGCCCTGGAAGGGGTCGAGTACCGCGAGTCGCTCAAGCCGCTGCTGGAGGACCTGCCGCCCCGGGAGAAGCGGATCCTGCTGCTTCGCTTCTTCGGGAACATGACCCAGTCGCAGATCGCGCAGGAGGTCGGCATCTCGCAGATGCACGTGTCCCGGCTGCTGGCGCGGACCCTGGCGTCGCTTCGGGAGAAGCTTCTGGTCGAGGAGTAGGGGGCCTAGACGGAGTCCTGGCCGGGGCGGCGGATGCCGAGCGCCTCGGTCGTGGCCGGGTTCACCAGAAGGACGAGCCCGGCGACGGCCAGGACGCCGAGGACGATTCCGGCCGGGATCATCGCGCTGTTCGCCTGGAGCATCTGCCAGGCGACCGGCAGGGCGAGGATCTGGGTGATCACGGCCGGGCCGCGGCTCCAGGAGCGGCGCAGCCAGAGCCCGCGGGCGGCGGCGAGCGGGATCAGACCGAGTGCGACGAGCGTCACAGCGCCGGTCACCGCGCCGGTGAGGTCGCCGGACGTCCCGGTCAGGGCGTCCACCAACATGTACACGCCACCGGCGACGAGTCCGAGGGCCTCGATACCGGCCACGACCGCCGCGGCGGTGAGGCGGACGGGTCGGGGGGTCTGCTCCGCACTGCTCATAGAGGGCAGGGTAGCGGGGGCGCGGCGGCGCGGCCGAAGCCGGTCGAGCCCCGTCCGCGGACCGGGCTCGGCTGGGCCCGGGTACCGCCGGGTAGGTACCCTGGCGCTCATGCGCGCACTTCTCGTGGTCAATCCGGCAGCCACCACCACCAGTGCCCGCACCCGTGACGTCCTCATCCACGCGCTGGCGAGCGAGATGAAGCTGGAGGCGGTCACCACCGAGTACCGGGGGCACGCGCGCGACCTGGCCCGGCGGGCCGCGGACTCCGGGACGATCGACCTCGTGGTGGCCCTCGGCGGCGACGGCACGGTGAACGAGGTCGTGAACGGGCTGCTGCACGGCGGGCCCGATCCGGACCGGCTGCCCGGCCTCGCGGTGGTGCCCGGCGGCTCGACGAACGTGTTCGCCCGGGCGCTCGGACTGCCGAACGACGCCGTGGAGGCGACCGGCGCGCTCCTCGACGCGCTGCGTGAGCGCCGTGCACGCACAGTGAGCCTCGGGCTGGCCTCGGGGACGCCGGGCACGGAGGACGAATCGGTCCCGGCCCGCTGGTTCACCTTCTGCGCCGGTCTCGGTTTCGACGCGAGTGTCATCGGCCGGGTCGAACAGCAGCGGGAGCGCGGGAAGAGATCCACCCACGCCCTCTACCTCCGCCAGGTGGTGCGGCAGTTCCTGGAGGAGCCGAACCGCCGGCACGGCACGATCACCCTGGAGCGGCCCGGCGCGGAGCCGGTCGAGGACCTGGTGCTCTCCATAATCTGCAACACCTCCCCCTGGACCTACCTGGGCAATCGTCCGGTGTACGCGTCCCCGGAGGCGTCCTTCGAAACGGCGCTCGACGTGCTCGGACTGCGCCGTCTTTCCACTCCGGCGGTGGCCCGGTACGCCACTCAGCTGCTCACCTCGACCCCGGAACGAGGGCCGCGCGGCAAGCATGCGGTGTCTCTGCACGACCTGACCGACTTCACCTTGCATTCGAAGGTCCCCCTCCCCCTGCAGATGGACGGAGACCACCTGGGACTGCGTACGAGCGTGACGTTCACAGGCGTTCGCCGTGCACTGCGTGTGATTGTGTGAGTGGAAGGGCCCAAAGTCCTTTCACTCGAACGTTTAGGCGCGCATCCACCCCTTAGAAGTACGGCTGTGACCTAGCCGACACCGAGGAATCAAAAAAAACTTTCCGGAAGGGGTTGTATCCGTTGCTGGGGTTTGGGAGTCTCTTCTTGGCGATCGGGACGGCCCGCAACACCGGCCTCCACTGAGAGCCAGAACCCCTCCTCAGTCTTAGGACCACACCAGTTGATCTGGCAGTCGGCCCTTCCCTTGCGGGGGGATTCGTGAAAGCGTTCACATTCACAAGCAACCAGCTTGTAACACCCTAGAGAGGTAGCAGCCATGGACTGGCGTCACAACGCCGTTTGTCGTGAGGAAGACCCCGAGCTGTTCTTCCCCATCGGCAACACCGGTCCTGCGCTGCTGCAGATCGAGGAAGCCAAGGCCGTCTGTCGCCGCTGCCCCGTCATGGAGCAGTGCCTGCAGTGGGCGCTCGAGTCCGGCCAGGACTCCGGCGTCTGGGGTGGCCTCAGCGAGGACGAGCGCCGCGCGATGAAGCGCCGCGCCGCTCGCAACCGGGCGCGTAACGCCAGCGCCTGACGCCCACCGACAGCCTGAGGCCGGCGGCGCATACATCGCGTATGCATTCACCGCTCTTGAGCCGCAGCGCGCAGCAGTAACCCACAGCATTCGAGCCCCGGACCGACTCCTTCGGTCCGGGGCTCGCTGCTGTTCGGGCCCGGCCGGTCACTTCTGCGGCTGTACGGGCCCGGCCGGTCACTTCTGCGGCTGTACGGGAATGTCGAGGACCACCTTCGTGCCGCGCTCGGCGCCCGGCAGCATGTCGAAGGAACCGCCCAACTCCCCTTCCACCAGGGTCCGTACGATCTGCAGGCCGAGGTTGCCCGCCCGCTGCGGGTCGAAGCCCTCGGGCAGACCGCGGCCGTCGTCCTGGACCGTGATCAGGAGCCGGGCGTCGGTCCGGGAGTCGCCGCGCACGGCCGTGACCTCCACCGCACCCTCGTCGCCCGGAGCGAACGCGTGCTCCAGGGCGTTCTGCAGGATCTCGGTGAGGACCATCGAGAGCGGGGTCGCGACCTCGGCGTCGAGGATGCCGAAGCGGCCGTTGCGCCGGCAGGTGACCTTGCCCGGGGAGATCTCGGCGACCATCGCGATCACCCGGTCGGCGATCTCGTCGAACTCCACCCGCTCGTCCAGGTTCTGGGACAGCGTCTCATGGACGATCGCGATCGAACCCACGCGCCGCACGGCCTCGTTGAGGGCCTCGCGGCCGCCCTCGGAGTCCATCCGGCGGGCCTGGAGGCGCAACAGGGCGGCCACCGTCTGGAGGTTGTTCTTCACCCGGTGGTGGATCTCCCGGATGGTGGCGTCCTTGGTGATCAACTCGCGCTCGCGGCGGCGCAGTTCGGTGACGTCCCGGAGCAGGACGAGCGAACCGATGCGGGTGCCCTTGGGCTTGAGCGGGATCGCCCGCAGCTGGATCACCCCGCCGTTGCCCTCGACCTCGAACTCGCGCGGCGCGTAGCCGGAGGCCAGGGTGACCAGTGCCTCGTCCACCGGCCCCCGGGAGGGAGCGAGTTCGGCGGTGATCTGGCCCAGGTGCTGGCCGACGAGGTCGGCGGCCAGGCCCAGCCGGTGGTACGCGGAGAGGGCGTTGGGCGAGGCGTACTGGACGATGCCCTCGGCGTCGAGGCGGACGAGCCCGTCGCCGGCCCGCGGCGAGGAGTCCATGTCGACCTGCTCGCCGGGGAAGGGAAAGGTCCCGGCCGCGATCATCTGGGCGAGGTCGGAGGCCGACTGGAGGTAGGTGAGCTCCAGCCGGGAGGGGGTGCGGACGGTCAGCAGGTTGGTGTTGCGGGCGATGACGCCGAGGACCCGGCCCTCACGGCGCACCGGGATGGACTCGACCCGTACCGGGACCTCCTCGCGCCACTCGGGGTCGCCCTCGCGGACGATCCGGCCCTCGTCGAGGGCGGCGTCGAGCAGCGGACGGCGGCCGCGCGGCACCAGGTGGCCGACCATGTCGTCCTGGTAGGAGGTGGGGCCGGTGTTCGGCCGCATCTGGGCGACGGAGACGTACCGCGTGCCGTCGAGGGTCGGGACCCAGAGGACGAGGTCGGCGAAGGAGAGGTCGGAGAGCAGCTGCCACTCCGACACCAGCAGGTGGAGCCACTCGAGGTCCGAGTCGCTCAGGGCGGTGTGCTGGCGCACGAGGTCGTTCATGGAGGGCACGGTGCGAGCGTACCCGCGGAATAAAGGGGCGGTGAACCTGGATCTCCGGCGCTCCGTGCTGGAGGATGGGCCAGGAAGCACCGCGTTCCTGTGGATGGACAGACAAGAATGGTCTAGTCCACAATGAACGCAATAGACCTCCATCCTCCCCGCACAGGAGGATGGAACGAGGTACCCGACGCTCTCTGCCCTGACTGCGTCGAGACCTCCCACACGGCCGAGGGACCGCACACCCCCGGCCGGAGCAAACTCCGGGCTGCGGTGCCGGGCGGGCTGAGGGTCCCGCCGGGCGCCGCGGCCCGCGGGTGTTTCCGGGGCCGTTCCGCGGGTGCGGTGGCCGTTCCGCGGGTGCGGGCCCCGACCGGCCGGCCGGGCCGGGCCTCACTCCGCCGCGGGCCAGGACCGCATGGCCCACTCCGCCACGGCCGCCAGTTCCTCCTTCGTCGCCCCGTCGCGGGCCTGCTGGGACATGCCCTGGAGGACGGCGCCGCTGAACCGGGCGAGGGCCCGGGCGTCGGTGTCGGCCGGCAGCTCCCCGGCGTCGACGCCCTGGTGTATCCGGGTCTCGAAGGAGGCCAGGTTGCGATTTCGGCGCTCGCGCAGGGCCTCCTCGACCTCGGGGGTCGAGCAGTTGATCGCGGCGGAGATCATCAGGCAGCCGCGGGGGTGGCCCGGCTCCGTGAAGAGCTCGGCGGCCTCGGCCAGGACCCGGCCGATGGCGCCGCGGGCGGTCGGCTCCTCCGCGAAGGCCCGCCCTCCGTACGCGCCGTACGAGCCCGCGTAGACCTCGACGACCTCCTCGAACAGCGTCTTCTTGTCGCCGAAGGCGGCATAGAGGCTGGGGGCGCTGATGCCCATGGCGCGGGTGAGGTCGGCGACGGAGGTCGTCTCGTAGCCGTGCTCCCAGAAGGCCATGGTCGCCTTCTCCAGGGCCGTGGGGCGGTCGAAGGAGCGGGGTCGGCCACGCCGTGTCGTCACCATGGAGTGAATTCTATAGCGGGTGCTACGGAAGTGGGGTACGGTCATTCCATAACGACCGCTACAGAATGAGGGGGGCGTCGCCATGGGCGTGCTCGGGCTCGACCGCAGGACCACGGGGGAGACGACGGGGAGGCTGGCCGGAAGGACCGCACTGGTGACGGGCGGCAGCCGGGGCATCGGGAGGGGAATCGCCGAGCGGCTCGGCCGGGACGGCGCGCGGGTCGCGGTGCACTACGGCTCCAACGAGGCGGCGGCCAAGGAGACGGTCGCGGCGATCGAGGCGGCCGGCGGCGAGGCCTTCGCGATCGGGCAGGAGCTGGGGGTCCCGGGGGACGCGGAGGCGCTGTGGGCGGCGTTCGACGCCCACGCCGACGGCCTGGACATCCTGGTGAACAACGCGGGGATCGGGGCCTCCGCCCCGTTCGCGACGATCACCGCCGAGGAGTACGAGCGGATCTTCGCGGTCAACACCAGGGCACCCTTCTTCCTCGCCCGGCTCGGCGCGGAGCGGCTGCGCGACGGGGGCCGGATCGTGAACGTCTCGACGGGCCTCTCGCACGCGGCGGTGATGCCGGACCTGATGGCGTACGCGATGTCGAAGGGCGCGCTGGACGTGTTCACCCGCTATCTGTCGAAGGTGCTGGGCCCGCGCGGGATCACGGTCAACGCGGTGGCGCCGGGCATCGTGGACACCGACATCAACGCGGGCTGGCTGCGGGGGAACGACGAGGCCTGGGCGGGGGCGGAGGCGATGTCGGCGCTGGGCAAGGTCGGCACCCCGGAGGACATAGCGGACGTGGTGGCCTTCCTCGCCTCGCACGACGGGCGCTGGATCACCGGGCAGTGGATCGACGTGACGGGAGGCTCGCTCGCCTGACCAGTGGGGCGCGGGGGGTTCGAGTGGCTGGTGGGGCCGGGGCGGTCGACGATGGAGGCGGCGCGGGCGTACCGGGGGCGTCCGGGGTGCGGAACGGCATGAGGGGAAGGGCCCTCCTCTGCTAGATTTGGACTTAGATTGGTCTATACCACACGGCTCCTCCCCCAGCCCCTCACCAGATCGGCAGGCACAGCGTGGAAGTTGTCATCGTCAAGGACGCCAAGGCGGGCGGCGAGCTCATCGCGGACGGCATCGCCGACCTCCTGCGCCGCAAGCCCGACGCGCTGCTCGGCGTGGCCACGGGCTCGACTCCGCTGCCCATCTACGACGCCCTGATCGCCCAGGTCTCGGCCGGCTCCGTGGACGCCTCCCGCGCCCGGATCGCCCAGCTGGACGAGTACGTGGGCCTGCCCTCGGGTCACCCCGAGTCGTACCGCTCCACCGTGCTGCGCCAGGTCGTCGAGCCGCTCGGGCTCTCCCCGGAGGCCTTCATGGGCCCCGACGGCTCCGCCGAGGACGTCCTGGCGGCCTGCGAGGCCTACGACCGGGCGCTGTCCGAGGCCGGCGGCGTGGACCTCCAGATCCTCGGCATCGGCACCGACGGGCACATCGGCTTCAACGAGCCGTGCTCCTCGCTCGCCTCCCGCACCCGGATCAAGACGCTCACCGAGCAGACCCGCGTGGACAACGCCCGCTTCTTCGACAACGACATCGAGCAGGTGCCGCACCACGTCATCACCCAGGGCATCGGCACCATCCTGGAGGCCCGTCACCTGGTGCTGCTCGCCACCGGCGAGGGCAAGGCCGAGGCCGTGGCGCAGACCGTCGAGGGTCCCGTCGCGGCGCTCGTGCCGGCCTCCGCGCTCCAGCTGCACCCGCACGCCACGGTCGTGGTGGACGAGGCCGCCGCCTCCAAGCTGAAGCTCGCGGACTACTTCCGCCACACCTTCGCCAACAAGCCCGCCTGGCAGGGCATCTAGGACCGGACGCGAGAAAAGGGGCCCGGCACCTGGATCAGGTGCCGGGCCCCTTCCTCGTACGGGCGCTCAGGCGCCGGTGCCGACCACGGCCTCGGCGGCCGCGCGGCCGCAGACCCGGGCCGCGCCGTGCGTGGCGACGTGCAGGGCCCCGCGGGGCTCCGCCTCGTTGAGGCCCATCTCGACCACGACCGTGTCGGGGCGGGCCGCGACCAGGCCGTCCAGCGCCTCGGTCATCCACGGGTGCCGGTGGAGGTCCCGTACGACCGCCACGATCCGCCGCTCCCCCGCGGCGGCCAGGACGGCCTCCGTCGAGGCGTCGGCGAAGGAGCCGGTCTCCGTGCCGGGCAGCAGCCGCTCCAGCTCGGCGGCGATGCCCCAGGGGGTCTCGTCGCCGACCGCGAAGTTCGCGACGGGGGTGAAGGCGGCCACGTAGGGGGCGCCGGTCATCGGCGTGTACGGGCGCTCCCCGCGGGTCACCTTCAGGGCCCTGCGGGCGGCGACGAGTCCGATGTCGGCGCCGGGCGCGGTCCCCTCCTGCACTGCCGCGCCCGGCACCGATCCAGCCCCCCTGACCCGGTGCGCCTGGGTCCAGGACGCCAGGGCGCGCACGCGCGCCGCGGCGTCGGCCAGCCGCTCCTCGGGCAGTTCACCGGTCCGTACCGCGGTCACGAGCGCGTCGCGCAGCCGCAGCACGGTGTCCTCGTCGCACAGCCCGCCGCCGACGCAGATGGCGTCGGCGCCCGCGGCGATGGCGAGGACGGATCCGCGCTCGATGCCGTACGTCGCCGCGACGGCCTGCATCTCCATGCCGTCCGTGACGATGAGCCCCTCGAAGCCCAGTTCCTGGCGGAGCAGACCGGTGAGGATCTGCGGGCTCAGGGTGGCCGGGCGGTGGGGGTCGAGCGCGGAGAGCAGGATATGCGCGCTCATCACCGCTTTGGTACCCGCGGCGACGGCCGCGCGGAAAGGCACCAGCTCACGGGCGTGCAGTGTGGCGAGGTCCACATCGATCCGGGGCAGCGCGTCGTGGGAGTCGACGTTGGTGTCGCCGTGTCCGGGGAAGTGCTTGGTGCAGGCCGCGACCCCGACGCCCTGGAGGCCGTCGACGTACGCCACGGTGTGCCGGGCGACCAGGTCCGGGTCCGCCCCGAAGGAGCGGACGCCGATGACCGGGTTCTCGGCGTTGGAGTTGACGTCGGCGGAGGGCGCCCAGTTGAGGTCGACTCCGCAGGCGGCGAGCCGGCGGCCGAGCTCGCGGGCCACGGCCCGGGTGAGCTCGACGTCGTCGACGCTGCCCAGCGCGTAGTTGCCGGGGAAGGACGAACCCTGCTTGACCTCCAGGCGGGTGACGTCGCCGCCCTCCTCGTCGATGGCGACGAGGACGTCGTCCCGCTCGGCCCTCAGCTGCGCGGTGAGCGCGGTGAGCTGCTCGGGGCTGACGATGTTCCGGCCGAAGAGACCGACCGACGACAGGCCCTCGCCGATGCGGCGGAGCAGCCAGTCGGGCGCGGTGGTGCCGACGAAGCCGGGCTGGAGCACCGTGAGCGCGTCACGGGTCAGGGTGTCCGTGCCGTGTACGAGTGTGGTCATGGGGAGCCCTTATCCCTTCACCGCGCCGGCGGTCATGCCGCCGACGGCCTTGCGCTGGAGGAAGAGGAAGACGACGAGCACGGGGAGAGCGAAGAGCGTGGAGGCGGCCATGGTGGCGCCCCAGTCGCTGCCGAACGCGGTCTGGAACTGGGTCAGCCAGAGCGTCAGGGTCTGCGACTCCTTCTCCTTGTTCAGCATGAGGATCATGGCGAACTCGTTCCAGGCGGTGATGAAGCCGAAGAGCGAGGTCGACATCAGGCCGGGGGCGAGCAGCGGGAAGATCACCTTGCGGAACGCCTGGCCCCGGGTGCAGCCGTCGATCTGCGCGGCCTCCTCCAGCTCGACCGGGACGGCGGCGATGAAGCCGCGCAGGGTCCAGATCGTGAAGGGGAGGACCATCACGAAGTAGATGAGCGTGAGCGTCGGGATGCTGTTCAGCAGGTCGTTCTCACGGGAGATCATGTACATCGCGATGACCATGACCTCCCAGGGGGCCATCTGCGCCATCATCACGACGAGGACGATGCCCTTGCGGCCCTTGAACTTCATCCGGGCGATCGCGAAGCTCGCGGCCAGCGCGACGAGCAGGGCGAGCAGCACGGCGCCGATGGTCACCATGAGGCTGTTGGTGACATAGGTCCAGAACAGGTCGACCCCGGTGGCGGTCGTGTAGTTCTCGAACGTCGGGGTGAAGACGAAGACGGGGTCCTTCGTCATGATCTCGTGCTGCGGCTTCAGCGAGGACGAGAACATCCAGTACACGGGGAAGACGAACACGACCGCGAGCACGAGGGCGGTGAGGTTCTTGGCGACGACGCCGACCGAGAGCGGCTTCCTGGTGCGCAGCTTCTGCGGAGTCTGGGTGGTGGCGCTCACAGCTCCTCCTCCTGCTTCAGGATCAGGCGGAAGTAGAAGGACATGACCGCGATGAGCATCACGATCGTCA
The DNA here is from genome assembly GCF_008639165.1 of Streptomyces venezuelae ATCC 10712. Lineage (NCBI taxonomy): Bacteria > Bacillati > Actinomycetota > Actinomycetes > Kitasatosporales > Streptomycetaceae > Streptomyces > Streptomyces venezuelae. Next base: position 5,276,845 of record NZ_CP029197.1, on the reverse strand, counting down.
GGATGGAGATGGCGGCGGCGACACCGTAGTGGAACTGGCCGACGCCCTCGATGTAGGCGAAGACGGGGAGCGTCTCGGAGCCGCGGTCGGGGCCGCCCTGGTTCATGGCGTACACCTGGGCGAACGCCTTGAAGATCCAGATGATCTCCAGGAACGTGGTGATCATGAAGAAGGACTTCAGGTTCGGGAAGACCACGGCCCAGAAGGTGCGCCAGCCGCTGGCGCCGTCCATCTTCGCGGCCTCGTACAGCTCGGACCCGATGGTGGTCAGGGCGGCGTACATGTTGAGGGCGACGAACGGGATGGAGCCCCAGACGAGCAGGATCATGATGATGACCAGGGTGGAGAACCCGGTCTCGAACCAGTTGTGCTGCTCGTAGCCCTCGAAGCCGAGGGTGCGCATCAGCCAGTTCACGACGCCGAACTGCTCGTCGAAGAGCCAGCGGAAGACCGTGACGGAGGCGACGATCGGCATGGCCCAGGCGAACATCAGGGCCAGCGAGAGGACCAGCCGCATCTTCTTGCCCAGGCGGTTGAGCAGCAGGCCGATGCCCGTGCCGATGGCCATGATGAGGGCGACGTTGACGGCCGTGAAGACGATGCTCCGGACGACGACGGACCAGAAGTCCGGGTCACCGAGGAGCTCGGTGTAGTTGTCGAAACCGATCCAGACGGTCTCGCGGGTGATGAATTCCTTCCGGTTGAGCTGCTGGAAGGAGAGGATCACATTGCGGACCAGCGGGTAGAGCAGCAGCACCGCCATGGAAAGGAGGGCCGGCGCCACGAGCAGGTACGGCAGCCAGCCGCTGGGCAGGGAACGTCTGCCGCGCGAAGGCTGAAGGACTTCCTTCGGGCCCGAAGAAGGTGGCGGAGTCTGAGACTTCCCTGCCGCCCTCCCGGGCGCGTCCTGAGGACCGGCGGTCGCCGTCCCCTGGGAGTCCACGGTCATGGTCTTATTCCTCGCGGTTCTGGGGCTCCCGCGCCCACCGGGGCGCGGCCCGGGGGAGCGGGCCGCTGATCACTCGTGAAGCGCCGGTGGTGCGGCCGGTGCGCTACCGGCCGCACCACCGGGCTACGGATTACTGCTGGTTGATGCGCTCGTTGATGACCTTGTCGGCGGCCTCGCCGGCCGTCTTGGCGTCCTCGCCCTTCAGGACCTTGGTCATGTAGTCCTTGATCGGGTTCGGGGCGGTCTCGACGTTCGCCCAGCCCGGGGTGACCGGGGTGACCTTGCCGGAGGCGGAGGAGGCGGCCATGGCCTCGGCGAAGGAACCGGCGGCCGGCTTGAACTGCGCCGCGTCGGAGTTCGGAAGCAGCGCGCCCTCGGTGGCGGCCGCGTACTTCGTCATGAACTCCTTGCCGGCGGCGAGCGCCAGCCACTCCTTCGCGAGGTCCTTGTTCTTGGAGCGCTCGGCGATGGCGAGGTTCGAGCCGCCGAGGAAGACGGAGCCCGGCTTGTCGGCGGTCTTGCCCGGGATCGGGAAGTAGCCGAAGTCGGCGGTCTTGCCGGCCTTCTTCATGGCGTCGATCGCGCCGCCGGCCTCCCAGCCGAGGCCGATCCAGGACGCCACGCCGCCCTTGGGGACGATGTCGGTCGACTGCTGCGGGGTCGCCTCGTCCTTGTCCTTCGGAGCGGTGGAGTAGGACGCCAGCTCCTTGTAGAAGTTCATGGCGTTGGCGGCCTCGGGGGAGGACAGGTTGCCCTTCCACTTGTCGCCGTCCTTGACCGCGAGGTCGCTGCCCTCGTCCCAGATGAGGCCGGCGAGCACGTACCAGGACTGGCCGGGCAGGTAGATCGCCTGCGACTTCGGGTCGGAGGCCTTGAGCTTCTTCAGGCCCTCGATCCACTCGGCGCGGGTCTTCGGCGGGGTGACGCCGGCCTTCTTGAAGGCGGCCTTGTCGTAGACGACGACGCGGTTGGCCGCGTACCAGGGGGCCGAGTAGAGCTTGCCGTCGAGCTCGTTGGACGCGACCATGCCCTTGTTCCAGGCGTCGTAGCCCAGGGTGGCCTTGTCGCCGCTCAGGTCGGCGAGTCCGCCGGTGACGGCGTAGCCCGCGGTCTGCGTGTTGCCGAGCTCCAGGACGTCCGGCGGGGTGTCCTCGGAGAGGGCGGTGGTGACCTTCTCCTGGATGCCGTTCCAGATCTGCTTCTCGACCTTGACCTTGACGCCCGGGTGCTTGGCCTCGAAGGCCTTGTTCACCTCGGCCATCCAGGCGTCCGGCGCGGAGCCGTCCATCACCCAGACCGTCAGCGTCTTGTCGCCCCCGGCCGACGCCTTGGCGCCGTCCTTACCCTTGTCACTGTCGGAACCGCACGCAGCGATAGAGACCATCATGCCTGCGACGCCGATCGCCGCGATGAGCTTGCGCTTCACGCCACCCTCCTCAGGGATGCCTGCAACCCCTGCCCACCGCGCGAAGACATACGTCAGGTAGTGCTCGTGGGGCTGGGACCTGGTCTTTAATGGTTTAGACCAGTACCCGGAGCTTGGCCTAGACCTTTAGGGGTGTCAAGGGTGTATAAGAAGGGCAGTCGCGTCCGTTATCGGACCGACACCTGAGGGAGGGCGACGACCCGTGACCGGTCCGTGCCACCATGTGAGCCGCGACAGACGGAGGAGCCGGTGACGGCAGCAGCACAGGAGTCGGGAAGGCAGGCCATGGCCACGGACGCGGGCAGCGCGGAGACGGAGAGTGGGGCGCCCACCCGTACCGCGCGCGTGCCCAAGTACTACCGACTGAAGCGGCATTTGCTCGACATGACGGAGACCCTGCCGCCCGGCACACCGGTCCCGCCCGAGCGCACCCTCGCCGCCGAGTTCGACACCTCGCGCACCACCGTGCGCCAGGCCCTCCAGGAGCTCGTCGTCGAGGGACGCCTGGAGCGCATCCAGGGCAAGGGCACCTTCGTGGCCAAGCCCAAGGTCTCCCAGGCCCTGCAACTCACCTCGTACACCGAGGACATGCGCGCCCAGGGCCTCGAGCCCACCTCGCAGCTCCTTGACATCGGGTACGTCACCGCCGACGACACGCTCGCCGGACTGCTCGACATCTCGGCCGGCGGACGGGTCCTGCGCATCGAGCGCCTGCGGCTCGCGAGCGGCGAACCGATGGCGATCGAAACCACCCATCTCTCCGCGAAGCGCTTCCCCGCGCTGCGCCGCTCCCTTGTGAAGTACACCTCCTTGTACACCGCGCTCGCCGAGGTGTACGACGTGCACCTCGCCGAGGCCGAGGAGACCATCGAGACCTCCCTCGCCACCCCGCGCGAGGCAGGACTGCTCGGTACGGACGTGGGCCTGCCGATGCTGATGCTCTCCCGCCACTCCCTGGACGCCCAGGGCGAGCCGGTCGAGTGGGTACGGTCGGTCTACCGCGGCGACCGGTACAAGTTCGTCGCGCGCCTCCAGCGCCCCAACGGCTGAAAACCGACGCCCCCACCGCACGGCCGACCGCACGGCCGCACCCCTCCGGGTGCGGCCGTGCGGCGTCTCCGGGCGCCGCGCCTCACCCGGCCTTCCCGTCGAGGAACAGCGCCGGCCAGTAGCGCGGCCCGTCCGTGCCGATCCGCTCCACCAGGGGGCGCAGCGCGGCGGCGGTCTCCCCGTACCCCTCGTAGAGACCGGCGAGCACGGCGTCGGCCTCGGCAGGCCGCACCTCTCCGCTCCGGTCCATCAGCGCGACACAGGCCCGTGCGGCGCCCTGGCCCCGCCGCAGCGCGTCCCGCCACGGCCTCCCAAGACCCGCGTCGGGAACGGCGAGGTGCCCCAGGGCCGTCGTGGTGGCGCGGTCGAGCGCCGAACAGATCGAGCGCATGCGCGGCACGTCGAGGGCGACGGTGCCACCGGAACCGTCCGGCGCCCGCCCCGCCAGCCGGTCGATCTCCGTACTGAAGTCCTCGTACGCGTCCGTCACCGCGGCGATGTCCGCCTTGCCCGCCACGCCGAACCACATCACGATCTGGAAGACCCGCACCCGCTCGGAACGCGCGTCCGGCGGCCTGCCGAAGGTCAGCGCGCTGCTCGTGCCCCCGCCCGCCGGGAGGGACAGCAGCGCCGCCGGCCCCAGCAGGACCGCGGCCGCGCACCCCAGGGCCAGGGCCGCCGCTCCGGCCCGTCCGCGCGCGGACGGGCGGCCGGCGTCCGCCGCCACCGGCCGCTCCGAAGCACCGCCGGCCCCTCGGCCACGGGACCGCCGCAGCAGCGCCGTGCAGACCGCGCCCGCGAGCGCCGCCGCCATCGCCGCCCCGAACAGGGCGGGCAGGACCGGACCGGCCAGCACCGAAAGCAGCGGCCAGCTGCCGGCGGGCACCCAGTGGCAGCCGTCCGCCATCGTCCGCAAGGGCCCCAGGCATCCGTCCACCGCCCCGAGGAGGAACTGCGCCGCCAGGGCAAGGGCCTGGGCGGAACCCGCCGCCACCAGCGCCCGGGCCAGCCAGAGCCGTTCGCGGCGGACCACCCCCACGACGGCCGTGACGACCGCCGTGACCACGCCTCCCGCCCAGACCGCGACGGTCAGCCACCACACGTACAGCAGGGCGAAACCCTGCCCCCGCAGCCCGTACCCCGGCCGCTGCCCGTACAGTCCCGCCTTCACCAGCAACAGCCCGGCCGTGCACAGGGCGCCGCCCGCGAGCCCGTGGAGCAGCGACCGGCGCAGCCCCGCCCGGGCCCCCGGCGGGCCGACCGCCCACAACAGGGCGGGCACCGCCCACAGCGCCGCGCCCGCGGCGACGAACACGAGCGAGTTGCCGTCCACCCCGAGCCGGGGCAGCACCGCCGCGATCCAGTCCAGCTCCGCCCCGTGCGCCGACCACTCCCCCGGAAACATCTCCGTCAGCAGCCGCCGCACCCCGTGCCGGCCGAACGAGTCACCCGCCGCGTAGAGGTTCCCGCCGCCCAGCCACCAGGTCATGCCCGCCACCGCCACCAGGACGGCCGCGGCCGCGCAGCCCGCCGCGGCGGCGTTCCGCCCGGTCCCGCCCCGCGCCGACCGCCACCCCAGCCGGGCACACTGCACGAGCCACGGCGTGAAGGCCAGGGCGCCGCACACCGGCACCAGCAGCACCCAGGGATGCTCCGGCAGCCAGCCGGTACCACCGGTGATGCCGGCGAGGAGGTCGCCCACCGCGAGCCCGGCACCGAGCGCCGCCCCCGCCCGCAGACCGCCGGAACCGGCCCCGCCGCGGTGCTCCGCGTACGCCACCGACCGCCAGGCCGCGAGGGCCAGCAGCAACGCCGTGGGCGCGGCGGCGAGCCACGTCGCCACCGTGCTGTCCAGGACCGCGCCCAGCTGGTGGCCCGTCGTCATGGCGGCCGCGCCGAGCAGGGCCACCTGAAGCGGTGCCAGCGAGAAGAGCAGCAGGGGGTCGTCGAGCGAGCGCCGCCGTTGCGACCAGGTCGGATGGGCGGCCCACAGCCCGCCGGCGCCTCTCGCGGTACGGCCCCGGGCGTCCCGCGCCCCGGTCCAGACCCGCCGGTCCGCCCCCAGGCCCACCGCGTCGGCGTCCGCGTGCAGTTCGCGGTGACGCAGGGTGTCGGCGCGGGCCAGCGCCACGAGTACGGCGAGACCCACGGCGCCGATCACCGCCCGCACCATGGGAGCCCGCTGCGCCGGCCAGAACACGGCGTCCGCCCCCACGAACAGGCCGAACTCGGCGGCGACCAGCGAACCGCCGTACACGAGCAGGAACGGCAGCGTCACCAGGACGCAGAAGACCCGCCAGAGGGCCGTCACCGCGTAGCCCAGCTCCACGTCCCGGTTGCGGATGTGGGCGAGCTCGTGCAGGACCACCGCCTCGAACATGGCCGGATCTTTTTCCCGGGCCACCAGGAGACCGGCGTACAGACACACCGTGCGGCGGCGCGCGTGGCCGAGGACGACGGCCCCGGCGCTCAGCCGTCCCGGGTCCACGGCGAAGTCGGGGACGCTGCGAAGCCCCGCCCGCCGGACCAGCCGGTCGAGGTCGAGGCGCAGACCGCCCGTCGGGTCCAGCCGCTCCGGCGAGAGGAGCCGGCGGCGGCGGGCGGCCCGCCGGGGCAGCCACAGGTAGAGGGCGAGCGCGCTGACGAGCAGGACGGTCATGGCGAGCGGCACCGGCCACCACCGGGGTGGGGCGGAGGCGCTCAGGCAGGCCTGGAGCGCCGCCTCCGCGTCACGGCCGACGCCGAGTTGTTCGAGGACCGTGCCCTCGGGGTCGAGGCCCGCCGCGAACCAGCAGGCCTGACGGGCGTCGTCCTCCGCCCACGCGCCGAGCATCACGTCCAGCATGTGATGACTGGCGGCGATCATGGCGAGCACCATCAGGGCGAAGCGCAGGGTCGTCCCGACGGGCAGGATCCGCGGGTCGAGCTCCCCGCGCCCGGCCACCTGGGACATGGTCAGGCCCGCCGCCCTTCCTGAGCCTCGCCTGAGGCCGCCTCGCCGGCGGCGCCTGAGGCCGCCTCGCCGGCGCCGCCTGACGCCGGCTCCCCGGCCACGCCCGCCGGACGTTCCGCCGCCCCGGTCACCGCCTCCCCGGCGCCTGCCGCCGCGCCTACCTCCGAGCCCTCAGCCGGACCTTCCGCCGCCCCGCCCGACGAACCATCCGCCGAGCCTTCCACCGGACCCTCCGCGGCCCCGCCCGACGAACCATCCGCCGAGCCCTCCGCCGGACCCCCCGCCCCCTCCCCCGTCGGCCCCTCCATCGCCAAGCGGGCCACCACGGCGTCCGCCAGGGCTTCGGCCGCCGTCGTGTCGAGGCCTCGGCCCAGCGCGCCCTCCTTGATCCGGGCGTGCACCGCGCTCAGCTGGGCCGCGTCCAGGGACGGCACGGCGAGCTCCGCGGCGGGTTCGGGGCGGCGCAGCACACGGCGCAGTCCGCGGCGCAGCGGCCCGCCGAGCCCGGCGGCGCTCCGCTCGACGGCGGCGCCGACCGCGGACCGGCAGGCCTCGTCGACGACCAGCCACACCAGGGGGGTGACCACGGCCGCGGCCTCCGCCAGGCCGAAGCCGAGGTCCTCGGGCCCGTCGGGTCGCCGCAGCGCGGCGAGCGCCTCGTCGGCTTCGAGCGCGGCGAGCCCCTGGAGCAGCGGAAGTTCGTGGGGCGCCTGCCGCGCGACCACATCCGCCACGACGTCCCGCACCGTCCCGCCCATGCCCCGCTCCCCCCGCTGACGCCACCTCCAACGATCGTGATTCCAGGGCGAGTTGGTAAGCCCAGTTCCGGACGGTCGGACCGTCGGGCGACCCCGGAGCCGTACGGGAAGGTCCCGGGCCCACGAGGAGGGGCCGGTAGTCCGCGGCACCTTCCGCCTGGCAGGAACGTGACGCCTCCCCCGAAGTCCCTGGTGGGCGGCGCGCGGCGGCCGCCGGGGGGCGCTGGCCACTCGCGGCCACGCGCTTGGCGCCACCCTGATCCCGGTGACAGGGCCGCCCCGGCCGGGCCAGTCTTGGACCCGTCGGAGCCGCCCGGGACAGTCCGGGAGCGGCGCCGGGAGTCCCGGCCCCGACGTTCCCCGCCCGCACGCCAGGAAGGCAGTTCCGCCATGCTCAGCAGCGCCCGTTACGCCGCTTTCGTCCGCGTTCAGGTCCGCCCGGTCCTCGCCCTGCTCGTCCCCGCCGCGGCCGCGCTGACCCTGGTCCTCTCCGCCCAGCCCGCCCCCGCCGGAGCGTCGGCCGTTGTCGCCGACGGAGGGCCGGCCGCGACCGCGCAGCCCACCACCGACGGCGGCGACGGCTTCTCCTGGGGCTGATCGTCATCTACCTCGTCGGCATCTCGATGAGGGCACCGGACGACGATCCCGCCCCGGACACCGACCCCCCACCGGCCCCGTCCGCCGCACTCCTCGTCGAGGCGCTGCACCGCGTCGCCCGTCCGCAGGACCGTTTCGAGTCCGCACGGGCGCTGGTTCTCGACCGGTCGGTCCGCCTGGCCCTGTACATCGGGGGCCCGGACGAGATCGAGGCCGTCGGTCACGCGCTGCAGCTCTGCCGGCGCCTCCTCGGCCACTCCCCCGAGCTCTCCCACCACCGCATCGCGGACTTCCGGCTCCTCTGAAGCGCCCCACACGCCACCCTGCGCCCCGCACGCCTCCCCGCGCCCCACACGCCTCCCCCGCGCTCGCACGCCTCCCCTCGCGTCTCCCGCACGCTTCCCCGCGCCCCCGCCCGTCCCCTGTCCGCCCCTTCCAAGGAACCCCCATGCCCAGGGCCCGTCCCAGCGTGTCCGTCATCATCCCCAACTACAACTACGAGAAGACCCTGCACGCCTGTCTGACCTCGGTCTTCGCCCAGACCCACGCCCCGCTCGACGTGATCGTCGTCGACGACGCCAGCACCGACGGGTCCCGGGACGTCGCCCGGGAGTTCGACGTCGTCCTGATCGCCAACCCCCACAACAGCGGGGTGTCCGCCGCCCGGAACCTCGGCGCGGCCGCCGCCCGCGGCGAGGTCCTCTTCTTCCTCGACTCCGACACGGCGCTCCACCCCGAGGCCCTCGCGAACGCCGTCGACCTGCTCGCCGACGACCCCGGTCTCGGCTGTGTCCACGGGGTGCTCGACCCCGAACCGCTCTTCGACGACGGGCCGGTGGAGCGCTATCACGCCCTGCACGCGCACTTCTGGCGCCGCCGCGCCGCCGGCGAGGTCAGGACCGCCTTCTTCGCCCTCGGCGCGATCCGCAAGGAGGTCTTCGAGGCCACCGGTCCCTTCGACGAGAACCTCCGGGACTCGGAGGACGTCGAGTACAGCGGCCGGCTGATCAGGACCCACCGGATCGTGATGACGGAGGCGATCCGCGGCCGGCACGACGACGTCGACCGGCTCGGGGCGATGCTCCGGGAGCAGTACCGGCGCTCGCAGCTGCTCATCGCGGCGCTCGGGCAGCTGCGTGAGGGCGGTCTCACCGCCAACCGGCCGCTCGGGGTGCTCGCCGCCGCGCTCACCCTCCCCGCCCTCCTGCTCGGCCTGCTCACCCCGTGGCTGCTCCTCGTCCCCGCGGTGTGCGCGCTGGTCTTCGCCTGCGCCGATCCGGGGCTGAGCCGCTGCGCGCTGCGGGCCCGTGGCCCGGGCTTCCTCCTGTACTTCACCGCCGTCCACTTCGTGCTGCACCAGGCGATCGTGCTCGGCGCGGCGCGCGGCACCGTGCGCTGGCTCACCGACCCGGACTTCGGGCCGAGCGTGCGCCGCCCCGCGACCGCCTCCGCCCCCTCCGCCACCACCGCCGCCTCCACCACCGCCGCCTCCGCCGCCACCACCACCACCGGATGACCGCCGCCCTTCCTCGTACGACCCTCCCCACAGGAGTCCGTTCATGGCCACGCCCACGCTCACCGGCCGCCAGGCGCCCCCCACGCGTCCGCCGGCCTCCCGCCCTCCCAGTCGTCTCACCGACCTCGTCTCCCTCGTCCGGCCCCACCAGTGGACGAAGAACCTGGTGGTCGTGCCCCTCGGGCTGCTCGGCGCACCCCGCCTCGACGGTGCCGCGCTCGGCGGCGCGGCCGCCGGAATCGGTGTCTTCACGCTCGCCTCCGCCCTGATCTACCTGGTCAACGACGTCGGCGACCGGGACAGGGACCGGCGGCACCCGGAGAAGCGGCACCGGCCGATCGCCGCCGGGCGGATCGGTCTCGCGACCGCCGTCTCGTTCGCCGCCGCCCTCGCCGTCCTCCTCGCGGGGACGGTCGGTCTGACGGTGCTCACCGGCACGGCCTCGCTCGTGGACTGGTGGCCGGTCGGCGCGTACGTCACGCTCAACGCCGCGTACAGCAAGGGGCTCAAGCACGTCCCGCTGCTCGACGTCTTCATCGTCGCCCTCGGTTTCGTGCTGCGGCTCGCGCAGGGCTGCCTGGCCTCGGGGAACCCGGTGCCGAGCTGGCTCGCGCTCTGTGTCTTCTCCCTCTGCCTGCTGCTGATCCTCGGCAAGCGCCGCCACGAGATGGCGGTCGGCGGGGTGCTGCACCGCCCGGCGCTGCGCGGCTACACGCTCGGCTTCCTCGACCAGCTGCTCGCCTTCACCGCGGTGCTCACGGCCGTCAGCTACGTCCTGCACGTGCGGGACAGCCCGGTCTTCGGGTCGCACGGCCCGCTGGTCGCCGTGCTCACCGCCCCGTTCGCGCTGTTCGGGCTCGCCCGCTACCTCCAGCTCCTGGTGGTAGACGCGGGGGGCGGAAATCCCTCGCGGGCCCTGTTCAGCGACCGGATGACGGTCTCCAACGCCCTGCTCTGGTCGGCGCTGCTCGCCGGCGCGTGGCCGCTCAGCCACCTCGGGTCATGACCGCGACGACCGTCGCGCCGCCCGCCGCGGCCGAGACGCCGCCGGTCCGGCGCGGGCCGCTGCGCCGCGCCCTGCCCGTGCTGTTCCCGGTCGCCGTCGTCGCCGGCATCGGTTTCGCCCTGCACGGGCGGGCCGGTGAGCTCGCCGCCCTCGTCCTGCGCCCGGGCGCCGTCCCGTACCTCCTCGCGGCCCTCGCCGCCAACGCCCTGGCCGTGCTCTGCTCGATGGCGACCTGGCGGACCCTGCTCGCCGACCTCGGTCCCGGCGTGCCCGGCCGGACCGCGACCCGGATCTACTTCACCTCCTACCTCGGCAAGTACGTGCCGGGTGCCGTCTGGGGCGTCCTCGCCCAGCTGCGGATGGGCGGTGCGGCGGGGGTGTCCGCGCCGGTGGTGCTCGCCGTCTTCCTGCTCAATCTGATCGTGGCCGTCCTCACCGGTCTCGCCGTCGGCCCCATCGCCGCGCCCTGGACGATCGGCGCCGAGGCCTGGTGGCTGGTGCTTCCGGGCGCGGTCACCCTCGTCCTGGCGGTACGGCCCGGGCTGCTGCACCGGCTTGCCGCGGCCGCCGCCCGGCTGGCCCGGCGGCCGGCGCCCGCCGCCCGGGCGAGCGACCGGGGCGTGCGGCGGGCCCTCGCGGCCGCCACCGCCTCCTGGGCGGCCGGCGGACTGCACCTGTGGGCGCTGGCCGTGATGCTCGGCGCCCCGCCGCTGACCGCGCTGCCGGTCTGCGTGGGCGGCTTCGCCCTTGCCACCGCCGCCGCCAGCCTCGTGGTGGTGCTGCCGGACGGCTGGGGTGCCCGCGAGGCCCTGCTGCTCCTGGCGCTGACCGCCGTACTGCCCTGGCAGGAGGCGACCGCCGTCGCCGTGGCGAGCCGGGTGGTCTGCACGCTCAGCGAGGTCCTCACCGGAGGCGCCGCCCTCCTCCTCACCCTGCCCCGTCGCTCCCCCACCGACCCGAAGGAACGGACATGACCGCCCTCTACTCCGTCGACGACTGCGAGTCGCTGACGACCAAGCAGGTCCACGGCCTGTACAAGGACCACGTCAACAAGAGCCAGGTCTCCCTGATGACCTCCTTCGGCTTCGGCCAGGAGCTCGTCGAGAGCGCCGAGGGCGTCTGGATCACCCAGCGCGACGGCCGCCGCGTGCTCGACTTCACCGGTGGTGTCGGGGTCCTCAACCACGGCCACAACCACCCCCGGATCCTCGCCGCGCGGCAGCGCTTCCAGGAGCGCAAGAGCATGGAGGTCCACAAGACGTACTTCTCGCCGTACGTCGCGGCCCTCGGCCACAACCTCGCGGAGCTGCTGCCCGGCGACCTGAACATGTCGTTCTTCCCGAACTCCGGCGCGGAGGCGGTCGAGGGCGCGGTCAAGCTGGCGTACAAGTACCACGGCGGCCGGCGCTCCCGGGTGCTGCGGTCCGACATCTCGTTCCACGGCAAGCTGCTCGGCTCGGGCAGTCTGACCGGCCAGAACCAGTCCGGGTTCCAGTTCCCGGGCATCCCTGGCGTGGAGATCTTCCGGTACGGGGACCTGGACTCGGTCCGCACGCTGGTCGCCGGGCTCCGCACCGGCAAGGGCGAGTCGGACGTGTACGCGATCCTGATCGAGCCGCTGTCGGCGTCCACGATGAACGAGTGCTCGGAGGAGTTCCTGCGCGGGCTGCGGGAGTTGTGCACCGCCGAGGACATCGTGCTGCTCTTCGACGAGATCTACACCGGCTGGGGCAAGACGGGCACCCTCTTCCACTTCATGCGGTACGAGGGTCTGGTCCCCGACATCCTCACCACCTCGAAGTCCTTCGGCGGCGGCAAGTCCTCCATCTCCGCCTTCGTGGCCCGCGAGCCGGTCTTCCGCACGGCGTACGACAACCTCACGGACGCCCTGCTCCAGTCGACGTCCACCACCTACTACGGCTTCGGCGAGGAGGCGGTCACCGCGATCGAGGCGGTCAACGTGGCCGTCGAGGACGACTATCCGGCCCGGGCCCGGGACATCGAGCGGATCCTCGCGCCGGGTCTCGCGCGGATCGCCAAGGAGTACCCGGACGTGGTCGCCGAGGTCCGCGGCCACGGCGCCCTGCACGGGGTGTTCCTGCACAAGGGCCCGAAGGTCCTGGAGCTGGTCACGAAGCTGGTGCCGGGCGCGATGACGAAGGACCCGCGCTTCCGCACCAAGCTCATCACCTCGTCGGTGGTCAACGCCCTCTACCGGGACCACGGCGTCTACACGTACTACACGCTCAACGGCGAGAACCCGCTGATGGTCGCCCCCTCGCTGGTCGCCGAGCCGCACGAGGTCGAGTTCTTCCTGGACTGCCTCGACAAGACCCTCGCGCAGGGTCTGCCCCGTCTGCTCACCCGTTTCGTCAAGGAGAAGGTGTCGTCGCTGTGGTAGAGCGCATCGTGGTGACCGGCGGTGCCGGCATGCTCGGATCGACCCTGATCGACCGGCTCCTCGGGGACGGCCGCCAGGTGCACTGCGTGGACCTGCGGGCGCCGCGCACGGAGCACGCGAACCTGACGCACACCGTCTCGGACGTCCGGGACGCGGTGACGATGAAGCGGGTGACGGCGGACGCGGACGTGGTGGTGCACTGCGCGGCCGCGCTGCCCAGCTACCCGGCCGACATGATCCGCTCGGTGATCGTCGGCGGGACGGAGGCGGTCCTGACGGCCGCCGAGGCGAACGCCGTGCCCCGGGTCGTGCACATCTCCTCGACCGCCGTGTACGGGCTGCCGAAGGTGGTGCCCACGCCGGAGGAGCATCCGCGCGAGCCCGTCGACACGTACAGCGCGGCGAAGGCGGAGGCCGAGGAGGTCGCCGAGCGGTTCCGCGGCCGGGGGACGTGCGTGCCGATCCTGCGGCCCAAGACCTTCCTCGGGCCGGGCCGGATGGGCCTGTTCGCGATGCTCTTCGAGTGGGCCGAGGAGGGCCGGAACTTCCCCGTCCTGGGCCGGGGCGACGTCCGCATCCAGATGTTCGACGTGGCCGACCTCGTCGACGCGGTGGTGACCGCGATGGACGCCCCCGCCGGGACCGCCGACGACACCTTCAACCTGGGGGCGACCGAGTTCGGCACGATTCGGGAGGACTTCCAGGCCGTCCTGGACGCCGCCGGACACGGCAAGCGGGTCCGCTCGCTGCCCGCGAAGCCGGCGCTCGCCGCGCTCAGCCTGCTCCAGCGCTCCAGGCTCTCCCCGGTCTACGGGCGGCTGCTGCACAAGCTCCTCGACGACAGCTTCGTCTCCACCGACAAGGCGAGGGACGTCCTCGGCTTCCGGCCGAAGCACTCCAACCAGGACGCGATCCTGCGGACCTTCGCCTGGTGGCGGGGGCAGCAGCGGACCGCCCGCCCCGCGAAGAAGGGCGAGGGCGTCACCAGTGTCGAACCGTGGCGGCAGGGGGCCCTCTCCCTCGCCAAGGTCCTCTTCTAGGAGAACCCGATCATGTCCCTTCCCCTGGTCTCCGTCATCGTCCCCAACTACAACTACGGCCGTTCGATCGGCCTCTGCGTCGAGGCCGCCCTCGCCCAGACGTACCCGAACGTCGAGGTGATCATCGTCGACGACTGCTCCACCGACGACTCGGCGGCGGTCGCCGCCGCGGCCGGCGCGCGGGTGGTCTCCACCGGCGTCAACAGCGGGGTCGCGGTCGCCCGCAACCTCGGCGCGGAACTGTCCTCCGGCGAGATCCTGGTCTTCCTCGACTCCGACGTGGCCATGCACCCGGACGCCGTCGCCAGATCCGTCGAACTGCTCGGCTCCGGGCAGGGGTACGGGGCGATCTGCGGCACCTACGAGCCCGAGCCGCTGATCCGGGACAGCCTGATCGAGGAGTACCGCTCGCTCCAGCAGTACTACCTGCTGCTCAAGTCCGAGGGGGTCATCGACACCGTCCACACCGCGATCCTGGCGATCCCCCGGCGGGTCTTCGACGAGGTGGGCCCGTTCAACCCGATCCTGCGGCACACCGAGGACCAGGACTACGGGCGGCGCATCTCCGAGCGGTACACGGTGCTCAGCTCCCTGGAGGTGCGTGGCCGGCACGACCACGACGACACCGTGCGGATCGTCCTGCGCAAGGTCTTCGCCCGCGCCCGGCTCGCCGTCCCGCTCATCCTCGGCCGGCGGCACCTCCAAGGCGGTTTCGTCACCGGCCCCCGGGCGGGCGCCAGCCTCGCCGCGCCGCTGACGGTCGCCGCGCTGGCCGCGCCGGTGCTGTGGGGGGCGGCGTGGGCACTGCTGCCGCTCGCCCTGTTCGTCCTCGGCGTCTGGGGCGACCTGGACATGTACCGGGAGGTGCGGCGGCACCGGGGGCGGGTCTTCCTCGGGTACTTCGTGGCCGTCAACTTCCTGGTGAACCTGACGGTGTTCGCGGCGATCGGGGTCGCGGGCGTGCAGTGGCTGTGCTCGAAGCGGTTCCGGCACCTGTACGACCCGCGGCCCCGCCCCGAGGCCGCGCGGGTGACCGTGGGTGCCTCCCGTGACTGACACCCTCGCCCCCGTCGACGCCCCGGCCGTACGGGTCTCCCCCGGCCGGCGCCGCGGGGACCGGATCGTGCCGGCCGCCGCCCTCGGCTGGCTCGTGCTGCTGCTGGCCGAGTGGGCGGCGGACGGCCGGATCTGGCTCGGGCACCTGGTGGGCATCGTCCCGCCGGCCGCGTTCGTGCTGGTCCCGCTGCTGCTCGCGGCCCTCGCCCCGCTCGCCCGGGGGGCCGCCCGGTGGCGGAGCCTCGCGGCCGCCGCGCTCGCCCTGGCCGTGGGCTACGGGCAGTCGGGCCTCGACCCGGCGGCGCTGTGGCGGGCGGAGCCGCGGCCGGGTCCTGAGTCGGTGCGGGTCTTCGCCTGGAACACCAACTCGTGGAACCAGCTGCTCGGCACCCAGGACCACTTCTACGCCTTCCTGAAGGCGAAGGACGCGGACGTCTACCTGCTGCACGAGTACCAGCACGTGACCGCCGACCGGAAGGGCCGGCTGCCGATCGACGACCTGGCCCGGCTGCGCCGGGAGTTCCCCGGCCACCAGGTCGTCGTCCGGGGCGAGCTGGTGACGCTCTCCCGCTTCCCGGTCCTGCGGCAGCCCGCCGTGGGGCCGGCCGGGCGGCTGCCGCCGGGCGCGGACTGGCAGGCGGAGTACCGGGAGAGCAAGGTGCTGCGGACGGACGTGCTGGTCAGGGGCAGGACGGTGTCGTTCTACAACGTGCACATGCCGGTGTGGAACAGCATGCCTGACGGGTTGCTTTCGGCCGACTTCTACCGCCACATGCGGGAGCGGTCCGGCCCGCGCCGGGCCCAGTACGCCGGCCTGGAGGCCGACCTGGCGGCCAACCGCAACCCGGTCGTGGTGGCCGGCGACTTCAACGCGACGGCCGCGATGTCCGACCTCGACCCGCTGCGGGAGCGCCTCGCCGACGCGGCGGAGGTGAGCACCGACCCGTACCCGACGAGCTGGGAGGAGGGCGGCTGGAAGCCCTTCTGGCGGACCGACTGGGCGTTCACCGGGAACGGCGCGAAGGCCGAGCGGTACGAGTTCAACCCGCCGGAGAAGCTGTCGGACCACGCGGTGCAGGACCTGTGGGTGTCACTGCCGGGGAACGGATGACGGCGATGGTCCTGTACTGCGCCCTCGCCTGGGCGGTGTTCCTGGCCCTGCACCTCGCGCTCAACGGCCGCTGGTGGCCGTGGCTCGCGGTCTCGCTGCTGCCGCCGGTCGCGCTCGCGCTGGTCCCGCTGGCGCTGCTGGCCGCCGCGGCGGTCACCGGCGGTGGCCTCGCGGCGGTACTCGCCGCGGGCTGCCTCCTGGTGGCCTGGCCACAGAACGGGGTCAACCTCCGCGGGCTCGGACGGCGCGCGGAGGCACCGGGGGGACTGCGGCTGGTGTCCTGGAACACCCAGCACTGGAACCAGGGCGGCGACCCCGACCGCTTCTACGCCTTCCTGCGCTCGCTCGCGGCCGACGTCCTCGTCCTCCAGGAGTACCTGAACGGCTTCGAGGGCGGCGAGGTCTGGGACATCGACGACGAGGAGCGGATCCGGGCCGCGTTCCCCGGCCACCACCTGGCCGTGGCCAACAACGCGGTGACGCTGTCCCGGTTCCCGCCCGCCGGCCCGCCCGTCCCGGTCGGCGCCTGCTCGCTCCGGGTGGACCTGCGGATCGGGGACGGCGTCCTGTCCACGTACAACGTGCACATCCCGGTGCAGCTCACGGTGATGAACCCGCTGCGGCCGGCGTTCCTCCGGGACATGCGGCGCCGGGCGGCGGCCCGCGACCGGGAGTACGCGGCGCTCGTCGCCGACCTGCGGGACAACCCGCACCCGGTCCTGGTGACCGGCGACTTCAACACCAGCGCGGCCATCGGGGACATCCGCCGGATGCCCGGGACCCTGCGCGACGCGATCGGCGCCTGCCGCTCGCTCTGCCCGGCCAGCTGGAACGCCCGGTCGAGGCTGCGGCTGTGGCGGATCGACTGGGCGTTCACCGGCGGTGGCGCCCGGGTCGGCTCGTACCGCTTCCGGGACGCCGAAGGCCTCTCGGACCACCTGGTCCAGGAACTGACCGTGACCGTCCCCCGTACCGATGTGAGGGAGAAGAACTGATGGAGTACACCCGTCTGGGCGGGCCCGAGGGCCCCCGTGTGAGCACCCTGTGCCTGGGCACCCTGCCGTTCGGCACCCGGATCGACGAGGCCACCGCCTTCGCCGTCCTCGACCGCTTCCACGAGGCCGGCGGCACGTTCATCGACACCGCCAACACGTACGCCTTCTGGGAGCCCGGCGCGACCGGCGCCGAGAGCGAGCTGGTCATCGGCCGCTGGCTGCGCAGCCGGGGCGTACGGGACGAGATGGTGCTCGCCACCAAGGTCGGCGCGCTGCCCGACCCGCCGGGTTCCGCCTGGCCGGAGTGCGCGGAGGGGCTCTCCGCCCCGGTGCTGCGGCGCCAGGTCGAGGAGAGCCTGCGGAACCTGGGCACGGACCGGATCGACCTGTACTACGCGCACATCGACGACCGGAGGACGCCGGTCGCCGAGACCATGGGCGCCTTCGGGGAGCTGGAGGACTCCGGGAAGATCGTCCGGGCCGGCTGCTCCAACTTCGCCGCCTGGCGGATCGAGGAGTCGCGGGGCGCGGCGGTCGCCGCCGGGGTGCCGGACTACGCGGCGGTGCAGCAGCGGTACACGTATCTGCGGCCGCGCCCCGGCGCGGAGTTCGGGGTGAACCCGCACGCCTCCGAGGAGCTGCTCGACTACCTGGGGACGCGTCCGGAGCTGACGTTCACGGCGTACACGACCCAGCTGACGGGGGCGTACACCGACCCGGGCAAGGAGGTGCCGGAGCAGTACCGGCACGAGGGCTCGGAGCGGAGGCTCAAAGCCCTCGCGGAGGTCGCCGCGCAGCTCGGGGTGACCGCGAACCAGGTCGTCCTCGCCTGGGCGCTGGGGGGAGAGCTGCCCGTGCTTCCGGTGATCGGGGCGAGCTCGGTGGCGCAGCTCGACGAGACGCTGGGCGCGGTGGGGCTGCGGCTCGACGCGGAGCTGAGGAAGCGGCTCGACGATGTCGACTGAACGGGCCGTGCGGGCCGCCGAGTTCGCCCTGCGTCATCGCCGGGCCTTCGGTTTCGGGTGGCTGCTCGTCCTGCTGCTCGGCGGCGCGGTGGCGGTGGCGGGGCTCGGCCGCCTCGACCAGTCGTTCACCGCGTCGGGCGGGCCGGGCCACCGTGCGAACCAGGCGATCCAGGAGCGGTACGGGAACGGGGCCGCCGTCGCCCCCCTGGTCGCCGTGGTGACCTGGCCGGCGGCGACGGACGTACGGGACACGGCGACCGCGCGGCGGTTCGCGGCGGCGGTCGGGCGGGCGGCGGGCCCGGGCGCGCGGACGGTCTCGTACGCGGACACCGGCGATCCGGGGTTCCTCGGGGCGGACGGCCGCACCGCGTACGCGCTGGTCTACCCGGGCGCCGGGAAGCCCGACCTCGCGGGGCTCACGGCCGTCGAGGAGGCGGCGGGCACCCTGCGCGCGGGGCTGCGGTCGGCGCTGCCGGAGGCCAGGACCGAAGTGACCGGGGTCCTTCCGCTCCAGCACGACAGCGCGGAGGCGGGGCCCGGCCCGGTGGCCCTGGCGGCGAAGGCGGCCTGCGCGCTCGGGCTGCTGCTCCTGCCGGCCCTCGCCTTCCGCTCACCGCTCGGGACCGTGGCGCCGCTGCTGCTCGCCGGGGCGACCTCGGTGGGGGCGCTGGTCCTGGTGGAGGCGGTGGCGGGGTTCACCGAGATCAGCTTCGTCGTGGTGTACCTGGTGCCGGTCACGGCGCTGGTGCTCGCGGTGCACCGCTGGGCGCAGCCGCCGGAGACCGCCGCGCGGTCGGCGGTGACGGCCGGGGCGGCGGGGGCGGCGGCGTGCGCGGCCCTTGCGCTCTTCCCGGCCGCGTTCCTGCGGTCGGTGGGGATCGCGGGCCTCGCGGTGTGGGCACTGAGCACGGCGACGACACTGACCCTCGCACCGCTGCTCCGCTCGGCCCGGCCGACGAAGACGGCGGCACGGGCCGGGAGCCCGCGCGCCGCGAAGGCGGGCCGGGTCCGGCGGCCGCGCGCGGCGACGGGCCCTCTCGCCGCGACGGCGGGGCGGGTCCCGGGCCCTCTCGCCGTGACGGCGGGGCGGGGCCGGTGGCCGCGTGTGCTCCCGGCGGTACTCGGCCTGCTCCCGCTGGTGCTGCTGGCGGGTGCGGCTCCCCTGCTCCGGGTGGGTAATCCCGAGGCGCACACCCTGGTGGCGAGCGGCCCCGCGCGGGAGGGCCTCGACCGGCTGACGGCGGCTGGGCTGCCGTCGGGGGTCCTGAACCCGCTGGAGGTCCTGGTCCCCGAGGGCGCGGACGCGGCGGCGGTGGCCGCGCGGGTGGCCCGGGTGCCGGGGGTACTGCTCGCGGCCGCCCCGCAGGCGGCGGGATGGCGGCGCGGGGGCGCGGCGCTGGTGGTCGTCGTCCCGGAGGCGGAACCGATGACGCCCGGGGGCGCGGCGACGCTGACGTCGGTACGAGCGGCACTCGCGGCCGCCTTCCCGGACGCGGGGCACCCTGAGGCCGCCCCGGGCCCCGCCGCCGCCCCCGGCTCGCGCGACGGCGTCACGGGCGCCGGCGCCGTCGCCCCCCTCGTCGGCGGCTCCGGGGTCGTGGACCGGGATCTCGTGGACGGGGTCTACGGGCTGCTCCCGTACGCCGTCCCGGCCGCCGCCCTGGTGGCCTTCGGCCTGCTGGCCGCACGGGCGGGGGCGGGCGTCGCCGCTCGTGCGGTGTGCGGCGGGGTCCTCGCCGCGGTCGGTTCGGCGGGGGCGCTCGCCGTCCTGTGGCAGTGGGGGCCGCCGGGTACCGGGGCGGTGACGGGCTGGGTGCCGCTGGTGGTGGGCACCTTCGCGTTCTGTGTGTCGATCGACCGCTCGGTCGCCCTGGCGGCGGGCGGGCCGGGGTGGGCGGGTCCGGTGGCGGCGGGCGCCGGGGCGTTCGCGGTGCTGGCCCTCGGGATCGGGCCGCAGGTCGAACTGGCGCTGCTCGTCTCGGGGTTCGCGATGGCGGTGCTGCTCGACGCGCTGACCGGCGGGCGCCCCGGCCGGCCGGTGCCGGAGGTCCGTCCGGTACCCCGGAGTTCACTCCAATTGGTCTAGACCTAGACACCGCCTCCCCTCTACCATCGACGACCGCGATCACGATGGCGATCGATCGCGCGACGGAACGTGACGAGGGGGAGATGACGGATGCTGGAGGCGCTCGGCATAAAGGAGTCGACGGAGGCCGTCTACCGCCTGCTCCTGGAGCGACCCGAGTTCGACGTGACGGAGATGGCCTCCCACCTGGGCCGCCCCGAGGCCGAGGTCCGCGAGGCGCTCGCCTGTCTCGCGGACCTCAAGCTCGTCCTGATGGACGACTCCTCGGGCGAGGTCGAGCCCTTCAACCCGGACGTGGGCTTCTCCTTCCTGCTGTCCCGCGCCGAGGCCGAACTGAGCAAGCGCAAACGCCAGGTCGAACAGGCGGGCCGGGCCGTGGCCGGCATCCTCGCCTCGTACGCGGACCACTCCGAACCGGGCGTCCGGCACGACCTCGTGGACCGGATCACCGGCCTGGACCACGTCCGCGAGCGCCTTGAGGACCTGGCGGCGAACGCCCGCGCGGAGTGCCTCTCGCTCCTCCCGGGCGGGGCCCAGCTCCCGGACACCATGGACGCGAGCCAGCCCCTCGACCAGCTCGCCCTGGAACGCGGGGTGAAGATCCGCTCGATCTACCAGGAGAGCTTCCGCAACGACCCGCCGACCGTCGAGTACGTGCGCTGGTACTGCGACCTCGGCGGCGAGGCGCGGACCGTGCCCGTGGTCCCGATGCTGATGGTGATCGTCGACCGGGAGGCCGCGCTCGTCCCGGTCGACCCCGAGGACGGCCGCGCGGGCGCCCTCGAGGTCCGCAGCCCCGGCCTGGTGCACGCGCTCGTGGTCCTCTTCGACCGGCTGTGGGACGCGGGCACCCCCTTCGGCGAGACCCCGCGCCGCGACGCGCACGACCTCTCGCCGCAGGAGCGGGAGTTGCTGATGCTGCTCGGCATCGGGTGCACGGACGACATCGCCGCCCGGCGGCTGGGGATCTCGCTGCGGACCGTGCGCCGGATGAGCTCCGAACTGATGAACCGGCTCGGTGCGCGCAGCCGCTTCGAGGCGGGGGTGCGGGCCGCCAAGGAGGGCTGGCTCTGAGGGACTTCGACAGGGAATCCCATCCGTTATACGGACAGGGGTTCCATGGAGCGGAAGCGTCCCCTAGATTTCCCCAGCATTACCGAGGTGATCAGCGAGGGGACGGGAATCGCCATGTCAGACGCGCCAGAAGCGACACAAGGGAAACAACCCACCATCACACCCCTGCGGGTGGTGATCGCGCTCTGTCTGTTCGCGCCGTTCGTGGCGATGCTCTGGGTGAGCTCCTACGCCAAGGCCGAGCCGCTCCTCGCGGGCATCCCGTTCTTCTACTGGTACCAGATGCTCTGGGTGCTGATCTCGACCGCGCTCACCATGATCGCGTACAAGCTGTGGCAGCTGGACCAGCGTGCCCGCAAGGGAGGTGACGCGCGATGAAGGACGGCGTGAACGGTGTGGCGCTCGGCGTCTTCATCTTCTTCTTCGTGGCCGTCACGGTCATGGGCTTCCTCGCCGCGCGCTGGCGCAAGGCCGAGAACGAGCACAGCCTGGACGAATGGGGCCTGGGCGGCCGGTCGTTCGGCACCTGGGTGACCTGGTTCCTGCTGGGCGGCGACCTGTACACCGCGTACACCTTCGTCGCCGTCCCCGCGGCCATCTACGCGGCGGGCGCGGCCGGCTTCTTCGCCGTGCCGTACACCATCCTCGTGTACCCGCTGATCTTCACCTTCCTGCCGCGCCTCTGGTCGGTCTCGCACAAGCACGGATACGTCACCACCTCGGACTTCGTGCGCGGCCGCTTCGGTTCCAAGGGCCTCTCGCTGGCGGTGGCGGTCACCGGCATCCTCGCGACCATGCCGTACATCGCGCTCCAGCTCGTCGGCATCCAGGCCGTCCTGGACGTGATGGGGGTCGGCGGCGGCGAGAACACCCACTGGTTCATCAAGGACCTGCCGCTGCTGCTCGCCTTCGGTGTCCTCGCGGCGTACACGTACTCCTCGGGTCTGCGCGCCCCGGCGCTCATCGCCTTCGTCAAGGACACCCTGATCTACATCGTCATCGCGGTGGCGATCATCTACATCCCGATCAAGCTGGGCGGCTTCGACGAGATCTTCGCCAAGGCCGGCGAGGCGTACGCGCAGACCAACCCGGCGACTGGCAAGCCGCGCGGCTCGCTCGTCCCCGGCGAGGCCGGCCAGTGGACGTACGCGACGCTGGCGCTCGGCTCGGCGCTCGCGCTGTTCATGTACCCGCACTCGATCACCGCGACGCTCTCCTCCAAGAGCCGTGAGGTCATCCGCCGCAACACCACGATCCTGCCGCTGTACTCGCTGATGCTGGGCCTGCTCGCGCTGCTCGGCTTCATGGCGATCGCCGCCGGCATCAAGGTGAAGAACGGCCAGCTCGCCATCCCGCAGCTCTTCGAGACCATGTTCCCGGACTGGTTCGCGGGTGTCGCGTTCGCCGCGATCGGCATCGGCGCGCTCGTGCCGGCCGCCATCATGTCGATCGCCGCGGCCAACCTCTTCACCCGCAACATCTACAAGGACTTCATCAAACCGGACGCCACCCCGGCCCAGGAGACCAAGGTCTCCAAGCTGGTCTCGCTGCTCGTGAAGGTCGGCGCGCTCGTCTTCGTCCTCACCATGGACAAGACGGTCGCGATCAACTTCCAGCTGCTCGGCGGCATCTGGATCCTGCAGACCTTCCCGGCCCTGGTCGGCGGTCTCTTCACCCGCTGGTTCCACCGCTGGGCGCTCATCGCCGGCTGGGCCGTCGGCATGATCTACGGCACGGTCGCCGCGTACGGCGTGGCCAGCCCGACCCAGAAGCACTTCGGCGGCTCGTCCGCCGAGATCCCGGGCATCGGCGAGATCGGCTACATCGGCCTCACCGCCTTCGTCCTCAACGTCCTCGTCACGGTCGTCCTCACCTTCGTCCTCAAGGCCGTCAAGGCCCCCGAGGGCATCGACGAGACCTCCCCGGCGGACTACACGGCCGACTCGGGCGACGCGGGCGTCGCGCCCCTGCCGAAGGTCGGCGTGGACAGCCACTGACCCGCACCGGTCCCACGGGGCCCGGGACCTCCGCCGAGGAGGACCCGGGCCTCTCCGGTGTCCGGACGGGGGCACACTTTTCCCATGGACTTCACGATCAGGGCGGTACGGCCCGAGGAGTACGAGGCGCTCGGGGAACTCACCGGGCAGACGTATCTGAACGACGGGCTGCTGCTGCACGGCGAGAACGACTTCTACCTGGACGTGTTGAAGGACACGGCGCGGCGGGCGCGGGAGAGCGAGGTGCTCGTCGCCGCCGACCCGGAGGACGGGATCATCGGCGGCGTGACCTTCGCCCTCGGCGGGACCCCCTGGGCGGACATCGCCGTCCCGGGCGAGGCCGAGTTCCGGATGCTCGTGGTGACGCCGTCGGCCCGCGGCAGGGGCGTCGGAGAGGCCCTCGTCCGCACCTGCGCGGACCGCGCGCGGGGCCTGCCCGAGTGTGCGCGCCTGGTGCTCTCGACCGACGTCACGATGGTCAGGGCGCACCGGATCTACGAGCGGATGGGCTTCGTGCGCACCCCGGAGCGGGACTGGGAGCCGGTACCGGGCCATCGGCTCCGTACCTACGCCCTGGAGTTCTGAGCCGGGGCGCGACACAACATGTGGGGGGTGCCGCGAGCGGCGCCCCCCACATGTATGCTCATCCTCGCTGTCGCCGCAGGGGAATCCGGCGCGAATCCGGAACTGTCCCGCAACGGTGTGCTTCGTACGGATACGACCTGGTCGTACGAGGTGAGTCCGAGGACCTGCCGGCAGCGCGCCCGGTCCGTCCGTTCCGGGTGCCACTGACGTCCGGGCCTCGCGGAGTGGGCCGGCGGAAGCGTCGCGTCCGGCGTTACCGGACGCCCGCCTGCCCGCCTTCCCCCGCCGCGGCCCCGAGCCGAGCGAGGGAGAGCCCCCCTGTGACCATCGCGCCCGCCGATCCGGCGTCCGCCGAGGCTTCCACGGTCGAGAACGACGGCCCCGGGACCGTGCTGCTGCGGACCCTGACGGACCTCACCGCCGATCTCCCCGACACCGACCCCGGCAAGGTCGCCGCCGCCGCGCTCCGCGGCCGCAGCGCCGCCGCGGACGAGGCGGAACTGCGCGAGCTGGCCACCGAGGCGGCGGCCGGCCTGATCGCCGAGGACCCCGCGTACTCCCGGCTCGCCGCCCGGCTCCTGACCGTCACCATCGCCGACGAGGCGGCCGGCCAGGGCGCGTTCTCCTTCTCGGCCTCCGTCGCCGTCGGGCACCGCGAGGGCCTGATCGCCGACCGCACCGCCGAGTTCGTCGCGCTGCACGCCGACCGGCTCGACGCGACGATCGACCCGGCAGGCGACGACCGCTTCGGCTACTTCGGTCTGCGCACCCTCTACTCGCGCTACCTGCTGCGCCACCCGATCACCCGCAAGGTGATCGAGACCCCGCAGCACTTCATGCTCCGGGTGGCGTGCGGCCTCGCCGAGGACGACTCGGTCCGCGCGCTCGACGAGGTCTCCGCGCTGTACGGCCTGATGAGCCGGCTGGACTACCTGCCGTCCTCCCCCACGCTGTTCAACTCCGGCACCCGCCACCCGCAGATGTCCTCCTGCTACCTCCTGGACTCCCCGCAGGACGAGCTGGACTCCATCTACGACCGCTACCACCAGGTGGCGCGGCTCTCGAAGCACGCGGGCGGCATCGGCCTTTCGTACTCCCGCATCCGCGCCCGCGGTTCACTGATCCGCGGCACCAACGGGCACTCCAACGGCATCGTGCCGTTCCTGAAGACCCTCGACGCCTCCGTCGCCGCCGTGAACCAGGGCGGCCGCCGCAAGGGCGCCGCCGCCGTCTACCTGGAGACCTGGCACGCCGACATCGAGGAGTTCCTGGAGCTCCGCGACAACACCGGTGAGGACGCCCGGCGTACGCACAACCTGAACCTGGCGCACTGGATCCCGGACGAGTTCATGCGCCGGGTCAACGCCGACGCCGACTGGTCGCTGTTCTCCCCGGCGGACGTGCCCGAGCTCGTCGACCTGTGGGGCGAGGAGTTCGACGCCGCGTACCGCAAGGCCGAGGCGGCGGGCCTGGCCCGCAAGACGATGCCGGCCCGCGACCTGTACGGCCGGATGATGCGGACCCTGGCCCAGACCGGCAACGGCTGGATGACCTTCAAGGACGCCTCGAACCGTACGGCCAACCAGACCGCCGAGCCCGGCCACACCGTCCACTCCTCGAACCTCTGCACGGAGATCCTGGAGGTCACGGACGACGGCGAGACGGCCGTGTGCAACCTGGGCTCGGTCAACCTCGGCGCGTTCGTCGTGGGTTCGGACATCGACTGGGAGCGCCTCGACGCGACCGTCCGTACGGCCGTCACCTTCCTCGACCGGGTCGTCGACATCAACTTCTACCCGACCGAGCAGGCGGGCCGCTCCAACGCCCGCTGGCGGCCGGTGGGCCTGGGCGCGATGGGCCTCCAGGACGTCTTCTTCCAGCTGAAGCTGCCGTTCGACTCCGCCGAGGCGCGCGCGCTGTCCACCCGGATCGCCGAGCGGATCATGCTCGCCGCGTACGAGGCCTCCGCCGACCTCGCCGAGCGGAACGGGCCGCTGCCGGCCTGGGAGAAGACCCGCACCGCCCGTGGTGTGCTGCACCCCGACCACTACGACGTGGAGCTCAACTGGCCGGAGCGCTGGGCCGCGCTGCGCGAGCGGATCGCCGCCGTCGGCATGCGCAACAGCCTGCTCCTCGCCATCGCGCCGACCGCGACGATCGCCTCGATCGCCGGTGTCTACGAGTGCATCGAGCCGCAGGTCTCCAACCTGTTCAAGCGCGAGACGCTCTCCGGTGAGTTCCTCCAGGTCAACTCGTACCTGGTCGACGAGCTGAAGAAGCTCGGCGTGTGGGACGCGCAGACCCGTGAGGCGCTGCGCGAGTCCAACGGCTCGGTGGCCGGCTTCACCTGGGTCCCGGCCGAGGTCCGCGAGCTGTACCGGACGGCGTGGGAGATCCCGCAGCGCGGTCTGATCGACATGGCCGCCGCCCGGACGCCGTTCCTGGACCAGTCGCAGTCGCTGAACCTGTTCCTGGAGACGCCGACGATCGGCAAGCTGTCGTCGATGTACGCGTACGCCTGGAAGCAGGGCCTGAAGACGACGTACTACCTGCGCTCCCGTCCGGCGACCCGGATCGCCCGCGCCGCCCAGGCCGCGGCCCCCGCCGCCGCCACCATCCCCGTCCAGCAGGCGACCCCCGACGCGGACGCCCTCGCCTGCTCCCTGGAAAACCCCGAGTCCTGCGAGGCCTGCCAGTAATGAGCACGAACGACGAGAAGAACCTCCTGGACCCGGGCTTCGAGCTCACGCTCCGCCCGATGCGCTACCCGGACTTCTACGAGCGCTACCGGGACGCGATCAAGAACACCTGGACCGTGGAGGAGGTCGACCTCCACTCCGACGTCGCCGACCTCGCCAAGCTGACGCCGGGCGAGCAGCACATGATCGGCCGGCTGGTCGCGTTCTTCGCGACCGGCGACTCGATCGTGGCGAACAACCTGGTCCTGACGCTGTACAAGCACATCAACTCCCCGGAGGCGCGCCTGTACCTGTCGCGCCAGCTGTTCGAGGAGGCCGTGCACGTCCAGTTCTATCTGACGCTGCTCGACACCTACCTGCCCGACCCGGAGGACCGCGCGGCGGCCTTCGCCGCGGTGGAGAACATCCCGTCGATCCGCGAGAAGGCGCAGTTCTGCTTCCGGTGGATGGACTCGGTGGAGAAGATCGACCGCCTGGAGACGCAGGCCGACCGCCGCCGCTTCCTGCTGAACCTGATCTGCTTCGCCGCGTGCATCGAGGGCCTGTTCTTCTACGGCGCCTTCGCGTACGTGTACTGGTTCCGGTCCCGCGGTCTGCTGCACGGCCTGGCGACCGGCACCAACTGGGTGTTCCGCGACGAGACGATGCACATGAACTTCGCCTTCGAGGTCGTGGACACCGTCCGCAAGGAGGAGCCGGAGCTCTTCGACGACGCGCTGCGGCAGCAGGTCACCGACATGCTGAAGGAGGCCGTCGAGGCGGAGCTGCAGTTCGGCCGTGACCTGTGCGGCGACGGCCTGCCGGGCATGAACACCGAGTCGATGCGCGAGTACCTCCAGTGCGTCGCCGACCAGCGCCTCCAGCGCCTCGGCTTCGCCCCGGTGTACGGCTCCGAGAACCCGTTCTCGTTCATGGAGCTCCAGGGCGTCCAGGAGCTCACCAACTTCTTCGAGCGCCGCCCGTCCGCCTACCAGGTGGCCGTCGAGGGCTCGGTGGACCTGGACGAGGACTTCTAGGCTCCGCCGGTACGCCGAAGGGCCCCGCTCCGGGGGGAGCGGGGCCCTTCGGCGTACCCGTGGATCAGGCGTTCGGCACCGTCTCGTAGCGCGGGGTGCCCTCTTCCATCTGGCGCAGGGCGTCCTTGCGGTCCCGCTTGGAGAGGCGGTCGATGTACAGGTAGCCGTACAGGTGGTCCGTCTCGTGCTGGAGGCAGCGGGCGAAGTAGCCGGTGCCGCGCACCTTGATCGGGTTGCCCTGGGCGTCCTGGCCGTGGACCTCCGCGTAGTCGGGGCGGGCCAGCTCGGCGTAGGCGGTCGGCACGGACAGGCAGCCCTCGTTGGACTCGTCGAGGACGCGCAGCTCGGCCGGGAGCTCCTGGAGGACGGGGTTGACCACGACACCGGTGTGCCGGACGCCCTCGTCGTCGGGGCAGTCGTAGACGAAGACCTTCAGGTCCACACCGATCTGGTTCGCGGCCAGGCCCACGCCCTCGGCGGCCTTCTGGCTGGCGAACATGTCGTCGATGAGCGCCGCGAGCGAGTCGTCGAACTCGGTGACGTCCTTGCACTCCTTGTGGAGCACCGGGTTGCCGACCACCGTGATCGGGCGGGCGGTGCCGCGCTCACGGTGGGCGAGCTCGCGCGCCTCGCAGTCCTCCGTGTCCACGACGAAGCCGTCGTTGATCGTCTGCTCGTCCGTCTCCTGCTGCGCCATGTCCGGCCGCGCCCTTCTGAAAACCCGATTCCGTCGGAGGACAGCCTACGGGCCCCGCCGCGAAGCCTCAGCAGACCTCTTCGAGATCTCGCCACTCGCGGCTGTCCGGGCTGTCCGCCACCCAGCCGTCGAGGAGACCCCGCACCAGGCCCGCCGGGGCCGCGATGCCGCACTCCCGCTCCGGCACCCACAGCTCGCCGGGCGAGCGGTGGCCGAGCGGCCCGGGGTGCCCCGGCTCGCTGTGATCGTGCGGGTCGGAGTGCTCTCCCTCGCCCTCGGCGCTCGGCATGGTCGACTCGGAGCAGGCACGGCAGAGCAGCCGCACGGAGGACGACCAGTCCTCGGCGGCGAAGCCCGCCTCGGCGGCGAGCTGCTCCAGCGCGTCCCGGTCGGCCTCGGTGGCCGCCTCCAGGAGGACCACCCAGGTGGGGACGGGGGACGGCGCCCACAGTTCGATCTCGTCGAAGACCGGGTAGGAGGGGCCGGCGGTGGTGGTGCGCTCGCCGTTCGGCACGCCGTCGTGCAGGACGACCTCGCCCCAGCGGCGGCCGGAGGACGGCAGCGGGATGGAGAGGATCTCGATCCGGGCCGGGTCGAGCCGGCGGCCCCACACGACCTCGGCCTCGCCCTCGGGCGAGAGCCGGACGGCGGCGCTGCCCAGCTCCATGCCGGCCGGTTCGCCGGTGCCCGCGGCGGCGCCCGGCACCTTCAGTCCGTAGGCCTGCCAGGCACGGCGGGCCAGCGGCCAGTCCTGGAGCGCGGTGGCGGCGATCCCCACGTTCCACCAGTCGGGGGCGCCGGACTCCTTGTCGAGCAGCGCGACGGCGCGGAGCCCGGCGGCCCGCGCCTGCTCCCAGTCGTGCCGGAACTTGTGCAGCAGCGCCAGGTTGAACCAGGACTCCGAGAGCCAGGGCTCCAGATCCGCCGCACGCGTCAGCAGTGCCCCCGCGTCCTCGTACCGTCCGTCCCCGATCAGCGTGAACGCGCGGTCGGTGGCCTGCCGCCACGAGGCGGAGGGCCGATGCCGTACCTTCCCGAAGATCTTCACGATTCCCGCCTGCCGGTCGCTTCACCCTCTTGTTCGCATCCAACCATGCCCGGTCGGACGCGCGCTCATTACCCATGGGTTACCCAGCGGGGGCGGAGGTCACCCCAGCGGCTCCGCCCCGTGCCAGGACCCTGGCCAGGCATTCGACGACATCCGGGTGATAGTCGCGGGCGGTGCCGAGCCGCAGCCGCTCCAGGGCGTCCAGGGCGGCGCCCGGGCCCTCGCCCCCCGCGAGGTCGTCGTAGGCGTTCACCGCGCGGACGATCCGGGCGGTGAGCGGCTGCCCGCGGTACGGGTCGGCCTGCCGCTCCACGACGACCGCGACGGCCTCGGGGACCCCGGTCCTGCGGACCACCTCGCCGCCCAGGAGGGCGATCCGGCGCTGCTCCTCGGCGGGCAGCAGGGCGGTGGCGCCGCCCGCGACGGGGTCGACGAGGGAGAGCTGGCCGATGTCGTGCATGAGCGCCGCGTGCTCCAGGACGGTCAGCTCCTTCCCGGAGAGGCCCAGCTCCCGTCCGACGGCGGCGCTGAGGGCGGCGACCCGGTGGGCGTGCCCGGGCGGGGTGCAGCCGGCGATCTCGGTGGCGCGGGCCAGCGAGGCGATGGTCTGGCGGTTGACCGTGCGCACCGCCGCGTACCGCCGGAAGGAGACCTGGGTGAGGAGCAGCGGCACGGCGAGGACGGGCAACGCCCAGAGCCCGGCGGCGGCGACGCCGAGGGCCATGACGGTGCCGGTGGCGCAGACGGCGGAGCCGATGCCGAGGAGGGCGCGCAGTTCGTCGCGGAGGAGGGGGCCGTACGGGAATCCCGTGCGGGCGCGGAGCACGAGGGCGGCGAGCACCGCGTCGCACAGGGCGGTCAGGACGAGCAGCAGGAGGAGGAAGAGGGCGTACGCCGGGCCCTCGCCGAGGTGCTCGACGACGGCGCCCGCGTTGTAGAGGGGCTGGAAGCAGAGCGCGGCGAAGCCGACGGTGAGGACCCGGCGGGCGAGGTGGTCGAGGCCGGGCCCCTGGCCGCGGGCGATGTGGGGGACGATCCCGCAGAGGCCCGCGGCGACGACGACGGCGACGATCTGGAGGACGCCGTGGGTGGTGGCGGTGCCCGCGCTCGCCCCGAGCAGGGCGTAGGCGAGGGCCCCGGCGGCGGCCAGCGGTGCGGGCTCCCTTCCCCCCGGCGCTTCGCCGACGGCGGGTGCCTCCGTGCCGGGGGCGGCGCCCCAGCGGGCGAGTTCGCCGACGGCGACGAGGGCGCCGAAGGCGAGGGCGTTGCCGGGTTCGTCGACGCCGGACCAGAGGGTGGAGGCGAAGCCGGCGAGGCCGAGCAGCAGGGCGGCCCCGTGCACGGCGCCGACGGTGAGGGCGCCGGGTCTCATGCGCGTTCCCTGGGCCGGGGCGGCAGCGGCGCGCCGGTGGTCTGCGGGGCGGTCGTGGCGTCCCGTGGCGGAGGTACGTTTCCGCTCGGCGGGGTGGCCGGCGTGGTCTCGTCGGCGGTGACGGCGGGCTGCCAGCCGTGCCGGTCGAGGGCGCGGACGAGGGCGGCGACCATCCGGGGGTCGAAGTGGCTGCCGGCGCACCGCTCCAGTTCGGCCACGGCGGTGGGGACCGGGCGGGCCCGGCTGTAGGAGCGGGTGGAGGTCATGGCGTCGAAGGCGTCGGCGACGGCCACCATCCGGGCGAACTCGGGGATCTCCTCGCCGTGCAGCCCGTAGGGGTAGCCGCTGCCGTCCATGCGTTCGTGGTGGTGCAGGATCGCGGCCCGCGCCTCGCCGAGGAAGCCGATGCCCCGGACGATCTCGTGCCCGTACTCGGGGTGGAGTTCGATGACGCGGCGCTCCTCGGGGGTGAGCGGCCCGTCCTTGCGGAGCACCCGGGTGGGGACGCCGAGCTTGCCGACATCGTGGAGGATGCCGGCGAACCGGACGACGTCGAGCCGGTCCTCGGCCATGCCGAGCTCACGGGCGATCAGGACGGAGGCGTGACCGACCCGTTCGCTGTGGCCGCGGGTGTAGCGGTCCTTGAGGTCGACGGCCTGGACCAGGGCGCGGATGGTGGCCTGGTGGGCGGCGCGCTCGCGGTGGTACTGGGCGAAGACCCAGCAGGAGATGTAGATCGGCAGGAGCACGAAGAGCGCGGAGACCGGCCCGTACGTGCTGCGCCAGAGCACGGCCATCATCAGCCCGGCGAGGCCGTGCACGGCGTGCGGGGCGAGGGCCCGGCCGAGCAGGCCGCGCCAGGCGGCCCGCGCGGGCAGTCCGCCGACGGTGGCCCGGATGCCGCCGTCGAGGGCGGTGAGGACCAGGCAGAAGGTGAGCGCGGCGGCGCCCGCGGGCAGCAGCGCGTACGGGAAGTCGGGGGCGTCGGGGCCGTGGCCGAGGGCGGTCGCGCAGCTCAGGGCGCCGGCGGCGGTGGCGGCCGCCCAGACGGCGAGGGCGGTGGCGGCGGCCCGCCAGGCGCGGCGTGGCGCGGCCGGGGGTTCGTCGACGCGGGCGAGGAGGCTGCCGGGGAGGGCGGTGAGCGCGGCGGCGGCGGGCGGCAGGAGGAGGGCGGCGGCGAGGAGGACGGGAAAGAAGGAGCCGCTGCCGATGGGGACGGAGCCGCCGGCGGCCCGGCCCAGGAGGCGGCAGCGGGCGGGCAGCTCGCAGAGCGCGTACAGGGCGGCGAGGAGCGCGACGGTGCCCCAGGGGGTGCCGGCGGCGGGGCGCAGCGCGGGCAGGGCGGCGGCCCCGGCGGCGAGCAGGGCGCAGCCGATGTACCCGCGGGCCGCGCCCGGAATGACCTTCACGCCCATCACGCGTGTCACGCTAGCGAGTTGGGCGGCCCGCGACGGCTCGCCGGAGCGGATTCGCACCATCGGGTGATACAAGCTGATATACGCGGGAGGCCGTCGCGGGCGTGCCGCGACGGCCTCCGTCTCACCCCGCGTCGGGGGGTGTCACTCCTGGGGCGCCGGTGTCGTCGGGACGATCGGCGCGATCTCCTGCTCGGGCACCAGGTGCCCCGAGCGGATCAGGTCGATCCGTCCCATGACCTTGGAGCGCAGGTCGGTGGGGACGTCGTCGCTGCCGCAGCAGCGCTTGACGAGCTTCTTCACCGCCTGCTCCAGGCCGTACTTCTCCAGGCACGGGGAGCACTCCTCGAAGTGCACCTCGAACTTGGTGCAGTCCGTGTCGGGCATCTCGTTGTCGAGGAACTCGTACAGATGATCCAGGACTTCCGAGCAATCCGTCTCGTGCGGCTCTCCGCAGCTCATGAGCCCGAGCCTTTCAGATCGTTCGACGACTCTCCGGCGCCCGCGGGAACCAGCCCGCGGTCGCGGGCGTAGTCCTCGAGCATGCCGCGCAGCTGGCGGCGACCCCGGTGCAGTCGGGACATCACCGTACCGATGGGTGTCCCCATGATGTCCGCGATCTCCTTGTACGCAAACCCCTCGACATCCGCGAGATAGACCGCGATGCGGAACTCCTCGGGAATCGCCTGGAGGGCTTCCTTCACGTCGGAGTCCGGGAGGTGGTCGAGCGCCTGGGACTCGGCGGACCGCAGCCCCGTCGACATGTGCGACTCGGCGCGGGCGAGCTGCCAGTCCTCGATCTCCTCGGCAGCGCTGCGCTGGGGTTCGCGCTGCTTCTTCCGGTACGAGTTGATGAAGGTGTTCGTCAGGATGCGGTAGAGCCACGCCTTGAGGTTGGTGCCCTCGCGGAACTGGTGGAACGACCCGTACGCCTTGGCGTAGGTCTCCTGCACCAGGTCCTCCGCGTCCGCGGGGTTGCGCGTCATGCGCAGCGCGGCCGAGTACATCTGGTCGAGGTAGCCGAGGGCGTCCCGCTCGAAGCGCAGATTGCGCTCCTCGGTCGTCTCCTCGGGGCCGTCGTCGGTCCCTGTGTCGGTCCCAGTGACCGGACCCACCTCCTCCAGCGCGGCGGCGAGCCCGAGGGCGGACCCGCTCGTTTCGGAGGATAGACGAGGAACCGCTCCGCCCGCCGCCCGAATACGGGCACCCTGGGGAGCGGGCAGCACTGTCCAGTCGAGGTCAGCGGCCTGCGCGCGCTCCCGGCAGATGGTCGAACCCATGCGACGGACTCCCTCTTCCTTGCTCTCACACCGACGCACGGAACAACCGTCGCCCCCCGCTCAACATTCCCGGTGGGTCAGCGGAGCGAGACGATCCATTCGGCGACCGCGTCCACCAGCAGTTCCCGCGCGTCGTCCGGGCCGAGCGGGGCCCGCTTCGGGAGGGCGAAGCCGTGGTCCCCGTACGGGATCTCGACGAGGCGGTAGGGGCCTTCCGGGAACTCCCCGGGCCGTCCGAAGGGGTCGTTGCCGCCCTGGACGACGAGGGTGGGCAGGCCCGTGCCGAGCAGCTCCTCGGCGCGGGACCGCTCCGGCCTGCCCGGCGGGTGGAGGGGGAAGCTCAGCGCGAGGACGGCGGCGGCGCCGAGCTCCCGGCCGGTGCGGCAGGCGACCCGGGCGCCGGCGCTGCGGCCGCCCGCGATCACCGGGAGCCCGGGCCGGGCGAGGACCGGCCAGAGCCCGCGCCAGCCGGTGTCCAGGGTCTTCGGGGCGGGCGCGACCTTCTTGCCGGCGACCCGCCAGGGCTGCTCGACCAGGGCGACGGTCACGCCCCGGTCCGGCAGCGCCGCGGCGAGGGCCTGGAGGTCGCGGGCCTCGACGCCGCCGCCGGCGCCGTGGCCGAGGGCGAGGACGGCCCCGGGCTCCGTCCCCGCGTACCAGGTGACGCGGGCCTCTCCGGCGTCGGTGGGGACGGTCTCGGACTGTGTCATGTCGGTCACGCCCCCATCCTGCCGTCCCGCACCCCGCGCGCCGGTGTCAGAACAGCGTGCCGACCTCCGGGCCCGCCAGCTCCGTCAGGAGTTCGGGGCCGTTGTTGCGGACGTTGCTGACGGCGGTCGCCACCGGGTACGCGCGCATGAGCCCCTCCGGCGGCGCGGCGAGCAGCCCCCGCAGCTCCTCGGGGGCGGTGGTCGCCGGGTCGAGCCAGGCGTCCCAGCGGTCCTCGGTGAGCATCAGCGGCATCCGGGGGTGGATGTCGGCGAGCGAGTGCGGGCCCTCGGCCGGGGCCACGCCCAGCGGTCCGGTCTCCGCCTCGGTGGTGATCACCGAGCAGGTCACCCACCACGCCAGCGGGTCGCCGTCGGGCAGGGTCCGGTCGCGCCAGAACTCGTAGAGCCCGGCCATCGCGAACACGGAGCCGTCCGCCGGGGTCACGAAGTACGGCTGCTTGCGGGGCCGCTTCTTCTTCCCCTCGACCTCGAGCTCCCGCTCCCCCGCCCCGGTGACCCACTCGTAGTAGCCGTCGGCGGGGAGGATGCACCGGCGGGCCGCGAAGGCCCGCTTGAAGGAGGGCTTCTCCTCCAGGGTCTCCGCGCGCGCGTTGATCATCCGCGCGGCGCCCTCCGGCGACTTCGCCCAGGACGGTACGAGGCCCCACTTCAGCGCGCGCAGCTGGCGAACCGGACGTCGGGATTCTGCGTCTTTCAGAGGACGCTCGAGGACGGCCCAGACCTCTTTGGTCGGGGCCACGTTCCAGTCGGGGGCCAGAGTCTCCTCCGGCTCCCACTTCTCCACTCCGAAGAGGCCGACGAGGTCCTCGGGCCGCCGGCTCGCTGCATACCTTCCGCACATACGTGCCACACTGCCACGATCCCCGAGCCCCCGAGGAGCGGCCCGAACGATGGACCTCTCGCTGGACCTCTTCAGCCCGCAGGCCGCCCCGGCCGAGTGGCTGGTGATCGCCACCGGCGTCGCCGCCCTGGCCGTCACCGTGCCCCGCCGTATATGGCTGCTGGCCCGGAACGCGATCACCATCGCCCACGAGGGCGGCCACGGTCTGCTCGCCCTCGCCACCGGCCGGCGGCTCGAAGGGATCCGGCTGCACTCGGACACCAGCGGACTGACCGTGAGCCGGGGCCGGCCGACCGGCGTCGGCGTCGTCCTCACCCTGGCCGCCGGCTACCCGGCGGCCCCGCTGCTCGGTCTCGGCGGCGCCGCCCTGCTCGGCACCCACCGGGTCACCCTGCTGCTGTGGCTGGCGACCGCGCTGCTGCTCGCCATGCTGGTGATGGTCCGCAACGCGTACGGCGTCCTCACCGTCCTCCTCACCGGCGCCGCTTTCCTTCTCGTCTCCTGGCTGACCACCCCCGAGGTCCAGTCGGTCTTCGCGTACGCGGTGGTGTGGTTCCTGCTGCTCGGCGGTGTCCGCCCGGCCTTCGAGCTCCAGTCGAAGCGGCGCCACGGCGGCGCCCCCGACTCGGACGCGGACCAGCTCGCGCGGCTCACCCACGTACCCGCCGGGGTGTGGCTGTTCTTCTTCCACGCGGTCGCGATCTGCTCCCTGATCGGCGGCGGGCGCTGGCTCCTGGGCTACTGACTCCCCCGTACAGTGAGTCCATGACCGCAGCTGCTTCCGCGACGCACACCGACCCGCCCACCGACCTCTGGCCCGCCCCGTACGCCCGCGGCGCCGTCGACGCGACCGTCACCGTGCCCGGATCGAAGTCGGTCACCAACCGCGCCCTCGTCCTGGCCGCCCTGGCGTCCGAGCCCGGCTGGCTGCGCCGCCCGCTGCGGTCCCGCGACACCCTCCTGATGGCCGAGGC
Source organism: Streptomyces venezuelae ATCC 10712 (assembly GCF_008639165.1). Lineage (NCBI taxonomy): Bacteria > Bacillati > Actinomycetota > Actinomycetes > Kitasatosporales > Streptomycetaceae > Streptomyces > Streptomyces venezuelae. The sequence goes on along the minus strand of NZ_CP029197.1, from coordinate 5,241,207 downwards.
GCTCCGTACCCTCGGCGTGAAGATCGAGGAGGGCGTGGGCCCGGACGGTTCCGGCGAGGCCTGGCGGGTCATCCCCTCCCCGCTGCGCGGCCCCGCGACCGTCGACGTCGGCAACGCCGGCACGGTCATGCGCTTCCTGCCCCCGGTCGCGGCGCTCGCCGACGGACCGGTCCGCTTCGACGGCGACCCCCGCTCCCACGAGCGCCCGCTGCACGGTGTGATCGACGCGCTGCGCGCGCTCGGCGCCCGCGTCGACGACGAGGGCCGCGGCGCCCTCCCCATGACGGTGCACGGCGCCGGTGGCCTGGACGGCGGCACGGTCGAGATCGACGCCTCCTCGTCCTCCCAGTTCGTCAGCGCCCTGCTGCTCTCCGCGCCCCGCTTCAACCAGGGCGTGGAGGTGCGGCACGTGGGGTCGCGGCTGCCCTCGCTGCCGCACATCCGGATGACGGTCGACATGCTCCGCGCGGTCGGCGCCCAAGTGGACGAGCCGGAGCACGGCGGCGCCCCGAACGTGTGGCGGGTGGCGCCCTCGGCGCTGCGCGGCCGGGACCTGGTCGTCGAGCCCGACCTGTCGAACGCGCAGCCGTTCCTGGCGGCGGCCCTGATCACCGGCGGCCGCGTGACGGTGCCGGACTGGCCCGCGCGGACCACCCAGCCCGGTGACGCGCTGCGGGAGATCTTCACCGAGATGGGTGGTTCCTGCGAGCTGACCGAGGCCGGTCTGACCTTCACCGGCACGGGCCGGATCCACGGCATCGACGTGGACCTCGGCGAGGTCGGCGAGCTGACGCCGGGCATCGCCGCGGTCGCGGCCCTCGCCGACTCCCCGTCGACGCTGCGCGGGGTCGCCCATCTCCGGCTGCACGAGACGGACCGGCTGGCGGCGCTCACCAAGGAGATCAACGAGCTGGGCGGCGACGTGACCGAGACCGAGGACGGTCTCCACATCCGCCCTCGCCCGCTGCACGGCGGCGTCTTCCACACGTACCACGACCACCGCATGGCGACGGCGGGCGCGATCATCGGCCTGGCGGTCGAGGGCGTGGAGATCGAGGACGTGGCCACGACCGCGAAGACCTTGCCCGACTTCCCCAGGATGTGGACCGAAATGCTCGGGGCCTGAACCATGCGGCGTTACGGCAAGCACACCGACGAGGACGACATCCGCCAGCGGCCCAACCGCAAGGGCACCCGTCCCCGCACCACGATCCGCCCGAAGCACGAGGACGCCGTCGAGGGCATGGTCCTCACCGTCGACCGCGGCCGGCTGACCGTCCTCGTCGACGACCGGGCGGTGACCGCGATGAAGGCCCGCGAGCTGGGCCGCAAGGCCGCCGTGGTCGGCGACCGCGTCTCGCTCGTCGGCGACCTGTCCGGCGAGAAGGACACCCTGGCCCGGATCGTGCGGATCGGCGAGCGCAGCTCGGTGCTCCGCCGCACGGCCGACGACGACGACCCGTACGAGCGGGTGGTCGTCGCCAACGCCGACCAGCTGGCGATCGTCACCGCGCTCGCCGACCCCGAGCCGCGCCCCCGGCTGATCGACCGCTGCCTGGTCGCCGCGTACGACGGCGGCCTCACCCCGCTGCTCGTCCTCACCAAGTCGGACCTGGCGCCGCCGGACGAACTCCTGGAGATGTACGGCGCGCTGGGCGTGCCGTACGTGGTGACCACCCGCGACGAGTTCGTCGACGGCGTCGCGGCCGAGCGGGTCCACGAGCACCTCAAGGGCCGCACCACCGCGTTCGTCGGGCACTCCGGCGTCGGCAAGACGACCCTGGTCAACGCCCTGGTGCCGCCGGAGCGGCGGCGCACGACCGGGGTGGTCAACGCGGTCACGGGCCGCGGCCGGCACACCACGACCTCGGCGCTCGCCCTGCCGCTCAACGACAAGGAGGGCGGCTGGGTCATCGACACCCCGGGCGTGCGCTCCTTCGGACTGCACCACGTCGACCCGTCCCGGGTCATCCTCGCCTTCCCCGACCTCGTGCCGGGTACGGAGAACTGCCCGCGCGCCTGCAGCCACGACGAGCCGGACTGCGCGCTGGACGCCTGGGTGGCGGAGGGGCACGCCGATCCGGCGCGGCTGGTGTCGCTGCGGCGACTGCTCGCGACCCGGGAGCGACGCGAGGGCGACTGAGCCGTCCGCGTTTACGGACGACCACGGCAGGTAAGTGCATAATCGCACCAAGTGCGACGAAGCAGTCACCGACGGCGTGGGAGGCACTGACGATGGCGTGGCTGCTGGTGGTGGTCGCGGGCTTTCTGGAGACGGGCTTCGCGGTCTGCCTGAAGCTCTCGCACGGATTCACCCGGCTGTGGCCGACGGTCGCCTTCGCGGCCTTCGCACTCGGCAGCTTCGGCCTCCTTACGCTGGCCCTGCGGAAGCTGGACGTGGGTCCGGCGTACGCGGTGTGGACCGGGATCGGGGCGGCCGGGACGGCGATCTACGGAATGATCTTCCTCGGCGACGTGGTCTCCACGCTCAAGATCGTCTCGATCAGTCTGGTCATCGTCGGCGTGATCGGACTCCAGCTGTCCGGCTCCTCGCACTGACCCGCCTCCCCCGGGCCCGTGGGCAACGGGACCGCGGGCGCCACGACATGACTGAGCGCCAGCCGGACGGCCAGCTCACAGCCTGCCGCCCACCGTTCCCCCGCGCAGGCCGCGGTCGCCGCGACCAGCTCGCCCGGCGCGGGCGGCCCCTCGTCGGCGCGCCGCTGGGCGGGCACCGCCGCCGGGCGGGCGCCGGGTCTTGCCGGGCGGGGTGCGGGCAGCCGCTCGTTCCAGGCGCCTGTGAGCAGGGCCCGCAGCACGGGCCGGGTGGCGGCCCTGGTGACGATCCACTCGGCGACGACGACCAGGTTCCGCTCGGGCGGCGCCGGAGCGGCGAGCAGCCGCCGGACGCCCTGCAGATAGGCGTCGGCCTCCCGTCGTACCAGGGCGCGGGCGAGCCCCTCCTTGCTGCCGAACTCGTTGTAGAGGGTCTGCCGGGAGACCCGGGCGGTGGTGGCGAGGTCGGCCATCCGCACGGCGGACCACGGCCGGTGCGCGAGCGCGCCGAGCGCGGCGTCGAGCAGGGCCTCGCGGGCAGTCGGCATCGGCGCCTCCCGGAACGACCGAATCGTTTCCGTGCTCAGCGTCGGCAGCCGCCCGCGCACTGTCAAGGGCGCTGCCGGGCTCCGGGCCCGGCGGCGGCTCCGGCGGCCGCCGCCGCTCCGGCGCCCGCCCGTGGACGGTTCCCCGCCCGGTGATCTCGCGGGGATAGAGTGCCGACCATGGCCGACTACCACGACGATCTGCGTCTCGCCCATGTCCTCGCGGATGCCGCCGACGCCGCCACCATGGACCGTTTCCAGGCGCTCGACCTCAAGGTCGAGACGAAGCCGGACATGACGCCGGTGAGCGAGGCCGACAAGGCCGCCGAAGAACTGATCCGGGGCCAGCTCCAGCGGGCCAGGCCGCGCGACGCGATCCTCGGCGAGGAGTACGGCGTGGAGGGCTCGGGCCCGCGCCGCTGGGTGATCGACCCCATCGACGGCACGAAGAACTATGTGCGCGGGGTTCCCGTCTGGGCGACCCTGATCGCGCTGATGGAGGCCGGGGACACCGGCTTCCAGCCGGTGGTGGGCGTCGTGTCGGCCCCGGCGCTCGGCCGCCGCTGGTGGGCGGCGAAGGGCCTCGGGGCGTACACCGGGCGGAGCCTGGCGTCGGCGAGCCGGATCGGGGTCTCGAAGGTCGCCTCCCTGGAGGACGCCTCCTTCGCGTACTCCTCGCTGAGCGGCTGGGAGGAGCAGGGCCGCCTCGAAGGGTTCCTCGACCTCACGCGCGCGTGCTGGCGGACCCGGGCGTACGGCGACTTCTGGCCGTACATGATGGTCGCGGAGGGCTCCGTCGACATCTGCGCCGAGCCGGAGCTGTCGCTGTGGGACATGGCCGCGGTGGCGGTCGTGGTCCAGGAGGCCGGCGGCACGTACACCGGGCTCGACGGCCGCCACGGCCCGCACAGCGGGAACGCGGCGGCCTCGAACGGACTGCTGCACGGGGAGCTGCTCAGCTACCTCAACCAGGAGAACGCGGAGGGCTGAGCGGCCCGCGAACGCGGCCGGCGCGCGCTCCCCCGGGCACCTCGCGCGCCCCCTTGTCGGGTTCCTCCCCCGGTGTCACTCTGAGAGTCCCCCCGCTTGTGAACTTGTGAATCCGTTCTCGTTGAACGCGGGAACGATTCGCCAAGGAGGTGGCTCCGTCCATGCTCGTCCGTGACGCCATGAGCACCGTGGTCCTCACCATCGGCCCCGCCCACACCCTCCGGCAGGCCGCCCGGCTGATGGCCGCCCGCCGCGTCGGCGCGGCCGTCGTCCTCGACACCGACGCCGGCGCCCTCGGCATCCTCACCGAGCGCGACATCCTCAACTCGCTCGCCCTCGACCAGGACCCCGACCGGGAGACCGCGGGCTCCCACACCACCCGGGACGTCGTCTTCGCCGCGCCCGCCTGGACGCTGGCCGAGGCGGCCGAGGCGATGACCCACGGCGGCTTCCGCCACCTCGTCGTCCTCGACGACCACGGCCCCGTCGGCATGGTCTCGGTGCGCGACATCATCCGCTGCTGGATCCCCGTGCACAGCGTTGTGAGCTGAGCGGGGGGCACGGCCCCTGGGAACGCGGGAGCGGGCCGGAATCCGTACGGAATCCGACCCGCTCCCTCTCTACGGCAAGCGCCCTCAGCCGCGCAGGGCCTGGACCGCGGCCTCCAGCCGCTTGCCGAAGTCCTCGTCCGCCCGGCGGAAGTTGCCGATCGCGCGCTCGGCGATGTCGTCGCGCGAGACCTTGGCGATGAAGCCGGACAGATTGTCGATCAGGCGGCCCTTCTCGTCCTCCGACATCAGCCGGTAGAGGTCGCCCGCCTGCGTGAAGTCGTCGTCCTCGGCGTGCGACGGGGCCGCGTGGTCGCCGGTGACGCCGGTGACCGGGGTGGGCTGCCACAGCGGGCGGTCCGTCTGGACCGGTCCGCCGAAGGAGTTGGGCTCGTAGTTCTTCGCGCCCTTGTGGCGGCCGTCGTAGAGGAAGCCGTCACGGGAGTGCGTCCGCGCCTCGGTGGCGTGCGGGCGGTTCACCGGCAGGTGGTCGGCGTTGATGCCGACGCGGTAGCGGTGCGCGTCGCCGTACGCGAAGAGACGGCCCTGGAGCATCTTGTCCGGGGACGGCCCGATGCCGGGCACGAAGTGCGCCGGGGAGAAGATGCTCTGCTCGACCTCGGCGAAGATGTTCTCCGGGTTGCGGTTGAGCTCCAGGGTGCCGATCTCGACCGGCGGGTAGTCCTCGTGCGGCCAGACCTTGGTGAGGTCGAAGGGGTTGAAGCGGTAGCCCGCCGCGTCGGCCGCGGGCATGATCTGGACCTGCACGGTCCAGGTCGGGAAGTCGCCGCGCTCGATGGCCTCGCGCAGGTCGCGCTGGTGCGAGTCCGGGTCCTCGCCGGCCAGCCGGTTGGCCTCGTCCTGCGTGAGGTTCTTGATCCCCTGGTCGGTCTTGAAGTGGTACTTGACCCAGAAGACCTCGCCGGCCTCGTTGTTCCACTGGTACGTGTGCGAGCCGTAGCCGTTCATGTGGCGGTACGAGGCCGGGATGCCGCGGTCGCCGAACAGCCAGGTCACCTGGTGGGTCGACTCCGGCGACAGGCCCCAGAAGTCCCAGACGTTGTCCGCCTCCTGCGAGCCCGTGTACGGGTCGCGCTTCTGGGTGTGGATGAAGTCGGGGAACTTGATGGCGTCCTTGATGAAGAACACCGGGGTGTTGTTGCCGACGAGGTCGTAGTTGCCCTCCTCGGTGTAGAACTTCAGCGCCCAGCCGCGCGGATCGCGCACCGCGTCGGCCGCGCCGAGGCTGCCCGCGACGGTGGAGAAGCGCAGGAAGGTCTCGGTCCGCTTGCCGACCTCGGAGAGGAAGGCGGCCCGCGTCCACCGCGAGACGTCACGGGTGAGCGTGAAGGTGCCGTAGGCGCCCGCACCGCGCGCGTGGACCACGCGCTCCGGGATGCGCTCACGGTTGAAGTGGGCGAGCTTCTCGAGCAGCAGCTGGTCCTGGACGAGGACCGGACCGCCTACGCCCGCCGTCTCGCTGTTCTGGTTGTCGGCGACCGGCGCGCCGGCCTCCGTGGTGAGCGGTCCCTGCGTCACGTGCGCCTCCTGCGTCCTGTCCTGCGTGCCGTACTCGATCCTACGATAGACAATGTCTAAGTCAAGTGAACATCCAAAGTCACACCGGTTCGGGAAGCGGCGCCCCCGACTGTTAGGCTGGCCCTCATGAGTGACCTGTTGGAACGACTGCGCGGACGCGGCTGGCGGATGACCGCGCAGCGGCGTGTGGTGGCGGAGGTCCTGGACGGGGACCACGTACACCTGACCGCCGACGAGGTCCACGCGCGCGCCGTGACGCGCCTGCCCGAGATCTCGCGCGCGACCGTCTACAACACGCTCGGCGAGATGGTCACCCTCGGCGAGGTCATCGAGGTCGCGACCGACGGCCGCGCCAAGCGCTACGACCCCAACGCCCACCGGCCGCACCAGCACCTGGTCTGCGGCCGCTGCGGCGCGATCCGCGATGTGCATCCGGGCGGCGACCCGCTGGCCGACCTGCCGGACACCGAGCGCTTCGGCTTCACCATCTCGAACGTCGAGGTCACCTACCGAGGCATCTGCCCCAGCTGCGCCGGCAGCGCCTGAGACGCCCACACAGAAGCCCCCGCCGCGGCGGGGGCTTTACTGTTGCGCCCGGGGTGCGTCCGGTTGCGTCCGGAAACGCGATCAGGGCCCGGATCTATAGGATCCGGGCCCTGATGACGTGGTAGCGGGGACAGGATTTGAACCTGCGACCTCTGGGTTATGAGCCCAGCGAGCTACCGAGCTGCTCCACCCCGCGTCGGTAAACCCGACTCTACGGGACGGGGCGTCGCCGGCGCAAATCCGTTAAGACGCACGCCTCACGCCGTCGGCCGGCGCACGCCTCACGCCGTCAGCTCCTGGTGCAGCGCCTCGCTCAGCCGCGCCGCCCGCTCGGCGACCTCCGCCGGGCCCAGCTCCACCGCGCGGGCGCACCAGCGGCGCCCCTCGGTGAGCTCCCCGCGCCGGGCCGCGAGCAGCGCGAGCCGCAGCGCGGCGCGGCCGTGCCCGGCCCGGGCGGCCCGGGTCCACCAGAGGGCTGCCTCGCGCTCGCTGCCCTCGCGGGCGAGGAGCAGCCCCAGGTTGAAGGCGCCGTTGCGGCTGCCCGCCTCCGCCGCCTCGCGGTACCAGCGGTCGGCCTCCGCCAGGTCGCCGCGCGCGGCGGCGAGCATGCCGACCCGCACCTGGGCACGGCGGTGGCCCTGCTGGGCGGCCCGCTCGTACCACTCCTCGCACTCGGTCTTCTCCTCCCGGGGCGCGCCGAGGACGGCGGGTCCGGGGTCGGGCCGGCGCGCGTCGAGCACCGAGGCGAGCCGGAAGGCGGCCTCGGCGCTGCCGCCGCCGGCCGCGCAGCGCAGGTGCCGCTCGGCGGTCCGCTCGTCGCCGTCGCGAAGGGCGGCGATGCCGACCTGCAGGGCGGCCTCGGTGTGCCCGGCGGCGGCCGCCCGCTCGTACCAGACGAGGGCCGTACGGTCGTCGTCCCGGCCCGCGTGCAGGATGCCCAGGTTGAAGGCAGCGTCGACGCTGCCCGCCTCGGCGGCCTTGGAGAACCAGGGCTCGGCGCCGTTGGCGTCGCCGGCCTGGAGGAGCAGGACGGCGAGCGCGTTGGCGGCCTCGCGGTGGCCCGCGTAGGCGGCCCGGCGGTACCACTGCTCGGCCTGCGGGATGCGGTCCTGGGCGGCGCAGAGCAGCCCGAGGTTGTAGGCGCCGTTCACGTCGCCCGCGTCCATGGCGGCCCGGTACCAGCGCTCGGCGGTCTGCTGCTCGCCGCGGGCGGCGTGGAGCGCGCCGAGGGCGTTGGCGGCGTTGCCGTCGCCGTCCTGGGCGGCGCGCAGCCACCACACGGCGGCGCTCTCCTCGTCGCCCGCGTCGCGGAGCAGGAAGCCGAGCGCGCAGGCGGCCTTGGCCTCGCCCTCCTTGGCGGAGCTGAGGTACCAGCGGCCGGCCTCCTTGAGTTCGCCGCGGTGCTCCAGGATCGCGCCGAGGTGCAGCGCGGCCCGCCGGTGGCCGCGCGCGGCGGCCTGCCGGAACCACTGCTCGGCCTCGGCCGATGCGCCGCCGGGCTCGCCGACGGCCCGCGCGGGCACGGCTGTTCCGGCTCCGGAGGCGGCCGCCCCGGCCGGTGCGGGCGCGGTCGCGCCGGTGGGCACGCGCAGCCGGGCGCCGGTCTCGTGCGGGCCTCGGGCCGTCTCGGTGGCGCGCCGCTCCAGGGCGAGGGCGAGCCGGTACGCGGCCTCGCGGTGGCCCTGTTCGGCGGCGGCGCGCAGCCAGCGCTCGGCGCCGACGTCGCTGCGGTGCTCCAGGAGGTCGGCGAGGGCGTACGCGCCGAGGGCGTGGCCCTGCTCGGCGGCCTGGCGCAGCCAGTACTCGGCGGCGGGTTCGTCGCCGCGCTCGCGGTGGTGGCGGCCGAGCGCGTGGGCGGCGGGTGCGGAGCCGGCGACAGCGGCGACGCGCCACCAGCCGGCGGCCTCTTCGGCGTATCCGCGCTGGTGCAACAGGACCCCGAGGTTGTTCGCGGCGGCCCGGTCGCCTTCGGCGGTGGCGCCGCGCAGGTAGGGCTCGGCGCCGTCGAGGTCGCCGCGGCGCAGCAGCAGCGCGCCGAGGGCGCTCATCGCGGCGAGGTCGCCGCGCTCGGCGGCACGCCGGTGGCGGGCCTCGGTCTCGGTCTCGTTCTCGGCGTCGGGATCGGTCTCGGCGGTGGTGTCGACGGCCGCATCGACGGCCCCTACTGCCTCGATGATCTCGTCTGCGGCGTTCCTGGCATGCCGCTGCACAAACCGCCCTGTCTCCAACAGAGTTGCCCTGTCCCCCATAAATACCATCGTCGCACCACCCGCAACCCGAGCACACCTGGTATACCGCAGCCAGTGAGGTCACTCAGCGTTTTGTCGACATGCCCACAGAGAGACAAGTCAAACACGACTCACGCCAACTCGCCCCCTCCCTACCGCTCTTCGGGCACCGCACGCACGCCGACACACGACGAGGGCCCGGATCCTTATGGATCCGGGCCCTCGTCCTCTGAGTAGCGGGGACAGGATTTGAACCTGCGACCTCTGGGTTATGAGCCCAGCGAGCTACCGAGCTGCTCCACCCCGCGTCGGTGAACCAACAGTACCACGGACGCGGGATGGAAAACCTCAGGTCAGCCGCCTGATCCGGTCGTCTTGAGCTTCGCGCCGGCTTCCGCCGCCTTCTGCAGCGCCGCCTGGAGGTCCTCCTGGGCCTTGCCGTAGGCCGCCCAGTCGCCCTTCTGCAGCGCCGCCTCGCCCTCGTCGTACGCCTTCTGGGCGTCGGCGATGGCCTGCTTGAGCGCGGCGTCGTTGGTGGCCGGCGGCGGGTTGGTGGTGCCCGGCGGGGTCGTCGGCGTGGTGGGCGGCGGTGTGGTCGGCGCCTCCACCCCGAAGACCGCGTTGAGCGCCTTGGTGAGGTTGTCCTCGAACACGGTGGTGTCCTTGGTCGTGTCACCGTTCGGCTGGTCCGCGTCCACGTACGACACCGCGACCTTCTTCAGGAGCGGGTAGAGCGCGTTCCGTCCCTGGGCGTACACCGGCTCCACGTACAGGAAGCCGCCGTCGAGCGGGACCGTCAGCAGGTTGCCGTACTGGATGTCGGAGTCGGCGCCCTTCATGTCCCGGACGAAGGTGGCCACCGACGGCAGGCCGTTGAGCTTGCTCTGCACCTGCGCCGGGCCCGGTACGTCCTCGGTGACCCGCAGCAGTCTCAGCCGGCCGTACTCCTTGCTGGTGGCATCGGCGTCGACCGCCATGAAGCCGCCCAGGTTGGGCCGTCCGTTCGGCGTGAACGTGGTCGTCAGCGAGAAGCGCTGCGAGGCGTCCCCGGGCATCTTCATGCTGAGGTAGTACGGCGGGACCGCGTTGCCGTCCTTGTTGGTCGGGTCGTCCGGCACCTGCCAGGCGTCCGAGCCGCTGTAGAACTGCGCCGGGTCGGTGACGTGGTAGCGGGTCAGCAGCTCGCGCTGGACCTTGAACATGTCCTGCGGGTACCGCAGGTGCTGCATCAGGTCGCCGCTGATCTCGGACTTGGCCTTGACCGTGTCCGGGAACGCCTTCATCCAGGTCTTCAGGACCGGGTCCTGGGTGTCCCACTCGTAGAGGTTCACCGTGCCGTCGTAGGCGTCGACGGTGGCCTTCACGGAGTTGCGGATGTAATTGACCTGGTTCTGCTGGGCGACGACGGCGCGCTGCTGGTTGCCGACGGTCAGCGAGTCGGCCGTGGTGTCGCCGAGCGTGGTGCGCGAGGCGTACGGGTAGCCGTTGGTCGTCGTGTAGGCGTCGACGATCCACTGGATCCGGCCGCCGACGACCGCCGGGTAGGCGTCCCCGTCGATGGTCAGCCAGGGCGCGACGGCCTCGACGCGCTCCTTGGGCGTGCGGTTGTAGAGGATCCGCGAGCCCTCGCCGATGGCCCCCGAGTAGAGGATCTGCGGCTCGCTGAACGCGACCGCGTAGGCGGCGCGGTTGAACGTGTTGGAGAGGTTGACCCCGCTCTTGCCCTCGTAGCTGGTGGTCTTCTCGCCGTTCTCCTCGTAGTCCAGCTCCTTCTGCGGGCCGCCCACGATCGAGTACTGGTCGGTCTTCTCGCCGTAGTAGATCCGCTGCTGGTACGAGCCCAGCATGCCCGTGGTCGGCAGCCCGGCCTCGGTGAAGACCGGCGAGCCGTTGGCGTCCGTCTGGGTACCCGAGGCCATGATCGCGCCGTAGCCGTGGGTGTACGTGAAGTGGTCGTTGATCCAGTTCCGCTTCGGGATGCCCTTGATGTTGAGCTCACGGAGACCGACGACGGTGTCCTTGCCCGCGTACCGGTCGACATCGAGCGTCGTCGGGAACTGGTAGTACTTCCGCTTCTGCTCCAGCTGCTGGAACGTCGGCGAGACGATGTTCGGGTCGAGGACGCGGTAGCTGGCCGCCGAGTCGGCGTTCGTCCGCAGCTGGTCCTTGGCCTTCACCGTCGACTTGCCCGAGTAGTTCTCGGGCTTCGTGCCGTCGATCGCGTACGCCTTGCGGGTGGCGTCGATGTTCTTCTGGATGTACTCCGCTTCCTTGGCCTGCTCGTTCGGCTGGACCTGGAACTTCTGCACGATGGCCGGGTACAGGCCGCCGATCAGGATCGCGGAGAGCACCATCAGACCGAAGCCGATCACCGGCAGCTGCCAGGTGCGGCGCCAGAGCGTCGCGAAGAACAGCACGGCGCAGATCGCGGCGATGCAGAACAGGATGGTCTTCGCCGGCAGGTACGCGTTGGCGTCGACGTACCGCAGGCCCGTCCAGTTGCCGGTGGCCTTGAAGTCGCTGGACTTCACCGCCAGGCCGTACCGGTCGAGCCAGTACGCCACGGCCTTCAGCGCCACGAAGACGCCGAGCAGCACCGAGAGGTGGCCGGTGGCCGCCGCGGTGGCCCGCGCGCCCGGGCTGGTGATCCGCAGCCCGCCGTACAGGTAGTGGGTGAGCGCGGCCGCGATCAGCGACAGGACGACGGCGGCGAAGCCGAAGGCCAGCAGGAAGCGGTACCAGGGCAGGTCGAAGGCGTAGAACGCCACGTCCAGACCGAACTGCGGGTCCTTCTGGCCGAACTTCACGCCGTTGACCCACATCAGCCAGGTGCGCCACTGGCCCGAGGCCGAGGCGCCGGCGATCAGCGCCACCAGGGCCGTGACCGCGAGCAGCACCCACTTCCTGAAGGGCGCGAGCCCCATCCGGTACCGGTCGAGGCTCTGCTGCTCCAGCGACATCGCGCTGAGCGGCGGCCGCAGCCGGTACGCCAGCCAGATGTTCAGGCCGACGGCGACCCCCATCAGCAGGCCGAAGACGGCGAAGAGCCCGATCTTGGTCCACAGCGTGGTGGTGAACACGGACGAGTACTTGACCGAGCGGTACCAGAGCCAGTCCGTCCAGAACCCGGCGAACATGACGAACGCCATGGCCAGAACGGCCAGCACCCCGAGAGTCATGAGCAAGGTACGGGCCCGCCGGGACGGCCGGCCGACTCTCATCCTTGGCCCGGACGGGCTACCGCCGCGGTCCGGCATCTGGAAAGCCAACGTGCGCCCCTCGATGTTGATGCGTCTGAAAGCAGGCCCCGCGATCGTAGAGCCCACTGATGCAACTTACTGAGGCTTTACCTAGTTCCCGTGTTCCGGGGAAGAGGAGGCAGGATATTGGTCATGTCCAACGTTTCCCCCTCCGGCCCGGCGATGGCCGCGAGCCCCCTCACCCGCGCGGTGCTCGAGATCGACGAGTACGCGGCGGGCCTCGGCTGGGACCAGCCGGCCCGCCTCTTCGCCCTGGTCGACACCGCACGGCTGCGCGCCAAGGAACCCGCGCTCGCCTCCCAGCTGGGCCTGGGTGACGACGCCACCGCCTACACCCCGATCGAGCAGGAGAAGCTGCCGCGCGGGAAGCCCCTCGACGAATTCCTCGGCACGATCGCCTGGCCGCCCGGCGTGGCAGGCTGCGCCCTCACCGTGGAGCGGCTCATGCTGCCCCCTTCGGCCGAGGCGCAGGTCCCGCAGGGCCTGAACGAGAAGCAGCTCGCCAAGTGGGTGGCCGCCCACCCGGACCGCCAGGAGGTCCGGATGACCGTGGCGGTGCTGCGCGGCGGCGCCCGCGAGGCGGCGATCCGGCTGCGCGAGAAGGACACCGCGACCGAGGTCCTGACCGGCCCCGACCTGGTGCCGGGCCTCGCGGAGGCGCTGAAGGCGACCTTCGAGAGCTGAGCCGTACGCGGAGGGGCGCCCGGTCCTGTCGACCGGGCGCCCCTTCGCGTACCCCCGCGTGCGTCGCACCTCCGTGCGGACGCGTTCTCCGTGCCTCCGCGCGCGTGCTCAGCTCTTCGAGCAGCTCGGCAGGGACGTGGTGTCGCCCGCGCGGAGCTTCTCCAGCGACTTCGTGGCGTCGTCGATGGTGTTCACCTTGACGAGGGTGAGCCCGTCCGGGGTGTCCCGCGCGGCGTTCTCGCAGTTGTCGGCCGGGGTGAGGAAGTACTGGGCGCCGGCCTTGCGGGCGCCGACCAGCTTCATCTCGATGCCGCCGATCGGGCCGACCTTGCCCTCGTCGTCGATGGTGCCGGTGCCGGCGATGAACCGGCCGCCGGTGAGGCTCTCCGGGGTGAGCTTGTCGACGATGCCGAGGGCGAACATCAGTCCGGCGCTGGGCCCGCCGACGTCGGCCAGGTTGATGTCGATGGTGAACGGGAAGACGTGGTCGGTGCCGGCCTGGATGCCGACGACGGCGCGGTCGCCCTCCTCGGACGTGGTGGTCGTGATGACCACCTTCCGGGTGACGGTGGGCTCCTTGCGCGCCTTCTCGGCCGCGGCCGCCTCCTTGGCGGGGACGATCGTGAACTCGACGTCCTGGCCGGGCTTGCGCTTGACGACCTGCTTGGCGACGTCGGCCTGGTCGGTGATCGCCACCCCGTTGACGGCCTTGATCACGTCACCGGCGTGCAGCTTGCCCTCGGAGGGCGAGCCCTTGACCACCGAACCGACGACGACCCGGGAGACGACCGGGATGTTCAGCTCCTTGAGGGCGGCCACCTTGGCGCTCTCCTGGGACTGGCTGAACTCCTCCGCGTTCTCCTGGCTCGACTCCTCCTCGGTCTTGCCGTCCGGGTAGAGCGTGTCGTGCGGCACCACCACGTTGTCGTGGGCCAGCCAGCCGTACACGGCTTCGACGGCGTTCATCTTGTAGTCCGCGCTGGTGACGCGGACCGTCGTCATGTTGAGGTGCCCGTCGGTCGGGTAGGTCTTCCGTCCCGAGATGTGCAGGACGGGCTCTCCCCTGGCCTCGCCGAGGGTGTTGACCGTGGGCCCCGGGCTCATCTCCGCGTACGGCACCGGGATCAGGACGCCTGCGATGAGCAGACAGATCAGGACCAGGGTGGAGGCGAGCATCGTCGCGGTGCGGCGTGGCATGGAACGACAGTACGGGACTCGTCTGTGGGTGCACCCCTGGGGCGGGTCCGTACGAGGGGGCGGGCCTCAGCTCGACGGCGAGGTGGCGGCACCGCCCGTCGAGGCGGCCGGTTCGAGCTCGGCCCGAGCGGAATCGGGGGTCGGGGTGTGGGCGCGTTCCATCGCGTCCCGGAAGCGTGCGTAGCCGGCGAGTTCGGCCACGTCACCTATGGTCTTGTTCCTCGAAGCCCAGCTTCCCCATATCGCCGCGCCGACGACTGCGAAAAGCGGAATCAGCAACCAGGCCAGCGCTGCCATCCCGACCTCCCATCCCCAGTGAGTTGATCAGCAGACTGTGTCATCTGTGAGACCAACGCTCGCGCCTGGGGGGCGGTTACGCAAATCGGGCGTTCGGCTACACCCCGTCGGCGCGCCGCCTTGCGCGCGACCCGGGTCGCCAGGGGGCCTCAGCAAGCACCCACCCTCCCCCAGCCTTCGGCCGGGGGGACCCCCACGCTAAGGGTGGCGGGCTTCAGCAGGCGCCCACCCACTCTTCGGTGCCGTCCGAGAAGGTCTGGTGCTTCCAGATGGGGACCTCGTGCTTGAGGTCGTCGATGAGCTTGCGGCTGGCCTCGAAGGCCTCCCCGCGGTGCGGGCAGGAGACGGCCACGATCACCGCGATGTCGCCGACGACCAGGTCGCCCACCCGGTGGACGGCGGCCAGCGCGCGGACCGGGTAGTTCGCGACGACCTTCTCCGCGACGCGGCGCAGCTCCGCCTCCGCCGTGGGGTGGCAGGAGTAGCCCAGCGCGTCGACGTCCGCGCCGCCGTCGTGGTTGCGCACGGTGCCCACGAAGAGCGTCGTGCCGCCGGAGGCGTCGTCCCCGACCGCCCGGAAGACCTCGTCGAGGGAGAGCGGCGACTCCCGGATCGCGAGGAGCTTGATCGGGTCGGCGGCGGCCTGCTCGCCAGGGTGGTCGTGGGTCTTTGCCATGAGCCCATCGTGCCGCACGCGCGCGAGATACCGGAATAGCGGTTTCGACCGGCGGTCGGCGCCGCCCGTAGGAGGGTCCTACAGGGGCCGCCGACCGGCCGGCCGGGCCGGGTCAGATCCCGCGCCGCTTCCGCATCTGCCGGACCAGCGCGGCCGTGCCGAGGAGGGCCACCGTCGCACCGGCCGCGCCCGCCGCCGTGGCGTCCTTGCGGCCGAGCCGGCGGCCGGCGACGGTGTGGCGGCCCTCGACCTCCTCCAGGAGCGCGGCGAGCACCTCCTCGTTCGTCCACTTCGGCCGCCAGCCGGCGTCGTGCAGCCGTCCGACGCTGACCACCCACGGGTGCATCGTGTACGCGAGGTCGCCCGCCGGGGACGGTGTCAGGCCGATGCGGTGGAGGCGGGCCGCCGCGCCGAGGGCGACGGCGGAGGGCAGCTCCATGCGCCGGATGCCGGAGAGCTCCTCGACCTCCTCCTGCTCGAGCCAGCCCTCGCAGCCCACCGCGAACTCCCCGTCGACCTTCTCGAGGGCCGCGTACTCCAGGGCGCTGACCAGGTCCTCCACGTGGCAGAACTGCCAGGTGGGCCGGGACCCGGCGACGACGAGCAGCCGCGGCGACTCGAAGTAGCGGGTCAGCGCCGTGTCCGTACCGCCGACGAGGACGGCCGGGCGGACGACGGTGACGTTGAGGCCGGGGTGTGCGCGGGGGGCCCGGCGGCCGAGGCGCTCGATCTCCAGCATGTCGCCCACACCGGTCGCCTCGGCCGTGGCCCGCAGCTCGGCGTCCTCGGAGAGCGGGATGTCGTTGTCGGGCAGGGCTCCGTAGACCATCGCCGAGGTGCACAGCACGACCCGGTGGACCCCGGCGGCGGCCGCCGCGGTCAGCACGGTCTGGGTGCCGCGCACGTTGTAGGCCGTCCGGGCGGCGGGGTCGGTCTCCAGGTCGAGGTCGACGGCGAGGTGCACGACGACGTCGGCGCCCCGGAGCTTCTCGGCGATGGCCGGGTCGCGCACGTCGAGGATGTGCCACTGCGCCTCGGCGACCTCGCCCCGGCGCTCGTCGATCGCGACGACCTTCTTGATCTCGTCGGACGCGGCGAGGCGCCTGGTCAGCAGGTCACCGACGCCGGAAGCGGCACCGGTGACCGCGACGACGGGTCCGCGCACGGCGGACCGGGTTGAGTGGTTTCGCGCTCCGCGAACCTGAGGATCTGGGGAACTCACCGGGCGTCTCCAGCGGTTGTCTTCAGTACGGACGCGCATGACGCGTACGGACCAGGTGGCGTCCATCCTGCCGCAGGGCACGGCCCGGCGGAGCACCGAGCCCATTTCCGGCCCGGATGTCTACGCTGGTGGTGTGCGGGGCCTGCCTGGGCAGGCCCTGGTCGGGCAGTCGCCGTCGGCAGGAGGCCGGCGGCCCTACGAGCCGAGGAAACCTGTGAGTGACACCCCATTCGGATTCGGCCTTCCGCCGGAGGAGCCGGAGAACGGCGACGAGGGCAAGAAGAAGGACCCCGCCGGAGGTGGCCAGGGGTCCGGTGGCCAGGGCGGTGGCAATCCGTTCGGCGCGAACCCGTTCGGCTTCGGCGGGCTGCCCGGCATGGGCGGTCCCGGTGGCGCGGACAACCCCTTCGCGGCGATGTTCGGCTCGCTGAACCCCAACGATCTGGGTGCGGCCTTCCAGCAGCTCGGGCAGATGCTGAGCTACGAGGGCGGTCCCGTGAACTGGGACATGGCCAAGCAGATCGCCCGCCAGGTGGTCGCCCAGGGCACCGCCGACGGCACCAAGGACGCCAGCGTGGGCCCGGCGGAGAAGGCGGCGGTCGAGGAGGCCGTGCGCCTCGCCGACCTGTGGCTGGACGGCGTGACCTCGCTGCCCTCGGGCGCGAGCACGGCCGTGGCGTGGAGCCGCGCCGAGTGGGTCGAGGCCACGCTGCCGGCGTGGCAGCAGCTCGTGGACCCGGTCGCCGAGCGGGTCGGCACGGCGATGGGCGACGTCCTGCCCGAGGAGATGCAGGCCATGGCGGGCCCGCTGATCGGCATGATGCGCTCCATGGGCGGCGCCATGTTCGGCCAGCAGATCGGTCAGGCCGTGGGCGCGCTCGCCGGTGAGGTCGTCGGCTCGACCGACGTGGGCCTGCCGCTCGGCCCGGCCGGACGGGCCGCGCTGCTCCCGCTGAACGTCGAGGCCTTCGGCAAGGACCTGGGCGTGCCGTCCGACGAGGTGCGGCTCTACCTGGCCCTGCGCGAGGCGGCCCACCAGCGTCTCTTCGCGCACGTGCCGTGGCTGCGGGCGCATCTGTTCGGCGCGGTCGAGGGGTACGCGCGGGGGATCAAGGTCGACACCTCGAAGCTGGAGGAGGCGGTGGGCCAGCTGGACCCGACGCATCCGGAGCAGCTTCAGGAGGCGCTCCAGCAGGGCATGTTCCAGCCGGAGGACACCCCCGAGCAGAAGGCGGCCCTGGCCCGTCTGGAGACGGCGCTCGCGCTGGTCGAGGGCTGGGTGGACGCGGTGGTCCACGAGGCCGCGAAGTCGCGGCTGACCTCGGCGGACGCGCTGCGCGAGACGCTGCGCAGGCGCCGGGCCTCGGGCGGCCCCGCCGAGCAGACCTTCGCGACGCTGATCGGTCTGGAACTGCGGCCGCGGCGGCTGCGGGACGCGGCGCGCCTGTGGGCCTCGCTGACCGACGCGCGCGGTGTGGACGGCCGGGACGGTCTGTGGGAGCACCCGGACATGCTGCCGACGGCGACCGATCTGGACGACCCGGACGGCTTCGTGCACCGCGAGCACCTGGACTTCTCCGAGATCGACAAGATGCTCGGCGAGGCGGCGAAGGGCGATGCCCCCGAGGACGGGGACGGCAAGGCGTGACTCTGTACGACGACGCGGTCCTGGTGCTCAAGGAGTACGGGGACCAGCCGGAGCTGCGCGACCTGTATCTGGCGCACCTGGACGCGCATCCGGACGGCATGTACAAGCCCTGTCAGGCGGGGCACCTGACCTCCAGCGCGCTGGTGGTCGACCCGGTGAGCGGGCGGGTGCTGCTGACCCTGCACAAGAAGCTGGGCATGTGGCTGCAGATGGGCGGTCACTGCGAGGCGGGTGACGAGACCGTGGAGGCGGCCGCGCTGCGGGAGGCCGCCGAGGAGTCGGGGATCTCCGGGCTGACCCTGCTGCCGGGCGGTCCGGTGCGGCTCGACCGGCATCCGATCCCGGCGCCGTGCCACTGGCACCTGGACGTGCAGTACGCGGCACTGGCTCCGGCGGGCGCGGTGGAGCAGATCAGCGAGGAGTCCCTTGACCTGCGCTGGTTCGCGTACGAGGAGGTGGCGGGCGTGGCGGACACGTCGGTGGTCCGTCTCCTGGAGAGCACGCTGGCGCGCCTGTAGCGGGACATGGAAAGGGGGGCGGTCGCCATCCGGCGACCGCCCCCCTTTCCGTGCGTGTGCCTAGTTCCAGGCGTTGTTCTGGTTCTGGGCGTGGGAGCCGTGCTGGCCCGCGCCGAACTGGGCGGCGATGCCCTGGCCGATGGCCGCGTTCTGCGGGGGCATGACCTCGCTGGGCTGGACGAGCGCGAAGCCCTGGCCGAGGAAGCTGAGCTCCCAGCCCTCGCCGGTGTTGCCGCGGCGGGTGCGGACGCTGGAGTTGTGCGTCTGCGCCTGCATCTGGACGCGCAGCCCGGTGGACCAGGCGACGATCGCGTCCGCGTCGACGCTGACGTACTTGTCGGGCGTGACGTGCATCATCAGCGGCTGCCCCGAGGTCATCAGGGCGACCTTGCCGCGGCCGGAGATGTTGAGCTGGTACTTGCCGGTGCCGGAGACGCCGTACTGGCTGTCGACGGCGATGACCTCGGTGTGGAGGGTCGAGTCGAGCGCCAGGACGTACGCGCTGTCGACGGTCAGGCCCTCCTGGTCGACGTCCACGACGTGGACGTACTGGGCGAGGTTGGCGAAGTAGACCGTGCCCTGGCCGGAGCAGCGCATCAGGTCCAGGCCCTCGCCGGTGCGGGCCTGGGCCCGCCGCTGGTTGGGGGTCTTGTACTCGCCGTCGAAGTCGACGAGTCCCTGGTACGCGACCATGGCGCCCTTGCGGGCCAGGACGTCGTCCTGCCCGGTGAGGCTGACCCGCAGGAGCTGCGGGTTCTGGATGACGTACCGCTCCTGGCTCTGCTGTTCGGCGTGGTTGAAAAGCGGGCTCTGCATGGTGTGTTCTCGCTCCCCCTCAGCCCCGGACCCGCAGGCGGTCGGTGCTGTCCTCGCTCGGCTGTACGACGACGATGCCCTGGCCCGAGAAGGCCATCTGGAATGCCTCGCCGCTGCCCCGCCCGATGAGGGAGGACGCCTTGAAGCTGCGCTTGCCCTTGACCTTGAGCGACGGCGACCAGGCGACGAGCGCGTCGGGGTCGACGTAGGTCTCGTCGTCGCCGCGGCCGCAGTCGACGACGATCGGCGTGCCGCGCGAGGTCAGCGCGACCCAGCCGGTGCCGGCGATCTCCACGTTGAACAGGCCCTGCCCGGCGAACTTGGCGAGTCCCTTGACCCGCTCGACGCCCCACTGGAGGTGGGCGTCGAAGGCGAGGAGGTTGGTGCCGTTGACCGAGATCGAGTCGTTCTGGAGGTTGATCACGACGACGTCGGCGCCGTAGTCGGCGAGGTAGAGCAGTCCGTCGCCGGAGCACTTCATGATCGGCGCGCCTTCGCCGGTGACCCACTGCTGGGCGACCTGGCGGACGGCGGGCGGGTTGGGCTCGTAGGTGATGTAGCCCTCGTAGGAGACCATCGAGCCGGACCGGGCGTAGAGGTCCTGGCCGGAGGCCATGGCCACCCGGAGCATGGTGCGGCCGTGGTTCTCCATCCGGGCCGCGACGGGGGTCGGGGCGTAGCCCGCGAGTTGCTGGTTCATGACTTCGGGCTCCCTCAGACCTCGTAGGGCTGGACGACGATGAAGTTGCCGGGGGCTCCCCGGAACTGGAGGTTGACGGTCTCCCCGCTGTGGCCGGGGTAGGCGTTGCGGCGGAGCCGCACCTGGCTGGAGAGGATGACCTGGGACGCGGAGGACCAGGCGACGACGGCGTTGCAGTCGGCGAAGGTGGTCGGCGTGACGGGCAGCACGACGGGCACGCCGTGGGTCTTCACGACGACGGTGCCGGAGCCCTGGAACTGCATGGTGAACAGGGCGCCGCCGGGGATGCCGTGGCCTTCGATGCGCCGGACCTCGTACTGCAGGGACTCGTCGAACGCGAGGACGTTCTCCGCGGAGACGCAGATGCCGTCGCCCTGGAGCTCGATCGGGTGCAGATGGGCGCCCGCCTCGGCGAGGAAGAGCTGGCCGCGGCCGGTGCAGCGCATCAGCTGCATCTCCTGGCCGGTGGCGTTGCCGACGATCCGGCCGGCGAATCCGGCTCCCTTGTAGGAGAAGTCGACCTTGCCCTGGTACATGACCATGGAGCCCTGCCGGGCGAGCACGGGCGTGGCGCCCATGGCGAGGTCGACCCGCATCAGCTGCTGGTTCTGCGGGGTCCAACGGGCGCCGGTGGGCGTCTCCTTGTACGGCGCGAGCGCGGCGGCGAGGCCGGCGCCGGTCGCCGGGACGCCCTGCGGGACGCCGGGCTGCTGGCCGTACGCCGGCTGCTGTCCGTACGGGGCGGGGGCGGCCTGCCCGTACGGCGCGGCCTGCGGCGGCTGGCCGGGGTACTGGCCGGGTGCCTGGGGCGGGGCCTGGCCGGGGTACTGGCCCGGCGGCTGGCCGGGGACCTGGCCGTACGAGGGCTGCTGCGGCGGCTGTCCGTAGGGCCCGGGGGCCGGGGCGGGCGGCGGGACCGGGGCGGGCGCCATCGGCGCGACCATCGTGGGCGCGGTGTGCACCGGCTGGGCGGGCGCGGGCGGCACCGGCGCGGGCGGGGCCTGCGGCGCGCCGAACGCGGGAGCGGGCGCGGGCGCCGGGGGTGCGCCGAACGCGGGCGCGGGGGCCGGGGCCGCGGGGGCGCCGAAGGCCGGGGGCGCCGCCGCCTGCGGCGGCGGGGCGAAGCCGGGGGCGGCCTGCTGCTGGGCGGGCTCGTCCTCGGCGACCTCGCCGCCGAAGTTCCGCAGGAGCGCGTCGAGACCGCCGTCGAAGCCCTGGCCGACGGCGGCGAAGCGCCACACGTCCTTCAGGTAGAAGTCGCCGAGCATCACCGCGCGCTCGGTGGTGAACTCCGCGCCGGTGAAGGCGTACCGGGCGACCTCCTCGCCGCCCGCCACGATCCGCAGGTGGCCGGGGCCGATCTGGGACATCTGGCCGGCGCCGTCGATGGTCGCGGTGAACGACAGCTTGTGGATGTTCGCCGGGATGCGGTCGAGGGTGACGCGGAACGACTCGGTGTCACCGGACTGCGCCCCGAGCAGCTGCACGGACTCCTCGGGCGTCTTCGGCTGGTTGAAGAAGACGAAGTAGCGGTCGTCGGAGAGTCTCTCGTCCGCGTCGAGTCCGAAACAGCTGATGTCGAAGGTCAGTCCGGGCGCCGCGATCTGGACACCGACGTACAGATCGGTCCCCGCGGTGAGATCACTGATCTTGGCCTTGTGGCCGCGTTGGAATTCCCTGGCCATGCGTAACGACCGTCCCCCATCCCGAATGGCGATTGCTCGCGCCAGGCTAACCGCTGAGTGCGACATTGAGACAGCTCAGGTCGTTTTCGGTACGGAATCGGGAAACGGGTGCGGCCGGGACTCCTGGTGGTGCGTCACTCCTCGCGGGCGGCGGGGAGGTGCGGCAGCCGGTCGGCGGCGACGACGCCCTCCAGATAGCCGCGCGCCCGCTCGGTGCGGGGGTACGCCTCGAGGAGCCGCCAGAACCGCGGGCCGTGCCCGGGTACGAGCAGGTGCGCCAGCTCGTGCAGGAGGACGTAGTCGACGACGTACTCGGGCATGCCCTGGAGCCGGTGGGAGAGGCGGATGCTGCCCTCGGAGGGGGTGCAGGAGCCCCAGCGGGTGTTCTGGTTGGTGACCCAGCGCACGGAGCTGGGGCGGGCCCGGCCGTCGAAGTACTGCTCGGACAGCCGCAGGGCCCGCTCGGTCAGCTCGCGGTCGCCGAGGACGCTCCGGCTCTCCTGGGCGGCGAGCTTGTCCAGCATCACACCGACCCAGCGGCGCTCCTCGGCCTCGGACATCCGGGCGGGGATGAGGACCACGGTCCGGTCGCCCTCGCGGTAGGCCGAGACGGTCCTGCTCCGTCGTGGGCTTCTGCGGACCTCGACCGCACTCGTCCCCGCACCGCGGTGCGGCTTGTCGGTCACGCTGCGCTGTGGGTCGCCGGGCACGGCCCCGACGTTACCCGCTGGCCGCGCGGTAAGTCCCGCCTGCGGGGTGGTTTCGGCAACGATCCGAGCACACCCCACACCATTCGAATGACTAATCCCCTCACCTGTGGACAACTTTCCACACCCCGGCGGGACCGCGGGGCATTCTCCTCTCGGGGCGGCGAAAGGGCCGTTGTCGATCACATGTCGATCGCACACATGTCGATCACACGTCGTTGTCGATCATGAATGGGGCGGGGGAAATGCATCCGATGGTGAAACCGGCACTGCGGCGTGCCTGGCGAAATCTCCGCTGCCTCCAGTTCGGGGTCACCCCCGCGCACGCCGTGGTCCTCGACGCGGTCGACCGGCGGACCGGATCGCTGCTCGGGCTGCTCGACGGCACCCGTGGCACGGAGCTCCTCCGTGCCGAGGCGAGGACGCTCGGCCTGCCGGACGGGCACCTGGACGCGCTCCTCGGCCGGCTGGAGTCCGCCGGGCTGCTCACCGACGCCGCCACCGGGCGGCCGGGGAAGGCGGGGCCCGCGGCGGGGGCCGTGGACCGGGCACTCGATCCACTCCGCGCCGACCTGGCCTCGCTCTCCCTGGTGCACGCAGGACCGGAGCGGGCTGCCCGCACCCTGGCGGCCCGGCGGTTCCTGCGCGTCCAGGTCAGAGGCGCCGGCCGGGTGGGGGCGACGGTCGCGGCGCTGCTCGCGGCGGCGGGGGTGGGAGCGGTCGAGGTCGTCGACGCGGGCCGGGTGGAGCCCTGGGAACCGGCCCCCGGCGGGCTTCCGGCGGAGTCCGTCGGCGAGCTCCGCGGCACGGCCGCCCGACGCCTGGTCGGCCGGTGGCGGAGGGCGCGCGCCCCGCGCCGGCCGGGTGGCGCCGCCACGGGGACCGGTCTGTCACTCGTCGTGGTGACACCACGGGACGGCCTCGGCGCGTACGTCCCCGATCCGCTCCCGGCGGCCCGGTGGGTCGCCACCGGCACCCCCCATCTGTACGCCGGGGTCCTGGAGGCCACCGGGACGGTCGGGCCGCTCGTCCTGCCGGGCGGCACGGCCTGCGCCCGGTGCCTCCAGGAGGAGCGGACCGACCGGGACGAGGCCTGGCCCCGGCTGCTCGCCCAGTGGCGCTCCGGCGCCCCGCATCCCCTGCCCGCCTGTGACCTGGGTCTCGCCACGGCGGTCGCCGGGCTCGCCGCCGCCCATGCGCTTGCCTTCCTCGACGGGGACCTGCCGGCGAGCACGGGCACGCGGTGGGAGGCGTCACTGCCGCTGTTGGAGTGGCGGGCGGAGCGGCTGAGACCCCATCCGTCCTGTCCCTGCGGGGCGGCACGCACGGGAGAGGGGGAGCGTGCCTCGGCAGCCGGAGGCGCGCAGGACACAATGGCGGGGTAACGGCCCTGCGCGGCACGGCAGTCTGGGTTTTGGAGGGGCGTATGTCTGATCTTCCCCGGAAGGCGGTCACCCGGACCGCCAAGTTGGCCGCGTTGCCGCTCGGCTTCGCGGGCCGGGCCACCTGGGGCCTGGGCAAGCGGATCGGCGGGAGATCGGCGGAGCTCGTCGCCCGCGAGCTCCAGCAGCGCACGGCGGAGCAGCTGTTCAAGGTGCTCGGCGAGCTCAAGGGCGGGGCCATGAAGTTCGGGCAGGCGCTGTCCGTCTTCGAGTCGGCCCTGCCCGAGGAGGTGGCCGGGCCCTACCGGGCGGCGCTGACGAAACTCCAGGACGCGGCGCCCCCGATGCCGACGCGGACGGTGCACGCGGTGCTGGAGGAGCGGCTGGGCGCCCAGTGGCGCGAGCTGTTCCTGGAGTTCGAGGACAAGCCGGCGGCGGCGGCCTCGATCGGCCAGGTGCACCGGGCCGTCTGGCACGACGGGCGCGAGGTCGCGGTGAAGGTGCAGTACCCGGGTGCGGGCGAGGCGCTGCTCTCCGACCTCGCGCAGCTGAGCCGCTTCGCCCGGCTGCTCGGTCCGCTGATCCCGGGGATGGACATCAAGCCGCTGATCTCCGAGATGCGCGACCGGGTCTCCGAGGAGCTGGACTACGCCCTGGAGGCGGCGGCCCAGCAGAAGCACGCGGAGGAGTTCGCGGACGATCCCGACGTGCTGGTGCCGGCCGTGGTGCACCGGGCGGACCAGGTGCTGGTGACGGAGTGGATGGACGGCATCCCGCTCGCGGAGGTGATCGCGGACGGCACCCCGGCCCAGCGGGACCGGGCGGGGCAGCTGCTCGCCCGCTTCCTCTTCTCGGGCCCCGCGCGCACCGGTCTGCTGCACGCCGATCCGCACCCGGGCAACTTCCGGCTGCTCCCTGGGCCCGAGGAGGACGGGGGCCCGGAGAGCTGGCGGCTCGGGGTGCTCGACTTCGGGACCGTGGACCGGCTGCCGGGCGGGCTGCCGGAGACGATCGGGACCTGTCTGCGGATGACGCTCGCCGGTGAGGCCGAGACCGTCTACGCGCTGCTGCGGGCGGAGGGCTTCGTCAAGGAGTCCGTCGCGCTCGACCCGGACGCGGTCCTGGAGTACCTGCTGCCGATCATCGAACCGGCGGAGGCGGAGTCCTTCCTCTTCACCCGGGGCTGGATGCGGACCCAGGCGGCCCGGATCGCCGACCCCCGCTCCCCCGCCCACCAGCTGGGCAAGCAGCTGAACCTGCCGCCCGCGTATCTGCTGATACACCGTGTGACGTTGAGCACCATCGGGGTGCTGTGCCAGCTGAACGCGACGGTCCGGCTGCGGGCCGAGCTGGAGGAGTGGCTGCCGGGCTTCGTGGCACCCGCCGCCGACTAGCCGGGGGGTCGCCGCCGCGGGGTCACCGCGCCGGTCACCACCAGGAGGAGTCGAGGCGGCCTTCGATGGAGCGGATGTTGGCGCGGGCGCACTCCTCGCAGAAGTAGCTGCGCCGGCCGTTCTCCACCGAACAGGTCCAGGTCAGCGGCAGTGTCTCGGCCGTCTTGCCGCAGCGCGCGCAGACGAGGGGCCCCTCGGGGTCACGGGCGTCGTTCACCCTCGTGACGATAACCCGACGAAGGGCCGCGGCGGGGACAACGCACCGCGGGGGCCGGTCCGTTCGGACCGGCCCCCGCGAGGGCGCCCCTGGGGGCGGGATCTGTCAGTGCGAGATCTGCGAGATCTGTCAGTGCATGACGGCCATGGCCAGCGCGCGGCGGGCGCGCAGCGAGACGCGCTCGGCGCGCCGCTGCATCCGTCGGGCGGCGATCAGGCGCACGGCCTGACGTTCCGCGTCGACCTCGCGCTGTCGCTCGTGCATATGGGCACGGGCCAGGGCTTCGGGGATGAGTTGCATTTCACGGGTCCTGTTCTGACGTCGCGCGGTGGGCGCGGCGGAGGGGGAGAAGACTGGGGTCGCGGAGCCGGCCGGCTCGCTGGCGGAAGAGGTCATCGGGGCCTGCTTCTGGGGATCGTGCGTGAGGGGGCGGTCGATGGTTCCGGTGGCGCTCATGCCGCGACCGGGTTCTTGCGCGGACGGCCACGGGGCCGCTTGCGGGCGACGACCACACCCTGGACGAAGAGCTCTCCGCCCCAGACGCCCCACGGCTCGCGCCGCTCCTTGGCGCCGGCCAGGCAGGCGGCCACGAGCGGGCAGGTCTGGCAGAGGGACTTCGCGTACTCGACGTCGGCCGGGGACTCCGCGAAGAAGACCTCGGGGTCGTAGGCGCGACAGGGGACGGGGACGCCGAGGTTCTCGATGGCGTCGTCGAGCGCGGTGAGCGCGGTGAGGGGGGTCAAAGCGGGGTCCTCCGTGAGGCCGGGCAGGGGGATCGATTCGGAAGGCGGTACGGACGGGGCGTGCGCTTCGAGTTGCACGGTGGTCTTTCCTCGTCTGGTCGTTCCGGCCTGTTGGCCGGGGTTTCGGCTGGTACCGGGTGTGTCTGTCCCGAGGCGTCTTCGTGTCGTCGCCCCCGTTCGGGGACAAACAAAAGGGCCGCGGATCCCGGGTGGGGTTCCGCGGCCCTGAAGGCGCCGGTCTGATCATGGATCAGACTGGATCACTCCAGGGTTCGAGCCCACGGAAGGCCCACATCATGTGGTCGTGCGTCGTCGTCTGCTGCTGGGTGCCGGCACCGGTCGCCGCAAAGTCATAGGCCTTGGCCTTGACTGCCGCTCCTGCTTCCAGTGCCTTGGTCGGTCGCTCGTTCCGGAGCTCCACGGCAGGTCGCATACCGAGGCCGGCAAGGCCGGCGGCGGACAGACCGGTGCCAATGAAGGCGGAGACGGAAACGCCGAGCGAGCAGGTGGAGGCGACGGAGCGATCGGTCATTTTGACGGTGCTGACGAAGCGGGCAGCGCTGACGGAGCCGGCGTTGCTGGTCTGGATGATGTTGCTGATCACGGGGAATCGCCTCCTCTCGGCGTCTCGGAGGGCTCGGGTGCGAGCCGGACCCTCATGTTTATTTGGACAAGTACAGCACAGAGACAGGGCTTCTCAGAAGCCGCTGTTTCCGTGGTTAAGAACCTATGGGGCTTGACGGGGCAGGCGCAAACTATTTTTCCGACGAGTTTTCCTCAGTCCTCATGGAGGTCCGTCCCACCCGTCCCACCTGCGCAGATGGCCAGGACGTCGGCCCCGAAGCGGTCCAGCTTGCGCGCGCCGACGCCGGAGATCGCGGAGAGCTCGCCGCCGGTGGCGGGGACCCGCTCGGCGATGGCCATGAGCGTCTTGTCGGTGAACACGCAATACGCGGGCTGGCCGAGCTCCCTGGCCTGTTCCGACCGCCAGTCCCGCAGCCGCTCGTACAGCGCCTCGTCCATGTCCGAGGGGCAGTCCTCGCAGCGCAGCAGTTTCATGGCGCCCGCCTCGGTCAGGGTGACCCCGCAGACCCGGCAGAGGACGGGTCCGCGCGGGCCCCGCCGGCGGGCCGCCGGGCCGCCCCGCTCGAAGGAGCCGGAGGCTCCCGGGGTGACGGTGCCGAGGGCGCCGGAGCCGGGCCGCAGGCCCTTGAGGAAGCGGCTGGGGCGCCGGGAGGCCCGGCCGCCCGGGGAGCGGGAGAGCGCCCAGGAGAGCGTGAGGTGCAGCCGCGCGCGGGTGACCCCCACGTACAGCAGGCGGCGCTCCTCCTCGACCTGCTCGTCGGTCTTGGCGTAGGTGATGGGG
The DNA here is from genome assembly GCF_008639165.1 of Streptomyces venezuelae ATCC 10712. Classification (NCBI taxonomy): domain Bacteria; kingdom Bacillati; phylum Actinomycetota; class Actinomycetes; order Kitasatosporales; family Streptomycetaceae; genus Streptomyces; species Streptomyces venezuelae. The sequence continues at coordinate 5,213,743 of NZ_CP029197.1, read as the reverse complement.
AGCATGCCCTCGGTGAGGCCGACCAGGAAGACGGCGTCCCATTCGAGGCCCTTGGCGGCGTGCAGCGAGGCGAGGGTGACGCCCTGGACGGTCGGGGCGTGCTGGGCGGCGGCCCGCTCGTCGAGTTCGGCGACCAGGTCCGAGAGGGTCGCGCCGGGCTTGGCGCGGGCGAAGTCCTCGGCGAGCCGGACGAGAGCGGCGAGGGACTCCCAGCGGTCGCGGACGGCGCCGGACCCGGCGGGCGGCCGCGAGGTCCAGCCCTTGGTGGAGAGGACGGCCCTGACCTGCGAGGGAAGGTCCTCGGCCGCATCGAGGAGAGAGTCGTTGCCCCCGGCGCGGGCGGCGCCGCGCAGCGCGATGCCCGCCTCCCGTACCTCCGTGCGCTCGAAGAAGCGCTCGGCGCCGCGGAGCTGGTACGGCACCCCGGCGTCGGCGAGGGCCTGCTCGTAGACCTCGGACTGGGCGTTGATCCGGTAGAGGACGGCGATCTCGCCGGCCGGGACGCCGGCGGCGATGAGGTCGCGGATGCGGCGGGCGGTGCCCTCGGCCTCGGTCGGCTCGTCCGCGTACTCCGTGTAGGTGGGCTCGGGACCCGGGTCGCGCTGGGAGATCAGCTCCAGGCGGTGGTCGGCGGCCCGGCCGCGGGCCTGGCTGAGCAGACCGTTGGCCAGGTGCACGACCTGCGGGGTCGAGCGGTAGTCGCGGACGAGCTTGACCACGGTGGCGCCCGGGTGCCGGGTGCGGAAGTTCAGCAGGTGGTCCGGGGTGGCGCCGGTGAAGGAGTAGATGGTCTGGCTGGCGTCGCCGACCACGCAGAGGTTGTCGCGGTCGCCGAGCCACAGGTCGAGCAGCCGCTGCTGGAGCGGGGAGACGTCCTGGTACTCGTCCACGACGAAGTGCTGGTACTGGCTGCGGATCTGGTCGGCGATGTCGTGCCGGTCCTGGAGGATGCCGACGGTGAGCAGCAGCACGTCCTCGAAGTCGATCACCGAGCGGTCGCGCTTCAGCTGCTCGTACATCGCATAGATCTGGCTGATTTCCGCCGGGTCGCGCGGGGCGTCCCTGAGGGACTTGGCGACGACCGCGGGGTAGTCGGCGGGGACGGTCTGGGTGACCTTGGCCCACTCGATCTCCCCTGTCACGTCCCTGAGCTCGTTGCGGTCGAGCCGGACCCTGCAGCGGGCGGCGGCGTCGGCGACGAGCTGGATCTTCCGCTCCAGCAGCCGGGGCAGATCACCACCGACGGCTTTCGGCCAGAAGAACTGGAGCTGACGGAGGGCCGCGGAGTGGAAGGTGCGCGCCTGCACACCGCCCGCGCCGAGCTGCCGCAGCCGCCCCCGCATCTCGCCTGCGGCGCGGTTGGTGAACGTGACGGCCAGCACGCTGGCGGGCTGGAGTCTGCCCGACCGCACCCCGTACGCGATCCGGTGCGTGATCGCCCGCGTCTTGCCCGTGCCGGCTCCCGCCAGCACGCACACCGGACCGGACAGGGCCAGGGCGACCTCGCGCTGCTCCGGGTCGAGCCCGTCGAGCACCGCGTCGGCCGTCTCCGGTACCTGCGGGAAGAGAGTGGAGTGCGTTGCTGCTGTCACCCCCCAATGCTGCCAGGTCCGCCGCGATGGACGCGGCGGCTTGTCCACAGGTGCGCGTCGCCGGTCATACGAATTCCGGGAATGGGCGGGCGGGGGCGTACGTTCTCCTTCTCGGCACCCGTCAGCGAACGAAGAGGAGCGCCTCGCCATGCAGGGCACTGTGACGATGTACAGCACCACGTGGTGCGGCTACTGCCGTCGGCTGAAGAGCCAGATGGACCGTGAGGGCATCGCGTACACCGAGATCAACATCGAGCAGGACCCCGACTCGGCGGCGTTCGTGGAGAAGGCGAACGGCGGCAACCAGACCGTGCCGACCGTTCTCTTCCCGGACGGCTCCACGCTGACGAACCCGAGCCTCGCGCAGGTGAAGCAGGCGCTCGGCGCCTGACCGCCCGGCGCCTGACCGCCCGGCGCGCCCCGCAGACCGAGAACCCCCGACCGGTGACATGACCGGTCGGGGGTTCCTCGTGTCGGGCGTGGGGCGTGGCTCAGATCACGTCGCCCGGCTTCGGCAGCGGCTTGCCGTACCAGCGCTCGATCAGCCGGGAGGCGATCGAGATGCCGTACGGCGGGATGACCTCGCCCGACTCGAAGGCGGCGGCCAGGTCGTCGCGGGAGAACCAGCGGGCCTCGTGGATCTCCTCGCCGTCCACGGTGATCTCCGAGGAGGTCGCGCGGGCGAAGAAGCCCAGCATCAGGCTGGACGGGAACGGCCAGGGCTGGCTGGCGATGTACTCGACCTCGCCGACCGTGACCCCGGCCTCCTCGAACACCTCGCGGACCACCGACGCCTCGATGGACTCGCCGGGCTCGACGAAGCCCGCCAGGGTCGAGAAGCGGCCCTCGGGCCAGTGGACCTGCCGGCCGAGCAGCGCGCGGTCCTGCTCGTCCGTGACCAGCATGATCACCGCGGGGTCGGTCCGCGGGTAGTGCTCGGCGCCGCACGCCTGGCAGCGGCGGATGTGCCCGGCGGCGGCGATGACCGTGCGCTCCCCGCAGCGCGAGCAGTAGCGGTGGAGGCGCTGCCAGTTCTCCAGGGCCACCGCGTGCACCATCAGGGCCGCGTCGCGGTCCGAGAGCAGCAGTCCGGCCTCGCGGAGCCCCGCCGGGCGGGCGGACTGGTCCATGCGGCCCGGCAGCGAGTCCTTCTGGAGCGCGAAGTAGGAGACCCCGTCGGCGTCCGTGCCCAGGAAGTAGCGGTGGGTCTCGGTGACCGGGGCCTCGAACGCCGGGGTCATGACGAGTTCGGTGCTGCCGTCCGGCAGGTCGTCGATCAGCACCTGGCCCCCGGAGACCACGAAGACCCGGGTGGTGGGGTGGCTCCAGGCCGCCGCCAGCCACGCCTCGTCGAGGCGGTGGTGAGCGGCGCGGTCGATGCCGCTCGGAGCGGTGAGCGAGATCGGGCGGTCCGCTGACGCGTTCTTCAAGGTGCTCACAGGTGCTTCCAACTCCCCCGGATCGGTGTGTGGGTTCAGCGCTCGGTGGCGAGGAGGGCGGTGGGCAGGTCGCCCCACAGGTGCGCGGTCGTCTCGACGCCCTTCATGAGGAGATCGAGTTCGATCTTCTCGTTGGGGGCGTGCCAGCCGTCGGACGGGACGGAGATGCCGAGGAACAGCACGGGTGCCTCCAGGACGTCCTGGAGGTCGGCGGCCGGTCCTGAGCCGCCCTCGCGGGTGTAGCGGACCTTGGCGCCGTCGAAGGCCCGGCTCATGGCCCCGGCGACCGCCTTGAGGGCCGGGTGGCCGAGGGGGGTGAGGCAGGGGCGGGTCGGGGCGCCGAAGACGATCTCGTACCGGATGCCGGCCGGGACGAGACCGGCGAGCCAGTCCCGCACCGCGAGCTCGATCTTGGCGGGGTCCTGGCCGGCGACGAGCCGGAACGACAGCTTGAGCTGGGCGGAGGCGGGGACGATCGTCTTGCCGCCGGGGCCCTGGTAGCCGCCGCCGATGCCGTTGACCTCGGCGGTGGGGCGGGCCCAGACCCGCTCCAGGGTGGAGAAGCCGGCCTCGCCGAGGGTGCCGTGCGACTTCGCGGTGCGCAGCCACGCCTCCTCGTCGAAGGGCAGCTCGGCGACGAGGGCCCGCTCGGCGTCGGTGAGCTCGGTCACCCCGTCGTAGAAGCCGGGGATGGCCACGTGCTCGTGCTCGTCGTGCAGGGCGGCGACGATCCGGCCCGCGACGGTGGCCGGGTTCGGCACGGCGCCGCCGAAGGAACCGGAGTGGATGTCCTGGTCGGGGCCGTACAGCTCGATCTCGCAGTCGGCGACCCCGCGCATGCCGGTGCACACGGTCGGCGTCGTCTCGGACCACATGCCGGTGTCGGAGACGATCACGGCGTCGGCGGCGAGCCGCTCGGCGTGCGCCTCGACGAGGGCGCGGAAGTGCGGCGACCCCGACTCCTCCTCGCCTTCCACGATCAGCTTGAGGTTGACGGCGGGCGCGGTGCGGCCGGTGACGGCGAGGTGCGCGCGGACGCCGAGGGTGTGGAAGAACACCTGGCCCTTGTCGTCGGCCGCCCCGCGCGCGTACATCCGCCCGTCGACGACGGTCGGCTCGAACGGGTCCGTGTGCCAGCCGTCCTCACGTGCGGCGGGCTGCACGTCGTGGTGGCCGTAGACGAGGACCGTGGGGGCGTCCGGGTCGTCCGAGGGCCACTCGGCGAAGACGGCGGGCGCGCCGTCCGTCTCCCACACCTCGACCGTGGTGAAGCCGGTCTCCGTGAGCTTGGCGGCGAGCCACTCGGCGCTGCGCCGGACGTCCCCCGCGCGGTCCGGCTGCGCCGAGACGGACGGGATGCGCAGCCACTCGGCGAGGTCGCCGAGGAAGGCGGCACGGTGCTGCTCGATGTACGTGCGTACGGCGTGGACGGCGCTGTCCGGGGTCTCGCTCATGCCCCCGAGCCTATCCGGCGCCCGGGGGTGTCCCTCCCAGCAGGAGGGCCTCCAGCTCGGCGCGGCCGGGCAGCCGGGTGGGGCGGGCGACCTCGCCGGTCCGTACGTAGACGAAGGCGGCGGCCACGTCCTCGGGTGCCAGGCCGTGCTGCTCGGCCCAGGCCAGCCGGTAGATCGCCAGCTGGAGCGGGTCCGCCGTGCGCACCCGGCTGGTCTTCCAGTCGACGATCTCGTACGCGCCCGAGTCCGGGTCCCGGTAGACGGCGTCGATCCGGCCCCGGACGACCCGGCCGCCGAGCGAGAGGTGCACGGGGACCTCGACGCGGTACGGGGTGCGGTGGGCGTACGGGGTACGGGCGAAGGCCTCCTTCAGCTCGTCGAGGTCCCGCTCGTCGAGGATCTCGGGCTCCCCCGCGAAGTCCTCCCCGCCGGGCAGCTCCTCCGGGCCCAGGAACGGCAGCGGCAGCTCCTCGAAGCGGGACTCCACCCACGCGTGGAACCGGGTGCCGCGCCGGGCCGCCGGCTGCGGCGCCTTCGGCATGGGCCGGGCCAGCTCCTGCGCGAAGCCGTCGGGGTCGGCGGCGAGGCGGAGCACCTGGGAGGCGGAGAGGTACGCGGGGAGGACCACGTCACGGGTGGTGGCGCGGGTGCGGCGGAGTTCCGCGGTGAGGGCGGTGAGGTCCCGGTCCCAGGAGGCGATGGTCCTGGCGTCCTCGGGGGTGAGGGGGTGGGCCTCCTCGCGGGGGGTGGGGGGGTGGGTCTCCTCGCGGGGGGCCGGGACGGCGTCCGCGTGGGTGTCCTCGGGAAGTTCGTTCTCGTCCCACGGGGGTTCCTCGTCCCAGGCGGGTTCCTCGTCCTCCGGCCAGGCGTCCTCCGGGTGCGGGTCCGCGGGGTGCCGGTCCGCGGGGTGCCGGTCCGCGGGGGCGGGCGCCGCGCCGACCGGGGTGCGTCCGCCCTGCGGGGCGGTGGCCCACAGCCGGGCCAGGACGTCGTCCGCCGCCCGCCGGCGGCGCTTGAACGACTCCCCGTCCAGGGGCAGGGGCCAGGCCTGCTCCCCTCCCGTCTCCGTCAGCGTCGGGTTCTGCGCGTCCTTCTCCGGTTCCTCGGCCCACGCCTCGATCTCGCCGTGGCCCTCCGCGCAGTGGTCGTACAGCGACCGCAGGAAGTCCGAGGGGCCTCGGGGCTTCTTCTGGGACGGGCCCCACCAGTGGGCCGAGCCGAGGAGCAGGGAGCGGGGGCGGGTGAAGGTGACGTAGCCGAGGCGGAGTTCCTCGGTGTGCTGGTGGTCCCGCATCTCGCTCTTGAAGGCGGTGAGGGCCTTGGCGTTCCAGGTGTCGATGTCCGGGAGCGTCGCCGCGTCGCCGCGCAGGGCGTGCGGCAGCACCTGCGGCTGCGAGGTCCAGGACTCGCGCGCGCGGGCGCTGGGGAACTGGCCGGCGACCAGGCCGGGGACGGCGACGACGTCCCACTCCAGGCCCTTGGACTTGTGGGCGGTGAGGACCTTCACCGTGTTCTCGCCGCCGGGCAGGGCGCTGTCCAGGCCCTTCTCGAACTGGACGGCCGTCCGCAGGAAGCCGAGGAAGGCGAGGAGGCTCGCCTCGCCGTCCAGGGAGGCGAAGCCGGCGGCGATGTCGAGGAAGTGGCCGAGGGTCTCGCGGCGGCGGGCGGCGAGGGCGTGCGGGGAGGCGGACAGTTCGACTTCGAGGCCGGTCGCGGAGAGCACCCGGTGCAGGACGTCCATGAGGGGGTCGGCGAGCGAGCCGCGCAGGGCCCGCAGCTCGGCGGCGAGGCGCGCGAAGCGGACCCGGGCGTCGGCGGAGAAGGCGAGGCCGTCGTCGGCGGCGGCGCCGGAGTCGAGGAAGGTGTCGAGCGCGTCGGCGAGGGAGACCACCTCGGCCGGGTCGACGCCCTCGACGGCGGCGGCGAGCCGCTGCTCGGGGTCGGGGTCGTCGCCGCCCCGGTGCACCAGGAGGCGGGCCCGGCGGCCGAGGAGGGCAAGGTCGCGGGGGCCGATGCGCCAGCGGGGGCCGGTGAGGAGGCGGACCAGGGCGGCGTTGGCCCCCGGGTCCTGGAGGACCTCGCAGACGGCGACGAGGTCGGCGATCTCGGGCAGGTGGATCAGGCCGGAGAGGCCGACGACCTCGACGGGCACGTCGCGGGCGACGAGGGCCACGTGGATGGCGGGGAAGTCGGTGGCCGTACGGCACAGGACGGCGATCTCGCCGGGCTCCCGGCCGGTGCGGACGAGGTGGGCGAGGGAGTCGGCGAGCCAGTCGATCTCCTCCGCGTGGGTGGGCAGGAGGGCGATGCGGACGCTGCCGTCCCGCTCCGCGCCCGGCGCGGGACGCAGGGCCTCCACGCCCGCGTGCAGGGCACGCAGGGGGGCGGCGAGGCCGTTGGCGAGGTCGAGGAGGCGGCCGCCGCTGCGCCGGTTCTCGGAGAGCGAGTACCGGTCGGCGGGGCTGCCGTCGGCGTGCGGGAAGTGCTCGGGGAAGTCGTCCAGGTTGGCGACGGAGGCGCCGCGCCAGCCGTAGATGGCCTGGCAGGGGTCGCCGACGGCGGTCACGGCGTGGCCGGTGGCCCGGTCTCCGGTGCCCTGGCCGAAGAGGCCGGAGAGCAGCAGCCGCTGGGCGACGGAGGTGTCCTGGTACTCGTCGAGGAGGACGACCCGGAACTCGTCGCGGAGGATCTCGCCGACCTCGGGCCGGGTGGTGGCCAGCTCGGCGGAGCGGGCGATCTGGTCGCCGAAGTCGAGCAGGTCGCGGGAGCGCTTGGCGGCGCGGTAGCGGACGACGAGGTCGAGGAGTTCGCGGCGGGCGGTGGCGGCCTCGGGGATCTTGCGGAGCTCGGCGTTGCTGAGCTTGGCCTCGGCGAGGGCGGTGAGCAGCGCGGAGTCGTACGCAAGGAGCTTCTCCGGCGGTACGAGGTGTTCGGCGAGCTCCGCGTCGAGGGCGAGGAGGTCGGTGATCAGGGTCGTGAAGGAGCGGGTGAGCGCCGGGTAGGGGCCGGGGGCCTCGCGCAGGACGCGGGCGGCGAGCTGGTAGCGGGTGGCGTCGGCGAGGAGCCTGGAGGTGGGTTCGAGGCCGATGCGCAGGCCGTGGTCGGTGAGGAGCCGGCCGGCGAAGGCGTGGTAGGTGGAGATGCGGGGTTCGCCCGGCGGCTCGTCCGGGTCGATGACGTCGGGGTCCGTCACCCCCGCCCGGACGAGGGCGGTGCGGACGCGCTCGGCGAGCTCTCCGGCGGCCTTGTTGGTGAAGGTGAGACCGAGGACCTGCTCGGGGGCGACCTGGCCGGTGCCGACCAGCCAGACGACCCGGGCGGCCATCACCGTCGTCTTGCCGGAGCCGGCTCCGGCCACGACGACCTGCGGGGCGAGCGGCGCGGTGATGCAGGCCGTCTGCTCCGGTGTGAAGGGGATGCCGAGGAGCTCCTTGAGCTGCTCGGGGTCGGTGATGCGTGCGGTCACCTCAAAGAGGCTAACGCGGCGGACCGACACTCCCGCCCGGTCCGGGGCGGCTCACGCGGGAGACCCTCCTCACGCGGGCGTGCCCTGGTCCAGCTTCGACAGGTCCACGGTCTCGTCGGCGGGCGGGACCACGACCCGTACCGGCTTGTCGTAGTCGGAGAGCACGAGCGAGCCGGGTTCGTCGCCGCCCGCCTTGACCATCTTCAGGATGTACGGCTTGCCCTCCTGGGAGACGGACACGGTGGTGGTCTCGCCGCCGTCCTTCTTCTTCACCAGGGTCGCGACGGGGGTGCCGTCGACCTCGGCGTCGGGGCCCCTGGTCAGTCCGCGGCGCTCCTCCTCGTCCTTGCCGAGGTCGTCGAGGAGCCCCTTGAGGTCGCAGACGCCGCTGAGGTCGGCGCTGCCGGCCTGCCCCTCGCCGATCTTCAGCCAGCGGCCCTTGAGCAGCTCGATCGTGGCGTCGATCTGTGCCTCGGGCATGCCCTGGGAGGACATGGAGGCGCGCCAGAAGGTCTCGTCGCCCTTCATGTAGGTGACGTCGCCGGTCCTGCGGAGTTCGGCCGTGCCGCCCTTGATCTTCATCACGCCGGTGCACTCGTCGCGGTCGTTGACCGCGAAGTCGATGTCGAGGGGCTGTCCCTCGGTGACGACCCGGCCGGTCATCCGGAGCGAGGTCGCGGACTGGGTGGCGGTGACCGCCCTGTCGCCGATCTCGTCGGCGCTGAGGCCGGAGAACGGATCGGGCGACGGTGCCGTCACCGACCGTGCGGCGGCGTCGGCACCAGCCTTCGCCGACGGGGCGGCGGCCGGCGTCGCCGCCCAGGCCGCGACCGGTGCCGGACCCGCGGCGACGGCGACGGCGCAGACGACGGCCGCGGCGCGGAGCTTTCGGTGGGACGCCATGCGAGCCTCCTCGCGGTTTCCCCGAGCCCTGTCCACCAGGGTCTCGCCCCGCGCGCGTGGCCGCGACTCCGCCGGGTCAGTCGACGACCTGGCGGCCCTCCGGCCGGGCGCTGCACGAGGCGCGGAAGGAGCAGGTCGCGCAGTGCTGGCCGGTGGTCGGGGTGAAGCGTTCGTCGAGGACCCGGCCGGCGGCGGTGGCGAGCAGCTCGCCGACCCACTCGCCGGCCAGGGGCTCCTGCGCCTGGACCTTCGGGAGCGCGTCGCCGCCCTCCTTCTGCGGGGCGGCCTGGCGCAGCTGGACGAGCTCGGCGCCGCCGGGTTCCGGGCGCCGGCCGTCGAAGACCTCGTCGAGGGCGCCCTCGCGGACGGCGAGCTGGTAGACGGCGAGCTGCGGGTGGTGGGCGACCTCGTCCTTGGTGGGGGCGGACTTGCCGGTCTTGAAGTCGACGACGTAGGCGCGGCCGTGCTCGTCGGTCTCGACCCGGTCCATGGAGCCGCGGATGCGGACCTCGTACTCCCCCGCCTCCAGGGTCACGTCGAAGCCGTGTTCCGACGCGGCGGGGGTCCGGCCGCCGCGGTCCATGACGTGCCAGCTCAGGAAGCGTTCCAGGGCCACGCGCGCGTGCTGCTTCTCCTGGGCGGACTTCCAGGGGGCGTCGAAGGCGAGGGCGTCCCAGACGGAGTCCAGGCGGGCCATGAGGACGTCGAGGTCGGCGGGGGTACGGCCGGAGGCGACCTCGTCGGCGAGGACGTGGACGACGTTGCCGAAGCCCTGGGCGGCGGTGGCGGGGGCGGCGGCCTTGACCTCGCGGCCCAGGAACCACTGGAGGGAACAGGTGCTGACCAGGTTGTCCAGGGAGCTGGGCGAGAGCGCGACGGGCCGGTCCCGGTCGCGCAGCGGCTCGGGGCCGCGGGTCGGTTCGAACAGGCCCCACCAGCGGTCCGGGTGCGCGGCCGGGACCAGCGGCTGGCCGTCCTCGTCGGTGAGCGCGGCCAGTTCCGCGAGGCGCTGGGCGGCCGCGTCGCGGAGCGCGGGCGAGGCGTCGGGGTCGACGGTGGTGGCGCGCAGCTCGGCGACGAGGGCCGGGACGGCGAGCGGGCGGCGGGGGCGGCCGGGCACGTCCTTCGGTTCGGCGCCGAGCTCGGAGAGGAAGCGGGAGGGCTGGTCGCCGTCCTCGGCGGCGGCCTTCACGGCGGTGACGACGAGCCGGTTCCGGGCGCGCGTGGCCGCCACGTAGAAGAGGCGGCGCTCCTCGGCGAGGAGGGCGCCGGGGGTGAGGGGCTCGGCGAGGCCGTCGCGGCCGATGCGGTCGGCCTCCAGGAGGGAGCCGCGGCGGCGCAGGTCGGGCCAGAGGCCCTCCTGGACGCCGGCGACGACGACCAGGCTCCACTCCAGGCCCTTGGAGCGGTGGGCGGTCATCAGCCGGACGGCGTCGGGGCGGGTGTGGCGGCGGGTGAGGGTGTCGGCGGCGATGTCCTGCGCGTCGAGCTCTTCGAGGAAGTTGAGGACGCCACGGCCGCCGACGCGCTCCTCGGCGCGGGCGGCGGTCTCGAACAGGGCGCAGACCGCGTCGAGGTCCCGGTCGGCGTTGCGGCCGGCGGGCCCGCCGCGGAGTGCGGCCCGCTCCAGGCGGCCGGGCCACGGCGTGCCGTTCCAGAGCACCCAGAGGGCCTCCTCGGCGGTGCCGCCGTCGGCGAGGAGGGTGCGGGTCTCCTGGAGGAGCTTCCCCAGGCGGTGGGCGCCGCGGGTGTAGGAGGGGTCGTGGGCGGCGAGGCGCTCGGGTTCGGCGAGGGCGCGGGTGAGGAGGACGTCGGAGGGGGCGGGGACCTTCGTGCCCGCTGCCCGCTCCTCGTCCCTGAGCGCTCTGCCGAGGCGGCGGAGGTCCGCGGGGTCGACGCCGGCGAGGGGGGAGGCGAGGAGTTCGAGCGCGGTCTCGGTGGTGAGCCATTCCGTGGCGGCCCCGGGTTCCACGGGCTCGGGGCCGGGTGCGGCGCCGTGGCCGGTCGTGCCCGCCCCTTCCGCCCGTGCGGGACGGCCGGTCGTGCTCGCCCCTTCCGCCCGTGCGGAACGTCCGCCGGCGACCTGGGCCACCGCCCGCAGCGCCAGCAGCAGGGGCGCCACCGCCGGTTCGTGTCGGAGCGGGGTGTCCGCCGCGTCGGTCTCCACCGGGACTCCCGCCGATGTCAGGGCGCGGCGGAGGGAGGGGAGGGTGGCGGCGGCCCGGGTGAGGACGGCCATGTCCTGCCAGGGGACGCCGTCCTCCAGGTGGGCGCGGCGGAGGAGGTCGGCGATGTTCTCGGCCTCCGCCGACGCGGTGGGGTAGGTGTACGCCTCCGTCCGGCCGCCGTCCCGGGTGGCGGTGAGGTCCCGGTGGGCGCGGACCCGGTCGGCGGGGAGGCGCGGCATCGGCATCCGCTGGGCGAGCAGCCGGGTCGCGCCGAGGAGGGTGGCGCCGGAGCGGCGGGCGGTGCGCAGGACGCGGACGTCGGCGCCGCCGAAGGCGGTGGGGAAGTCGAGGATGCCGTTCACGTCGGCGCCCCGGAAGGCGTAGATGGACTGGTCGGGGTCGCCGAAGGCGACGACCGTGCCGCGTCCGCCGCCGGCGAGCGCGTGCAGCAGCCGGACCTGGGCCGGGTCGGTGTCCTGGTACTCGTCGACGTAGATCGCGTCGTACGAGGGCAGGCTGATGTCCTCGGCGAGCAGGACGGCCCGGTGGACGAGCTCGGTGTAGTCGAGGACGCCCTGGAGGTCGAGGACGTCGAGGTACTCGGCGAGGAAGGCGGCCGCCGCCTTCCAGTCGGGGCGGCCGACCCGCTCGGCGAAGCGGGCGAGCGCGTCGGGGGCGAGGCCGAGTTCGCGGGAGCGGGCGAGGACCGCCCGGACCTCGTCGGCGAAGCCGCGGGTGGTGAGGCAGGCGCGGAGTTCGTCGGGCCAGCGGATGCCGCCGAGTCCGGCCTTCTCCAGGTCGATGTGGCCGGCGAGGAGTTCGCGCACGGCGAGGTCCTGCTCGGGTCCGGAGAGCAGCCGGAGGGGTTCGGCGAAGAGTTCGGCGTCCTGGTGGGCGCGGATCAGGGCGTAGCAGTACGAGTGGAAGGTGGTGGCCTGCGGGGGGCGGCGGCCGCCGAGCCGGGCGGCCATGCGGTCGCGGAGTTCGACGGCGGCCTTGCGGCTGAAGGTGAGGACGAGGAGGCGTTCGGGGTCGGTCCCCTGCGCCACGCGGGCGGCGACGGCCTCGACGAGGGTGGTCGTCTTGCCGGTGCCGGGTCCGGCGAGGACGAGAAGCGGTCCGCGGGTGTGGTCAACCACTTCCCTTTGGGCTGCGTCCAGCTGAGGGGGATCCATCGGGGCCGGCGTGGTACGCACCAGTCGGTACGCGCCCGGGGTCCGCTGCCGTCCCGGACCCGGGTACGGCTGTCCCTGGTGCGGCGGCGTACGCCGGGTGGTCGAGGAGGTACTCACGTGGGTCGCCGGTCCTGGTGGGAGTGGTGGTGCGGGTGAGGCGGGCGTCCGGCGCGGCGGTCCGCCGGGCTCACCGGCCCGCCGTCGCCCCGGGAGACGCGAACGTCGACGTTACGCGAAACGGGCCGCCGCCGAGCCGTACTCCGCGTGCCGTTCCGTACCGCGGACGTCCCGCCCGGCGCCGCTCGCGCCCCGGCGGGCGCTGCTCACGCGCTGTCCGGCCGGGGTGTCCCCGGCCGGCGGCCTCAGGTGTGAGTTCCGTCCCAGCGGGCCCGTCGCATGTCGATCCTCGGGACGTGTCCCTCGGCGGCCCGGCCGGCCTCGCGCAGCGGGGTGCCCTCCTCGCGGTAGTGGCCGAGGGCCCTCAGTTCGTGCCCGGGCAGCAGCGTGCCGTCGGCGCGGACCACCCGCCACCAGGGCGCCGTCCCGCCGTACAGGGCCATGACCCGGCCGACCTGGCGGGGCCCTCCCTCGCCCAGCCATTCGGCGACGTCCCCGTAGGTCATCACCCGGCCGGGCGGGATGCCGTCGGCGACGTCGAGCACCCGTTCCGCGTACTCGGGCAGTTCTCCGGTCTCCCCCACGGGCACCTCCATGCTCATCCGCCCCATCCTGCCTCACCCCACCGACATGGCCCTGATGCCTCCGCGCGGCGGCTCTTCGTGCCACCATCGTGCGGGCGGTGACTGGTGATACGAGATCAAGAGCGACAAATACAAGAACAACGGCACGAACGAGAACAAGCGCGCGAGCGACCTCACGGGCACGAACGAGAACGACACGACACGCATGCAGAGACGGACATGGTGATGGCCCCGGACACCCAGCCCCCCGAGGAGGGCAAGGCCGACGTGCCCGAACGGGTCTCCGGCGACGAGCCGCTGCTCGCCGCCCGGGTCCACCGGCCCTCCGACCTGATGCGGCTGCTGGCCGGTGTGCTCGCCATCGCGCTCGTCATCGCGGTCGCCGCGTTCGCCCACGCGACGACCTCCGGTCTCGAACAGGACATCAACAAGGGTGCCGTCGGCGCCCCCGCCGTCTTCGTCAAGATCGCCGGTCTGGTCTCCTCCATCGCCGTCCTCCTCGTCCCCGTCGCCTTCGCCATCGAACGCCTGATCAAACGCGACGGGCTGCGGATCGCCGACGGCGTCCTCGCCGCCGTCCTCGCGCACGGCGTCACCCTCGCCACCGACCTGTGGGTCGCCCAGGCCGCGCCAGGCACGATCCAGGACGCGCTGACCCAGCCGGCGTCCGGCGGCGGACTGACCGACCCGGTGCACAACTACCTCGCGCCGGTCATCGCGTACATGACCGCCGTCGGCATGGCCCGCAGGCCGCGCTGGCGGGTGTCGCTCTGGGTGGTCCTGCTGCTCGACGCGTTCACCATGCTGGTGGCGGGCTACACCACCGCCCTCTCGATCATCCTCACCGTCCTGATCGGCTGGACCGTGGCGTACGGCACGCTGTACGCGGTCGGCTCGCCCAACGTCCGCCCCACCGGGCAGACCCTCCTCGCCGGCCTGCGCCGGGTCGGCTTCCGGCCCGTCACCGCCCTGCGCGCCGAAGGCGTCCCCGACGCGGCGGACAGCGGCGACCGCGGCCGGCGCTACATCGTGACCCTGGAGGACGGGCCGCCGCTCGACGTCACCGTCGTCGACCGGGAGCAGCAGGCCCACGGCTTCTTCTACCGCGCCTGGCGGCGGATCACCCTGCGGACCATCACCACCCGCCGGTCGATCGTCTCGCTGCGGCAGGCCCTGGAACAGGAGGCGCTCCTCGCGTACGCGGCGATCGCCGCCGGGGCGAACGCGCCGAAGCTGATCGCCACCTCCGAGCTCGGCCCGGACGCCGTGATGCTCGTGTACGAGCACATCGGCGGCCGCAGCCTCGACTCGCTGGACGACGACGACATCACCGACGAGCTGGTCCGCAGCGCCTGGCGGCAGGTCCGGGCGCTCCAGTCGCGCCGGATCGCGCACCGCCGGCTCACCGGGGACGCGATCCTGGTGGATCGTTCCGGCAGGGTGATCCTCACCGATCTGCGCGGCGGCGAGATCGCCGCCGGCGACCTGATCCTGCGGATGGACATCGCCCAGCTCCTCACCACCCTCGGGCTGCGGGTCGGTGCCGAGCGGGCGGTGGCCTCGGCCGTCGAGGTGCTCGGCCCGGACGCCGTCGCCGACTGCCTGCCGCTGCTCCAGCCGATCGCGCTGAGCCGCTCCACGCGCGCGACGCTGCGGAGACTGGCCCGGGAGCGCTCGGCGCGCGAGCGGGAGGCCGTGCTCGCGGCCTCGGAGGCGGCCAAGCACGAGCGGGAACTGGCGAAGGCCCAGGCGGCGGAGGCCGCCGCGGACCCGACGGCGGTACGGGCGGAGACCAAGGCCGAGAAGAAGGCGGACAAGAAGGCCGAGAAGCGGGCCCTCGACTCGGCGCTCGACGAGGCCCGCGAGGAGGACCTGCTGGCCCAGATCCGGCAGCAGGTGCTCCTGATCCGCCCGCAGGCGCCGGCGGAACCCGTCCGGCTGGAGCGGATCAAGCCGCGGACCCTGGTCAGTCTGATCGCGGGCGCGGTCGCCGCGTACTTCCTGCTGTCCCAGATCTCCCGTACGCCGCTGTCGACGATCAGCGAGGCCGACTGGCGCTGGGTGGCGGCCGCGGTGCTGTTCTCCGCGATCAGCTACGTGGCGGCGGCGATGAGCCTGCTGGGCTTCGTGCCGGAGCGGGTCGGGTTCTGGCGGACGGTGGTGGCGCAGGTCGCCGGCTCGTTCGTGAAGATCGTCGCCCCGGCGGCGGTCGGCGGCGTCGCCCTGAACACCCGCTTCCTCCAGCGGTCCGGGGTCCGGCCCGGACTCGCGGTGGCCAGCGTCGGCGCCTCGCAGCTCTTCGGGCTCGGGGCGCACATCCTGCTGCTGCTCGCCTTCGGTTATCTGACGGGGACCGAGCGGTCGCAGTCGTTCACCCCGTCGAGGACGGTCATCGCCGGCCTCCTCACGGTCGCGGTGCTCGTGCTCGTGGTGACGGCGATCCCGTTCATGCGGAAGTTCGTGTCGACGCGGCTGCGCTCCCTCTTCGCCGGTGTGGTGCCGCGCATGCTGGACGTGCTCCAGCGGCCGATGAAGCTGGTGACCGGCATCGGCGGGATGCTGCTGCTCACCGCCACCTTCGTGTTCTGCCTGGACGCCTCGATCCGCGCCTTCGACCACAACGACGTGTCGATCAGCTACGCGAGCGTGGCGGTCGTCTTCCTCGCGGGCAACGCGCTCGGCTCGGCCGCGCCGACCCCGGGCGGCGTGGGCGCGGTCGAGACCGCGCTCACCTTCGGCCTGGTGGCGGTCGGCCTGCCCATCGAGGTGGCCACCCCGGCCGTCCTGCTCTACCGCCTGCTGACCCTGTGGGTGCCGGTCCTGCCGGGCTGGCTCTGCTTCAACTGGCTGACGAAGCGCGAAGCGCTGTAGCGGGCGCCGGGGCCGCCGCGGCGCGAAACGCCGTGGCCGCTCCCGGACCACCGCGCGCGCCGCTCCGGGGCCGCCGCGCCCGCCACCCGCATGGACCTCCGTCCCGCGCGGTGGCGGGGGCGGCGGCCCACCATGGGCCTATGCCGATCTCCGCCGCCCAGCGCGCCGCTCTGCTCACCGCCACCACCGTGCTGCTCGCCGCCGGATGCTCGGACGGGGGAGACGACACGGGGGACGCCTCGCGGCCGAGCG
Source organism: Streptomyces venezuelae ATCC 10712 (assembly GCF_008639165.1). Lineage (NCBI taxonomy): Bacteria > Bacillati > Actinomycetota > Actinomycetes > Kitasatosporales > Streptomycetaceae > Streptomyces > Streptomyces venezuelae. The sequence goes on along the minus strand of NZ_CP029197.1, from coordinate 5,197,722 downwards.
GTACGGCCGGGCTCTCCGCGCTGACGGCGCAGAAGCTGTCCTGGGCGCCCTGCCCGGCGCCGTCCGCCGCCGAGGGCGGCGGGGCCGCGCCCCCTCCGCTGCCCGGCGACACCCCGTGGGAGTGCTCCTTCCTGCAGACGCCGCTCGACTGGGCGGTGCCGGAGGGCGAGACCATCGAACTCGCGCTCATCCGGGCCCGCGCCCGCGACAAGGACCGGCGGATCGGTTCGCTGGTGTTCAACTTCGGCGGTCCCGGCGGCTCCGGCATCACCGGGCTGCCCGGTTTCGCCAAGGACTACGAGACCCTGCGCGGCCGCTACGACCTGGTCTCCTTCGATCCGCGCGGGGTGGGCCGCAGCGACCCGGTGGAGTGCCTCACCGACAAGGAACTGGACGCCTACTACGCCCTCGACTTCACGCCCGACGACGAGGCCGAGGAGCGGACGCTGTCCGACGCGCAGAAGAGGTACGCGGCCGGCTGCGAGAAGGACGCCGGCCCGGCGCTGCCGCACGTCGGCACCGAGAACGCCGCCCGGGACATGGACCTGATGCGCCAGGTCCTCGGCGACGAGAAGCTCCACTACTTCGGCATCTCGTACGGCACCGAGCTCGGCGGCGTGTACGCCCACCTGTTCCCGAAGAACGTCGGCCGGGCCCTCTTCGACGCCGTCGTCGACCCGGAGGCGGGCGTCGAGGACGGCGCGCTCGGCCAGGCCAAGGGCTTCCAGCTCGCCCTGGACAACTTCGCCCAGGACTGCGTGGACCGCGGCGACGAGTGCACCCTGCCCGGCACGACCGTCGCGGAGATCGAGTCGTTCATCACGGACCTCCTCGCCGCCCTCGACAAGCAGCCGATCCCGGGCATCGGCGAGCGCAAGCTCACCCAGACGCAGGCCACCAACGGCATCGCGCAGGCCCTGTACTCCAAGGAGTACTGGACGTTTCTCGAGCAGGGCCTCGACGACGCCGACGGCGGCGACGGGGCGCTCCTGCTCAACCTCTCCGACTCGATGAACGGACGCGGCCAGAACGGCTCCTACAGCAACATCCAGGCCGCCAACGCCGCCATCAACTGCGTGGACTTCAAGGAGCGCTACACCCTCGGCCAGGCGAAGGAGCGCCTCGGCCAGTTCCGCGAGGCCTCCCCCGTCTTCGGCGACTTCATGGGCTGGGCCCTCTCCTCCTGCTCGCAGTGGCCGGTCCCCGGGTCCTGGGAGCACCCGGACGTCTCCGCGCCCGGCGCGGCCCCGATCCTGGTCGTCGGCAACACCGGCGACCCCGCCACCCCGTACGAGGGCGCCCGGTCGATGGTGAAGGCGCTCGGTGACGGCGTCGGCGTGGAGCTGACGTACGAGGGCGAGGGGCACGGCGCCTACAACAGCGGCAACGCGTGTGTGAAGAAGGCGGTCGACGCGTACTTCCTGGACGGCAAGGTCCCGGCCTCCGGCACCGTCTGCAAGTAGCCCGGGGGCTCCCCCTAGGATGGGCCGCCTTGCGCGCTCCTGGGGGGAACACATGTCCATACGTACACGGGTGACGGTCCTGGCCGTCACCGGCCTGCTCGTCACGGGCTGCACGAGCTCCGGCGGAGCGACCCCGGACGCCGCCCGCACCAAGGCCCCGGCCCCGCCGCCGACGACGGCCGGTGCCGCCTCGACGGCCCCCGCCGTGATTCCCCCGCTGCCCGCCTCCCTCACCGGCCAGCGCCCCGACTGGAAGCGCTGCGGGGCCCCCGGCGACGGCGGCGAGCGGCCCGGTACGGAGTGGCGCTGCGCCACCGTGAAGGTGCCGCTCGACCACGCGAAGCCCGGGGGCGCGACGATCCCGGTCGCGCTGATCCGCAAGGAGGCCGGCCGCAAGAGCGCGCGCATCGGCTCGCTGCTCTTCAACTTCGGCGGCCCCGGCGCCTCCGGCGTCGACATCCTGCCCCGGGCGGCGCAGGACTACCGGAAGCTCGGCGAGCGCTACGACCTGGTGGGCTTCGACCCGCGCGGGGTGAGCCGCAGTGCGGGCGTGGTCTGCCGGACGGACGCCGAACAGGCCGCCGCCGAGGCCACGGTCGACCTCACCCCGGACTCCGCCGACGAGGAGAGCGCCTACCTCGAGGACAACGCCGACTTCGCCGCCGGCTGCGCCCGCCGCTCCGCCACCGTCCTGCCGCACACCACGACCACCGCCACCGCCCGCGACCTGGACCTGATCCGGCAGGTCCTCGGCGACGCGAAGCTGAACTACTTCGGCATCTCGTACGGGACGCAGCTCGGCGGCACGTACGCCCACCTCTTCCCGAAGAACGTGGGCCGCCTGGTCCTCGACGCGGTCGTCGACCCGACCGCCGACACCGTCGGGCACGCCCGCCACCAGACGATCGGGTTCCAGCGCGCCCTGGACAACTACCTGAAGAGCACCGGGCAGGACCCGAAGGCCGGGACGGAGCGCGTCGCGCGTCTGCTGCGGAAGCTCGACCGGGCGCCGCTGAAGGTCGGCGAGCGGCGGCTCACCGAGAGCCTGGCGCTCACGGGCATCGCGGTCACGCTGTACGGGCAGGCCAACTGGCCCCTGCTCACGGACGCCCTGGCGGAGGCGGAGCGCGGTCGCGGCGGCGCCCTGCTCGAACTCGCCGACTACTACAACGACCGGGACGCGAGCGGCCACTACGCCACCCAGACCCACTCCCAGCGGGCGATCAGCTGCGCCGACTCCAGCGACCGGGGGACGCCCGCGCAGGCGAAGGCGCTGGTCCCCGAGTTCCGCAGGCTCTCCCCCGTGTTCGGCGCGTTCCTCGCCTGGGACACCGCGGGCTGGTGCGCGCGGTGGCCGGTGAAGGGCGAGCGGGCGACGCCGGAGGCGAGCGCCCCGGGGGCCGCGCCGGTCCTGGTCGTCGGCACGACGGGCGACCCGGCGACCCCGTACGAGGGCGCGGAGAAGATGGCGAAGGAGCTGGGCCCCGGGGTCGGCGTGCTGGTCACGAACAAGGGCGAGGGCCACGGCGCCTACGGCACCTCGGCCTGTGTGACGCGGACGGTCGACGCGTACTTCCTGAAGGGCACGGTCCCGGCGTACGGCACGACCTGCTGAGTGCGCACGCGGAAGGGCCCGGACCTCCCCTGGGGGAGATCCGGGCCCTTCCGTTCAGCCGATCAGTAGACCGGCTTCTCGGGCTCGATCTGGTGGACCCAGCCGATCACGCCGCCGCCGACGTGCACCGCGTCCGCGAAGCCCGCGGACTTGAGCACGGCGAGGACTTCCGCACTGCGGACACCCGTCTTGCAGTGCAGGACGATCCGCTTGTCCTGCGGGAGGTCCTGGAGGGCGGTGCCCATCAGGAACTCGTTCTTCGGGATCAGACGGGCGCCCGGGATCGAGACGATCTCGTACTCGTTCGGCTCGCGGACGTCGATGATGTCGATGTTCTCGCCCTCGTCGATCCACTCCTTGAGCTGCTTGGGAGTGATCGTGGAGCCGAGCGCCGCCTCCTGGGCCTCCTCGGACACGACGCCGCAGAAGGCCTCGTAGTCGATGAGCTCGGTGACGGTCGGGTTCTCGCCGCAGACCGCGCAGTTGGGGTCCTTGCGGACCTTGACCTGGCGGTACTGCATCTCCAGGGCGTCGTAGATCATCAGGCGGCCGACCAGCGGGTCGCCCACGCCCGCGAGGACCTTGATGGCCTCGGTGACCTGGATGGAGCCGATGGACGCGCACAGCACGCCCAGGACGCCGCCCTCGGCGCAGGACGGGACCATGCCCGGCGGCGGGGGCTCCGGGTAGAGGCAGCGGTAGCAGGGGCCGTACTCGGACCAGAAGACGGACGCCTGGCCGTCGAAGCGGTAGATCGAGCCCCAGACGTACGGCTTGTTCAGCAGCACACAGGCGTCGTTCACCAGGTAGCGGGTGGCGAAGTTGTCGGTGCCGTCGACGATCAGGTCGTACTGGCTGAAGATGTCCATCACGTTGTCGGCCTCGAGCCGCTCCTCGTGAAGGATCACGTTCACGTACGGGTTGATGCCGAGGACGCTGTCACGCGCCGACGCGGCCTTGGAGCGGCCGATGTCGGCCTGGCTGTGGATGATCTGGCGCTGGAGGTTCGACTCGTCGACCTCGTCGAACTCCACGATGCCGAGCGTGCCCACGCCGGCGGCGGCCAGGTACATCAGCGCGGGCGAGCCGAGGCCACCGGCGCCGACACACAGCACCTTGGCGTTCTTCAGCCGCTTCTGCCCGTCCATCCCGACGTCCGGGATGATCAGGTGGCGGGAGTACCTGCGGACCTCGTCTACGGTGAGCTCGGCAGCCGGCTCGACCAGGGGTGGCAGCGACACGGGGACTCCGGTTGTCGGTATGTCAGTACGGTTGTTCTCCCCGTAACACTGCCACGCTCCTTCTCATTCCGAGACACCCGGTCCGATCCGCGAGACGATTTCGTCCCAGTAGCCGGGCAGCGAGTGGAATGGCGCGGTTTGTCCCGGACCCCCCGGACGGTCGGTGAAGAAGATCGTCCCGGCGCCCTGCCAGCGCGCGATCCGCAGGGCCTCCTCCAGGTGGGTGCGCGGAACGCCGTGCACGAGGTGGACGAACTTCGCCTCCGGGTACTCGGCCGTCCACTCCGCCACCTGCGACCAGCGGTAGTCCGCCCAGCCACCCGAGAAGGTCACCAGCTGGTCGGCGGTCTCCGCGTACCCCGGATGGGGATGCGTGCCGTGGCCGAGGACGAGGTGGGCCTCGCCGCCGAGGACCGCCTCCAGGGTCGCCGTCACCCGCCGCACCCCGGCAAGGTCCGCCCGGTCCGCGGGGCAGCGGTCCAGATAGAAGCCGTCGACCTTGTACCAGTCGGTGAACCGGTGGGCGTCCGAGACCAGCTCCCCGAAGGACCGGGAGCCGTACGCCGCGTCCAGGTGCCCGAGGACCCTCACCCCGGCGTTACGGAGCTTCCCCGCCGCCTCCAGACAGTGCGGGTCGGGGCGGCTGCCCGGCCCCTCCGCCACATTGAGCACCGCCCAGTGCAGCGGGGCCCCGGGCCGGGTCAGCTCGCCCCACTCCACCGGGGCGAGCAGCGGATGGGCGTAGCCGGGCACGCCCACCCCGAGCGCCTGGACCGCCCCCGTCGCCGTCAGATGCGACACGCCGCCTCCATCCAGATGTCGGCGAGGGACTCCTCCAGATTGATCCGGGGCCGCCAGCCGAGCCGGTCGCGGGCGGTCCGGACGTCGGCCTGCTGCCACGGGCCGCAGCCGTCGGGGTACGGGTAGGGCGCGGCCGCGAGCTGGTCGGCGATGGTCCCCTCGGTGCGGGGGGCGCCGATCATCGGGCGCTGCGACAGGCCGTGCGGGGCGTCCAGCTCGTGCAGGTTGCCGGAGTAGCCCGCGACCCTCGCCAGGACGGCGGCGGCGTCCCGGAGCCGCACCGCACGGCCGGTGCCGATGTTGACGACGCCCTGGGCGGCGGAGAGCGAGGCCGCGTGGACGGCCCGCGCCACGTCGCGCACGTCGACGAAGTCCCGCTGCACGCCGAGGCCGCTGAGCTTCAGCTCACCGTCCCCCGCCTGCATGGCCCGCCGCATGGCCTCGGCGAGCCGGCCGAGCGGCGAACCGGCCGGGGTGCCGGGGCCCACGGGTGAGAACACCCGGAGCACGACGGCGTCGAGCCCCGAGCCGAGGACGAGTTCGGTCGCCGCGAGCTTCGACACCCCGTACGGGCCGCCGGGGCGGGGCACGGCGTCCTCGGCGGTGGACGAGCCGGGCTGGCTCGGCCCGTACTCCGAGGCGCAGCCGACCTGGACGAGCCGGGCGCCGCAGCCGCTGCGCCGCAGCGCTTCGCAGACGGTGGCGACGGCGACGGTGTTGTGGCGGGTCAGGTCGCGGGCGCCGCCGCGGGTGGCGCCCGCGCAGTTCACGACGACGCCCGGGTGGACGGCGTCGAGGAAGCGGGTCAGCGCGCCCGGACTGCCGGAGGCGAGGTCGAAGCGCACGTCGGCGTCGTCGCCCCGGCCGAGCGCGGTGAGGTGGACCGCCGGGTCGGCGAGCAGCCGGTCAGCGACGAAGCGTCCGATGAAGCCGTTGGCTCCGAGCAGTAGCACCCTCATCGTGCGGCCCCTTCGTGCCGACCGGCCGTTCCTTGGGGTTGCGGGGTCATGGTCTTCGGTCTCCTAGCGAGGTGATGAGAGAGGTGACGGGACGCGCCCGCGGCGTCGGCTCCGCGGGAGCGGGCGGGGTTCCTGACGGCAGGCTCGGCGGGGTGGGGGTCACGCTGGTCGCCGGGCCTCCGACGGGGTTCGTGGCGGGTTCTCACGGGGTGGCATGGGCCGAGGCCCGGGCGAGGGAGCCGGTCGCGTGGGCCAGCAGGCCCAGCGCGGCGGCGCCGCAGACGAGGGTGGGCACGGCCCCGGGGCCCCAGGCGCCGACGAGGGCGCGCACGGGGGCGGCGAGGACGTCGAGACCGGGGAGGGGGACGCGGGCGGCGAGGACGCTCGCGAGGGCGAGTGCCTCGCCGGCACTGGCGGCGGCGAGGGCGGCGGTGGCCGTCCCGGGGTGGCCGTGGACGGTGAGGAGCCGGGCGAGCAGCAGGAGCGCGCCGAGCGCCAGGGCCCCGGCGCTGAAGCCGGTGAGGACGAGCAGTCCGGTGAGGGCGAGGAGCTGGAGGGTCACGGTGCCGAGGAGCAGCGGCCGGGTCCCGGCGGCGAAGTCGGCGAGTCCGCGGCTGTCGGCGATCCGGCGGCGCGCGCGGTCGGCGAAGAGCCGGGCGCACCAGGCGGTGGGGGCGACGGCGAGGGCGAGGCCGAGGAGGGGGCCGGGGGTCAGGTCCCAGGGGCCGTCGGGTCCGCCGCCGAGCACCTGGGTGAGGAGCCCGTCCCCGCAGACCGCGTACGCCAGGAGCCAGAGGGTCCAGAGCCGGGCGGCGGGCACGGTCGCGCCGTCGGGGGCGCGGAAGGGGCCGCGCCGGACGGCGAGGACGAGTGCGGCGGCGAGCAGCAGGGCGCCGGTCGCGCCGATGGCGAGCCGCACGGGGCCGTGGGTGACGGCGAGTCCGATGCCGGTGAGCGCGGCGGCGGCGCCGGGGGTGAGGACGGCGAGCACCCAGGCGTCGGTGTCCCGGCGGGGGGCGGCGGGGGGCGCGGCGGTCCCGGTGCCGCGGGGCACGCGCGCGTACAGCTCTTCGGCGAGGGCGAACACGTCCCGGTGCCGGAAGCGGGCGGCGGTCCGGTCGGTGAACCCCTGGGCTTCGAGCCCGGCGGCGATCTCCAGCGGGTCGACGGCCCGCTCGCAGAGCTCCCGGTGCCGGTGCATGAGCACCTTGACGGGATCGGCATGACCGCGCCGGGCCCGGGGGGCGGCGGAGGGGGCGTCGGGGCGCGAACCGGCGGGCGCGTGCGGTCCGGTGGGCGTACGAGGCCCGGTGGCCGGGGCCGGCCCGGTGGTCGTGGACGTACCGGCGGCCGCGGGCCGCTCCCCGTCCGCGGTCGGCCGGACCGGCGGGGTGTCGGCGGGACGGGGGAGCGTCTCGGCGGCCTCCCCCGGGGCCGGGGCTATCCCGGGGGTGAGGGCGGGGGCGCCGAGGAGCGCCTCGGAGCGGGCGTCCCAGGCTCCGGGGCTCGTCGGGGCGGCGGAGCCGCGCATGGGGGTGTCTCCTTCAGGCATCGGGGGCTCCCGTCCCGGCGCTCACGGCCTTGTGCGCCCAGCTGCCGGGCACGTGCGACTCGGCGGGGTGGGCGAAGGGCACGCCGTCCCCCGGGCGGTGGCGCACCGGTGCGTGGGAGAGGAGTTCCAGGTAGATGCCGCGGAACGCGGCGAGGTTCTGTTCGACGGTGAAGAGTTCGAGCGCGCGGGCCCGGGCGGCCGCGCCCAGCCGGTAGCGGCGCTCGGGGTCGCGGAGCAGGGCGAGGCAGGCGTCGGCGAGCGCCCGGGGGTTGCGCGGGGGGACGACGAGGCCGGTGCCGCCGATGATCTCGACGACCGCGCCGACGTCGGTCGAGACGGTGGCCCGCGCGCAGAACATCGCTTCGACGAGGCTCGCGGGGAAGCCCTCGACGATGCTGGAGAGGACGACGACCGCGCCGGAGGCGTAGGCGTCCTCCAGGGTGGGGGCCTCGGGCCCGCCGAGCTCCTCGAAGCAGACGGGGTTCTCGCCGACGGCGTGGGCCCCGGCGGCCTCGTCGGGGAACAGCTGGGCGGCGAGCCCCTTGCAGTGCGCGAGGTACGCGCCGGCGCCCGGGTCCGCGGTGGGCACGGCGACGATCCTCAGCCGGGTGTCGGGCTGCCGGGCCCGGATCTCGGCGAAGGCGTGCAGCAGGGCGATGAGGTCCTTGGCGGGTTCGACCCGGCCGACCCAGATCAGGGTGGCGGGGTCGCCGCTCTCCTCGTCCTCGCCGACCTCGGCGAAGCGGTCGGCCGCCATGCCGGGGTGGACGGTGCGGATGCGGGCCCGGTCGGCGCCGCACTTCTCCTGCCAGCGGCGGGCGTGGGCGTTGCCGGGGGTGAGGAGCGCGGCCTGCCGGTAGGTCTCGGCGGCGAGCCGGCCGTGGAGGGCGGCGAGGAGGGTGCGCAGGGGGGTGGAGCGGTCGGCGGCGGTCGAGAGGTAGTGGGAGCGGAGCTGGACGCCGTACTCGGTGACGAGCAGCGGGGTGCCGAAGAAGCGTTTGGCCAGCAGGCCGGGGAGCGCGGTGGTTCCGCCGGCGGCGGCGTGGCAGAGGTCGGCGGCGCCGAGTGCATCCTCCTCGTACCAGTCGAGGGAGAGGGGGCGCAGGGTGCGCTCCAGGTGGTCGGCGAAGGCGAGGTGGTCGGGGAGCCCGGCGTCGGCGGCGCCCCGGCGCGCGCCGGGCGCCCGGCAGGCGGCTTCGAGGGTGCGGACGGCGTCGTCGGAGCGGAGCGCGCCGGGCAGTCCGCCGCGCTCGCGGGCGAGTTCGGCGAGGGCGTAGAGCCCTTCGGCGAAGGCGTCCGTGGGGTCCGGGGCCGGGCTCGCGGTGTCGGGTCCGGCGCTCGTGGGGGCGTCCTCGGCGCACAGTCCGACGGCCAGCCGGTGGAAGGCTTCGGTGAAGCGGCGGCGGTCGCGTCGGCCGTAGGCGCGGCGGGCGGTGCGGTGGTCGCCGAAGGCGGTGCGTTCGAGGAGGGTCCGTGCCGGGCCGGTGTCGGGGCCACTGAGGCCGTCCCGGCCGGCGGTGCGGGCGACGCGGGCGTTCGGCGGGAGCGGTCGCGGGGTGCCGGTCCCGGCGAGGGTGTACAGGTCGAACTGGTGCTGGCCGAGGCCGTGGACGAGCCGCTCGCACCAGAGTCCGGTCTCACCGGTCGCGTACGGGTAGCCACCCTCCGTGAGCAGTCCGATCCGCATGAGTGCACCCCCGATCTCCCTTGACGACGGCCACCGTTGGTCCGGCGACTCGCAGCGGGAAGAACGTAAGCGGAGATACCGGTGGCGCGATGGACGGTTGTCCGTCGCACCACCGGAAGGGGTGAATGCACGTAACTTTCCCACCCCGGTCGCGTTCTGTCGCGGTACGGGGCGGGACGGTCACACAGGGTCAGGCGACGGCCAGTTCCTGGCGTCCTTCCCGGCGCTCCGCCGCCCGGACCGCCCGCCGCTCGGCCGCCAGGGCCGGGTCGAGCGAGGGGACGGCGGCGAGCAGCTGCCGGGTGTACGGGTCGCGGGGCGCGCCGTACACCTCGGCGACGGTGCCCTGCTCGACGATCCGGCCCGCGCGCATGACGGCGACCCGGTCGCTGACCTGCCGGACGACGGCGAGGTCGTGGGCGATGAAGACGAGCCCGAGGCCGAGTTCCGCCTGGAGTTCGGCGAGCAGGGCGGTCACCTGGGCCTGGGTGGTGACGTCGAGCGCCGAGACGGGTTCGTCGCAGACGACGATCCGGGGGTCGGCGGCGAGCGCGCGGGCGATGCCGACGCGCTGGCGCTGCCCGCCGCTGAACTCGTGCGGGTAGGCCTCGTGACGGTCGGGGTCGAGTCCGACGCGGTCGAGCAGCTCCCGCACCCGGCTCCGTATCCGGGTCTCGTCGCGTTCGCCCGCCACGCGCAGCGGGTCGGCGATCGACGCGCCGATCGAGCGGCGCGGGTTGAGGGAGGCGACCGGGTCCTGGAAGACCATCTGGAGTTCGCGCCGGTACGGGCGCAGCTCGCGGTCGGTCAGGGTGCCGATCTCCCTTCCCTGGTAGCGGAGTTGGCCGCCGGTCGGGTCGAGGAGCCGGACCAGCATCCGGCCGAGGGTGGTCTTGCCGCTGCCGGACTCCCCGACCAGGCCGAGGGTCTCCCCTGCGTGGACGGTGAGCGAGGCGCCCTCGACGGCGGTCAGCGAGTTCCTGCCGCGCCCGAACTCCCGCCGCAGGTCACGGACTTCGAGCAGCGGCTCGCCCTTCGGCCGGCTGCTCGGCGCGGCCTCCCGCACGGGACCGTCGAGCCGGGGCACCGCCGCGAGCAGCCGCCGGGTGTACGGCTCCGCCGGCGCGCCCAGCACCTCGCCCACGGGGCCGCGTTCGACCTCTCGGCCGCCCTGCATGACCAGCACCTCGTCGACGCTCTCGGCGGCGACGCCCACGTCGTGGGTGACGAGCAGCAGGGCCGTGCCCGACTCGCGCCGCAACTCGTGGAGCAGATCCAGGATCTGGGCCTGCACGGTGACGTCGAGGGCGGTGGTCGGTTCGTCGGCGACGAGCAGCCGGGGCTCACAGGCGAGGGCCATGGCGAGCAGGGCCCGCTGCCGCATGCCGCCGCTGAACTCGTGCGGGCGGGAACGGGTCCGGCGGGCCGCGTCCGGGATGCCGACCCGGTCCAGGACCTCGACCGCGCGGGCGCGGGCGGCGCGCCGCGACCCTCCGGCGTGGACCCGGTACACCTCGGCGATCTGGTCACCGACGGCGTAGTAGGGGTCGAGGGCGGACAGCGGGTCCTGGAAGACCATGGCGGCGACGCCGCCGCGCAGCCGCCGCAGTTCGCCCGGCCCCGCGGTGGCGACGTCGATGCCACCGACCCGGACGGTGCCGCCGACCTTCGCGCCCGTCCCCCGGTGGAGGCCGAGGAGGGCGGCGGCGACGGTGGACTTGCCGCTGCCGGACTCGCCGACGAGGGCGAGGGCCCGGCCCTCGCCGAGGGTGAAGGAGAGGCCGTCCACGGCCCGTACGGGATCGCCGGACCGGGCGAACTCGACGGTGAGGTCGGTCACTTCGACGATCGGGGTCACGTCAGGACCACCCTTCGGTCGGCGGCCGCGTACAGCAGGTCCGCGAGGACGTTGGCGAGGACGACGAACGTGCCCGTCACCATGACCACGCCCACCACCACGGGCAGGTCGATCGCCTTCACCCCGTCGATGAGGGTCTTGCCGAGCCCGGGGATCCCGAAGAGGGACTCGGTGAGGACGGCCCCGCCGAACATCGAGCCGAGGTCGACGGCGCTGATCGCGATGACCGGCGGGACGGCGCCGCGCAGCGCGTGGCGGGTGACGACGGACCGCTCCCCCACGCCGTAGGCGCGGAAGGTGCGGATGTGGTCCTCGGCGAGGGTCTCCAGGGTGGCGCTCCGGGTGAGCCGGGCGTACTTGGCGGATTCGAAGAGTCCGAGGGTGAGCCAGGGAAGGAGCAGGTTCCAGCCCCACTGCTCGGGGTTCTCGCCGAACGGCACGTAGCTGGGGAAGGGCAGCCACTGGAGGTAGGCGCAGACGGCCATGAGGAGCAGCAGTCCGAGGATGAAGACGGGGGTGCCGCTCCCGGCGAGGGTGAGCAGGGTGAGGATCCGCTCGGTGGGGCCGCCCCGGCGGAGCGCGGAGAGGAGTCCGGTGCCGACGCCGACGACCAGCCAGACGACCAGCGCGCCGACGACGAGGGACGCGGTGGCGGGGAGCCGTTCCAGGACGAGCTGGGTGACCTGCTGGTCGCTCTGGTACGAGAGCCCGAGGCAGGGCGCGTCGCAGTGCACGAGGGAGACGCCGGTGGAGTAGTCGCGGCCGACGAAGACGCCCTGGAGGAAGTGCAGGTACTGGACGAACATGGTGTCGTTCAGACCGAGTTGCTCACGCACCTGGGCGATCTGCTGCGGGTTGCAGCGCTCGCCGCAGGCGAGCCGCGCGGGGTCGCCGGGCGCCAGGTAGAAGAGCGAGTACACGAGGACCGAGAGGGCCAGCAGGACGAGCACGGCACCCGCGAGCCGCTTGAGGACGAAGCGGGTCATCAGGAGGCCTCCTTGCGGGTGCCCACGCGCAGGCGGCTCGCCTCGCGCGGGTCGAGGGCCGTGCGGACCGCGTCGCCGAGGACGGTGAAGGCGAGCACGGTGACGAAGAGCAGTCCGGCGGGCAGCAGGACGTACGCGGGATCGGCCCGGAACCAGGTCTGCGCGGTCGACAGCATCTGCCCCCAGGACGGGGTGGGCGGGGTGACGCCGACCCCGAGGAAGGACAGGGACGCCTCGACGACGATGTTGGTGGGGACGAGGATCGCCGCGTACGTGATGACGGGGGCGGCGAGGGACGGCAGGAGCTCGCGGCGGGCGGTCCGCCACGGCCCGGAGCCCGCGAGCCGGGAGGCCGCGACGAAGTCGAGGCTCTTCAGGGTGAGGGTCTGGGCGCGCACGATCCGGGAGGTGCCGGCCCAGCCGAGGAAGCCGATGACGAGGATCAGCAGCAGGGGCCGGGGGAAGGCGCGGGGGACGACGGCCGTCAGCGCGACGGCGAGGACGAGCATCGGCAGGGCGACGAGGACGTCGGTGATACGGCCGAGGACGCCGTCGATCCAGCGCCCGCCGAGTCCTGCGGCGAGTCCGACGAGGACGCCGATGAGGATCTGGACGGCGGTGGCGCCGACGGCGACGAGCAGGGAGATCCGGGCGCCGTAGAGGAGGCGGACGAACAGGTCGCGGCCGGTGCCGGGTTCGACGCCGAGCCAGTGGTCGGCGCTCGCGCCGCCGAAGGCGCCGTACGGGACGCCGCCGCGGGCCGAGTCGACGAGGTCGTCGTGGTACGTGTGGGCGTCCTGGCCCTCCAGGGCGGCGAACAGCGGCGCGCCGACGGCGAGGAGGACGAGCAGGAGGAGGACGGCAGCGGAGACGAGGGCGGCGGGGCGGGTGCGGAGCCGTCGCCACACCTGCCGGGCGGCGCCCGCGGCGGGGAGGCCCGCCACGGGCGCCGTCGTGTCGGTCAGAGCGGTCACTTGACGGAGACCTGCGAGATGTCGAGGACGCCGGTCCAGTCGCTGATGACGACGTTCTTGACGTTCTTGCCGACGAGCCGCTTGTAGACGGGGTGGAAGAGCGGCACGTCGAGCGCCTGCTCGCCGATCTTCTTGTCGAGGGCTCCCCAGCGGGCGGCGGCGGCCTTGAGGTCGGTCAGCTTGTTGATCTCGTCGATCTCCTTGTTGACCGCCGGGTCGTTCAGCTGCGCGTGGTTGTAGTTCGAGCCGTTGGTGACGATCTGCCGTCCGTCGAAGATCGGCGCGAGGAACGGGCCGCCGGCCGGCCAGTCGGCACCCCAGCGGGAGAGGAAGAAGCCGGGGGCGTCCTTGACGCTCCAGCGCTTCTCGTTGAAGGAGTTGGGCTGCTGGCCGTCGAGCTTGACGGTGATGCCGGCCTTGCCGAGCGCCTCCTGGACGGCGGTGGCGATCTCGGGGCTGGTGGCGCGGTTCTGGGCGGTGGAGTGGAGCAGGGTGATCGTGAGCCCGTTCGGGTGGCCGGCCTCCTTCAGGAGCTGCTTGGCCTTCTCCGGGTCGCCCGTCTTCCCGGCCGGGAAGTGGTCGTACGGCGTGAAGCCGAAGGCCTTCTGCTCGGGCAGGAAGGTGGTGGCGGGCTCGGCGAGCGCGGAACCGCCGGCGGCGTTGACGACGCTGGTGCGGTTGATCGCGTAGGAGATCGCCTGGCGGACCTTCGGGTTGTCGAAGGGCTTCACCTTGGGGTTGAAGGCGAGGTAGTTGGTGAAGCCGAAGTGGCCGGTGCCGACGCGGGCGGCGAGCGCCTTGTCGGAGCCGATCTGGGCGAGCTCGGCCGGGCCGAGGTTGGTGTCGGTGGTGATCGCGGAGGCGTCGGCCCCGGTGGAGGTGGCGAGGCGCTGGTTGATCACGGCCTCGTCGAGACCGGACCGGACGTCGATCTTGTCCGGGTAGGCCTTGCGCTCCTCGTCGGTCTTGGGGTCCCAGTGCTCGTTGCGCTCCAGGGTGAGGCGCTCGCCGTCGTTCTCGTTCGTGACGACCTTGTACGGGCCGGAGGAGACGGGGTGCTCCTCGTACTTCGCGCCGGTGTCCTTGGCCTTCGGGACCGGGGCGAACTGGGTCTGGGTGGCGACGAAGGGGAACTCGCCCTCGGGCTTCTTCAGCTTGAAGACGATGGTCCGGTCGTCGGGGGTGACGATGGACGCGAGTCCCTTCTTGTCCTTGTAGGGGCCCTGGTACGTGTCGCCGCCGACGAGCCAGTCACGCAGGTAGGGGGCGCCGCCGGAGAGTTCGGCGGCGAAGGAGCGCTCGATGCCGTACTTGATGTCGGCGCTGGTGATGGGCGTGCCGTCCTCGAACTTCAGCCCTTCCTTCAGGGTGTACGTCCACTCCGTGGCGTCCTTGTTGGGGCGGCCGGTGTCGGTGGCGAGGTCGGGGACGACCTGGGTGCCGGCGGTGCCCGCCTCGCGGTTGCGGGTGGTGAGCGTACGGAAGACGAGGGAGGGGACGTTGCCGCCGCCGGAGGTGTAGAGGCGGGCGGGGTCGAAGTCGGTCTGGGCCTCGGTGTTGAGGACGGTCAGCGTGCCGCCCTTCTGCGGGGCGCCCGCGGCCTTGCCCGAGGTGCCGCCCTTGGCGCCGGTGTCCTCGGGGCCCGCGCAGGCGGCGACGCCCAGGGTCAGGACGAGACTGACGGCGGTCACGGCCACGCGGCGCGGAACGACGGACGATTGACGCATCGGAGAAAACCTCTCGGAGAACTGCGGGTACGGGAAAAGGAATTCCACGCAGGCAGCGGCGAGTGGCGGCATCCGAAAGGAATGTCAGAGCACCGGAGAAAGAAAGGAAACGCCGCGCCTGCGGGGCGGGAACACCCGGGCGCGGAAGGCGTCGGCTATGCGGGAGAAGCGAAAGGCCGACGGGCGCTCGGATGCCCGTCAGCTACAGAGAACGTCGGCGACGGAATGTCCGGCCACGCCGATGAGCGCCAGCTCGAAGGCGGCGCGATCGGAGACGACGTGACGGTGCGACATGCCGAGAAATATGAACGAACGCCCGAACGATGTCAACGCGGCCCGCCCGTTCCTGAGACACCCGTCTCAGAATGTGAGCGAACGGTCATCGGGTCCGACGTCAACTGCCCGGATGCACCCAGGGGTTGGGACGGCACTTGATCCCGTCGATGTCCAGCGACTTCGTCTGCTGCTGCATCACCGGGGCGAGCGCACCCGGAGTGCGGCAGTTCACATGCCCGTGCCCGAGCCGGTGCCCGACCTCGTGATTGATGAGCATCTGGCGATACGCGAGCATCGCCTTGGGACCGAAGGTCTCCGAGCCCTGTGCCCAGCGGAAGGCGTTGATCATCACGCGGTTCGTGCTGGCCGAGTCGCAGGACACGTTGTCGATCGTGGTGTCGAGACCGGACTTCCGGCACCAGTCGCCGGTGGTGCCCGGGCTGGCGAGCGTGATGACGAACTGCGGGTCCCCGGTGGAAATGCGCTCGAAGGTCATCTCCCCCTTCCCCGCCCAACTCCGCGCGTCGTTCAGCGTCTTGAACACGGCCGTGGTGAACAGCTCCTGGTCGAGGCCTAGGCCGTCCTCCACGTCGATCCGGTAGCGGATCGTCTTCCCCTTGCCCGGCGCCTTCTGGAAGCCCGGCACGGCCTTGAAGGTCCCGGGCCCCTTCATCTTCGGGTCGATCGGGAACTGGTAGCCGATCAGCTCGTCGTACGTCGGCGGCGGCGGGAAGCCGCTGGGGGTCGCCGCCGGGCTCGGCGGGACGGGCCGCTCGTCGGAGCGGGAGGCGGAGGTGTCGTCCGAGGCACGCCCGTCCGGCTGCCCGGCGGCGCGGGCCGCGGACGGGGACTCCTCCTGCTCGGTGACCTGCCCGGTGACGACGACCGCGAGGACGGTGGCGACGGCGGCCGCCGCGACCCCGGTGAGGGTGCGGCCGAGACCGCCCCGGCCGGCCATCGGCTCCTCGTCCCCGGGGCCGCTCTCGCGGCGCTGACCGGGGATGAACGGCGCCTGCGCGGCGTCCGGCCCGGCCTCAGCGGCGCGGGGCGCGCCGTGCCGGGGTACGTACGGCCCGGGCCGGGCCGCGGTGCTCTCGTCGTGCTGCGGATGCCCGCCCCGCACGGGGGTCCGGTACACGGGCGTCCCGTGCGCCGGGGTGCCGGGGGTGGCGTGGGAACCGGTGTCATGCGCCCCACCGGCGTACCCGTACGCCGGAGTGCCGTGCGCGGGCGTCCCCTGCGTCGGGGTCCCGTACGCCGGGTTCCCGTACGCCGGGCTGCCGTGGGCCGGTGTGCCGGTCGGGTCGCCGGGCTGCCGTGGGCCCGTGCCGTCCGCGGTCCTGCGGCGGCGCCCGGTGCCCGGCGCGCGGCCGGCCGGTGCCCCGGGTGTCCCCGGTGATCCTGGTGTCCCCGCCCCCGGCGCCGGCGCCTGCGCCTGCGGAACCGCTGTCTGTTGCCCGGTGTCGCCCACCGAGGGCGCGGAGCCCTTGCGGCTATGTCGTCCCACGCCCCGGATCAGCTCCCGCCGTGATCGACGATCAGGTCCCGGGCGGCCTGGGCGACCGTCTCGGGGTACTCCATCATCGCCACGTGCCCCGCGTCGGGGAGGGTCAGCAGGCGCGAACCCCGGAACGTGGCGGCCGCCCGCCGGGCCATACGGTACGACACCAGCCGGTCGCGACCGCCGTAGACGAGCAGAGTGGGGGCGAGGACCCGTTCGGCCTGCCGCCACAGTCCGTGCTGGCCGCCGAGCGTGTACGCGTCGACGATGCCGCGCGAGGAACGGGCCATGGCGTCCCAGAAGTAGGGGAGCTCGAGGCGCCGCTCCATCTCTTCCACGGCGTGCCGAAGCCCCTCGTCGGTGACCCGGCCGGGGTCCCCGTAACAGAGGGCGAGGACGCCGCGGACCCGCTGCTCGGCCGTCCAGTCCTTGGTGAGCCTCGCGAAGGCCGAGGCGACGCCGGGCACCGCGAGCAGCACCGTGGGCCAGGTGGTCCGCTGGGCGCGCAGCTCGGGCAGTGCCGGCGAGATCAGGGTGAGGGTGCGGACCAGGTCGGGCCGGGCCGCGGCGACGCGGGTGGCGACGGCGCCGCCCAGCGAGTTGCCGAAGAGGTGCACCGGGCCGCGTCCCGCGGAGTCGAGGAGCCGGATGACGGCCCGGGCGTGCGCGATGATCGAGTAGTTGCCGTCGTCGGGCGGCGGCGAGTCGCCGAAGCCGGGCAGGTCGACCGCCTCGCCGTCGACGAGGTCCGCGAGCAGCGGCATCAGGGCGGACCAGTTCTGCGAGGACCCGCCGAGGCCGTGGACGTACAGCGCGGGCGGCAGTCCCGGCGTGTCGCCCGGCCGGGCCCGCACGGTGAGGCTGAGGCCGGGCAGGGACACGGAGCGGAGCTCCTCGCCGTCGGCGACCCGCACGGCGCGGGTGGCGCGCGAGGCGGCCGGTGCGGCGGCGCTCCGGGTTTCCGGCAGCTCGGTCGACGACATGGCCGCAATATTACGAGACGATCACGCGCGCGGACGTGTGGGTGCCGTCACAAGTGCGTGTGCGGCATGGCGCGGGTGCTCCTAGGCTCGGAGAGAGGGCCATCGGAGAGGACCGCGACCCGCGTGCCGGAAGGAACCGCATGACTGTCGATCCGACCGATCCGGACACATTCACCGAGGAAGAGGACGTCGTGCTGGACCAGGAAATCCCCGAGGCCGACGCTGCCGAGCAGCACACCGAACTGCAGCAACGCGAGGACGAGCCGGTCACCCACGTCGAACGCGACTCGGCGAACGAGGCCGACTCCTCCGAACAGGCGCGTGTGGTCACCCAGGACGAGGACGACTACCGCTGATTTGTTCGGTTCAATCGTGAATCGACTGTCGACCCGGGCGTCCGGTCCGTGAAATTCTGCGTTCGCACCGCGCACAGCCGGGTTACCCAAAAGTACGATGGCGGCGCGTGCGACAGCGCGCATGGATCGATTTTTGGGAGGCCGCGTGAGCGCCATCGAGCAGACAGAGGCAGCACGCCCTCGGGGCACGCGCCTGCCGCGACGTGCCCGACGGAACCAGCTGCTCGGCGCGGCCCAGGAGGTCTTCGTCGCCCAGGGGTACCACTCCGCCGCGATGGACGACATCGCCGAGCGGGCGGGCGTCAGCAAGCCGGTGCTCTACCAGCACTTCCCCGGGAAGCTCGAGCTGTACCTGGCCCTGCTCGACCAGCACTGCGAGTCGCTCCTCCTCGCCGTGCGGACGGCCCTGGCCTCCACCACGGACAACAAGCTGCGCGTCGCGGCCACCATGGACGCCTATTTCGCGTACGTCGAGGACGAGGGCGGCGCCTTCCGGCTGGTCTTCGAGTCCGATCTGACGAACGAGCCGGCCGTGCGCGAGCGCGTCGACCGGGTGAGCCTGCAGTGCGCCGAGGCCATCTCGGACGTCATCGCCGAGGACACCGGCCTGTCCAAGGACGAGTCGATGCTGCTCGCCGTGGGGCTCGGCGGCGTGTCCCAGGTCGTCGCCCGCTACTGGCTGTCCAGCGAGTCGGCCATTCCGCGCGACAAGGCCGTCGGGCTGCTGACCTCGCTCGCCTGGCGCGGTATCGCCGGTTTCCCGCTGCACGCGGTGGACGGACAGCTGAGCGCCGAGGGTCACTGAGCATTCCCGTGGGCTGTTCGCTCCTGGCGTGCGGCCGCTGAGCTTTGCGCGTCCCCTCACCGGGCTAATGTGTGCAGCGTACGGCGCGGTATTCGCGCACAGCTGACCGTTCGGAGGGACATAGCCGTGGAGGTCAAGATCGGCGTGCAGCACGCACCCCGGGAGATCGTTCTGGAGAGCGGGCAGTCCGCCGAGGAGGTGGAGCGCGCCGTGGCCGACGCGCTGGCCGGCAAGGCGCAGCTGCTCAGCCTCTCGGACGAGAAGGGCCGCAAGGTTCTGATCCCGGCCGAGAAGATCGCGTACGTGGAGCTCGGCGAGCCCGCCGTTCGCCGCGTGGGTTTCGGCGCGCTCTGAGCCCAGGATCTGTGGGAAGGGCCCGGTGGACCGGCACGGTCCACCGGGCCTTTCGTATGTCCGTATGGCCACGTCAGGGCGTACGGGAGGATTGCGTTCCGGAGCGCTGGGGTAGGAGGGGTTCGACCGCACCACCCGCCCCGCACCCCCCGCGAGGTGATCCGCCGTGTTCCTGGAAGTCCTCGGTTCGGCCCTGCTCGGTTTCGCCCTGGCGTGGGCAGCCGCACACCGGCTCCCCGACCGCCTCCCCCTTCGGGTGATCGTCCTCGCCACCGGCACGCTCGGCGGGGTGTTCGGCGCGCTCGTCACCCACGGGGCCCTCGGCCCCGGTCACTTCCTCGCCACCCTGATCGGTGCGGTGGCGGTGGCGGCGGTGCTGCTCTCGCTGCTGATCCGGCCCTCCTCGCGGCGGCTGCGACGATCAGCGACGGTGTGAGCGACACCGCCCCCCGTTCCGTACGACGGAGTCGGTACGACCTCAGGCGGCCAGGCCCAGCGCGGCCATCCGCTTGGTGTGCGCCTCGGTGATCCGGGAGAACATCCGGCCCACCTCCGCGAGGTCGAAGCCGTCCGCGACGCCGCCGACCAGCATGGTCGAGAGCGCGTCGCGCTCGGCGACCACGCGCTGGGCCTGCGAGAGCGCCTCACCCATCAGACGACGCGCCCAGAGCGCGAGCCGGCCGCCGACCCGCGGGTCGGCGTCGATCGCCGCGCGGACCTTCTCCACGGCGAAGTTGCCGTGGCCGGTGTCGTCGAGCACGGAGAGGACGAGTCCGCGCGTGTCGGAGTCGAGGCGGGCCGCGACCTCCCGGTAGAAGTCGCTGGCGATCGAGTCGCCGACGTACGCCTTGACCAGGCCCTCCAGCCAGTCCGACGGCGCGGTCTGGCGGTGGAAGTCGTCGAGCGCCTTCGCGAAGGGCTCCATGGCCGCGGTCGGCTCGGCGTCCACGGCGGTGAGCCGGTCGCGCAGCTGCTCGAAGTGGTGGAACTCGGCCGAGGCCATCTTCGCCAGCTCCGCCTTGTCCGCGAGGGTCGGCGCCAGCTTGGCGTCCTCGGCGAGCCGCTCGAAGGCCGCGAGCTCTCCGTAGGCGAGGGCGCCGAGGAGGTCGATCACGGCGGCGCGGTACTGCGGCTCGGCGGAAGCCGTCGCCCAGTCCTTGGCGGCGATCCCGGTGGGTGTGGCGTTGTCAGGCGTCTCCATGGAGCGCACAATAGCCCGCCCGCGCGGCGGGGGAAGGCGCTGGTCAGTCAGTGTGACCGTGCCCTCATCACCATTTCTCCCAACACACATGCGCGATTCCGGGGTACAGTGGTAAGGCGCCTGCTGAGTATGCGGACATGCTTTCGCACGTTCGGACGTGTTCGGTGGGCCGACTCATGAATGAGGATGCCCGGTCGGTGGCCCGATCGGCTCCGGCCCGACAGCCCTTCCGGCGGACCCGCGGAAGGGTCACCCTCAGCGGTACGACGCTCGAGCGACGGCAGTGGTCCCGCGCCACCCGGCAGCGATCTTCCCGATCGCCCGGAAGTTCCCGGCACGGTACGACCCCCTTCGTTCGCCTCGCACCGCGTCTCACAGAAGAGGCAGCACCCTGACTACGACTTTCCGAGAACTCGGAATCCTTCCCGAGACGGCCGAGGCCCTGGAGGCCGTCGGCATCGTCAACCCCTTCCCCATCCAGGAGATGACCCTTCCGGTCGCCCTCTCCGGCACCGACGTCATCGGCCAGGCCAAGACCGGCACGGGCAAGACCCTCGGTTTCGGCCTCCCCATCCTGGAGCGCGTCACCGTCCCCACGGACGTCGAGGCCGGCCGGGCGAAGCCCGAGCAGCTGACCGACGCCCCGCAGGCGCTCGTCGTCGTCCCCACCCGCGAGCTGTGCCAGCAGGTCACCAACGACCTGCTCACCGCCGGCAAGGTGCGGAACGTGCGGGTGCTCGCCATCTACGGCGGCCGTGCGTACGAGCCCCAGGTCGAGGCCCTGAAGAAGGGCGTCGACGTCATCGTCGGCACCCCCGGCCGCCTGCTCGACCTGGCCGGCCAGCGCAAGCTCGACCTGTCCCACGTCAAGGTCCTCGTCCTCGACGAGGCCGACGAGATGCTCGACCTGGGCTTCCTGCCCGACGTCGAGAAGATCATCAACATGCTTCCGGCGAAGCGTCAGACGATGCTGTTCTCGGCCACCATGCCGGGCGCGGTCATCGGCCTGGCCCGCCGCTACATGTCGCAGCCGACGCACATCCGCGCCACCTCGCCCGACGGCGAGGGCGCCACCGTCGCCAACATCAAGCAGCACGTCTACCGCGCGCACAACATGGACAAGCCGGAGATGGTCTCCCGCATCCTGCAGGCCAACGGCCGCGGGCTCGCGATGATCTTCTGCCGCACCAAGCGCACCGCCGCCGACATCGCCGAGCAGCTGGAGCGCCGCGGCTTCGCGTCCGGCGCGGTCCACGGCGACCTCGGCCAGGGCGCCCGCGAGCAGGCGCTGCGCGCCTTCCGCAACGGCAAGGTCGACGTGCTCGTCTGCACCGACGTCGCCGCCCGCGGCATCGACGTCGAGGGCGTCACCCACGTCATCAACTACCAGTCGCCCGAGGACGAGAAGACCTTCCTGCACCGCGTGGGCCGCACCGGCCGCGCGGGCAACAAGGGCACGGCCGTCACCCTGGTCGACTGGGACGACATCCCGCGCTGGCAGCTCATCAACAAGGCGCTCGAACTGGACTTCCACGAGCCGGTCGAGACG
Source organism: Streptomyces venezuelae ATCC 10712 (assembly GCF_008639165.1). NCBI lineage: Bacteria > Bacillati > Actinomycetota > Actinomycetes > Kitasatosporales > Streptomycetaceae > Streptomyces > Streptomyces venezuelae. The sequence continues at coordinate 5,175,834 of NZ_CP029197.1, read as the reverse complement.
TACTCCTCGTCCCCGCACCTCTTCGAGGACCTGGACATCCCGGCGGGCACCAAGGGCATCCTGCCCCGCGCCGAGCGGACCCGTGCGGGTCTGGGCGCGGAGGAGCTGGAGGACCTGGGCGAGCCCGGCGGACGCCGTGCGCGCGGCCCGAAGGGCCACGACCGGACCGAGCGGACCGAGGAGCGCCCGGAGCGGACGCGGACCCCGCGTCAGCGCCGTCGCACCCGCGGCGGCAGCGACACCGACGCCCCCGCGTCGGCGGCCCCGGCCGTCGAGGCCGCGCCGGTGACGGACGAGGCCACGGCCGAGTCCGGTCCGCGCACCCCGCGCCGCCGCCGTCGCACCCGCGTCGGTGCCCCGGGCTCCGCGCCGGTGACCCAGGCGGTCAAGGCCGCCCCGGTCGCCGAGGCCGCACCGGTGGCTCCGGCCGCCCGTGTCGCGGTCGAGGAGGCTCCGGCCGCCCGTGTCGTGGCCGAGGCCCCCGCCGCCCGTGTCGCGGTCGAGACCGCTCCGGCGCCCGTCGCCGCCGCGGCCGTCACCGAGGCCCCGATCGCCGAGCAGCCGAAGGCCCCGCGCCGTCGCAGCCGTACGGCCGCCCGTCCGGAGGCCGTGAAGGCCACGCCCGCCGCCCCGGCCCCGGTGGCGCAGGAGCTCGCTCCCGCGCCGCGCCGTCGCCGCCCCCGGGTGACCCGGCCGGTCGAGGACACCGTGTCGTTCCAGACGGTCGAGACCGCCGCGGCCGCCCTGCGGGCCGCCGCTCCGGTCGCCGAGGCCGCTCCGGCGCCGGTCGCCGAGGCCCCGGTCGAGCCGAAGAAGACCACCCGTCGCCGTACGGCCAGGAAGGCCGCCGCGGAGCCGGTCGCCGAGACCGCCGAGGTCACCGTCGCCGCCCCGGTCGCCGAGGTCCCCGCCGCCGCTGCGGTGGCCGTCGAGGCCGTCGCGCCCGTCGCCGAGGCTCCGGCCGCGGTCACGGCGGAGGTCCCCGCGCCGCGTCGCCGCCGGGTCGTGCGCAAGGCGGCCGGTTCGCCGGTCACCGCCGCGCCGGTCGTCGAGGCGATCGTCGAGCCGGCGCCCGCGCCGGTCGTCGAGGAGGAGCCGAAGAAGCCCGCGCGTCGCCGGGTGGTCCGGAAGGCTGCCGGTTCGCCGGCCTCCGCGACCTCCGCCGAGCCGGTCATCATCACGGTCCCGGTCACCAAGGCCGCCCCGGTCGCCGAGGCCGCTCCGGCCCCGGTCGCCGAGGCCCCCGTCGCCGAGGCCCCGGTCGAGGAGCCCAAGAAGGCCCCCCGTCGCCGTACGGCCAAGAAGGCCGTCGCGGAGCCGGTGGCCGAGACCGCCGAGGCTCCCGCCGCCGAGGAGGCCCCCAAGGCCCCCCGTCGCCGCGCGGCCAAGAAGACGGTGACCGCCGAGGCGCCCGACGCATCGGAGCCCAAGGCGCCGACCCGTCGCCGTACGACGAAGAAGGCCGCCGCGGCGGCGGTCGCCGAGGCCGCCGAGGCCGAGGCCCCGAAGGCCCCGCGCCGCCGCACCACCAAGAAGGCGGCGGCCCAGCCCGAGGGCTGATCCCGTCCGTCCTCGTGACCGCGGCCCGGCCCCTCCCCAGGGGCCGGGCCGCGGTCGTGTGCCGTCCCCGGACGGTTACAGTCCAGACATGAGCAAGCCCCGGTCCCTCGTCCTCCCGCCCGGCACCCGCGCCCGCCGCCTCGTCACGGCGCGGGGCGACTTCGCCGTCCTGGACACCGAGCCCCGGGGCCCGCGGCGCGGAACGGTGCTGCTGCTGCCCGGGTACACCGGCAGCAAGGAGGACTTCCTGGCCGTGCTGGGGCCGCTCGGCGAGGCCGGATACCGGGCCGTGGCCGTCGACGGACGCGGTCAGTACGAGTCCCCCGGCCCCCGGGGCCGGGCCGCCTACCGCCGCAAGGCGCTCGCGCTCGACGCGGTGGCCCAGGCCGCGGCCCTCGGCGACGGTCCCGTCCATCTGCTCGGCCACTCGTTCGGCGGCCTGGTGGCGCGCGCCGCGGCCTCGCTCGCCCCGGCCGCCTTCACGTCGCTCACCCTGCTCTCCTCGGGCCCCGGCCGGGTCGCCCGGCCGCAGCGGATCCGCGTGCGGGTGCTGCGCGTCGCGCTCGCGTTCCTGCCGAAGGACCGGGTGTGGCAGGCGATGTGCTGGCTGGACAGCCGGGGCGAGGAGCCGGACACGGATGACGCCCCGGAGCTCGCGGGCTTCCTGCGGCGGCGCTGGACGCGCACCCGGATCGCCCAACTGGCCGGGGCGGGGCGGCTGTTGCTCAGCCGTCAGGACGGTACGGCGGAGCTGGCCGCGCTGCGGATGCCGCTGCACATCGCGTACGGGGCGGACGAGATGGTCTGGCCGACGGCGGCCCTCGCGGCGGCGGCCGCCCGCACCGGCGCGCACCACACGGTGGTGGCGGGGGCCGGCCACTCCCCCAACGTGTCGCACCCGCGCGAGCTGACGGACCGGCTCACCGGCTTCTGGGAGCGGACGACCGCGCCCGCCGACGTCCCGACGAGGCCCTGAGGGCGACCGGCCGGTCCCCTCAGAACTGCGCCTTGACGTGCTGCCAGAAGCCGTCCCGCAGGGCGCGCCGGAGCGCGGCGTGGCCGCGCAGGGAGCGGCTGAGGAGCCGTTCCGCCTCGACGAGCAGGTCCTGGTCGACGGGGCCCGGCAGATAGGGCGCACCCGGCAGGAGCTCGGCGAGCCGGTCGCGGCCGCGTTCACCGAGCCAGGTCGCGGCGATCTGGGCGCCGACGAACCGCACCTCCTCGCGGGAGGGCGGCGGCTCGCCCTCGTTCTCGTACGTGGTGACGGGGCGGCGGGTGACGTACGGGCGGCAGAAGTCGAGCTCGAAGGTGCGCTGGCTGTCGACCTCCCAGAGGAGCGCCTCGGCCTGGTTGCGCCCCTCGGCGGCCTCGATGCCCCAGAGGTGGACGCGGGCGCCGTAGCCCTGGGCGGCCTCGACGGCGGAGACCAGGTCCTCGTCGCCGCCGACGAGGGCGGCGTCGCTGATGGCGCGGTGACGGGCGAGGGACTCCAGGTCGGTGCGGATCAGGGAGTCGACGCCCTTCTGCTGGTTGTTGGCGTTGAGGTTGCCGAGCCTGACCTTGACGTCGGGCAGCTCGGCGATGGCCTGCTGCTCGGGGGTGTGGATGCGGCGTCTGGCCCCGTCGTACCAGTAGACGCGGAGCAGCCTGCTGTCCGCGAAGATCGTCCGGGCCTTGTCGATGAAGGCCTCGATGAGCCCCTCGGCGTCGAGGTCGAAGGACCGGCGGTCCTCGGTGCCCGCCACCAGCAACCCGGCCGCAGCATGGACGTAACCCGCGTCGACGAAGATGGCATGGGTGGAGGGCGTCCTGGCGACCTCGGCCAGCATCCGCTGGAGGAGCTCGTTGGTGCGCTCCAGGCGCCCGTCCAGGGCGCGCAGGCGGGCGTCGGTCTCGGTCACCTGGGGTGTGTCTGCGTCGTTCATACGGGGCTCATTGTCCGCCGCCCCGGGGCCCGCCGCCACACCCTCTACCCGCCAGTAGTTAGTCATCCGAAAATTTTCCTTAGCGTAAGGAATGTTTGCAGGATGCATGTCGTTGGACCCGTATGTAACGCAGTTCTCCAGCTGGAGGATCAACTCAGACGAAGGGAGAAGCCTGTGCGCTTCGAAATCCTGCGACTCGACGACATCGACGGCACGCCCGTCGACCGGACCGTCGTGGACGCCGCCTCCGTCAACCGGATCGTGCAGCAGGCCGCCTCGATCGGCCAGCGCATCTGGATCCGCCCCGCCGAGACCTCGGCCTCGTAACAGGTCAGGTCCACACCACGCACCGCGCCCCCGCACGGACTTCGCAGCAGCGGAATCCGTACGGGGGCGCAGTGGTGTCCGGGGGCGCCGCCCCCGGCCCGTCAGGCGTTCTGGATGACCTGGGTGACACCGTTGATGATCTGCTGCACCGCGATGGCGGAGAGCATCATGCCGGCGAGCCGGGTCACCAGGACCACGCCGCCGTCCTTGATGACCCGGATGATCAGCAGCGAGTACCGCATGGTCAGCCAGAGCACGACGTGCATGGCGACGATGGCGGCCCAGACGGAGACCTGGGCGGAGGCGCCGTCGGCGTTCTGCACGGCGAGGATGACCGAGACGATCGCACCGGGCCCGGCGAGCAGCGGCATGCCGAGCGGGACCAGGGCGACGTTGACGTCCTTGGTCTGCTTGGGCTCGTCGGTCTTGCCGGTGAGCAGGTCGAGCGCGATGAGCAGCAGCAGGAGACCGCCCGCGATCATCAGCGCGGGGACGGAGACGTGCAGGTAGTCCAGGATCTGCTGGCCGAGCAGACCGAAGACGGTGATGACGCCGAAGGCCACGGCGACGGCCTGCCAGGCCATCCGGCGCTGCACCTTGGCCGCGCGGCCGGAGGTGAGGGCGAGGAAGATCGGGGTGATCCCGGGGGGATCCATGATCACGAAGAGGGTCAGGAACAGCGAGCCGAAGACGGCGACGTCGAACACAGGGGTGCCTTGCGGGAGAGGTCGAACGGTGGGGTGTGGCCCGGCACGAACGGAACGTGGGATTCCGAAGCGAGGGCAGGAGGAGCGCCGCCCCGCGCACGACGCACGGCCGTACGGAGGGGGGACCAGGAAGAGGAAGCCACGGCGGTTGGTGCGGGGCGCGACGGCCGGAAGACCCGAACCGACGGGGCCGGGCGGACCGGCCGAACCGGTGCGACCGGCGGACCGACCAGACCGACCCGGCCGGGCGGACCGACCAGGCTGACCGAACCGGCGCGGCCGGCGGACCGGCCGAACCGAGCGGCGGGACTGGCCGACCGAGTCGGCCGACCGGCCGTATCGGCCGCATCGGTCCGGAGGCTGCTCCGGCGGACGGACCCCGACGGACGGGCTCCGGCGGACGGACCCCGGCCAACGAGCTCCGGCGGACGGACTCCGGCGTCCGGACCCCGACCAACGGGCTCAGACGGACGGCTCCGGGGAGTCCGTCCGGCGGCGCGGGCCCCGGTGGTGGCTAGGTGGCGGCCGGTCCGCCGGCGCCGGGGACCGGGAAGGCCCCCGCGGCACGACGGGTGATCTCGCCGTAGATCTCGGGGTCGGTCGTGTAGTCGCCGAGGCGGCAGGTCTTGCGGCTGCCGTGGTAGTCGCTGGAGCCCGTGGTCAGCAGACCGAGCTCCTTCGCGAGCCCGCGCAGCCGCGCGCGCGTCGCCTCGTCGTGGTCCATGTGGTCGACCTCGATGCCGTCGAGTCCGGCCTCGGCGAGCCGGGCTATCGAGGCCTCGGGCAGCACCTGGCCGCGCTTGACGGCGAGCGGGTGGGCGAAGACGGTGACCCCGCCGGCCGCCTTGACCAGGCGGATGGCGTCGACCGGGTCGAGCTCGTGCTTCTCGACGTACGCCCGGCCACCGTCGGCCAGCCACTCGGGCGTGAACGCCCCGGACACGTCCGGTACGACTCCGAGCTCGACGAGCGCCTCGGCGACGTGCGGGCGGCCCACGGAGCCGTCCCCGGCGATCCGGGCGACCTGCTCCCAGGTGACGGGCACGCCGAGCTCCTGGAGCTTGCCGACCATCGCCCGGGCGCGCGGCACCCGGTCGTCGCGGACGAGTTCGCGCTCGGCGAGGAGCGCGGGCTCCTCGGGGTCGAAGAGGTACGCGAGCATGTGCAGTCCAATGCCGTCGACCCGGCAGGAGAGTTCGGCCCCGGTGACGAGGGTCAGTCCCTCGGGCAGCGCCTCGATCGCCTCGGCGTGGCCGCGGGTGGTGTCGTGGTCCGTCAGGGCGACGACGTCGAGTCCGGCGGCGGCCGCGTTGCGGACGAGCTCGGCCGGGGAGTCCGTGCCGTCGGAGGCCGTGGAGTGGGTGTGCAGATCGATGCGCACGACGCGGTACTCCAGGAACTCGGCACGGACGAGGGGACGCTCCAGCATAACGGGCGAATCGAACACGCACGTACGAAAGAACCCGGCGCCGGCCGGCCGAACCGGGCCCCCGTATCCACCCGCGGCAGACGGACCGGGCGCGGTCCGACCCAACCGGGTCGACGGAGGCCCGCGGTCCGGTCCCGCCGCCTCAGCCCAGCAGTCTCGGGGTCAGTGCCCCGCACGGCAGTAGTTCGACCTCGGCGCCCGCGTCCCGCAGGTCCGTCAGGACCAGTTCGTCGTACATGAGGAGTCCGGACTGCTCGGGCCAGACGATCGCCCACAGCCAGAGACCACGGGCCTCCCCCGCGAAGACCGCGCGGTCCTCCGGGGTGCCGTTGACGTGCCAGAGCGGGGTGGGCCGTCCGGCGGCGAGCACCTTCGTCGCCGCGGGCCTCTCCATGGCCATGCCCGGGCCGGGGTCGGGGCCGTCGATGCCCGCGTACCGCGCACCGAGCCCGACGCCGAGCTCCTCGGCGACCAGGAGCAGTTCGCCGATGCCGCCGAGCGGTCCGGGGCCCGAGCAGGCGACGGCGGTCGCACGTCCGCCGCTGCGGTCGTCACCCGCGTACGAGACGCCGGTGAAGAGCCAGCCGACGGGCAGCGGCCACGGCATCCACACCGGCACGTGGGACCGGTGCACCACGACGCCGAGGCCCTCGACGCTGGGCGGGATCACGGGCTGGAGCGGGTGTACCGCGCCGTGCACGTCGCACTGCCAGGAGTCGGCGAAGAGCCCGGGCGCCCTGACCCGGCCACCACACCTCGGACAACTGGGTTCGCCCCTCATAGGGCTCAACGGTCCTACCCCCGGGCCCCCGCGTCAAGGACGATCACCGACGATCACCCGTCCGGCCCGTGCCGTTCACCCCACGCCGCCCCACGCCGCCCCACGCGGCCCGTGGGCCGCTCCTCGGCGCCGTCGCGCGTCACGCGGGGGGCGGCGGTTTGCGGTGGCGGAGCCGGGCAACACGCATTCCATGAGAGGCATCGGCTCCGTCATAAGAACCGTGGCCCACGTCCTCGTGGGCATCCTGGTCGTGTGGATCGCCCTGGACCTGCTCGACGCCAACCGGGCGAACACCGTCGTCGACGTGTTCCACAGCGCCGCCGACTGGCTCGCGGGCTGGTCGATCGGACTGTTCGACGTCGCGAGCCACACCGGTCAGGTACTGCTCGACTACGGCATCCCCGCCGTCGTCTACGTGGTGATCGCCAACGTCATCGCCGGCCGGACCGCCGCGCGGGCCTGACCGCCACCCGGACCGCTGCCCCGGACCGCCGCTGCCCCGGACCTGATCCGGGCCCCGGACAGCGGGGCGGCGGCCCCCAACCGCACCCGTCAATCGAGCCGCACGGACCCGCGCCGTGGATCGCGCAGGTCCGTGCCCTGCGTCAGCCAGCGCTCCTCCAGGGCCTGGGCCTCGTGCACCCGCTTCCACGCGGCCTCGTTCGAGGTCATCGGAAGCAGCGGCAGGAAACGCACCGGGTCCATGGGCTCGTCGAGCTCCAGGTCCTCGACCAGACCCCCCGGCTCGGCGACGAGCACCGAGCTGAACGAGGCGCCCGGCCAGAGCGGGTCCCCGACGTCGAGCGAGGCGCCGGGGGCCACGATCACGCCCTCGACCTGAGGGGTGGCGGCGAGGACGGCGAGCGGGCGCAGCACCTTGTCGGTGTCGGCGAGCCCGGCCCGTACCGTGAGGACGAGTTCCGCGCGCGGACCCTTCACGGGGTCGGCGAGCGCGGCGGTCGGGTCGGCCATCGGCTGTGCGGACATGCCGAGGGTCGCGTACCGCACGAGATCGCCGTCAATGAAGCGGAGCACCTCGATCCGGTCCGTGCCGAGAAACGTCACCGCGGCCCGCGCGTCCGGTTCTCCGAGCGCGGTACGCAACCGGGCCTCGACCAGAGCAAGAACTTCTCCCATGACTTGAGCATAAAGCGCGTATGGAACGGGCAAAGGAAGGGATTGACCGTCAGTCGGCTGATAGTCTTGGCCGCTGGTCGGGAGTCCCGAACTCCCGACTACTCGTCACACGTCATCCCTCACGAGGGACCGGCCGGAGGAGGTGGGGCTGCGATGGACCGAAGTCGATCGGGCAGTACCAGCCGCTCTTCCGCCCCGCACCCGAGCCCGGTGCGTTCGTAACCCCGGTGATTCCCGGCCCGTCTTCACACGGGCGCGCGCCTCCCCGGCATCTCGCACGACGGAAGAGCATCTCGCCTTTGCCTGTCTGTAGCGAACGCCGTCACCGCGATCCCTCGGTGCCGCCCGCTTTGTGGACGACGTAGCTCCACGTCCCCATTCCGGGCTGTGCCACGCTCGCCGACGGCCTCTCCGTGAAGGAGCATGCCCATGTCGATGATCCGTGACCTGCGCGCCGCCGTCCGTCCGAGCCTGCGGCACCCCCTGCGCAAGACCCCCACCACGTACACCTCGTACGACCCCACCCGCGACCACACGGCCTCCAGCGCCGTGGTCGACTGCGCCGTCTACCGCGACGGCCGCCGCGTCGACGACCGCGACTGCCTCACCCCGCGCGGCGCGATGAGCCAGGTACGGGAGAGCGGCGGCTTCGCCTGGATCGGGCTGCACGAGCCGACCGAGGCCGAATTCGCCGGAATCGCCGCCGAGTTCGGGCTCCACCCGCTCGCCGTCGAGGACGCCGTCCACGCCCACCAGCGGCCCAAGCTGGAGCGGTACGACGACACCCTCTTCACCGTCTTCAAGACGATCCACTACGTCGAGCACGCCGAACTCACCGCGACCAGCGAGGTCGTCGAGACCGGCGAGGTGATGTGCTTCACCGGCCCCGACTTCGTCATCACCGTCCGCCACGGCGGCCAGGGCTCCCTGCGCAACCTCCGGCACCGCCTCCAGGGCGAGCCCGAACTGCTCGCCAAAGGGCCCTCGGCCGTGCTGCACGCCCTCTCCGACCACGTCGTCGACGGCTACATCGCGGTCGCCGACGCCGTCGAACTCGACATCGACCAGCTGGAGATCGACGTCTTCTCGCCGGCCGCGAAGGGCTCCACGCGCGGCACCGACACCGGCCGCATCTACCAGCTGAAGCGTGAGGTACTGGAGTTCAAGCGGGCCGTGACGCCGCTGCTGCGCCCGATGCAGCTGCTCTCCGAGCGGCCGATGCGGCTGGTCGACCCCGACATCCAGAAGTACTTCCGGGACGTCGCCGACCACCTCGCCCGCGTGCAGGAGCAGGTCGTCGGCTTCGACGAGCTCCTCAACTCGATCCTCCAGGCCAACCTCGCGCAGGCGACCGTCGCGCAGAACGAGGACATGCGCAAGATCACCTCGTGGGCGGCGATCGTCGCCGTCCCCACGGCGGTCTGCGGCGTGTACGGCATGAACTTCGACCACATGCCCGAGCTGCACTGGAAGTACGGCTACCCGATGGTGCTGACCGGCATCGTCGCGATCTGCTTCACCATCCACCGCACGCTCAAGCGCAACGGCTGGCTGTGACCGCCCGGCCGCTAGGCTTCGGGACATGACAGAAGAGCTGCTCGGGTCCGCCCTCGTCGAGGAGGCCACCAAGAAGTCCGGCCTGGTGTGGGTGCGCGGCACCGGCCCGGCCCGCGCGCTCTGGCACGTGTGGTCCGACGGCGCCGCGTTCGTCGTCGGCGACGGGCCCGGCGAGCAGCCCCTGCCGGGACTCGTCGACGGCGGTACGGCCGAGGTCACCGTCCGCAGCAAGGACAAGGGCGGCCGGCTTGTCGCCTGGACGGCCGCCGTGCGCGAGCTGGCGCACGGCACCGAGGAGTGGGACGCGGCCGTCGCCGAGCTGAAGGGCAAGCGGCTCAACGCGCCCGACGGCGAGGCCATGACGGACCGCTGGGCCCGCGAATGCCGGGTGCTGCGGCTCGACCCCCGCTCGTCGACCACGGAGCTGCCGGACGGCTCCCTGGCGGCCGTACCGCTGCCTTCGGCGGCCGTCACCCGCGAGCCGGTCCCGGCCGGCCTCCCGAAGCTGCTGCTCAAGCGCCGGCGCTGACCGCGAGCGGGACCGGGGCCGGGGCCGGGCCGACCGGGACGCCGATCGCGTCGGGACCCCGCTCAGCCCGGGCGGCCGCCTGCCGTGGTCGAGGGCCCCGCTCAGCCCGGGCGGCCGCCTGCCGTGGTCGAGGGCCCCGCTCAGCCCCCAGGCCGCTGCCTGCCGTGGTCGAGGGGCCCCACCACTCAGCCCCCAGGCCGCTGCCTGCCGTGGTCGAGGGGCCCCGCTCAGCCGCGGGGCAGCTGCTTGCCGTAGTCGAGGGTCTCCTCGGCCGAGGGGGCGGCCAGCGGGAAGTCCTTGTCCCACTCGGAGAGCACCACGACGCCCGCTCCCCCGCCCCGGGCGAACTGCAGCGGGTACGGGGAGCCCTCCAGGGCCACGTCGAGGGTGCCGCCCTCGCCGTCCGCGCCGCCCTTCACCTTGACCGTGCGGATCCCGCCGATCTGGTCCCGGTCGCCCTTGACCTTCTCCCCGTGCAGACCGATCAGCCCGCCGAGCAGCAGCCGCATGTCCGTGAAGCCGCGCAGCTGCTTGTACGAGGGGTCGCCCTGCGGCACCTTCACGTACTTGTCGTCGAGCTTGTCGGCCGCCTCGGAGTCCGCCTCCGACGGTTCGTCGCCGCCGGGGGCGGCGTGCGACCAGAAGCCCGCGTCGGCCTTCAGATAGAGCGCGTCGCCGACCCGCAGCAGCTCGAAGGTGCTGTTCTTCGTCGTCACCGAGCCGGTGGCGCCCTCGGGCTTCAGCCGCATGTTCAGCTTGAAGGTGTCGCCCTTGCTGACCAGGGTGCCGGCGAGCCGGACCGCCTTCGCCGAGCCGGCCACGGACCGCGCCTTGCCCTCGATCTCGGCGGGGGAGAGCTTCCCGACCCCGTTGGTCCCCTCGTCCGGGTCCGCGGCGCAGGCGCTGAGCCCCACGGCGAGACCGGCGCAGAGCGCGAGCGGCGCGACGGCTCTGCGGAGGCGCACGGCCGGGACGACACGTGCGGCTGACGGGGTACGCGATGACGGGGTGCGAACGGTCACCTGCGCTGCCTCTCGGAGTCGTGGGGGGGGTGCCCGGCCGTGGCGCGTACGGGATTCCCGGGCGGCGGCCGTCTGTTCTGGCTGTTCTGCCGGGCGGGGAGGGCCGGCGTGCCGGTGGGGACGGCAGTCCGCAGCGTACCCGGGCCGGGTGGCGCGCCCTGCGGCAGCCGTACGGAGGCACTTCCAGGGCGGTGCGGAACGGCACGGGCTAGCCTGAACCAGGCAAAGCTCTGCAATGACTCTGCAATGACTCGAATCGTGCGGCACCGAGGAGGCGCGTGGCATGGCGGCAGGCGCCCCCCGGATCTTCGTCTCCCACCTCGCGGGGGTTCCCGTCTTCGACCCCGTCGGCGACCAGGTCGGCCGGGTCAGCGACCTGGTGGCGATGCTGCGGGTCGGCCGCAGGCCGCCCCGGCTGCTCGGCATGGTCGTGGAGGTCCTCAGCCGCCGCCGGGTGTTCGTGCCGATGACCCGGATCACGGGGGTCGAGTCCGGCCAGGTCATCACCACCGGCGTCGTCAACATGCGCCGCTTCGAGCAGCGCCCCACCGAGCGGCTGGTCCTCGGCGAACTCCTCGACCGCCGCGTCCGTCTCGTGGGGCCCGGCGGGCAGGAGGGCGAGGAGGTCACCGTCCTCGACGTCGCCATCCAGCAGCTGCCCGCCCGGCGGGACTGGGAGATCGACAAGGTCTTCGTCCGCAAGGGGAAGGGCGGGGTGCTGAGCCGCAAGGGCGAGACGCTGACCGTCGAGTGGTCGGGGGTCACCGGCTTCTCCCTGGAGGAGCACGGGCAGGGCGCCGAGAACCTGGTCGCCACCTTCGAGAAGCTGCGCCCCGCCGACCTCGCCAACGCCCTGCACCACCTCTCCCCCAAGCGGCGCGCCGAGGTCGCGGCCGCGCTCGACGACGACCGGCTCGCCGACGTCCTCGAAGAGCTGCCGGAGGACGACCAGATCGAGATCCTCGGCAAGCTGAAGGAGGAGCGGGCGGCTGACGTCCTGGAGGCGATGGACCCGGACGACGCGGCCGACCTGCTGTCCGAGCTGCCGGAGGAGGACCAGGAGCGGCTGCTGACCCTGATGCGGCCGGACGACGCCGCCGACGTCCGCCGCCTCCTGGCGTACGAGGAGCGCACCGCGGGCGGTCTGATGACGACCGAGCCGATCGTGCTGCGCCCCGACGCGACGGTCGCGGACGCGCTGGCCCGGGTCCGGCAGCAGGACCTGTCGCCGGCGCTCGCCGCCCAGGTGTACGTGTGCCGGCCGCCGGACGAGACGCCGACCGGCAAGTACCTGGGCACCGTGCACTTCCAGCGGCTGCTCCGCGATCCGCCGTTCACGCTGGTCAGCTCGCTCGTCGACAGCGATCTGCCGCCGCTCGGCCCGGACACCCCGCTGCCGGCCGTCACCAGCTATCTCGCCGCGTACAACATGGTCGCCGCGCCCGTGGTCGACGAGAGCGGTTCGCTGCTCGGCGCGGTCACCGTCGACGACGTGCTCGACCACCTGCTGCCGGACGACTGGCGGGAGACCGAGTTCCACGAGGAGGGGGCCGGGCATGGCGGCTGAGCGCACGCAGGACCGCGAGCGGGACCGGGAGCGCGACCGGCCGGGCCCCCGCATCCGGCTCGACCTGCCGCGCGAGCGGCGGGCCAGGCTGCTCCCGGAGTACGACCCCGAGGCCTTCGGCCGGCTCTCGGAGCGGATCGCCCGCTTCCTGGGGACGGGCCGGTTCCTGGTCTGGATGACCCTGACGATCGTCGTCTGGGTCCTCTGGAACATCTTCGCGCCCGGCGCGCTCAAGTTCGACGAGTACCCGTTCATCTTCCTGACGCTCGCGCTGTCCCTCCAGGCCTCGTACGCGGCGCCGCTGATCCTGCTCGCCCAGAACCGGCAGGACGACCGGGACCGGGTCAATCTCGAACAGGACCGGAAGCAGAACGAGCGGTCGATCGCCGACACCGAGTACCTGACGCGGGAGATCGCGGCGCTCCGGATGGGCCTCGGCGAGGTGGCCACCCGCGACTGGATCCGGTCCGAACTCCAGGACCTGATCAAGGAGCTGGAGGAGCGCCGGGATCTATTCCCGTCGGGCGACGCGCACGGACGTGACGTACCCGACCGTTGACAGCCCTTTCATGGGCCGGTGGTCGGCGCCGTACCATCGTCGGTATGGCTACGGAAGACGCGGTGCTCGAAGCACTGGCGACGGTGAACGACCCTGAGATCAACAAGCCGATCACTGAGCTCGGCATGGTCAAGTCGGTGGAGATCGAACCGGACGGCAAGGTCGCCGTCACGGTCTACCTGACCGTCTCCGGCTGCCCGATGCGCGAGACCATCACCCAGCGGGTGACGGAGGCCGTCTCCCGGGTCGAGGGCGTCACCGGCGTCGAGGTCTCGCTGGACGTGATGAGCGACGAACAGCGCAAGGAGCTCGCGGCGGCGCTGCGCGGCACGAGCGCCGAGCGCGAGGTGCCGTTCGCGAAGCCGGGCTCGCTGACCCGGGTGTACGCGGTCGCCTCCGGCAAGGGTGGCGTCGGCAAGTCCTCCGTCACCGTGAACCTGGCCGCGGCGATGGCCGCCGACGGTCTGAAGGTCGGTGTCGTGGACGCCGACATCTACGGCCACAGCGTGCCGCGGATGCTGGGCGCGGACGGCCGTCCGACCCAGGTCGAGAACATGATCATGCCGCCCTCGGCGAACGGCGTGAAGGTCATCTCCATCGGCATGTTCACCCCCGGCAACGCGCCGGTCGTGTGGCGCGGCCCGATGCTGCACCGCGCGCTCCAGCAGTTCCTCGCGGACGTGTACTGGGGCGACCTCGACGTCCTCCTGCTCGACCTGCCCCCGGGCACCGGCGACATCGCGATCTCGGTCGCGCAGCTCGTGCCGAACGCGGAGATCCTCGTCGTCACCACGCCGCAGCAGGCGGCGGCCGAGGTCGCCGAGCGGGCCGGTTCGATCGCCGTCCAGACCCACCAGAAGATCGTCGGCGTCGTCGAGAACATGGCGGGCCTGCCGTGCCCGCACTGCGACGAGATGGTCGACGTGTTCGGCACGGGCGGCGGCCAGAAGGTCGCCGACGGCCTGACGCAGACCACCGGCGCGACGGTCCCGGTCCTCGGCTCGATCCCGATCGACGTACGGCTCCGCGAGGGCGGCGACGACGGCAAGCCGGTCGTCCTCTCCGACCCGGACTCCCCGGCGGGCGCGGCCCTCCGCGCGATCGCCGGCAAGCTCGGCGGCCGCCAGCGAGGCCTCTCGGGCATGAGCCTGGGCATCACGCCCCGCAACAAGTTCTGAGGTCATGACGGAGGGCGCCCCCGAGGGGGCGCCCTTCGTCGTACCGTCAGGCGTAGGCGTCGAGGTCCTTGATCTGCGAGAAGCCCAGGCCGTACGCGCTCATCCCCCGCCCGTACGCCCCGAGGTGCACGCCCGCCGCCGAGCCCGCGAGCACCCAGCCGAACTCCGACTCGCGGTAGTGGAACGGCATCGGCACCCCGTCCACCGGCAGCGACAGCGTCGACCACTCCGGCCCGCCGAGGTCGTCGGCCAGTTCGAACGCCGTCTCCGTCTGCTGGTCCAGCCAGTTGTCCCGCATCGCGTGGTCCAGGGACGCGGGCCAGGTGTGCACGAGCAGCCCCGAGCCGGCCAGCCAGGCGGCCGAGGAGACGGTCGTGGCGTCGAGGACGCCCGTGCCGTCCCCGGTCCGCCGTACGGGGCTCGCGGCCACCGTCACGACGACGGCGAACCGCTCCTTCTCCGTGGTGCTCACGTCCGACTTTATGGACGGCGCCTCCCCGTGCCCGGTCGAGCCGTGCTGCACGCTGCCGTCCGCCGCCGTGCCGACCTGCATCAGCCAACGCGGCCCGGTGAACGCCTCGTCGAGGCCGTACCAGGCGAAGGGCGCGCGCAGATAGCCCTCGGCGGTCCGCCGGGCCGTCGGTACGCCTTCCACCCGACTCGTGGTCTCCATCTCGGCCGCCTCCTCGTTGCCGTCAACAGAGGGAGGATAGCCACCGGGACGCGCCGGGTCGGTGACAGCCCGTCGTCAGGTCGCGTCGGAGTCGTACGGCGGACGCTCGGAAGTGTCCGGCTTGTCCTGCTTCTTCAGCAGGTCCGGGGTGCCGTTGGCGGCGGCGACGGCACCGGCGGAGCCGTTGACGGCCGAGGGCGTCTCACGGCCGTGGACCGCGTCGGCGACCTCGTTCATCTCCTTCTTGAGGTCGAAGCTGCCGCGCAGCTCCTTGAGCTCCCTGAGGTCCTCGTTCTGCTCCATCTGCTTGCGCAGGAACGTCTTGGGGTTGAGGTCCTCGAACTCGAAGTCCTTGAAGTCCGGTCCGAGCTCGCTGCGGATGTCCTGCTTCGCGCTGTCGGAGAACTCGCGGACCTTCCGGATGAAACGCGAGACGTCCTGGATGACCTTCGGGAGCTTGTCCGGCCCGAAGACGAGCACGGCGAGGACCACGAGCGTCACCAGCTCGAGTGCGCCTATGTCGCTGAACACCTAGTAGCTCCTTCATGCCGGTCAGAGGCCCGGTCCACGGTACCCGCCGAAACTGCCGGACGGGTACCTCGCGGTGTCCGCCACATGGCACTCAGGTGCCCTGCGAGGAGCCGAGCGTCAACGTCTTTGTCAGCTCTTTGCCGTTGCGGGTCAGGGTGAGCTCCAGCCGGTCGCCGGGGCGGTGCGCGCGGATCTTCACGATCAGCTCCTCGCCGTTGTGCACGCGCTGGCCGTCGACCTTGGTGATGACGTCGCCGGGCAGCAGCCCCGCCTTCGCGGCCGGGCCGCCGGGCGTGACGGACGCGGAGCCGTCCTTGCCCTTCTCGCCGACGCGGGCGCCGTCGCCGTTGAACTGCATGTCGAGGCTCACACCGATGACCGGGTGGGTGGCCTTGCCGGTGTTGATGAGCTCCTCGGCGACGCGCTTGCCCTGGTTGATCGGTATGGCGAAGCCGAGACCGATGGAGCCGGGCTGGGAGGCGCTGCCGCCCTCGCCCTCGCCGGAGCCGCCGCCGGCCGCGCGGATCGCGCTGTTGATGCCGATGACCTGGCCCTTGGAGTCGAGGAGCGGACCGCCGGAGTTGCCGGGGTTGATGGGGGCGTCGGTCTGCAGCGCGTCGACGTAGCTGATGTCGCTGCCGTCGCCCTTCTCGCCGCCCGCGGTGATCGGGCGCTCCTTGGCGCTGATGATGCCGGAGGTGACCGTGTTGGAGAGGTCGAAGGGGGCGCCGATGGCGACGACGGGGTCGCCGACGCGGACGTTGTCGGAGTTGCCGAGCGGCAGCGGCTTGAGGCCGGAGACGCCGGTGACCTGGACGACGGCCAGGTCGTAACCGGTGTCCTTGCCGACGAGCTTGGCGCGGGCGGTCTCGCCGCTGGAGAAGGTCACCGTGATGTCCTTGGAGGACTCGGCGGCGTCGACGACGTGGTTGTTGGTGAGGATGTGGCCCTTGGTGTCGAGCACGAAGCCAGTGCCGGTGCCGGAGGAGCCACCGCCCTTGACGTGCAGGGTGACCACGCCGGGCAGGGCGCTGGCCGCGATGCCGGCGACGCTGTCCGGGGCGCGGTCGGTCTCCCCGGAGCCCGCCTGGGGCAGTTCGACGGTGGTGATCCCGCCGTTCCGCTCGACGTACGCGCCGATGCCGCCGCCGATGACTCCGGTGACGAGCGCGAAGACGAGCGCCCCGGCGACGGCGAGCCCCTTGCGGGACTTCCTGGCGGGCGCGGGCGGAAGCCCCCCGCCGCCTCCCCAGGGGTCGTACTGCACCCAGGGCGCGCCGGGCTGCCCGTGCGGCTGCGGCTGCAAGGGCACAGGCTGACCGTGCGGCTGAGGCTGCGGGGGCACGGGCTGACCGTGCGGCTGGGGCTGCGGGGGTACGTGGGTCTGCTGCGGCGGTACGGGCGCCGGGGGCCGCTGCACGGGCGGCGCGGGCGCCCAGGGACCGGGCTCGCCGTAGGGCGGGGTCCGGTACTCGTCGGGCGCGTGCAGCGGCTGCGGCGCGGCCTGCGCGGCCGTCGCCGGAGGACCGTCCACGGGAATTTCGCCCTTGGTCAGCGCGACGGCGGCCGGGGGCGGGGGTGCCTCGACGGAGGCGGTGGCGGTGGCGGGCTCCACGGAGGCGGGCTCGGCCACGTCCGGGCCGACCGCGGCGGTGCCCGCCGAGTCAGCCGAACCGACCGGGTGGGCCGGCGCGGCCACGGTGGTCGAGTCGGCGGCATCGGGCGCGTCCGGCGCACCCGGGGTGGCGACATGCGTCAGGCCGGGTTCGCCGTCGGCGGTGGCGCCCCCGTCAGAGGTGGCTGCCGTGCCCGCCGTCGGCCGTGGCGCGGGCAGCGGGAAGTCGCCGTCGACGTCACCGGTACCGACGGCGGTGGCCTCGTCCGTGACCTCGTCGGCCGGAGGCGGCGTGGGTATCCGTGCCGCCTCCGGTGCGCTCGACGGCCGGCTCCACCAGTTCGGCTTCCCGTTGTTCATGCTCTCCCCGCAACCCGCTGACCCGTCCGCGCCCCTTGGGTCGGGCGCCCCTGCCCCTGGATTCAACCAGGTCGCGGGTCAGCGGGGGGAGCCGAGCGGGGTGGCCGCCGGACTCGGCGCCGGGCTGGGCCCGGGCGCGAAGGCCAGCTGGAGGGCGGGACCCGTCGGCCGTATGAACGGGGACAGGGCGAACAGGGACTGCGGGGCCGTGCCCTGGAGCCGTACCGCGGAGAGCGGGGTGGCCGGGGAGCGCACCGCGTCCTGCGGGACGGCGCCCGCCGGGAACGTGCCCGGGGCCGCCGTCGCGACCGGTCCGTGCGGCACGCCCGCGGGGGCTCCGGGGGACAGCGGAGCCCCCGGGGTCACCCGCGTACCGTCGAGGGACTGGGCGCCGGAGCGCTCGCCGGAACGGGTGCCCCGGCCGACGGCCGTGCCGCCGCCGGGACCCGAGGTGGTGGCGCGCAGCGGCGTGACCGCGGTGCCGGTGCCCTGGCCGCCCCGCCCGCTCGCGTTCACCGAGGTCTCCAGCGGCAGGGTGCCGCCGAGGGCGATGGCCGCGAACGAGACGGCGCTGGCCGCCGCGAAGGCGAAGCGCCGCCCGCGTCCGGACGGGCCGGACGCGCGGTCGCCGACGTCGTGGATGCGGAAGCCGGGGTGCGGGGGGTGCGGGGTGACGACGGCGGCGGTGGCGAAGCCGTCGGACTTCACTCCGCTTCCGCCGAGGAGTTCTTCGAGGGGTCCTCTGGGTCCGCCGGGTCCACCCGGCTCACCAGGGCCCCCGGGCAACCCCTGGAGCCGCGCGAGGAATCCTTCCGAGGGCGGCGGAGGGGCCGCCGACGCGAAGACGCTCTTGAGGGTGCGCTGGGCGTCGGCCTCCGCCTTGCAGCGGGCGCAGGTCGCGAGGTGGGCGAGGACCCGCTCACGGGCGTCGTGGCCGAGCTCGCCGTCGACGAGCGCGGCCAGCCGGTCCCCGAGGTGGTGCTCCGCGGGGGTCGGTGACGTGGGACGTGTGCCGCTCACGCTGTCCCTGCCTCCCATCCGACGGTGGCCAGGGCACGCTCCTCCGCCCGTGCCTCGGGCGACCGGTGCTTGAGGGCCTTGCGCAGGTGGGAGCGCCCGCGGTGGATGCGGCTGCGGACGGTGCCGAGCTTCACGCCGAGGGTCGCGGCGATCTCCTCGTACGACAGTCCTTCGATGTCGCAGAGGACGACCGCGGCGCGGAACTCGGGCGCGAGGGTGTCGAGGGCCTGCTGCACGTCGGCGTCGAAGTGGGTGTCGTTGAACACCTGCTGCGGCGAGGGCTCACGGCTGGGCAGCCGCTCGGCGGCGTCGTCGGCGAGCGCGTCGAAACGGATGCGCTGCTTGCGGCGGACCATGTCGAGGAAGAGGTTGGTGGTGATGCGGTGGAGCCAGCCCTCGAAGGTGCCCGGCGTGTACGTCGACAGCGAGCGGAAGACGCGGACGAAGACCTCCTGGGTCAGGTCCTCGGCGTCGTGCTGGTTGCCCGTGAGGCGGTAGGCGAGGCGGTAGACCCGGCCACTGTGCGTGCTGACGATCTCCTCCCAGGTGGGCGGAGTCCACGCCTGCGATTCCGCATCCGATGCGAAGGTCGCGGTGGTGGGAGCGGAGTCGGTGGTGCGGATTCGGTCAGCGGTGTCGGTCACGGATTTCGGCTCACCCGCCGACCTGAGAAGACGCCGAAGCACTCCTCCCCGATCCACAGGCGCAGCCGCACCTCCCCTGTCGGCTCTGGTGGTGTCCAGTGGAGCCCCTACCATAGCCACCTCGCCCGTTAGCTCCGGATAAGAATCTTTACGCGAATTTGGAACCGGCTCCCCCGGCTTCCTCCTGCGCGTCCTTCCCCTGGTGAACGCCCGGTCCCATCTGCGGGTTCCCGCTGACAGCGGATACAGTCACCGTTGCGTCAACTACGGGGACAGGAGAGGGCCATTACCGCCAACCGGCAGACGAGCTGGTCGTTCGCCGACGCCTTTGTCGCCGAGGACGATGCTCTGCGCTGGGCCCGGGAGCGGGCCCGGGAGGCAGGGCTGCCCTCGGTGTCGCCCGGCACCGGCGGGGCGCTGCGCCTGCTCGCGGCGACGGCGGACGCGAAGGCGGTGGCGGAGATCGGCACCGGCACGGGCGTGTCGGGCATCTACCTGCTGCTCGGGATGCGGCCGGACGGCGTCCTGACCACGGTGGACCTCCAGCCGGAGCGGCAGCAGCTGGCGAAGACGGCGTTCCGGGCGGCGGGCTTCGCGGGCAACCGGGCGCGGTTCATCCCCGGCCGCGCCCTGGACGTCCTGCCGCGGCTCGCGGACGGCGGGTACGACCTCGTGTTCTGCGACGGTGACCGTCTCGAGTACCTGGACTACCTCGCTGAATCGTTGCGCCTGCTGAGACCGGGCGGTCTCGTCTGCTTCGAGGGCGTCTTCGCGGACGGCCGTACGGTCGACTCGGGGGCCCAGCCGGCCGAGGTCCAGCGGGTCCGCGAGCTGCTGCGCGCGGTGCGGGAGAGCCAGGAGCTCGTCCCCTCCCTGCTGCCGGTGGGCGACGGCCTGCTGTGTGCGGTACGCCGGGGCTGAAGACCCGCGGTACGCCGCGGTACGCCGGGGCCGAGTGTCCCTCTGCTCAGGGCCCGGGCCCGGACACACCACTGCCCCGGCACGGGCGGAGCCGTACCGGGGCAGTGGTCAGGATGCGAGGGGAAGGTCAGCCGACGACCTTCTTCAGGGCGTCGCCCAGAGCCTCGGCCTCGTCGGGGGTCAGCTCGACGACAAGCCGACCGCCGCCTTCGAGCGGAACGCGCATGACGATGCCCCGCCCCTCCTTGGTCACCTCGAGCGGGCCGTCACCCGTCCGCGGCTTCATGGCCGCCATGCTTGTTCCCCTTCCTGAAACCAGCTCATTGTCAGCCGGGCAGCTCCATGGTGTGGAGCACGCGTCGCCGGCTTCGAACACATTGCTTCCAGGTCATTATCCCGCATGGCAGGACCCGATGACCAACATCGATTGGCATCGCTTCCGCAACGCGCTCTCTCAAAACCCCACATTTCGGGGATCGGCCTGCGATACTTCGCCGCCCGGCGTCCGGCCGAACCCTACAAATCTTTGACGCAGCTCACATGGGCGGGGCGGGTGATCTCCGCCATGCTGTGCAGGTCAACCACGCGAAGAGGCGAAGGGAACCCGATGGCCGACACGGTGCTGTACGAGGTGAGCGACGGGCTCGCCACCATCACGCTCAACCGCCCCGAGGCCATGAACGCCATGAACGTGGCGGCCAAGGTCGCGCTCCGGGACGCGGCGGAAACGGCCGCCGCGGACCCCGCCGTACGGGCGGTGCTGCTCACCGCGGCCGGCGATCGGGCGTTCTGCGTGGGCCAGGACCTGAAGGAACACGTGGGTCTGCTGATGGCGGACCAGGACAACGGAACCCGCGAGACCATGAACACGGTCCGGGACCACTACAACCCGATCACGAAGGCGCTCGCGGGCATGAAGAAGCCCGTCGTGGCGGGCGTGAACGGCGTCGCGGCGGGGGCCGGCTTCGGCTTCGCGCTGGCGGCGGACTACCGGGTGGTCGCGGACACGGCCTCGTTCAACACCTCCTTCGCGGGCGTCGCGCTCACCGCCGACTCGGGCGTGTCCTGGACGCTGCCCCGCCTGATCGGCCAGAGCAGGGCCTCCGACCTGCTGCTCTTCCCGCGCTCGATCACCGCCCAGGAGGCGTACGAGCTCGGCATCGCGAACCGCCTGGTCCCCTCCGCCGACCTCGCGGCCGAGGCCGAGAAGGTGGCCCGCACCCTCGCACAGGGCCCGACGGTCGCGTACGCGGCCCTGAAGGAGTCCCTCGCCTACGGCACCGACCACTCCCTCGCCGAGGCCCTGGAGAAGGAGGAGGAACTCCAGGGTCTGGCGGGCGCGTCCGAGGACCACACGATCGCGGTCCGCGCCTTCATCGCCAAGGAGAAGCCGAAGTACCTGGGCAGGTGAGGCCCGGCGGGTGCGTGGCCCGGGGCTACTTTCCGCCGCCCCGGGACACGCAGTCCCGTACGTGGTCGTCGACCAGGCCGCAGGCCTGCATCAGGGCGTAGGCCGTGGTGGGGCCGATGAAGCGCAGGCCGCGCTTCTTGAGGGCCTTCGACAGGGCCGTGGACTCGTCCGTGACGGCCGGGACGTCCGCGACCGTGCGCGGCGCCGGGCGGGTCTCCGGGTCGGGGGCGTACGACCAGATCAGCTCGTCGAGTTCGCCCTCCGCCCAGCCGGCGAGCAGTTTCGCGTTGGCCAGGGTGGCGTCGATCTTGGCGCGGTTGCGGATGATGCCCTCGTCCGCGAGGAGCCGCTCCCGCTCCGCGTCGCCGAACTCGGCGACCGAGGCGATCCGGAAGCCGTCGAACGCGGTCCTGAAGCCCTCCCGGCGGCGCAGGATCGTGATCCACGACAGGCCCGACTGGAAGGCCTCCAGGCAGAGCCGCTCGAAGAGCGCGTCGTCGCCGTGGACCGGGCGGCCCCACTCCTCGTCGTGGTACGTCACGTAGTCCGCGGTCGACAGGCCCCAGGGGCAGCGCAGCCGCCCGTCAGGTCCCGGGACCGCCCCGCCGGCCGTCACGCCCGGCCGTCCTCTGCCCCGCCGTCACCGGCGGCGGCCGCTCCCGCGAGCTCCTCCTCCAGCTCGGCGATCCGCGCGTCCCGCTCGGCCAGCTCCGCCCCCAGCCGGACCAGGACGTCGTCCACGTCCGCCATCCGGTAGCCGCGGACCGCCACCGGGAGGCGCAGTGCCTCGACGTCGGCGCGGTCGACCGGACGGGCCTGGGGAAGCGGGTCGACGAGCTGCTCGGGCGCCACGTCGGGCAACACCTCGCTGTCGCCGCCGCCGACCACCGCCAGGGTCACCGCGGCCACGACCACGACCATCGTGATGAGCAGAAACCAGAACACCTGCGTGCCTCTCCCCGGAGTGGAAAACGTCCCGTGCCGATCGTGCCACGTGCCACCGACAGCTAGGGTCGCAGGCGAACGGACACGAGGGAGGACAAAAGGGATGCTGCGCTTGGGACGGCGTGAATTCGGGCCGCACGAGCCGGTGATCATGGCGATCGTGAACCGGACCCCGGACTCCTTCTACGACCAGGGCGCGACCTTCCGGGACGAGCCCGCGCTCGCCCGCGTCGAGCAGGCGGTCGCCGAGGGCGCCGCGATCATCGACATCGGCGGGGTCAAGGCGGGCCCCGGCGAGGAGGTCACGGCCGAGGAGGAGGCGCGCCGCACGGTCGGCTTCGTCGCGGAGGTCCGCAGGCGCCACCCCGACGTGGTCATCAGCGTGGACACCTGGCGCGCGGACGTCGGCGAGGCGGTCTGCGAGGCCGGCGCGGACGTCCTGAACGACGCGTGGGGCGGGGTCGACCCGGGGCTCGCCGAGGTCGCCGCGAAGTACGGTGCGGGCCTGGTGTGCACCCACGCGGGCGGCGCGGAGCCTCGGACGCGGCCGCACCGGGTCGAGTACGAGGACGTCATGGCCGACATCCTGCGGGTCACCGTCGGACTCGCGGAGCGCGCGGCCTCGCTCGGGGTGCGGCGGGACGCGATCATGATCGACCCGGGTCACGACTTCGGGAAGAACACCCGGCACAGCCTCGAGGCGACGCGGCGGCTCGGGGAGATGACGGAGACGGGCTGGCCGGTGCTGGTGTCCCTGTCGAACAAGGACTTCGTCGGCGAGACGCTGGACCGGCCGGTGAAGGAGCGGGTCCTCGGGACCCTGGCGACGACCGCCGTGTCGGCGTGGCTGGGCGCCCAGGTGTACCGGGTGCACGAGGTCGCCGAGACGCGGCAGGTGCTGGACATGGTCGCGTCCATCGCGGGCCACCGGGCGCCGGCCGTCGCGCGACGCGGGCTGGCGTAGCGGCGCGGGAGCGGGCGTACGGGGCGGAAGCAGGAGCAGGAGCGAGAGCGGACGTACGGGGCGGGGGCGACGGAGCACAGACCGTCGCCCCCGCCCCGTGGACCGCTACTTGCCCGTCTCCTTCGTGACGAGCGCCACCGCCTCGTCCACGTCGTCCGTGACGTGGAAGAGCAGCAGGTCGCGCTCCGAGGCCTTGCCGCCCGCGACGACCGAGTCGCGGAGCCAGTCGACCAGGCCCTTCCAGTACTGCGTGCCGAACAGGACGATCGGGAAGCGGGTGACCTTGCGGGTCTGGACCAGGGTCAGCGCCTCGAAGAGCTCGTCGAGGGTGCCGAGTCCGCCGGGCAGGACGACGAAGCCCTGGGCGTACTTCACGAACATCGTCTTGCGGACGAAGAAGTAGCGGAAGTTCACACCGATGTCGACGTGCGGGTTGAGCCCCTGCTCGAAGGGGAGCTCGATGCCGAGGCCCACCGACACGCCCTTGGCCTCGCGGGCCCCCTTGTTGGCCGCCTCCATGGCGCCGGGGCCGCCGCCCGTGATGACCGCGAAGCCCGCCTCGACGAGCGCCCGGCCGATCCGTACGCCCGCCTCGTACTCCGGCGAGTCCGGCTTCGTGCGGGCCGAGCCGAAGACGCTGATCGCGCTCGGCAGTTCGGCGAGGGCGCCGAAGCCCTCGACGAACTCGGACTGGATGCGCATGACCCGCCAGGGGTCGGTGTGCACCCATTCCGAGTCGCCCTCGGTGTCGAGCAGCCGCTGGTCCGTCGTGCCCGGCTGGACCTGGTCCCGCCGCCTGAGCACCGGTCCGAGTCGCTGTTCCTCGGGCTTCGTCTCCCCTTCAGGGATACCCATGGCCTGCTCCCTCCGTCGATCCAACGATCTTCTGGTCCGGTCAGCGTAGGACCACAGAGGTGACGAAATGCGAAATTACGGGAGTCAGGCGGTCAGCCAGTCGCGGAGGCGTGCCTCGCAGTGGTGGATGCGGTCCACGGGCACGTGCTCGTCCCGCTTGTGCGCGTAGATGGGGTCGCCGGGACCGTAGTTGACGGCCGGGACGCCGAGGGCGCTGAAGCGGGACACGTCGGTCCAGCCGAACTTGGGCTGGGCGCTGCCCCCGACGGCCTTCATGAAGGCCTCGGCCGCCGGGTGGGAGAGGCCGGGCAGCGCGCCGGGGCTCTCGTCGTCGACGACGAACTCGGCGATGTCGCAGTCCGCGAAGACCTCGCGGACGTGCTCCAGGGCCTCGGCCGGGGAGCGGTCGGGGGCGTACCGGTAGTTGACCGTGACCGTGCACGCGTCGGGGATGACGTTGGTGGCGACGCCGCCCTGGATCGCGACGGCGTTCAGGCCCTCGTGGTACTCCAGGCCGTCGATGACCGGCTTGCGCGGCTCGTACGAGGCGAGGCGGGCGAGGATCGGGGCGGCCGTGTGGATGGCGTTGGAGCCCATCCAGGAGCGCGCGGAGTGGGCCCGCTCCCCCGCGGTGTGCAGGATCACCCGGAGCGTGCCCTGGCAGCCGCCCTCGACCTGGGCGTCCGAGGGCTCCAGGAGGACGGCGAAGTCGCCCTCCAGCCAGTCGGGGTGCGCGGCGGCGATCTTCCCGAGGCCGTTGAGGTCGGCGGCGACCTCCTCGTTGTCGTAGAAGACGAAGGTGAGGTCGCGGTTGGGCTCGGGGACGGTGGCGGCGATCCGCAGCTGGACGGCGACCCCGGACTTCATGTCGGAGGTGCCGCAGCCCCACAGGATGCCGTCCTCGTCGAGCCGCGAGGGCACGTTGTCGGCGATCGGCACGGTGTCGATGTGCCCCGCCAGGACGACCCGCTCGCCGCGGCCGAGCCGGGTGCGGGCGACGACGTTGTTCCCGTAGCGGTCGACGGTGAGGTGCGGCAGTGCGCGCAGCGCCTGCTCGATGGCGTCCGCGAGCGGCTGCTCGGTCCCGCTGACGGACGGGAAGTCGACGAGGGCGGCGGTGAGCGCGGCCCCGTCCTGGGACAGGTCGAGGGGCGCGTCGGGCGGGGTGATGTCAGCCATGTGCCGACCCTAACGCGGCCTCCAGTACGGTGGGCCCCGTGTCCGAGCCCATCCGCCCCCGCCGTCGCGGCCGCCTCGCCCGTTCCGCGGCCGCCTTCGCCGTGCTCCTCGGCCTCGCCTCGTACGTGGCCGTCCACCAGATCACGGGGAGCAAGGGCACCCCGCGGTGCAGCGTGGGCACGGGCGACAACCGCTACGAGTTCACCCCGGAGCAGGCGTCGAACGCCGCGATGATCTCCGCCGTGGGCACCACCCGGGGCATGCCGGAGCGCGCGGTGACGATCGCGCTCGCGACGGCGCTCCAGGAGTCGGCGCTCCGGAACATCGAGCACGGCGACCGCGACTCGCTCGGCCTCTTCCAGCAGCGGCCCTCGATGGGCTGGGGCACGCCGGAGCAGATCATGGACCCGGTGTACTCGGCGGGGAAGTTCTACGACGGTCTGGAGAAGGTCCCCGGGTACTCGCGGCTGCCGCTGACGGTGGCGGCGCAGAAGGTGCAGAAGAGCGGTTTCCCGCAGGCGTACGCGAAGCACGAGCCGGACGCCACGCTGCTCGCGGCGGCGCTCACGGGCCGCTCCCCCGCCGCCCTGTCCTGTACGACGGGCGAGGCGGACGGCCTGCCGGGCGACCCCGAGAAGGTGCGCGCCGAGCTGGTGCGCGCCTTCGGCGAGAAGGCGGCGCCCCAGGCGGTGACGGGCGGCCCCAGCGCGGGCCGGTCGGCGGCCGAGCCGCCGGTGCTGGTGGTGCCGGTGCGGGCCGTGACCGGTGCGGAGCGGGCCGGGGGCCCGGGGGCGGACGAGCGGCGCGGCTGGGAGCTGGCGCAGTGGGCGGTGGCGCGGGCGGAGACGCTGCGCATCACGGAGGTCGCGTACGGGGACCGGGTCTGGCGCGCGGGCCAGGCGGCCGGGGGCTGGTCGAAGGTCTCGCGCGCGAAGACGTCCGCCGAGCCCGCGTCCGCGTCCGAGGCCGGGGACGCCCCCGCCACGGGCGGCGAAACGGTCCGCATGCGGCTGGCCCAGTAGCCGCGGGAGTTCGCGCAGCGGCTGGCACCGTAGCCGCGGGAGTTCTTCCGCGCCGCTGCTGGCGCAGTAGCCGCAGGGGTCCTTCCGCGCCGCTGCTGACGCCGCAGCCGCAGGGGTCCTTCCACGCCGCTGCTGACGCCGCAGCCGCAGGGGTCCTTCCACGCCGCTGCTGACGCCGTAGCCGCGGGGGTCCTTCGCGCGGCTGTCGCGCGAAGCCGACGCGCGACCGTCGGCGACGGGCCACGACCGGTCGGCGGCCGGTTCGCCGTCGCCTCCACGTCGCTTCCCCTCCGACGCGCGGCGGATGCGTAGTCGGATCGCAACCGATCGCGGCGGATTCGCGGTCGGCTCGCGGTCGGATCCCGGTCGGCTCGCGGTCGGATCGCAACCGATCGCGGCGGATTCGCGGTCGGATCCCGGTCGGCTCGCGGCCGGTTCGCGGCCGGTTCGCGGTCGGATCCCGGCCGGTTCGCGACTGGTTCACGGCCGTTCACGGCCGATCCGTGGCCGATCACCCGTACGGCGATTCACTCGCCCGTGGCACGGCACCCGTCCGCGGCCGAGGAAATTCACGACCCTTCCGCGCCGCCGTTCCACCCTCGCGCCCCACCCCGTCCATCCCCTTGCGCCGCAAGGGAAGTGACGGTTCAGCAGGCGTCCGCGCAATGACGTGTTCGTCCGTTTTCCTCCCCACCCGACAATACGACGCATTGCCAACTCTTTACCTTCGACCGCCGCAACCTCCCCCGCCCCGGGGCCGGTTGTCACTGCGTCCGAACCACACCTCGCACCTCGTCGAAGGAGCACCATGTCCCTCCCCCTGACCCGTCGGATCGCCCGCGCCGCCCTCCTCATCGCGGCCGGAGCAGCCCCCGTGGTCGGTGCGGCCGGCTCCGCGAGCGCCCTGGACCACAACATCGCGCCGACCGGCTCCCTCGGCGGCCTCACGGCCCTGGACGCCGCCGGCGCGGGCACCGCCGTCGACAGCGCCTCGCAGACCGCCACCGGCGTCGTCGGCGCCACCGGCAGCCAGGCCGTCGGCACGGCCGTCCCCGCCGCCGGGAAGAGCGTCGGCGCGGCCGGCCGGACCGCCACCCCGGCCGTCCAGAAGGTCGCCGGTGACACCGCCGGCAGCGCGGGCGAGGTCGTCGGCAAGACGGCCGGCGCCGCCGCGGAGAGCACCGAGGGCCCGACCGGCGGCGCCCTGGGCGGCGGCGTGGGCAACCTGCCCACCGGCCAGACCCTCGGCGGCCTGCCCCTGGGCGGCTGACCCGACCGGGAACGGTCACGCGGAAGGGCCCGGGGAGCGGATGCTCCCCGGGCCCTTCCGTATGCCGTGGCAGGTCAGCCGAGCCGCTTGACCGCCGCCTCGACGCGCTCGTCCGTCGCCGTGAAGGCCACCCGTACGAACGTCGCGCCCGCCTCGCCGTAGAAGTCGCCCGGCGCGACCAGGATGCCCAGTTCCGCCAGGTACGCCACGGTGTCCCAGCACGGCTCGTCCCGGGTCGCCCACAGGTACAGGCTCGCCTCGCTGTGCTCGATCCGGAAGCCGTGCGCCTCCAGGGCCGCCCGCAGCGCCGCCCGGCGGGCCGCGTACCGCGCCCGCTGCTCGGCCACGTGCGCGTCGTCACCGAGGGCCGCGACCGTCGCCGCCTGGACGGGCGCCGCGGTCATCATGCCGCCGTGCTTGCGGATCTGGAGCAGCTCGCCGAGGACGGCCGCGTCGCCCGCGATGAACGCGGCCCGGTAGCCGGCCAGGTTGGAGCGCTTGGACAGCGAGTGGACGGCGACGATGCCCTCGTACGTACCGCCGCAGACGTCCGGGTGGAGCACGGAGACCGGGTCGGCCTCCCAGCCCAGCTCCAGGTAGCACTCGTCGGAGAAGACGAGGACGCCGTGCTCGCGGGCCCAGGCCACGATCCGGGTCAGCTCGTCCTTGGCGAGGACCTTGCCGGTCGGGTTGGACGGGGAGTTGAGCCAGAGCAGCTTCAGACCGCTGGGGTCGAGCTCCGTCGGGTCGTCGTAGACGACCGGCTCGGCGCCGCAGAGCCGCGCGCCGACCTCGTACGTCGGGTAGGCGAGCCGCGGGTAGGCCACCTTGTCGCCCGCGCCGAGCCCCAGCTGGGTCGGCAGCCAGGCCACCAGCTCCTTGGAGCCGACCACCGGCAGGACGTTCTCGTGGGCGAAGCCCACCGCGCCGAGGCGCCGCTCGCACCAGCCGGTGAGCGCGTCCCGCAGTTCCTTCGTCCCCCAGACCGTGGGATAGCCCGGCGAGTCCGCCGCCGCGACCAGGGCCTGCCGGATCAGCGCGGGGACCGGGTCGACGGGCGTGCCGACCGAGAGGTCCACGATCCCGTCCGGGTGGGCCAGGGCCGTCTTCTTGTACGGCTCCAGCTTGTCCCAGGGGAAGACGGGCAGGCGCGAAGAGACTGCGCTCACGGGTTGGCTCTCACTTCCTGTACGTGCGGTGGAGAGGCGTCGGGAAACGCCTCGGTCCCGCACGGCGGGCGACGCCGTACGGGACCGGATCCGACCTGGTGCGGTCGATCAGCCGTTCTGCGGCGGCAGGGCGGCGATGAAGGGGTGGTCACGCTCGATCTCGCCGAGCTTGGAGGCACCACCGGGCGAACCGAGCTCGTCGAAGAACTCGACGTTCGCCTTGTAGTAGTCCTTCCACTCCTCCGGAGTGTCGTCCTCGTAGAAGATCGCCTCGACCGGGCAGACCGGCTCACAGGCCCCGCAGTCGACGCATTCGTCCGGGTGGATGTACAAGGACCGCTTGCCCTCGTAGATGCAGTCGACGGGGCACTCCTCGATGCACGCCTTGTCCTTCACGTCGACACAAGGCTGCGCGATGACGTAGGTCACGCTGTCGTTCCTCCTCGATAGGGCTGGTCTGCGCGGGAGCGCGGCGTCGTCGATGCCCGCACCTAGTATCTCCGTTCTTGGGGGCGATCCGAACAGGAGGGGCGGAGAAGCTGTGGAAATCATCGGCGGAGGGCGTCTTGAGGTCCGAATCACCGGTGCTGACGTGGGAAAACGTGTCTCCGTTCGGTACGTGACGGAGTCGGCGGCAGCGGGCGGCGGGTTCACCGACGCGGTCGGAGTTCTCACATCATGGGACAACTCTGTGCTGCTGATCACACGAAAGAGCGGCGAGAGCGTCCGGATCGCGGAATCCACCCTGGTCGCCGGGAAGGTCGTCCCCGCCGCCCCGGCCCGCCGCCGTGGCCCCGCCGCGACCTTCCCCGAGCTGGCCCGGGTCACCGCGCGCGCCTGGCAGCCGGTGGAGAGCGAGGCCCTCGGCGAGTGGACCCTGCGGGCGGCCGACGGATTCACCCGGCGGGCCAACTCCGCGCTGCCGCTCGGCGATCCGGGACTGCCGGTCGCCGACGCCCTGAGGCGCGTACGGGCCTGGTACGAGGACCGGAAGCTCCCGGCGTACGTGCAGACCGCCACCGGCGCCGAGGGCGCCCAGGAGCTGCTCTGCGCGGAGCTCGACCGGCACGGGTGGCGGCGCGAGGTCTCCGCCGAGGTGCGGATCGCGGCGCTCGCGCCGATCGGCGACCTGGACGCCGACGTCTCCGCCGTACGGCTCTCCCGCACCGTCGACGAGACGTGGCTGCGCCGGTACCAGCGCTTCGGCGAACCGGGCCCGGCGGTACGGTCGGTCCTGACGTCAGGACCGAGTGTGTGGTTCGCGTCCGTGGCGGGCACGGGTGAGGTACCGGCGGCGATCGGACGGTGCGTGGTCGACGGACGCTGGGCCGGCTTCATGGCCGTCGAGGTCGACCCGGACCAGCGGCGCCGGGGCCTGGCGACCTCCGTCATGACGGCGCTCGCCCGGACGGCCCTCGACGAGGGCGCGTCGGCGGCCTGGCTGCAGGTGGAGGCGGACAACGACGGCGCCCGGGCGCTGTACGACGGGATGGGCTTCGCGCCGCATCACCACTACCACCACTACCGATGGGCGGAGGCGTGACGGAGGACGTACCACCACCACCGGACGAGCCGGAGGGGTCCGCCGACGGCCCGTTCGAGGCGGAGGGCGCCTTCGAGGCGGCCGCCCCGCCCGACTGGCGGCGGGAGTTCGCCGAGGAGGCGCGGTCCGAGCGGCCCGACCTCGCCCGGCTCTGCCTGCTGATCGGCGCGGTGGCCGACCCCACCGTCACCCGGCACACCCTGAACGAGGCCGAGATCGAACTCGACCGCCTCGCCGGGCTCGTCCCGTACGCCACCCGGATCACCGGCGACTGGACCACCGCGCTCGCCGGGCTCCTCGGCCACCGGGAGGGCTTCGTCGGCGTGCCCGCCGACTACCAGCGCCTGGAGTCCTCGCTCCTCCACGAGGTGCTCCGGCGCCGCCGGGGCCTGCCGATCCTGCTCTCCGTCGTGTGGATGGAGGTGGCCCGCCGGGCCGGCGCCCCCGTGTACGGGCTCGGGCTGCCCGGGCACTTCGTCGTCGGCTTCGGCGACCCGGCCGATCTCGACCTCGCCGATCCCTTCGCCGGCGGCCGCGCCATGACGGGCACGGACGCCGAGCTCCTCGTCACCAGTGCCACGGGCGAGGCGCTCGACCGCTCCATGCTCCGGCCCGCCGAGCCCGGCGCGATCGTGCTCCGGGTCCTCAACAACATCCGCGCCTGGGCGGCTCCCCGCCCGGAGCGTTCCGACGTGGCCCTGTGGGCGGTGGAGCTCTCCCTGCTGCTCCCCTCCCACCCGGCGAGACTCCGGTACGAGCGGGCCGAACTCCTCGTCCAGCGCGGCGACTTCCTCACCGGTGCGGCCGAGATGGAGGCGTACGCGGAGGTGATGGACGCGGTGGACCCGGATGCGGCGACGGCGATCCGCCGCCGGGCGCAGGCGGCGCGGGCGCGGCTCAACTAGCGTTCGACGTCCGCCGGGCCGGGCGCGTGAAGAGTGGAGGGGGCGGGGCGACCGGATTCGAACCGGCGTCCTCCGAGATGCCATCGCGGCGCATTACCTCTGTGCTACGACCCCGCCCTTGGAAAGGATCTTAGACGGGGCCCGGCCGGGCCGGCCACCGGGATTCCGGCCGGGGTCACGGCCAGTCCGGGGCGGGATCCTCGGCGAGCAGCGGCCGGAGGGCGCCGACGACCGCCCCGATGCAGACGTCGCGCAGCTGGGTGCGGGTACAGGTCTCGTGGGTGAGCCAGTCGACGCAGAGGACCTGGACGAAGACCAGCCAGCTCTTCAGGACGGCGGACACGGCCTCGCGGGCGCTCTCGTCCGCGAGGGGGAGCACGGCCAGGAGCCGG
This sequence comes from Streptomyces venezuelae ATCC 10712, assembly GCF_008639165.1. Classification (NCBI taxonomy): domain Bacteria; kingdom Bacillati; phylum Actinomycetota; class Actinomycetes; order Kitasatosporales; family Streptomycetaceae; genus Streptomyces; species Streptomyces venezuelae. The sequence goes on along the minus strand of NZ_CP029197.1, from coordinate 5,144,137 downwards.
GCGCGGAGCGCGTCGAGCTCGTTCGTCATGATCGTCTGGATCAGCGGGTCGCCGGCCAGGACGCGGTTCGCGGTGAGGACGGCGTTGCGGTTGGCCACGAAGTAGTCGAGGTGGACGTCCAGGCCCTGGGTGAGCTGCTCCACCAGGGAGTCGGCGGTCTCGAACCGGGTGTCGGCGAGGAGCTGGTCGGCCGCTTGCCGGTACACGGCGGCGAACAGGGCGTGCTTGCTCGGGAAGTGGCGGTAGAGCAGCGCCCGGGACACGCCTGCCGCTTCGGCGACGTCCTCCATCAACACGTCGGCGTACGGGTGCGCGGCGAAGAGCCGTGCGCCGACGGCGAGGAGCTGGGCGCGGCGGTCGGCGGGGGTGAGCCGCTGGCGGGGAGGCACGCTCGCAGTCTAGTTGACACTCGTCTACTGGCCCGCCACTGTAGTAGACACATGTCAACCAAGCTCCACCGAGACGGCTCGGGAGAGACGATGGCGAAGGTTCTGCGCGTACTCACACAGGTGATGGGCTGGGCCTGCGTGGCGATCGGCCTGTTCCACGTGGCCCTGGGCAACGCGGCGCTCCCCGGGGCGGGTTCGGCGGGCGCGACGGTCGACAGCTGGGGCCGGTTCATGGGAGCCGCGTTCGCGGGGTACGGACTCGCCTGGCTCTGGGCCGCACGACAGCACCCGATCCCGGCCGGGCCCGTACGGTGGCTGGCCGGCGTGTTCCTGCTGGGCGGCGCGGGCCGACTGCTGTCGCTCGCGGCGCACGGCCGGCCGCACGGGTTCCAGATCGCCCTCACGGTGATCGAACTGGCCCTGCCCCCGGTCTTCTTCTGGCTGGCGAACGCGGAGGAACGCGCGGCGGTCACCGGGGTGCGGTCGCCGGCGGCCCCGCCCGCCGGATAGCCGACGACGCACCGCGCCGCCCGCGCGAGGGTACGAACACGAGCGCCGCGCCGTCCGGGATGTTTCGGGGCTGACGCGAGGGACGCCACTGTGTGACCTGAGCACTACACAGAGCGAAAGGCTCGCGATGCACACCCCTCACGGCCCCGGCGCCTTCGTCGCGCACACTGGCACCGACGTCTACGGCCCGGGCAAGGTCCTCGCCGTGGACGGCGCCCATCGGCGGGTGCGGTTCACGCGCTTCGTGGCGACGGTCCGGGCGGAGGACCTCCGCCCGGCCTCGCCCGCCGAGAAGCGGGAGATCCAGGACTGGCTGCGCGCCAAGCGGCAGCGGTACGGGGGCGACTGGTGACCGCCCCGCGCGTCCCCTAGCCCTTCAGGTCGATCGTCTTGGTGCGTTCGGCCTTGGTCTTGCCGAGCAGCGCCTCGCCCATCACCGCGGCCACGTCGTCCGCGGAGACCTCGTGCTTGCTGCCGTCGCTCTTCGTGATCATGATGCCCTTGAAGGCGCCGTCGAGGAGCCGCTCGATCGCCTTGGTGTCGTAGACGGCGACCAGCCGGCCGTCGACGGCCTTCATGGAGATGATCTGCGGCAGCGAGCGCGCCGGGCCGAACTGGATCTCCTTGCCGCCCGCCTTGATGGTGATGCGGTCGGACATCGCGGGTGTCGCGAACTCCTTCATCGCCCGGTCGAGTTCCGCCTTGCTGACGCTCGGCCGGCGGGTGGTGACCGGCAGCTCGACCAGCTTGGACTGGCCCGTCTCGACCTGGGCGCGGAACGCGTCCCGGACCGAGATCATCGAGCGCTGGACGTCGAGGCCCTTGCCGGGCTTGCCCTCGACGGGCGTCACCTTGTTCGGGGCGAACAGGATCGTGCCCTCGGTCGCCGACGCGGACGTGCCGGCCAGGTCGGCCAGGGCGACGGCGAGCTTCTCCTCGTCGACCGGGAAGACGGGCTTGGCGACCCGCTCTCCGCCGAACAGCGAGCCGATGACGGAGACCGGGTTGTAGTCGCTGCCGGCGGCCGCGCGGACGGTCTCCTGGCTGTCGAGGGCCAGGCCCGCCTTGTCCGGCGCCAGCTGGACCTTCTTGCCGCCGATGCCGAGCTGGAGCGGGGTTCCGGCGCGCTTGCCGAGGGCCGCCTCCAGCTTGTTGACGCCCTCCTCCTTCGTACCGCCGCCGATGTCCACGCCGAGGACCGTGGTCCCCTTCGGGACGTCGGAGTGGTTGAGGAGCAGGCCCGCGCCGTACGCGATGCCCACGAGGCCGAAGACTCCGGCGGCGACGAGGACCAGCTTGGAGCGGCCCTTCTTCGCCGGGGCCGCGCGGTTCGGGGCCGGTGCGGGGCGCGGGGCGGCGGCCGGGGCCGCCTGCTCCTCGCCGCGCGGGGCGGCGGGGCCGGGGCGGGCGGCGCTCGGCGGGACCACGGGGATGCCGCTGGTGAGCGTGTCTCCGGAGATGTGGCCGCTGCCGTCGGCGGGCTGTCCGGCGTGGGCGCCACTGGGGGCGGACGGGCCGCCCGGGCCGCCCTTGCGGCCCCGCGTCGGGGCGGGGGCCTGCGGCGTCAGGATCGCGGTGTCGTCGGACAGGCGGGGAGCGCCGCCGGGGCCACCGGCGGGACCACCGGCCGGGGAGCCACCGGGTACGCCGCCGGGCGTGCCGCCGGCGAACGGCGATCCGGGACCGGCGCCCGGGCCTCGACCCGGACCCTGGCCCGGTCCCTGACCCGGTCCCTGGCCCGCGCGTGCCCCCGGGCCGCTCAGTGACGCCGTGCCCATGACCGGGCCCGTCGTGGGGCCGGTCGGCTCCCCCGCCGGGCCCCGGTACCGGGGCGTGCCGGCGGCGGGAGTGCCGTCGTACATCGGGGTGCTCGAGGTCTGCGTGCCGTCGTACAGGGGGGTGCCGCCCGAGGGGGTCCCGTCGTACATCGGCGTGCCGCCCGGAGGCGTACCCGTGTACATGGGGGTGCCACCCGACGGGGTCCCGTCGTACATCGGCGTGCCGCCCGACGGGGTGCCGCTCTCGTAGAGCGGGTTGCCGGTGGTGGGGCGGCCCGGGGTGACCGGGCGGCTCGACGGGGTGCTGCCGACGGTCGGGACGCCGGACGTCGCGGAGCCCGCGAAGCCGGTGCCGGGGGCGTCCGGTCCGGCGAGGCCCGGGGAGGGCTTCGGGGCGGGGGGCGCGGGCTGGGCGGGCGCGGGTGCCGGGCTCTGGGGCGCCGCCTTGCGGGGCGCGAACCAGTCGCTCGTCTCCTTCGCCTTGGGGGCCTCCTCGGCCTGCGGCGGCTCGGGGGCCGCCACCGGCTCGGGCTCCGGCGCCGGGGCCGGGGCGGGCTCCGGGGCGGTGTCCGGTGCGGGCGTCTCGTTGACCGTCGTACGGACCACGACCGGCGGGATCGGACGCGAACCCGGGATGTTGATCCGGATGCGGGTCGTCAGGGTCGTCTCGGTCTTGGGCTCCTCCGGCGGCGCGGGCGCGGCGGCGGTCTCCTCCGGCGCGTCCTGCGTGGGGTGGAGCGACGGATACTGGCGGGATCCGTACGGCGGTGTACCCGAGGGGTACGCGGCTCCACCGCGCCCCTGGGCGCCGGAGGACGAACTGTCAGTCTCTCGACCAGTTTCACGACTCAAAGCAGGATCTCCCGGTTGGCTCCACCGCCCGCTCTTGCTGAGGCTCGTGTAACCCGGGCGGTTCGGCGGCGCGCACCACCATACTGGCCGCCGCCGTTCCATACCCGACCCCCGGGTGACGGACGACGGTCATTCCGGCCGAAGTCCGGGGGCGGCGGGGTCAAGTCGTCCTGTTCACGGGGTCGGCCGGGGCAGCCGGGCGAGCGTGGTGCACATCACAGCGATCGCCATGCCTCCGAAGAGGAACAGCAGCTCACCGACGCCTCCGCCGAACGCCCCGTCACCTTCGGGGCGTCCGAAGCTGAGCAGGATGACGGCGATGAGCCAGCCGCCTCCGCCGGCGGCGACCCCGATCTGGTTGCCGGTGGCGCGCATTCCGCCGTAGAAGAGGCCGGCGGTGCCGAGGAGCGCGAGGATCAAACCGGCGGGGAGCCAGGCGGCTTGGACGAGGGCTCCGGCGGTCCCGACGAGGAGGCCGAGGACGAGCAGGCCCGCGTACCAGGCGAATCGGGCGTTACGGGAGAGGGTGGGCGCGCCGGGCGGGGTGGACGCGGCGCGCGCGGCCGGCGCGGGGGCTCCGTTCGGCCTGGTCGCCTTGGCCCGCTTGGCGGGCTTGTCCGGGGTCTCGGAGCTCATTCCGTCACCCCCGCGAAGAGGTCCGTCTCGCGTACGCCGGCGGGTGCGCCCGGCGTGCCCTTCACCAACTCGTAGTACTCCGTGGTGAAGATCGGCTGGCCGAGGTCGTTGGAGAGGGCGAAGAAGGGACCGTCGACGGCGACTTGGGTGGCGTGGGCGGCCATCGCCGCGCTCTTGCGGGCGGCGAGTTCGGGTCCTGCGGCGATCTCGGTGGTGATCCGGTCCTCGTCGACGACGCCGGGGACGTCGTCGATCGCGGCGACGGCCGGGAAGGCGGAGCCTTCTGCGCGCAGCCGGGCGAACCCGGCCTCGGCGACCGGGCGCGGGACCCGGTTCCAGTAGATCTTGTCGATCGTGTGGGCGGGGCCGAGGTCGGGGCGGTAGGCGGGGTCGGCGGCCAGTTCGGCGGCGCGGGTGGCGACCCGATGGGCCTGGATGTGGTCCGGGTGTCCGTAGCCGCCGTCGGGGTCGTAGGTGACGAGGACCTGCGGGCGGGTCTCCCTGATGACCTCGACGAGGTACGGGGCGGCGGTGTCGACGTCGGTGTTCCAGAAGGCGTTGTCGCGCTTGTTCTGTTCGGCGCCCATCATTCCGGAGTCGCGGAAGCGGCCGGGGCCGCCGAGGAAGCGGTGGTCGGTGACGCCCAGCTCGGTCATGGCGGCGGCGAGTTCTCCGACCCGGTGCGGGCCGAGGCGGTCCTCGCGGTCGGGGGCCAGATGGGCGAGCTCGGGCGGGATGACCTCACCCTCCTCACCGAGCGTGCAGGTGACGAGGGTGACGAGGGCGCCCTCGGCCGCGTACCTGGCCATGGTGGCGCCGTTGTTGATCGACTCGTCGTCCGGGTGCGCGTGCACGAGCAGCAGACGGCGGGCGGGGAGATCGGACATGTCCCCACCCTACGAGGTCGGTGCGCGGGAGCGCTCGGACCGTACCGCTCAGAGCCCGCGGGCCGGGCCGCTCAGAACTTGAGGCCGCCGATCATGCCCGCGACGTTCGTCGTGAGGGTGCTGATCGACGGGGCGATGGAGGAGCTCGCCAGATAGAAGCCCAGGAGGGCGCAGACCGCCGCATGTCCAGCCTTCAACCCGGATTTCCGGATGAGAAGGAAGACGACGATCGCCAGCAGCACCACCACGGAGATCGAGAGTGCCACGGCGGTTCACCTCCACACTTCTTCGGTCGGATATTCGAGCGGTTCGGTCGATCAGCATGTGCCAGGGGGCAGGCCCGTCGGATGCATACCCACCTAGCGCTACGGATCATAACTATCCGTGCGGCCGCATCGATCGGCGGACGGAGGCACGAGGGGGGCGCACGGCGCTAGTTTCAGCCGCATGACCTTGTCTCGGCAGCAGCCGGCCACACCCTCGGCCGGGCTCTCCTTCCCCCGCCAGCACGCCCGGACCCAGCGGTTCACCCTGGGGGTCCCGCGTGGCTTCTCCGTCTCCCCCGACGGGGAGCGCGTGGTGTTCCTGCGGTCGGCGTCCGGCACCGACCGGACGCACCGGCTCTGGGTCCTCGATCTCCCCGGGGACGGTGGTGCTCCCGTGGAACGGGTGGCGGCCGACCCTGACGTACTGCTCGCGGGGGCGGAGGAGGAGTTGTCGCCGCAGGAGCGGGCGCGCCGGGAGCGGAACCGGGAGGGCTCGGCGGGCGTGGTGGCCTACGCGGTGGACGGGGCCGTGGAGCTTGCGGCCTTCGCCCTGTCGGGGCGGCTGTTCACGGCGGAGCTGCGGGCCGGGACGGCGCGGGAGCTGCCGGTGCCGGGTCCGGTGATCGACCCCCGGCCCTCGCCGGACGGGCGCCTGGTGGCGTACGTGGCGGAGGGCGCGCTGCGGGTGGTGGGCGCGGACGGTTCGGGTGACCGGGAGCTGGCCGCCGACGGGGACCCGCATGTCTCCTACGGATTGGCCGAATTCATCGCCTCGGAGGAGATGGGCCGGGACCGTGGTTTCTGGTGGTCCCCCGCCTCCGACCGGCTGCTCGTCGCCCGTGCCGACGACCGCGGGGTGCGGCGCTGGTGGATCGCGGACCCGGCGCATCCCGACCGGGAGCCGCAGCCGGTGGGGTATCCGGCGGCGGGTACGGACAACGCGGACGTCCGGCTGTTCGTGGTGGACCTCGACGGGGGCCGGGTGGAGGTGCGGTGGGACCGGGAGCGGTTCCCGTACCTCGCGCGCGTGCACTGGTCGGCGGCCGGGGCGCCGCTGCTCCTGGTCCAGGCGCGGGACCAGCGCGAGCAGTTGTTCCTCGCGGTGGACCCGGAGTCCGGGGAGACGAGGACCGTACGGGCCGAGAAGGACCCGGTGTGGCTGGAGCTGCTGTCGGGGGTTCCAGCCTGGGCGCCGTCCGACGCCGAGGGGCGGCTCGTGCGCGTGAGCGACGAGAGCGGGGCGCGGGTCCTGGTCGTGGGGGACGAGGCGCTGACCGATGCCTCGCTGCACGTCAGGGCCGTGCTCGACATCGGCGCGGACGACGTCCTCGTGTCGGCGTCGGCGGGCGCGGCGGCGGCGCTCCCGGAGACGGGTGAGATCCATGTGTACCGGGTGGACGGCCGGGGCGCGGAGCGGCTCTCGGACGGGGTCGGGGTGCACGGGGCGGTGCGCTCGGGCGCGGTGACCGTCCTGGTGTCGGCGCGACCGGAGGCGCCGGGGAGCGTGGCGCGGGTGCTGCGGGACGGCGCACAGGTCGCGGTGGTGGCCTCGTACGCTCAGCGGCCGGTGATCGAGGCCCGGGTGCGGCTCACCGAGGCGGGCGCGCGGCGCGTGCCGTGCGCGGTGCTGCTGCCCTCCGGGTACGAGGAGGGGGACGGGCCGCTGCCGGTCCTGATGGACCCGTACGGCGGTCCGCACGGGCCGCGGGTGCTCGCCGCGCACCATCCGCACCTCACCTCGCAGTGGTTCGCGGACCAGGGTTTCGCGGTGGTCGTGGCGGACGGGCGGGGCACGCCGGGCCGCTCCCCCGCCTGGGAGAAGGCGATCGCCCGGGACTTCGGGCCCACCCTCGACGACCAGGTGGACGCGCTCCAGGGGCTGGCCGGCCGGTTCCCGCTGGACCTGGGGCGGGTGGCGATCCGGGGCTGGTCGTACGGCGGCTATCTGGCGGCGCGGGCGGTGCTGCGGCGGCCCGACGTCTTCCACGCGGCGGTCGTCGGGGCGCCGGTGACGGACTGGCGGCTGTACGACACCCACTACACGGAGCGGTACCTCGGCACCCCGCAGGAGGACCCGGAGGTGTACGCGGCGCAGTCGCTGCTCACCGACGACGGGCTCGCGGCGCCCGAGGTGCCCGCCCGGCCGATGATGATCGTGCACGGTCTCGCGGACGACAACGTGGTGGTCGCGCACGCCCTGCGGCTCTCCTCCGCGCTCCTCGCGGCGGGCCGCCCGCACGAGGTGCTGCCGCTGACCGGGGTCACCCACATGACGCCGCAGGAGCAGGTCGCGGAGAACCTGCTGCTGCTCCAGGTCGACTTCCTGAAGCGGTCCCTGGGGATCGCCCCGTCCGGCGGCGCCGGCTGAGTCACCAGCCGGGCGGCGGCGGGTACGGCGGGGCCGGGGGCAGCATCCCCGCCGGCGGGTAGCGGCCGGGCGCGGCGGCGGGGGCGCCGCGTCCGGCCAGCAGGACGAGCACCGCGATGCCGCCGAGCAGTCCGAAGAAGGCGGTGAGGACGTTCAGCTGGTCGAGGGTGGAGATCTCGCCGAAGTGGGTGACCAGTTCGTAGCGGGTGGTCCGGGCGACCTCGGCGAGTCCGCCGGCCGTCAGGAACACTCCGGCGGTCAGCCCGAAGGCCCTGCTGTGGCGGGCCCGTGCGAAGGCGGAGATGGCGGCGGTGCCGTACAGGCCGAGGAGGACGAGCGACAGCCAGGCGGGCGGCGGCGCGAGGGCCGACTTGATGACGGACCGGCCGCCGGTCAGCCGGTCGACGGTGATCTCGGTGGGCAGTTCGGTGGCCCAGTACAGCTCCCACAGGGCCCCGACGAGCGCGGCGGCCAGGAGGAGGATCCCGGCGGCGACGGCCGGGCCGGCGCGGGGCGGGGTGGGCACCGGCTCGTAGCCGGCGGTGGCGGGGCGGCGGCCCGCGGCGGCGGTGACGACGAGCCCGGCGCCGACGGCAAGTCCGAGGAGCGTGGTGACGAGGACCCCGCTGTCGGGCGCCCACAGGCCGGGCAGCCGCAGGGCGAGGGTGACGGCGCCGGTGGCGGCGAGCGCGGAGGCGGCGTGCCGGGAGCGGATCGCGGCGACGACCGCGGCGACGGCGACGACGAGGAGCACGGCGTCGGTCAGGGAGGTGGCGGACCGGCCCCGGATCAGGAAGTGGTGGTCCCCGGCCCAGAACCAGGCGAGGTCGGCGGGCGAGCCGATCGCGGCGAGATCCTTGAGGATCCACACGGCTGAGGTGAGGGCGAGCACGGCGCAGAGCGCGGCGCCCGTGAGACGTGCCGGTCGTGTCACAGTCACGGTCCCGATACTCACGGTCGCCACCAACCGAAACAAGCGGTTCCGCGAAACCTGTGCGACGGGGGCAACCGGCCGGGGTGGCGTGTGCCTCCCCGGCCGGATCACGGCACCCGCACGGCCGTACGGTGTACAGACTGCCGTGTCCGTATATCGGATCCGATTCCGTCAAGTTGCCTGCGCGTTAAGGCGCTTCGGGCTTCCCGAAGGGGTCCGCGCCGTTCTCCGGCGGGACCACCTGCTTCTCCTCCGCGAAGTGGCAGGCCGAGTCGTGCTTCGCCGGGCTGTCGGTGAGGCGGAAGACCGCGGGGACGGCCAGGGCGGGGACTTCGAGGGCGCAGCGCTCCTGGGCCTTCCAGCAGCGGGTGCGGAAGCGGCAGCCCGTGGGGATGTTGGCCGGGGAGGGGACGTCTCCGGTGAGGATGATCCGTTCCCGGTGGGCGCGCGCCTCGGGGTCGGGGACGGGGACGGCGGAGAGCAGCGCCTGGGTGTACGGGTGGGTGGGGTGGTCGTAGATCTCCGCGTCGGTGCCGATCTCGACGATCCGGCCGAGGTACATGACGCCGACCCGGTCGGAGATGTGCCGGACGATCGACAGGTCGTGGGCGATGAACACGTACGACAGGGAGAACTCGGTCTGGAGCTTGTCCAGGAGGTTGACGACCTGGGCCTGGACGGAGACGTCGAGCGCGGAGACCGGTTCGTCGGCGACGATGATCTCGGGCTGGAGGGCGAGCCCGCGGGCGATGCCGATGCGCTGGCGCTGGCCGCCGGAGAACTGGTGCGGGTACCGGTTGATGTACTCGGGGTTGAGGCCGACGACGTCGAGGAGGTCCTGCACCTTGCGGCGCCGGTCGCCCTTGGGCGCGACCTCGGGGTGGATCTCGTACGGCTCGCCGATGATGTCGCCGACCGTCATGCGCGGGTTGAGCGAGGTGTACGGGTCCTGGAAGACCATCTGGATGTTGCGGCGGACCGCCTTGAGGGCCTTCGGCGACAGGGTGGTGATGTCGTCGCCCTTGTAGCGGATCGAGCCGGACGTCGGCCGCTCCAGGTTGACCAGCATCTTCGCGACGGTCGACTTGCCGCAGCCGGACTCGCCGACGATGCCGAGGGTCTCGCCCGCGGCGAGGTCGAAGTCGACGCCGTCGACGGCCTTCACCGCGCCGACCTGCTTCTTGAAGAGGATGCCCTGGGTCAGCGGGTAGTGCTTGTGGAGGTCCCGGACTTCGAGAATCGCCTCAGCCATGGAGGCACTCCTTCCAGAAGTGGCAGGCGCTGGAGCGCGGCACGGGCGAGTCGGTGACCTCGTACAGCGGGGGCACGTCGGTGCGGCAGACGTCCTGGGCCATGGGGCAGCGCGGGTTGAAGGCGCAGCCCGGCGGGATGTTCAGCAGGTTGGGCGGCAGGCCCTTGATCGCGTACAGCTCCTGGCCCTTCTGGTCCAGGCGCGGGATCGATTCGAGGAGGCCCTTGGTGTACGGGTGGGCGGGGGCCTTGTAGATCTCGTGGACGGGGGCGCGTTCGACGATCCGGCCCGCGTACATGACGGCGATCTTGTCGGCGACGTCGGCGACGACGCCGAGGTCGTGGGTGATGAGGATGAGCCCCATGTTGAGTTCGCGCTGGAGCTCGGCGAGCAGGTCCATGACCTGGGCCTGGACGGTGACGTCGAGGGCGGTGGTGGGCTCGTCGGCGATGATCAGCTCGGGTTCGAGGGCGAGCGCCATCGCGATCATGATGCGCTGGCGCATGCCGCCGGAGAACTGGTGGGGGTACTGGCCGACGCGTTCCTTGGCGGCGGGGATGCGGACCCGGTCCATCAGTTCGACGGCCTTGGTCTTGGCGTCCTTGCGTGACATGCCCCGGTGGACCTGGAACATCTCGCCGAGCTGGTCGCCGACGCTGACGACGGGGTTGAGGGAGGACAGCGCGTCCTGGAAGACCATCGCCATCTTGGCGCCGCGGATCTTGCGCCGCTCCTCCTCCTTGAGCTTCAGGAGGTCCTGGCCCTGGAAGAGGATCTCGCCCTGGGTGATCTTCCCCGGGGGGATGTCGAGGATGCCCATGACGGCCTGGGCGGTGACGGACTTGCCGGAGCCGGACTCGCCGAGCACGGCGAGGGTCTCCCCTGCGTCGACGGAGTAGTCGACGCCGTTGACCGCCTTGGCGACCCCGTCCCGGGTGTGGAACTCCACGTGCAGGTCGCGCACTTCGAGCAGCATGGGTCCCTACCTCAGCTTGGGGTCGAGGGCGTCGCGCACCGCGTCGCCGAGCATGATGAACGCGAGCACGGTGACGGCGAGCGCGCCCGCCGGCCAGAGCAGCATGTGCGGGGCGTTGCGGATGTACTGCGAGGCCGAGGAGATGTCGATGCCCCAGGAGACGGTGGGGGGCTTGAGGCCGACGCCGAGGAAGGAGAGCGTCGCTTCGAGCGCGATGTACGTGCCGAGGGCGATGGTCGCGACGACGATGACGGGCGCGAGGGCGTTGGGCGCGATGTGGCGGAGCAGCATCCGGGAGTTGGACGCGCCGAGCGCGCGGGCGGCCTGCACGTAGTCGTTCTGTTTGGCGGTGATGACGGAGCCGCGGGCGATGCGGGAGATCTGCGGCCAGCCGAGCAGCACCATGAAGCCGATGACGGGCCAGACGGTGGAGCTGGTGACGACGGAGAGCAGCACCAGGCCGCCGAGGATGACGGGGATCGCGAAGAAGACGTCGGTGATCCGGGAGAGGATGCCGTCCCAGGCGCCGCCGTAGAAGCCGGCCAGGCCGCCGAAGATCGAGCCGATGATCGTCACGCCGAGGGTGGCGAACACGCCGACCTGGACGGATGCCCTGGCGCCGTACACGGTCCGGGTGTAGACGTCGCAGCCCTGACCGTTGAAGCCGAACGGGTGGCCGGGCTGCGAGCCCTCCTGGGCCTTGGACAGGTCGCACTGGAGCGGGTCTCCGCTGGCGATGAGCTGGGGCCAGATCGCGATCACCACGAGGAACAGGATGATCAGGCCGGAGACGATGAAGACCGGGTTGCGGCGGAGGTCGTGCCAGGCGTCGGACCACAGGGAGCGGGGCTTTCCGGCGGGGCCGGTGCCGAGCGGTCCGCCGGGGGTCTTCTCCAGCGACTCGCCCTCTTCCATGGCGAGGTCCGTGGCGCCGCCCGCGCCCGTGTGGCTGATGGGGCGCCCGTCGTCGAACGGATCAAGGGGCTCAGGCATAGCGGATCCTCGGGTCAAGGACGGCGTACAGGAGGTCGACGAGGAGGTTGGCCAGCAGGAACACCAGGACGAGGACGGTCACGAAGCCGACGACGGTCTGGGTGTTCTGGCGGACGATGCCCTGGTAGAGCTGGTAGCCGACGCCGTGGATGTTGAAGATCCGCTCGGTGGCGATGGCGCCGCCCATCAGCGCGCCGATGTCGGCGCCGATGAAGGTGACCACCGGGATGAGCGAGTTCCGGAGCAGGTGGCGGGTGATGACCCGGCGGCGCGGCAGTCCCTTGGCGACGGCGGTGCGGACGTAGTCGGCGCGCTTGTTCTCGGCGATGGAGGTGCGGGTGAGCCGGGTGACGTACGCGAGGGAGACCGAGGCGAGGACGAGCCCGGGGACGATGAGCTCGTCGAAGGGGGCGTCGGTGGAGACCGCCGGTTTGATCCAGCCCCATTTGACGCCGAGCAGCAGCTGAATCAGCAGGCCGGTGACGAACGTGGGGATGGAGAGGACGACCAGGGTCAGCACGAGGACGGTGGTGTCGATCGGGCGGCCGCGTCGCAGGCCGGTGAGGACGCCGAGGCTGATGCCGATGACGATCTCGAAGAGGATCGCGACGATGGTGAGCCGGATGGTGACCGGGAAGGCGTTCGCCATCAGTTCGGTGACGGGCTGGCCGTTGAAGGCGGTGCCGAAGTCGCCGGTGAACAGGTTGCCCATGTAGATCAGGTATTGCTGCCACACGGGCTTGTCGAGGCCGAACTCCTTCTCCAGCTGGGCGGCGGTCGCCGGGTCGCAGGCCCGGTCGCCGCAGAGGCCGGCGATGGGGTCGCCCATCACGTTCACCATCAGGAAGATCAGCAGGGTGGCGCCGATGAAGACCGGGATCATCTGCAGCAGACGCCGGATCACATAACGACCCATGGGGGGCTCCGGGGGTTGGGGAAGGCGCGCGGCCCGGCTCGCGCGTGATCGCCGGGCCGGGCCGCGCGCCGACGCGCTGCGTCAGTTGACCTTGATCTGGTCGTAGACGGGGACGCTGAACGGGTTGAGCGTCACGTTGGAGACGCGCTCCGAGTAGCCGGCGCTGCCGTTCTGGTACCAGAGCGGGATGGCGCCCATGTCGTCGCGGACGATGCCCTCGGCCTGCTGGAAGGTCTCGACGGCCTTCGCGGTGTCGGCCTCGGCGTTGGCCTGGTTGACGAGCTTGTCGAACTCCGGGTTGGTGTACTTGCCGTCGTTGGACGAGGCGTTGGTGTAGTACAGCGGCTGCAGGAAGTTCTGGATGAGCGGGTAGTCCATCTGCCAGCCAGCCCGGAACGGGCCCTTCATCTTCTGCGTGCTGACCTGGCTGCGGAAGTCGGCGAAGGTGCCGATGGGGTTTCCGACGCAGGCCCGGTTGTTGCCGAGGGCGTTGTTGATGGAGTTGCAGACGGCGTCCACCCACTCCTTGTGGGAGCCGGTGTCGGCGTTGTACGAGATCGTCATCGTGCCGCCGGGGATGCCGCCGCCCTCGGCGACGAGCTTCTTCGCCTCGGCCGCGTCGTACTTGCAGAAGTCGCCGCAGACGTCCTTGAAGCCGCCCTTCTCGCCGAGGACCGGGGAGGTCCAGTCGACCGCGGGGGTGCGGGTCTTCTGGAAGATCGTGTCGGTGATCTGCTCGCGGTTGATGGCCCGCGAGAGGCCCTGCCGGAGCTTCTCCTGTCCGGGCTTGTTCCAGGCCGGGTCGTAGAACGGGAAGGACAGGGTCTGGATGATGCCGGCGGGGACGTTGATGTACCGGTCGCCGAGGTCCGCTTCGACGTTCTTCAGTTGGGAGGCGGGGACGTCGTCGACGAGGTCGAGGTTTCCGGCCGTCAGGTCGGTGTAGGCGGTGTTGTTGTCGGTGTAGACCTTGAGGGTGATGCCGCCGTTCTGGGCCTTGTCGGTGCCGGGGTAGCCGTCCCAGCGCTTGAGGGCCATCTGGGAACCCTTGGAGTACGAGTCCACGGTGTACGGGCCGTTGCCGACGGGCTTCGAGAGCCAGGCGGCGTGGTCCGTGAAGAAGGCCTGCGGGAGCGGGGAGAAGGCGGCGTAGCCCAGGGTGATGGGCCAGGTGGAGAACTTCTGGGTGAGCTTGACCGTGAAGGTCTGGGGGCCGGTGACCTTGAGGCCGGACATGGTCTCGGCGGTCGGCTCGCCCTTCTCGGGGTGGACCTTGTCGTAGCCCTCGATCTGGCCGAAGAAGGCGGCGTTCTTCTGGTTGTTCTTCAGGTGGGCGCCGTAGTTCCAGGCGTCGACGAAGGACTTGGCGGTGACCTTCTCGCCGTTGGAGAAGGTCCAGCCGTCCTTGACCGTGATGGTGAAGTTCATCGAGTCGGTGGTCTCGATCTTCTCGGCGAGCATGTCCTTGGCCTCGCCGGTCTTCGGGTCGTACTGCTTGAGACCCCGGAAGATCATCGACAGGACCTTGCCGCCCTGGACCTCGTTGGTGTTGGCGGGCTCCAGCGGGTTCTGCGGGTCGCCCCACGAGGAACTCACGATGCCGTCGGCCCCTCCGCCACCGCCGCTGTCGTCGCCGCCGCCACAGGCGGTCGCCGCGAGGGCGACGGCGGTGGCCAGAGCGGCCCACTTGGCGTGCGTGGCTCCGCGCATGGAGTGCCTCCCATATGTCCCTAAGCATGACTTAGAGCTCAATATCACCCCAGAGCGGACGGCATGCATGTTGTCGGCGCCCATCGGTGGCGCCCCGTCAGCCGAGCAGCCGACCCAGGGTCCGCGCGTCGACCAGACCGTCGGCGGGAAGACCCGCACCCGACTGGAAGGATGCGACCGCCGCCGCCGTGCCGGGGCCGAAGAGACCGTCCGCCTCCGCGGGGACGCCGCGCGCCCCGAGCAGGACCTGAACCGCCCTCACCGCCTCCCCCGCGTCGCCCGCCCGCACCGGGACGCCGAGCTGGTGCCAGGTCTGGTCGCCCGCCAGGCCGTCGGGCCTCGCCCGGACGAGCCGCTGGAAGTCCCGTACCGCCTGCTCGGTGGCCGGGCCGAACGAGCCGTCGGGGACGAGCGGCGCGCCCCGCCCCGCCAGCAGGTGCTGGAGCGCCCGCACCCGCTCGCCCGTGTCGCCGGTGCGCAGCAGCGGCCACACCGGCGGGGCCGGGTCGCCGCCGATCAGCGCGGCCACGTCATGGCGGAGCCGCGGCAGCAGCGCGTACAGCCGGTCGCCGGGGCACTCGGTGGCGTTGAAGTCGCGGTGGCCGTAGATCTGGTACGCGCGCAGCCCGTATTGCTGGCCGATGTGGGCGCACAGGTCGACGAGGGCCGCGTACTGCTCGCCGCGCGGGTCGACCGAGGTGTAGGTGCCCTCGTTCTCGATGCCGATGGCGACGGTGTTCTGCCCGGTGCAGTGCGCGGCCTCGACGGTCCGGTCGCCGTCGCCGAGGGCGGCCAGGCTGCCGTGCCGGCCCTCGACGACATGGGCGCCGCGGCTGATCGTGAAGTGCTGGCCGGTGTCGCTCCAGCCGCGGTCGTCCATGGCCCAGACCTGCATGGAGCGGGCGAGCCGGAAGGCCTGCTCCCGCGAGAGGTCGGTGACGTTGGGGGTGGCCGTGTGGTGGACGATGATCTTCACCGCGGGGGCCGGGCGGACCGTGAGGGGGGCGCCGGGCGGGCGGGCGCCCCAGGTGTCGCAGTCCGCGATGACGGTGGCCTGCCGGGCGGCCTGCGCGGTGTCTCGCGGCGCGGTCTGCGCGGTGTCTCGCGGCGCGTCGGGGAGGTCGCCGTCGGCCCTGGCCCGGCCGGCCGCGGCCACGGGCAGCGCGGTGGCGGCGCCGAGGGCGAGGACGCCGGTGAGCAGGGAGCGGCGGCGGGGGTTCGAACCGGTGACCGTGGTCATGGGCGGGCGGCCTCCAGGGCGTCGGCGTGGCGGACGGTGCCGGATGACACCGGGGATGCCGCACCACAGTCACAGACGCCGGGCCCCGTCCCGGGCGTCCCACCGCGCCCGGTGGCCCGAGACACCCGTCCGGCGCAGGTAACCGGCCGGGGGTGCGCCGCGCCCCGGCCGCGGGACGCGGCGGGCCGCTCTCCGGGGAGACGCCGACGGCCGGCCCCCGGCGCCTGTGGGGCGCCGGGGGCCGGCCGTGACGTTCGAGCGGGGTGTCAGTGCACCGGAACGACCTGCTTCTCCTCGGCGAAGTGGCACGCCGAGAGGTGCGCGGCCTTGGTGTCCTGGCCCTTGAAGCGCTCCGGGATCGCGAGCAGCGGGGTCTCCTGCGCGCACTTGTCCTGCGCCTTCCAGCACCGGGTGCGGAAGCTGCAGCCCGACGGCGGGTTCGCCGGCGAGGGGACGTCACCGGTGAGGATGATCCGCTCGCGGTGCGCGCGGGCCTCCGGGTCCGGCACCGGCACCGCGGAGAGCAGCGCCTGGGTGTACGGGTGCGTCGGGTGCTCGTAGATCTGCTCGTCCGTACCGATCTCGGCGACCTTGCCGAGGTACATGACGCCGACGCGGTCCGAGATGTGCCGGACGATCGACAGGTCGTGCGCGATGAAGAGGTAGGAGAGGTTGAACTCGTCCTGGAGCTTCTCCATCAGGTTGATGACCTGCGCCTGGACGGAGACGTCCAGGGCCGACACCGGCTCGTCGCAGATGATGATCTCCGGGTTGAGCGCGAGGCCGCGGGCGATGCCGATGCGCTGGCGCTGACCGCCGGAGAACTGGTGCGGGTACCGGTTGATGTACTCGGGGTTCAGACCGACGACGTCGAGCAGCTCCTGCACCTTGCGGCGCCGGTCGCCCTTCGGGGCCACCTCGGGGTGGATGTCGAAGGGCTCGCCGATGATGTCGCCGACCGTCATGCGCGGGTTGAGCGAGGTGTACGGGTCCTGGAACACCATCTGGATGTTGCGGCGCACGGCCTTCAGCGCGCGGCCGGTCAGCTTGGTGATGTCCTGGCCCTTGTAGAAGACCTCGCCGGCGGTGGCCCGCTCCAGGTTCATCAGGAGCTTGGCGACCGTGGACTTGCCACAGCCGGACTCGCCCACGATGCCGAGGGTCTCGCCCTGGTAGAGGTCGAAGGAGACCCCGTCCACGGCCTTGACCGCGCCGATCTGCTTCTTGAAGAGGATGCCCTGCGTCAGCGGGAAGTGCTTCTTCAGGTTGCGCACCTGGAGGATCGGCTCGCCGCGGCCCACCGGGGCCTCGACGGCGGCGGCCACGGCCTCTTCGTTCTTGCTGAGGTCAGCCATGGATCGTCTCCTTCCAGAAGTGGCAGGCGCTCTTCCGGCCCGGAAGGTCCGAGCCGTCCTGCTCGGTGACCGGCACCAGGGCCGGGATCTCCGTGCGGCAGATGTCGTCGGCCTTGGGGCAGCGCGGGTTGAAGGCGCAGCCGGTGGGCACCTTGAGCAGGTTGGGCGGCAGGCCCTTGATCGCGTAGAGCTCCTGGCCCTTCTGGTCCAGGCGCGGGATCGAGTCCAGCAGGCCTCGGGTGTACGGGTGCGCGGGGCGCCCGTACAGCTCGTGCACCGGCGCCTGCTCGACGATCCGGCCGGCGTACATGACGGCGATCTTGTCCGCGACGTCGGCGACGACGCCGAGGTCGTGGGTGATCAGGATCAGACCCATGTTGTACTCGCGCTGGAGCTCCGCGAGGAGGTCCATGACCTGGGCCTGGACCGTCACGTCGAGAGCCGTGGTGGGCTCGTCGGCGATGATCAGGTCGGGCTCGAGGGCGAGCGCCATGGCGATCATGATGCGCTGGCGCATGCCGCCGGAGAACTGGTGGGGGTAGTCGGAGACCCGCGCCGCGGCGGCGGGGATCTTGACCTTGTCCATCAGCTCGATGGCCTTGACCTTGGCGTCCTTCTTGGACAGGCCCTGGTGCACCCGGAACATCTCGCCGAGCTGGTAGCCGACGCTGAGGACCGGGTTGAGGGAGGACAGCGCGTCCTGGAAGATCATCGCGATCTTCCGGCCGCGGATCTTCCGGCGCTCCTCGTCGGCCATCTTGAGCATGTCCTGGCCGCGGAACAGGATCTCGCCCTGCGGGATCTTGCCGGGCGGCATGTCGAGGATGCCCATGATGGCCTGCGCGGTGACGGACTTGCCGGAGCCGGACTCGCCGAGGACGGCGAGGGTCTCGCCGGCGTTCACCGAGTAGTTGACGCCGTTGACCGCCTTGGCCACACCGTCACGGGTGTGGAACTCGACGTGCAGGTCGCGGACTTCGAGCAGCGGACCGTTGTGGTCGGCGCCGTCGCGGGGCGACGGGACCGTCGCGGTGTTGTCGATGATGGTCACGTGTAACGCCCTCCTAGCGCAGCTTGGGGTCGAGGGCGTTGCGGACGGCTTCGCCGAGCATGATGAACGCCAGAACGGTGATGCTGAGCATGATCGAGGGCCACAGCAGGATGTGCTGCGCCACTCGGATCTGGTCGACACCGGTGGAGATGTCCACACCCCACGACACGGTCGGGGCGGCGAGGCCGAGACCGAGGTACGACAGGGTGGCCTCGGCGGAGATGTAACCGCCGAGGGCGATGGTGGCGACGACGATCACCGGGGCCATCGCGTTCGGCAGGATGTGCCGGAACAGGATGCGGGTCGTGCCGGCGCCGAGCGCCTTGGCCGCGTGCACGTAGTCGGCGTGCTTGACGGTGATCACGGCGCCGCGCATGACGCGGGCCATCTGGGTCCAGCCGAGGAACGCGAGGGCGAAGACGACGACCCAGACCGTCCGGTCGACGAAGGACTGCAGGACGACCATGGCGCCGAGCAGGAACGGGATGCCGAAGAAGATGTCGGTGAGGCGCGAGAGCACCGCGTCGACCCAGCCGCCGAAGTAGCCGGCGAGCATGCCCATCACGCCACCGACGAGGGTGACGATCGCGGTGACGCAGACGCCGACGATGATCGAGGCACGGGTGCCGTAGATCAGTCGGGCGTACACGGAGCGGCCCTGGCCGTCGTAGCCGAGCCAGCCCTCGGAGCCGATGCTGCCGAGCTCCGGCTTGCCGAGGAAGTGCTTCACGAGGTCGCCCCTGGTGGGCGAGGCGCTGGTGAAGAGGCTCGGGAAGGCGGCGATCAGGAGCAGGAAGAAGATCAGCACCGAGGCCACGATGAAGTACGGGTTGCGGCGCAGGTCGACCCACGCGTCGCCCCAGAGGCTGCGGGCCTTCTCCTGCTTCACCGGCGTCACGTCGGCGGGGAGCGCGACGGCGTCCTCGACGGCGGTCGGGGTCTTGGTCACGTCAGGCATACCGGATCCTCGGGTCCAGGACCGCGTACAGCAGGTCGATGAGCAGGCTGGTGACGAGGTAGATGATCACCAGGATGGTGACGAGGCCGACCAGGGTCGACCCTTCACGCCGGGTGATCGACTCCGCGATGAGGCCACCGACGCCCTTGATGTTGAAGATGCGCTCGGTGACGACCGCGCCGCCCATGAGGGCGCCGATGTCGGTGCCGAGGAAGGTGACCACGGGGATCATCGAGTTGCGCATCAGGTGCACGCCGATGACACGGCGGCGGGGCAGGCCCTTGGCGACGGCCGTACGCATGTAGTCGGCGCGCAGGTTCTCCGCCATGGAGGTCCGGGTGAGCCGGGCCACATAGGCGAGTGACAGACCGCCGAGCACAATGGCCGGAGCGATCATCTCGGACACCAACTGGTCGTTGCTGACGTTCGGTTCGATCCAGCCGAGCTCGAAGGCGAACACCATCTTGATGATGAAGCCGAGGACGAAGACCGGGATCGAGATGATCAGCAGCGTGAAGATGAGGATCGCGTTGTCGGCGAGCCGGCCGGCCTTGAGCCCGGCGATGATGCCGAGGCCGATGCCGAAGACCAGCTCGAACGCGAACGCCAGGGCGGCGAGCTGCAGGGTGACGGGGAACGCCTCACCCAGCACGTCGGTGATCGGGCGACCGTTGCGGATCTGGGTCCCGAAGTCGAAGTGCAGGATGATGTCGGTCATGTAGTTCCAGTACTGCTGCCAGAGCGGCAGATCCAGTCCCAGATCGTGTCTGATCTTCGCGAGGGTCGCGGGGTCAGCGCCCTTGTCCCCGAACATCCCCGCCACGGGGTCGCCGGGCAGGCTGTAGACCATGAGGAAGATCAGCAGGGTGGTCCCGAGGAAAACCGGGATCATCTGGAGCAGTCGTCGTGCGACATAGCGCCCCATCATGCCTCCGTTGAAATATGACAGCAGCAACCGACGGGCCCTCCCGCGGCAGCCGCGCCCCGAAGCGGGTGCGCGAATGTCGTGGAAGGGCCCCCCAGCCACATACGTAAGGCGCCGAGGGCGGGGCTGACATCCCGTCAGCCCCGCATCGGCAGGCGGACTACGCTTGGGTGATTACTTCTTGACCTCGACGCCGGTCAGGATCGGGTCACCGTCCTGGCCGTACGCCACGCCCGAAACCTTCTCGGAGAAGCCCGCGTTGACCTTGTAGTACCAGAGCGGGATGGACGGCATGTAGTTCTTGAGGTCCTTCTCGATCGCCTGGTAGGCCTTGACGGACTCGTCAAGGGTGGCGGCCGAGTCGGCCTTCGCGATCTTGGCGTCCAGGTCCTTGTTGGAGAAGTCGCCCTGGTTGCCGCCCGCACCCGTACGGAACAGGTCCGAGATGAAGTTGGCGTTCACCGGGTAGTCGAGCACCCAGCCGGAGCGGTACAGGGACTTGACCTGCTTGGTCTTACGAGCGGTCAGGTCGGCCTGGAAGTCCGGCTTGCCGTCGCCGACGCACTGGACGTCGGTGGCCTGCTGGATGGAGTTGCAGACAGCGTCCACCCACTCCTTGTGGCCACCGTCGGCGTTGTACTGGATGGAGATCTTGTTGTTCGGGACGCCACCGCCGGCCTTGATGAGCTCCTTGGCCTTGGCGGGGTCGAACTTGGTGACGCCGGCGCCACCGTCCTCCTGGAAGCCCAGGACACCCTTGGCGACCCAGCCGGTCGCGGGCTCACGCGTGCCGTTCAGCACCGTCTTGGTGATGGTGGCGCGGTCGATCGCCATCGACAGACCCTGCACGACGCGGGGGTCGATCGCCTTCGGCTTCTTCCACTGGTCGGCGTAGAAGGCGACGGCGATGGTCTGGATCGCGGAGTACGGCTGGTCCACGGCGCGGTCGCCGAGGTCCTGGCGGTAGACCGGGAGGTCCTTCGGCGCGATCTGACGGAGAACGTCGACGTTGCCCGACTTCAGGTCCTCGTACGCGGCCTCGAGGGTGGTGTAGTTCTTGAAGACCACACCGCCGTTCTTCGCCTTGTTCGGGCCCTTGTAGTCGTCGTATCGAGTGATCTCGATCTTCTTCTTGTGGTCCCAGCTCTTGAACTTGTAGGGACCGTTGCCGACCGGCTTCTGGCCGCCGGCCTCGGGGTCCTTGTAGAAGGACGCCGGGAGCGGGGCGAAGACGATGTACGCGAGCTTGTGGCCGAAGTACGGAACGGCCTTGGTGAGCTCGATCGTGAAGGTGGTCTCGTCGACGACCTTCAGGCCCTCCATCGTCTCGGCGGTGGGCTTGGCGCCCTCGGCCTCGGGGTGGACCTTGTCGAAGCCCTTGATGTCCGCGAACCACGAGGACAGACCCTGGGCGTTCTTGACGTTGGCGTTCCAGTTCCAGGCGTCCACGAAGGACTTGGAGGTCACCGGGGTGCCGTCGTGGAACGTCCAGCCGGCCTTCAGCTTGACGGTCCACTTCTTCGAGTCCGTCGTGGTGACCGACTCGGCGTTGATCATCTCCAGCGAACCGTCGGCCTTGTAGTCGACCAGGGTCGAGAACAGGCCGGCCATCACGGCGGAGCCGTTGGACTCCATCGTGTCGCCGGTGAGCAGGGGCTTCTCGGGCTCGCCCAGCTCGACGGAGAAGATTCCGTTCGGGTCAACAGCGCCCTTGGCGTCGCTGCCGCCTCCGCTCTTACCCCCGCCACAGGCGGTCGCAGCAAGGGCAACGATGATCGCGCCCGTTACCCACTTGGCGCTCTTGGCACCGCGCATGGGTTCCTCCTCATGAGTCCACTTTGTCACTACAAGAGGGGCACTCCGAGTTTCGCCGACACCCCTGACGGCTTTGGACTCAAGTGCCCCGAGTGTGCTCGTGAGTCGGCACTCCCCACAGTGCGTGACCCATTGACCCGAGCTCAATGGAGCCAACTATTAAGTACGTCCGGGCTGTAAACCACACTTAAGTGGTCTCGTTTTGACAACATCACCACCCCCCCGGATACCGAAATCCGGACAAACTGAGCACAGACAGACACGCCCGAAACGGACCGTTAACACACGTACCGGAGAGCGATGGCCGATATCCGGACACCTGGCCTCCGAAATGGAGTTGACGGAACTTGACGAAAAGCCCGGACCCCCACAGTGCCTGTGGGGGTCCGGGCTCTTGTACTGACGCAGTGTCAGCCGAGAGCGACGTAGATCACAGGACCGTGATCTACCCCGCCGACATCGGCGTCATGCGGCGCTCGCGTCAGGCGTTCTTGGCGCGCGAGGACGCGCGGCCACGCGCGTTCTGGTCGAGGATCACCTTGCGGATGCGCACGGCCTCCGGGGTGACCTCGACGCACTCGTCGTCGCGGCAGAACTCCAGGGACTGCTCCAGGGAGAGCTTGCGCGGCGGGACGATCGCCTCGAAGGAATCGGCCGAGGAGGAGCGCATGTTGGTGAGCTTCTTCTCCTTGGTGATGTTCACGTCCATGTCGTCGGAGCGCGAGTTCTCGCCGACGATCATGCCCTCGTACACCTCGGTGCCGGGCTCGGTGAACAGCACACCGCGCTCCTGGAGGTTCGTCATCGCGAAGGCGGTGACGGCACCGGCGCGGTCGGCGACCAGGGAGCCGTTGTTACGGGTGACCAGCGGGCCGAACCACGGCTCGTGACCCTCGTGGATCGAGTGGGCGATGCCCGTGCCACGGGTCTGCGTCAGGAACTCCGTACGGAAGCCGATGAGGCCACGGGACGGAACGACGAACTCCATGCGGACCCAGCCGGAGCCGTGGTTCGACATGTTGTCCATGCGGCCCTTGCGGACGCCCATGAGCTGCGTGACCGCACCCATGTGCTCCTCGGGGACGTCGACCGTGAGGCGCTCGACCGGCTCGTGGATCTTGCCGTCGACCTCCTTGGTGACGACCTGCGGCTTGCCGATGGTCAGCTCGAAGCCCTCGCGGCGCATCTGCTCGACCAGGATGGCGAGCGCGAGCTCACCACGGCCCTGGACCTCCCAGGCGTCCGGGCGCTCGGTGTCGAGGACGCGGAGCGAGACGTTACCGATCAGCTCGCGGTCCAGACGGTCCTTCACCTGGCGGGCGGTGACCTTGCGGTTCTTGACCGCGGCCTTGGCGTCCGCGCCCTTGCCCGTGCCACCACGGCCGACGAGCGGCGAGGTGTTGGTGCCGATGGTCATGGAGATGGCCGGCTGGTCGACCGTGATCAGCGGCAGCGCGATCGGGTTCTCCGGGTCGGCCAGGGTCTCGCCGATCATGATGTCGGGGATACCGGCGACGGCGCAGATGTCACCGGGGCCGGCGACCTCGGCGGGCTTGCGGGTGAGCGCCTCGGTCATCATCAGCTCGGTGATGCGGACGTTGGAGATGGTGCCGTCACGCTTGATCCACGCGACCGTCTGGCCCTTGCGCAGCTCGCCCTGCTCGACGCGGAGCAGCGCGATGCGGCCGAGGAAGTTGTCGGCGTCCAGGTTGGTGACGTGCGCCTGGAGGGGGGCCTCCTCGTCGTACACCGGGGCCGGGACGTGCTCCAGGATCGCGGAGAAGAACGGCTCCAGGTTGTCGCTGTCCGCGGGAACCGTGCCGTTCTCCGGCTTGGTCAGCGAGGCGATGCCGTCACGGCCGCAGGCGTAGACGATCGGGAACTCGATCTGGTCCTCGTCGGCGTCCAGGTCCAGGAACAGGTCGTAGGTCTCGTTGACGACCTCGTCGATCCGGGAGTCCGGGCGGTCCGTCTTGTTGATGCAGAGGATGACGGGCTTGCGCTGCTGGAGCGCCTTGCGCAGCACGAAGCGGGTCTGCGGGAGCGGACCCTCGGAGGCGTCCACGAGGAGGACGACCGCGTCCACCATCGACAGACCGCGCTCGACCTCGCCACCGAAGTCGGCGTGGCCGGGGGTGTCGATGATGTTGATCGTGATCGGGGCCCCGCCGTCCTTGGGGTGATACTTCACCGCCGTGTTCTTGGCGAGGATCGTGATGCCCTTCTCACGCTCCAGGTCGTTCGAGTCCATCATGCGGTCGTCGAGCTGCTGGTGGGCGGCGAAGGCACCGGCCTGCTTGAGCATGGCGTCGACGATGGTCGTCTTGCCGTGGTCGACGTGGGCGACGATGGCGACGTTACGGATGTCGTGGCGCGTGGGCATGGGTGCTTGCGCTTCTCTCGGATCGTGGGATGCGGCGTCAGTTCCTCGTACGCCCGCCGGGCGGACGCGCCACGGCTATGTCCTATGGTACGGGGCTGCCGCGCAAGGGGCTTCCCCGGCCAAGATCCGAGAGTCTCTGCTGTGGGTGGTGCAGGGTGTGGGGGAGGTCGTGCGACCGGGTCAAAGGGCCGACGCGATCCTGCCCGCCGGGTTCACCGGCGGGCAAGGAAATTGAGCTGGTTCTGAGGTTGTGACCTGCGGTTACATAGCTTTCATGGGCTTTTCGCGGTTCTAGCGGTTGCGTTCGGCGCCCTTGGACGTGCTGGCCTTCTTGAAGCCGATGTCCTGGTACCGGGGAGCGGCGAGACCCCAGGCTCCGGCGTTCACCAGATCGGCCTTCGCGGCGACGAGCTGCGGCCGCTGGTAGAGCGGGATGGAGCCGGCGGCGGCCCAGATCCGGGCGTCGGCCTGACGCACCAGGTCACGGGCCTCCTCCTCGTCGAGCGTCCCCGCCGCCTGGTCGAACAGCTGGTCGATGCGGTCGGTGCCGACCCGCGAGTAGTTCTGCTCGACCAGGAGGGAGCCGTCCGAGGCGGGCTCGGGCTTGGCGAAGATCGGCCGGGCGTCGGTCGCCGGGAAGGCGGAGGCCGGCCAGGAGTAGAGGGCGAGGTCGTAGTCGCCCGAGGCGATGTGGTCCTTGAAGAAGCTCTCGTCGGAGACCTTGGTCACCTCGGTGCGGATGCCGACGGCGTCGAGCATCCGGACGATCCGGTCGCCGACCGCCCGCAGCGACTCGGAGCCGGGGCCGGAGGGCAGGACGAAGCGGAGGCTGAGCGCCTTGCCGTCCTTGCCGAGGGCCTTGGCGGCGTCCGGGGCCGTCACCGGGGCGGCGGTGCCGCGCGGGGCGTAGGCCCCGGCGACGCCCTTGTCCGTCCGGGCGACCGACTGGGCGGCGCGGGCGGCGCCCGTACCCGTGTCGAGGGCTTCGGCGCGGGCCAGCAGCGCGGCGCTCTGCCGGGCGGCCGCGGGGGCGGGGGCGAGGATGTTGGTGCCGTTCTCGGGGCCGCCCGCGCCGATGACGGGGGCGGGTGCGGCGCGGCGCTCGCCCGGCTTGTCGTCGCCGACGATGTAGAGGCCCTCGTCGGATGCGGTGTCGCTGTCCTTCTTCTTGGCGTCGGTCTTGGTGGCGTCGGTCTTGGTGGCGTCCGACTTGGTGGAGTCGGTCTTGGTGGAGTCGGCGTCCGTGGAGCCGGTCTTCTCCCCCTTCTCCGCCGCCGCCTTCTTCTTCTCGGCCTCGCTGCCCGCCTTCGTGCCCGCCTCCGCGGGCTTCCGCTCGGCGCCGCCCGGCACCCAGCCCGCGTCGGCGAGCAGCGCCCGTGCCTCCTTGGTGTCCTGGTCGCCGAGCGCGTCGCTGCTGTCCGCGTAGGCGGCCTGGCCGGCGAGGGCGAGGTGGCTGCCGGGGGGCCGGGCCGGGAGGCCGAGCGGCTTGAGTACGGATTCGGCCAGTTCCTGGCGGTTGATCGCGCGGGCCACCGCGCGGCGTACCCGCTCGTCGGCGAGCGGCCCGGACTCGCCGTTCAGGGAGAGCTGGGTGTAGGCGGGTTCCAGGGACTTGCGGACGACGTACTTCGCCAGGATGTCCTGGGCGCTCGCGTACTCGGCGATGGCCTTCTGGTTCTTCTCGCGGGCGGCCTGGACCTCCTCCGCCTTCTCCTCGTCGGAGCCGTGGGCGAGGGCCCAGGACTTCAGGGCCTTGGAGGGGGTGATGGAGGAGCCGGGGCCGTGGGCGAGGGCCGCCTGGGCGCCGCTGCGTCCGGCGCGGGCGTCGCGGAGCGCGAGCGAGATCCGCTCGGCGGTGGAGCGATCGATCTCGGCCAGGTCGAGGGTGCCGGCGGCGAGTGCCGCGGCCCGCTCGGCGCGGGGGACGGCCTTGAGGACGACGCTGTCGAGCTTGGCGGGCTGGCCCCACCAGCGGGGGTTGCGGGCGAGCGTGACGTCGCCGTTCTTGCGGTCGATCGACTTCAGCAGGAACGGTCCTGCGGTGGCCTTGAGGGTGGTGCGGGCCCCGTCGTTGAAGGAGTTCGGGGAGCCCATCACCTGCTTCGGGTAGAGCGGGGTGAAGAGGGACTGCCAGTCGGCGTAGGGCTTGGAGAAGGTGACCCGTACCTCCAGGTCGTTCTTGCCCCGCTCGATCTTCTCGATCCGCTCGTAGCCGGAGTTCCGGGCGGTCCAGTACGCGGTGTCCCGACCGCTCAGCGCCCGCCACTGCGCCACGAAGTCGGGCGCCCCGATCTCGCGTCCGTCGCTCCACACCGCCTGCTGGTTGAGCTTGTAGAGGACGACCTGCTTGGGCTCCGTCTCGACGACCTGCGCGGACTCCAGGTAGTCCTCGTTCAGCCGCGGCCGGCCCCGCTCGTCGAGCGTGTAGAGGGAGGGGAGCACGGCTCCGGCGATCCGGGAGGTGGTGCCGTCGGCGTCGGCCTGGAAGGTGTTGAGGGTGGTGGGCACCGCGTCGACGGCCCAGCGGAGGGTGCCTCCGTCGGCGACCTTGTCGCGTGCGGCGGGCGCGTTGTCCTGGGCCGCGGCCGGGGTCTCGTCGGCCTCGTCGCCCGAGCTGCAGCCGGCGAGCACGGTGACGGCGAGGACGGCGCTGGTGAGGGTCGCGACGGAGCGGAGCGTGCGGGAGCGGGGGCTCCTGGAGCATGTCCTCCCGCGGGGGGCGCCGATCTGGGACATGACTTGTACCCCTTCGTCCAGATTCATTCCATTTGGAGATGATCACACCTATTGCTCATACACTGAAAAGGACGGAGCGGATCCGGCCACGGCGACACGGCGGCACGTCCGGAAAACCCCACTCGTGCGGCCCAACCGCCGGAGCAAGGAGCGCTCCGGACGAGTGGAATCCGGTGCACATGGCTTCCCAAGCGGGATGTGACGCGCAACACTCCTGCCGAAGCCGCTCGCGGAAGTGAGGGCAAACCATGTCCGTTCAGGACGATCTGGCAGCCGTCAAGCGCAGCCTCGAAGACCTGGTCCGCACGGTCGGACAGCTGGAGCGCTCCGTCACGGCCGAGGGCGGCGCACCCGCCGCGCCGGCCGCCGGCCGCGCCGAGAGCCTGGTGACCATTCCCGACACCCCGTACGACAGCGGGCTGTGGACGGACACGGACGACGAAGGACTGGGAGCACGCGACCGCCACGCGCCGTGATCCCGGGCGACGGCGGCGTCCGACCGTAGGAGCCGACCCCAGGAGGGCCTGTTGGCCACAGGTACGGAACCCCCCGGAACCGACCCAACCGCCACGGGGGTGCGCTCCCCGGGGCGCGCCGCCATCTCCGCCCGCCACCTGCGCACCGACCGCTGGTGGCTCGCCCCGGCCGCCACCGCCGCCGGACTGCTCGCCTTCGTCGCCTACTCGACCTGGCGGGCCTTCGCCAACGCCGACTACTACGCCGCGCCCTACGTCTCGCCGTTCTACTCGCCCTGCCTCGCGGAGAACTGCGTCCCCATGCGCGGCGGACCGAACTGGGAGGTCTTCGGCAGCTGGTGGGGCCTCTCCCCCGCCCTGCTGATCCTGGTCTTCCCGCTGGGCTTCCGGCTGACCTGCTACTACTACCGCAAGGCGTACTACCGGGGCTTCTGGGCCGCTCCCCCGGCCTGCGCGGTGGCCGAACCCCACCGCGCGTACACCGGCGAGACCCGCTTCCCGCTCCTCCTGCAGAACCTCCACCGCTACTTCTTCTACGCGGCGCTGCCGGTGGCCGGAATCCTCACGTACGACACCGTGCTCACCTTCAGGAACGCCGACTACGCCTGGGGGCACGCCGGGCTCGGAACCCTGATCTTCCTCGTCAACATCGTCCTGATCTGGGCGTACACCCTCTCCTGCCACTCCTGCCGGCACATCGTCGGCGGACGCCTCAAGCACTTCTCGAAGCACCCCGTCCGCTACCGGCTGTGGAGCTGGGTGGGCCGGCTGAACGCCCGTCACATGCTCCTCGCCTGGGCCTCCCTCATCAGCGTCGCCCTCTGCGACCTGTACGTGTACCTGCTCGCCACCGGCACCTTCGACGACCCGAGGTTCTTCTGAGATGACGCACGTCGAGCGAGAGCAGTGGGACGTGGTCGTGGTCGGCGCGGGCGGCGCCGGACTGCGGGCCGCGATCGAAGCACGCCGCGCGGGCGCCCGTACGGCCGTGATCTGCAAGTCCCTGTTCGGCAAGGCGCACACCGTGATGGCCGAGGGCGGCATCGCCGCCTCCATGGCCAACGTCCACCCGCAGGACGACTGGAAGACCCACTTCCGCGACACCATGCGCGGCGGGAAGTTCCTCAACCAGTGGCGGATGGCCGAGCTGCACGCCCAGGAGGCCCCCGAGCGGGTCTGGGAGCTGGAGACCTGGGGCGCGCTCTTCGACCGCACCCCCGACGGCCGGATCTCGCAGCGGAACTTCGGCGGCCACGAGTACCCGCGGCTCGCCCACGTCGGCGACCGGACCGGCCTCGAACTGCTCCGCACCCTCCAGCAGAAGTCCGTCGGCCTCCAGCAGGAGGACCACCGCGAGACCGGCGACCACGAGGCCCGCCTCAAGGTCTTCCAGGAGTTCACCGTCACCCGCGTCCTCAAGGACGCGGACGGCGGGGTCTCCGGGGTCTTCTGCTACGAGCGGGAGAGCGGCCGCTTCCTCGTCCTCGAGGCCCCCGCCGTCGTCCTCGCCACCGGCGGCATCGGCAAGTCCTTCAAGGTGACCTCGAACTCCTGGGAGTACACCGGCGACGGCCACGCGCTCGCCCTGCTCGCCGGAGCGCCGCTGGTGAACATGGAGTTCGTGCAGTTCCACCCGACCGGCATGGTCTGGCCGCCGTCGGTGAAGGGCATCCTCGTCACCGAGTCCGTCCGCGGCGACGGCGGGGTCCTGCGGAACTCCGAGGGCCGGCGCTTCATGTTCGACTACGTCCCCGACGTCTTCAAGGAGAAGTACGCGGAGACCGAGGAGGAGGGCGACCGCTGGTACGAGGACCCCGACCACAACCGCCGCCCGCCCGAGCTGCTGCCGCGCGACGAGGTCGCCCGGGCCATCAACTCCGAGGTGAAGGCGGGACGCGGCTCCCCGCACGGCGGGGTGTTCCTCGACGTGTCGACCCGCATGCCGGCCGAGGCCATCCGGCGCCGGCTGCCCTCGATGTACCACCAGTTCAAGGAACTGGCCGACGTCGACATCACGGCGGAGGCGATGGAGGTCGGACCCACCTGCCACTACGTGATGGGCGGCGTCGCCGTCGACTCGGAGACGGCGGCGACGGTCGGCGTGCCGGGGCTCTTCGCCGCCGGCGAGGTCGCCGGCGGCATGCACGGCTCCAACCGGCTCGGCGGGAACTCCCTCTCCGACCTGCTGGTCTTCGGCAGACGAGCGGGGCTGCACGCCGCGCGGTACGCGCTGTCGGGGGCCGGCGGCGGGGTCGTGGCCGCCCAGATCGAGGCCGCGGCGGCGGAGGCCCTCGCTCCGTTCGACGGCCCCGGCGACGGCGAGGGCGCCCCGGAGAATCCGTACACCCTCCACCAGGAACTCCAGCAGACCATGAACAACCTCGTCGGGATCATCCGGCGGGAGGGCGAGATGGCCGAGGCCCTGGAACGGATCGCCGCCCTGCGGGCCAGGTCCCGGCGGATCGCGGTCGAGGGCCATCGGCAGTTCAACCCCGGCTGGCACCTCGCCCTCGACCTGCGGAACATGCTCCTCGTCGGCGAATGCGTGGCCCGCGCCGCCCTGGAACGCACCGAGTCCCGCGGCGGACACACCCGCGAGGACTATCCCGCCATGGACCGCGCCTGGCGCCCGGTGAACCTGCTCTGCCGCACCGACGGCGACGGCATCGCCCTGGAACGGACCCGCACCGAACCCGTACGGCCCGACCTGCTCGCCCTGTTCGAGCCGGAGGAGCTCGCCAAGTACCTCGCCCCGAGCGAGCTGGAAGGCCTGGAAGGGGGTCTCGGCGCATGAGCACGTACGACGCGCGGTTCCGGGTGTGGCGGGGGGACACCGACGGCGGCGCCCTCACCGACTACACCGTGGAGGTCCACGACGGCGAGGTCGTCCTCGACGTCGTGCACCGGCTGCAGGCCACCCAGGCGCCGGACCTCGCGGTGCGCTGGAACTGCAAGGCGGGCAAGTGCGGCTCGTGCTCGGCCGAGATCAACGGCCGGCCGCGGCTGCTCTGCATGACCCGGATGTCGGTGTTCGCCCGGGACGAGGTGATCACCGTGACCCCGATGCGGGCCTTCCCCGTCGTGCGCGACCTGGTGACCGACGTGTCCTTCAACTACGCGAAGGCCAGG
The DNA here is from genome assembly GCF_008639165.1 of Streptomyces venezuelae ATCC 10712. Taxonomy (NCBI): domain Bacteria; kingdom Bacillati; phylum Actinomycetota; class Actinomycetes; order Kitasatosporales; family Streptomycetaceae; genus Streptomyces; species Streptomyces venezuelae. Next base: position 5,113,602 of record NZ_CP029197.1, on the reverse strand, counting down.
GAGGTCCCGGCGTTCGTGCCGCCCGCCGGGGTGGCACCCGGCGAGTACCGGATGCGGCGGGAGGACGTCGAGCGCTCGCAGGAGTTCCGCAAGTGCATCGAGTGCTTCCTGTGCCAGGACACCTGCCATGTCGTCCGCGACCACGAGGAGAACAAGGCGGCCTTCGCCGGGCCCCGTTTCCTCATGCGGGTCGCCGAGCTCGACATGCACCCGCTGGACGCGGCGGAGGAGGCCGGGATCGACCGGCGGCGGTCGGCACAGGAGGAACACGGCCTCGGCTACTGCAACATCACCAAGTGCTGTACGGAGGTGTGCCCGGAGTCCATCCGCATCACCGACAACGCCCTGATCCCGCTGAAGGAGCGGGTCGTGGACCGGAAGTACGACCCGCTCGTGTGGCTGGGCAACACGATCAGGCGGCGGAGGACGCCGTAGCGCCGGGGTCCGGGGCGGTCTCGGGATCGGCGCCGGGGTGGGCATCGGGGTCCGCGCCGGCGCCCGCGTTCCAGCGGCCGAGGAGCGGTTCGGCGAGGGTACGGGCGGGGAGGCAGAGCGTCTGACCGTGCCGGGCGAAGAGCTCGTCGCGGGAGGTGAAGCGGCCCAGGTCCGTCCGCAGGTGGGCGGAGAGGTCGCACGGCGCCGCTCCGGCGCACGCGGCCGGGGCGTCCCAGTCGACGCCGGTCCGTGCCACGGCCTCGAACAGGGTCTCCGCACCGGAGTTGGTGAAGGCGCCCGCCCTGGACACGGGTGCGGCCGGCTGCGCGTCCGCGAAGAGCTCCGCGATCGGGACCCACGTGCCGTCGAGCAGGAACTCGGGCCACGCGAGCAGCACCTCCTCGGGCACGAAGGGGCGCAGCTTCGGGAAGCGCGGGTACCAGAAGGCGCCGTCCACGAGAAGGCCCCGCACCCGGGTGGGCACGCCGATCGACCGGGCCACCGCCTCCAGGACCGCCATCCGCTGACTGCACGAGCCGCGCCCGAGCCGCAGCGTCCGCGACACCCGGCGCAGGTCCTCCACGGAGTACACCGGCCGCACCGTGGCGGCGATGATCCCGTGGGCGGTCCGGAGCCGGTCGAGGTCGGTCGTCGCGCCCCGCTCGTCCGCCGCCCGCCGTACCCGCCCCACGAACGCGACGACCCGGGGGTGCGCCAGGTCGAGGATCGCCGTGGCCCTGGTCGCCCCGGCGGCCTCCGCAGTCGGGGCGGTACCGGCCGTCGGGGCGGTACCGACCGTCGGGGCGGTCCGGGCACGGCCCGGGCCGGTGGTCCGGAAGGGTCGGACGGGCATCAAGAGACGGCTGGTCATGGCGTACTCCCCCGGTGCGCGGCGCCGGACGGCGCCGAGGGCTCCATCCTCCTCCTGCCCCTCCTCCCCCGGTGCGCGGGGGTCAGTGCCAGCCGGCGCGGTAGGCCGCCCAGTCGCCCTCCTCCGCGGCGAAGTCGACGTACAGCGCGACGCCGAACCGCTCGCGGCCGGGGTCGGTGCGCCCGAGGCCGAGTCTGACGCCCCGGACGGCGGCCTCGACGGTCTCCGCGTTCTCGTGGTGGCCGAGGTCGTCCTCGTGGAAGAAGGGGAGCCCCATCAGCAGGTCGGTCGTCTCCGGGGTCACTTCGAGGGCGAGGCTCGTCTGCTGGGCGACGTACCCGCCGTAGAGGCTCTCCAGCGGCATCCAGGTGTCGTACGACATGACGGCGATCTGGTCGACCCGCCGGGCGACCTGGCCGAAGAACTCCTGCGACCACCACTTCTCGCTGCCGCTCAGCGCGCCGTTCACCGTGTGCAGGCCCGGCAGCGGGTCTATCTGGTGCGCGGCGATCGAGAGCTGTGCCTTTCTCGGCCGGGTGACCTTCCCGAGGTCGTCGAGGAGGGAGAGGTAGTCGGCGTCGTCCGAGAGCAGCGGCTCCAGGTCGAAGTGGACCCCGTCGAAGCCGGTGTCGAGGATCTGCCGGGCCGAGGTGACCACGGCCGCGCGAGACTCGGCCTTCTCCAGGTGCAGTCCGTTCGGCCCCTCGGTGGCGAGGACGTCGCCGAGCCAGGCCTGCACCCGTATCCCCGGCATCGTGCGGTGCACCGCGTCGATGAACCACTTCGCGCGGGGATACCGGGCGGCGGGCAGGGTTCCGTCGTGCTCCAGCGGTCCGGCGTGGACGTACAGGTCGCGGATGCCCGTGCCCTTGATCCGCGCCGCGAAGGCGGTCAGGTCGGCGTCCTTCTTCCGTCCGTCGACCCAGGCGTGGCCGAGCCACACGGCGTCCTTGCTCCGGGTCCTCGCGTCGTCCCTGAGGTCACCCGCGTAGCTGACGCGCAGTGCGAGCGCGCCGAACAGCGGGGGCACCACGAGCAGGAGGACGAGACCGAGCACCCACCAGCGCCCCCGTCGCCACATTCCCCTCAGCCGTCCACTCACCCGAGCCCCCCAAGAGTCGTCGTGTCACTGATCCCACCGCTTCACACCGTAGCGGTGACTACCGACAGTGACGTCGGCCTGTGGAGAACGGTTTCCGTCCGGACCGATCATCGGAAATTCCGAGGAACGATCGACCGGATATCAGCCCGATCTCCCGGTCGCGAAGCCGCATACACGGACATAGCCTCCTTTTTGTGACGCGAACAGCCACCCGAGCCCTCCTCGCGGTACTCGTGGCGGCGTGGTGGCTCCTCGTGCCCGCCGTACACGGTGCCCATGCCGACGACCCCGTCGTCCTGTCCCGCGACGGCCAGATCACCGACCGGGTGGACGCCCTCGGCGACCGCCGTGCCTCCGTGGTCCAGGCCCTCGACCGGCTCTACGACGATCGCCGCGTCCAGCTCTTCGTCGTCTACGTACGCGACTTCTCCGGCCGCACCGGCCAGGCCTGGGCGGACGCCACGGCCGAGCGCAACGGCCTGGGGCTCGACGACGTCCTGCTCGCCGTCGCCACCCACGACCGCCAGTACGGCTACACCGCCGACCCGGCCTCGCGCCTCACCCAGGCCCAGCTCGACGACGTGGCCCAGACCGCGATCGAACCGGCGCTGCGGCAGAACGACTGGGCGGGCGCCGCGATCGGCGCGGCCGACGGATACCGCGCCGTCCTCGCCGGTCAGCCCGTCCCCGCCCCCGCCATCACCCCCGGCCCCGCCGACCCGGGCGGCGCGACCGACGACGGCGCCTCGGCGACCGACCTCGTCCTGCCCGTGGTCCTCGTCGGCGGCGCCGGGGCCGTCGCCGCCTACGCGTACACCAAGCGGCGCCGGCGGACCGAGACCCGCACCACGCCGCAGGGCGGCCAGGGCTGGGGCGCCCCGAAGGCCCCCGCGCAGCCCACCCTCGAAGAACTCGACGGACAGGCCCGCCGGTCGCTGGTCGCCACCGACGACGCCGTCCGCACCAGTCAGGAGGAACTCGGCTTCGCCACCGCCCAGTTCGGTGACGAGGCCGTACGCCCCTTCACCGAGGCCGTCGCCTTCGCCGAGGAGCAGCTGACCGCCTCGTTCCGGCTGCGGCAGAAGCTCGACGACGCCTTCCCCGAGGACGACGCGACCCGGCGGAACATGCTGGAGGAGATCCTGCGCCGCTGCGCCGAGGCGGACGCCCGCCTGGACGCCGAGAGCGAGGACTTCGACCGGCTGCGGGCCCTGGAGCGGACCGCGCCCGAGGCCCTCGCCTCGGTCGAGGCCGCCTTCCGGGAGCAGACCGGGCGGGTGGGCACGGCGGAGGCCACCCTGACCGCGATGCGCGAGCGGTACGCGGAGTCGGCCGCCGCGCCCGTCGCGGGCGACGTCGAACAGGCCAAGGACCGGCTCGTCTTCGCGACGACCCACGTCAACCAGGCACGCCAGCAGATCGACGCCGGTGACAACGGCGGGGCCGCCGTCCACATCCGGGCGGCCGAGGGCGCCGTGGACCAGGCGGGCCGGCTGATCGACGCCGTGGACCGGCGGGCGCAGGAACTCGCCGAGGCCGTCGGCCAACTGCCCGGGGCGGTCTCGGAGACCGACGCGGACCTCGCGGACGCCCGCGGCCTGCTGCGCGGGACCACGGAGGGGGTGTCCACGGCCGACCTCCAGGGCCGGATCGCACGCGCCGAGTCGGTGCTCGCCGAGGTGCGGCGGGTCATGGCCGCGGGACGGTACGACCCGATCGACACCCTGCGCAGGATCGAGGAGGCCGACGCGGCGCTCGACGAGGCACTGGAGGGCGCGCGGGAGCGCGAGTCGGGCAGCCGGCGCGCCCGCGCGCTCCTCGACCAGGCGATGCTGACGGCCCGCTCGGCGATCGGGGCGGCCTCGGACTACATCACCACGCACCGGGGCGCGGTGGGCAGCGAGGCCCGGACGCGCCTGGCGGAGGCCGGGCGCCGCTGGGAGAAGGCGCGTGCGCTCGCGGAGGCCGGCGACCCGCAGACCGCCCTCGCGGAGGCCCAGCAGGCGGACGCCCTCGCCCGGCGCGCCCAGGACCTCGCCGAACAGGACGTGCGGACGTATGGGAACCCGAACGGCATGGGCGGTGTATCAGGAGTGGGCGGAGGAGGTGGCGGGCTCGGCGGGGCCGTGCTCGGCGGCATCATCCTCGGCGGACTGTTCGGCGGGGGAAGGGGAGGCGGACATGGGGGGTTCGGTGGAGGTTCGGGCGGGGGTTTCGGGGGCGGAGGTTTCGGCGGCGGGCCCGGCAGCTTCGGTGGCAGCGGCACGCGCGGCCGGCTGGGCGGCGGAGGCCGTTTCTGAGGGCGGCGCGGTCCGCGCCCTCCCCCTTTCTGTCCCTCTCAAGGAGAAGAGCCATGAGCAAGCAGACCATCCTCGGCCGGGTCACCCAGCTGGCCAAGGCCAACATCAACGCGCTGCTGGACCAGGCGGAGGATCCGCAGAAGATGCTGGACCAGCTCATCCGCGACTACGCGAACAACATCGCGGAGGCGGAGGAGGCGGTGGCGACGACCATCGGAAACCTCCGGCTGATGGAGCAGGACCACCAGGAGGACGTGGCGGCGGCGCGGGAGTGGGGCGACAAGGCGCTGGCCGCCAGCCGGAAGGCGGACGAACTGCGGGCCGGCGGGCAGACGGCGGAGGCGGACCGCTTCGACAACCTGGCGAAGGTGGCGCTCGGCCGCCAGCTCCAGTCGGAGAAGGAGGCGCGGACGGCGGAGCCGACGATCGCGGCCCAGTCCGAGGTGGTGCTGAAGCTCAGGACCGGCCTGGACCAGATGAAGGCGAAGCTGGGCGAGCTCCAGGCGAAGCGCGACGAGCTGGTGGCCCGCGCCAGGTCGGCGCAGGCGCAGAACACGATGCTGGACGCCGTGAAGAACATCGACGTGCTCGACCCGACCAGCGATCTGGCCCGGTTCGAGGACAAGGTGCGCCGGGAGGAGGCGCGGGCGATGGGCAAGCAGGAGCTGGCCGCCTCCTCGCTGGACGCCCAGTTCGAGCAGCTGGACGCGCTGGGCGACAGCGCCGAGATCGAGGCCCGGCTGGCGGCGCTCAAGCGCTGATCCTGTCCTGGTTCCGGCGCGCGGCCGCGTGGGGCCGGCGCCGGTCAGAACATGCTGAGGAGCTGTTCCACCGTGGGTTCCGCCGCCCCTTCGCCGTCCGGCAGGGCCAGTTCGAACCAGACGGTCTTGCCGCGCGGGGTGCGGCGCGAGCCCCAGGAGGAGCTGAGCAGCCCGACGAGCTGGAGGCCGCGGCCGCCCTCGTCGGTGTCCTTGGCCCGGCGGCGCCTCGGCTGGACGAGGCCGGAGTCCCAGACCTCGCAGACGAGGGTGCGGTCGCGAAGCAGCCGCAGCCGGATCTCCCCCTCGCCGTAGCGGAGCGCGTTGGTGACGAGTTCACTGACGAGGAGTTCGACGGTGTCGACGAGTGGTTCCAGGTCCCAGGCCTTGAGCTGGGTGCGGGCGAGCTCGCGGGCCCGGCCGACCGAGCGGGGTTCCCTGGGCAGCCGCCAGTCGCCGACCGACTCGCTGGGGAGCCCCTGGATCCTGGCCATGAGGAGGGCGATGTCGTCCTCGCCGTGCTCGGTGTCCAGGCTGTTCAGGACCCGGTCGCAGACGTCCTCCAGGGGGCGGGCCGGGTCGGTGAGGGCGCGCCGGAAGGCGCTCAGGCCCTCGTCGAGGGGATGGTCGCGGGACTCGACGAGCCCGTCGGTGTAGAGGGCGAGCAGGGCGCCCTCGGGGAGTTCGACCTCGACCTCCTCGAAGGGTTCGCCGCCGACCCCGAGCGGCATCCCGGGGGGTACGTCGAGGAGCAGGGCCTCCTCGCCGGGTTCGACGAGCACCGGCGGCAGGTGCCCGGCGTTGGCGAAGGTGCAGCGGCGGGTGACCGGGTCGTAGACCGCGTAGACGCAGGTGGCGAGGTAGACCTCGGAGAGTTCGGGGCCGCGGGACTTGTGGCTCCGGGACTGCTGGGCGCCGATGGGGGCGCCCAGGCCGCGGGCGATCTCGTCGAGGTGGGAGAGGACCTCGGCCGGCTCCAGGTCGAGCTGGGCGAGGGTGCGGACGGCGGTGCGCAGTTCGCCCATGGCGACGGCGGCGCGCAGGCCCCGGCCCATGACGTCCCCGATGACGAGGGCGGTGCGGTGGCCGGGAAGTTCGATGACGTCGAACCAGTCGCCGCCGACCTCCGTGGCGGCGGTGCCGGGAAGGTAGCGGCAGGCGATGTCGAGTCCGGCGGCCTCGGGGTCGCCGGGCGGGAGCAGGCTGCGCTGGAGGATGAGGGCCCGCTCGTGCTCGCGTCGGTACAGCCGGGCGTTGTCGATGCAGACGGCGGCGCGGGCGGCGAGTTCGACGGCGAGGGCCCGGTCGCGCTCCCCGAAGGACTCGCTGCCCTTGGCGCGGGAGAACTGCACGAGGCCGACGACGGTGTCGTGGGCGACCATCGGGACGACGAGGGTGGTCTGGACGAGGTCGCCGTCGGCGCCGGGCACGGTCCGCAGCCGGCCGGTGCGCAGGGCCCCGGCGCAGGGCGAGTTGAAGGAGTAGCGGTGGACGGCCCCGACCTCGATGGGTTCGGGTCCGCAACAGCCGCTGCCGGGGCCGTGGCCCTCGTCCGTTCTGAGCGGCGTGTCGGAGACGGCGCTGGCGACGGCGACCCTGCGGAGTTCGGCGCTGCCGGCCCCGTAGCCGATGTCGTGGGAGCTTCCCCACCGGCCTGGCGGTGCCTCGTCGCCGGTGAGCAGGCCCTGGTAGAGGTCGACGGAAGCCAGGTCGCAGAAGCCAGGGACGGCGACGTCGAGGAGTTCGCGGGCGGTGGCCTCCAGGTCGAGGGAGTTGCCGATGCGGGCTCCGGCCTCGTTGAGGAGGGCGAGGTTGCGGCGGGCGCTGGCGGCTTCCCTTGCGGCGTTGTGCCGGCGGGTGACGTCGATGCCGAGGCCGGCGACGCCGATGGGGCGGCCGGAGCCGCTGTGCACCCGGTAGAGGTTGATGGACCAGTGGCGGCGGTCCCGGGCGCCGGGCGCGGCGCCGACTATCTCGAAGTCGGTGACGGACTCGCCGGTTTCCAGGACGCTCTTCAGCGCGGCGGTCATCCGGTCGGCCTCGGGCCGGTTGAGGTAGTCGTGCACGGTCCGGCCGCGGTGGTCGTCGGCGGAGCCGCCGAAGACGGTGGCGAAGCGCCGGTTGGCGCGCTTCACGGTGAGGTCCGTGCCGAAGAGGAGAAAGCCGAAGGGGGATTGGCCGAATATCGCCTGGGAGGCGGCAAGGTCTGTCTCGATGCGGCGGAGGGCGCGCACGTCCACGACGATGCAGAGCGCGGCCCGCTCCCCGGTCTGGGTCTCGCTCGGCATGACGTACATCTCGGCGATGCCGTGGGGCCGGTCCTCGCCGGGCATCCGGAAGGGGACGAGGCCTGTCCACTCCTTGCCGTCGAGGATCTCCCTGACCCGCCGGTGGCCCCGCTCGCGCAGGTCGGCGGGCATGAAGGCCTCGACGGGGTCCTTGCCCCGCGCTTCCTCCGCGGTGACCCCGAAGAGGTCCACGGCGCGTCGGCTCCACTGCTCGACGAGCCCGTCGGGCCCGATGGAGAAGGACGCCACCCGGATGTAGTCATAGATGGAGCCGGGCGGGCTGCTCTGCCACACGACGCCGCCACTCGCCTTCTCAGGTATCTCGCTCACGCGACCGTCCCCTCCAGCTCACCGCACCGGACCGGCCATGCCCGCAGTATTCAATACGGCAGGCCCCGACGGCACGACGTTCACGATCACAGGGTGGTCTCGGTCGCTTCGCGCCGGGTACCGGTGATCGTTGTCCCACCCTGTTTACTCACCAGGGAGAGCCAGCTCGAACCATACGGTTTTGCCTGCCCTTCCCTTACGGGTTCCCCAGCGGCGGGCGGAACAGGCCACGAGACCGAGCCCGCGGCCTCCCTCGTCCTCGGGTCCCGGGACCCGCTCGGTCGGCGGATCCGGAAGCGGATCGGAAACCTCCACGAGCAGCGCGGGCGGGTGGGCGGGGTCGGCGCCGTCGCGCCGGGGGCGGACGAGCCGGACCCCGATGGGCCCGGAGGCGTACCGCAGGGAGTTGGTCACCAGCTCGCTGACCAGCAGGACGGTCACATCGCCGAGGGTCGAGTCGAGCTCCCAGGCCCGCAGGGTCTCGCGCACGGCGTGCCGGGCCGTGCGCACGGCGTTCGCCTCCGCGGGGAAGTGCCACTCCACGCGGTCGCCGTCGGTGTCGATCACACCCGATCACTTCCCCAGCCGTGCGTCAGCAGGAAGGCCCACGTCCTCTTTCAACGGGTCAATCTGGACATACCCGAAATATGGGGCGGGATATCGCGCTGGGCGCAGCAGCGGGCGCACGGTGGCACGAACGGCGTAGAGACTCAGTCGCGCGCCCCGGCGTCGGGCGCCGGGAGCCACCGCGCGGCCTCGGCCACGGCGGGGCGGTCCTGGTCGAGCCAGTCGACCGAGTCGAGCTCGGATCGGGAGAGCCAGCGCAGCTCGTCGTGGTCCTCAAGGGGGCGCGGCTCCCCGGAGAGCAGCCGGGCGGTCCACACCCGCAGGACGTATCCGGGCTTCAGCGGCCACTCGCCGGGGATGCGCTCGCCGGGCTCGACGTCGACGCCGAGTTCCTCCCGCAGTTCGCGGACCAGGGCCGCTTCGGGGCTCTCGCCCGGTTCGAGCTTGCCGCCGGGCAGTTCCCAGCGGCCGGCGAGCTCGACGGGGGCGCTGCGGCGCGCGGCGAGCAGCCTCCCCCCGTCGTACAGGGCGCCCGCGACGACGACCACGACGGGTTCGTGGGGCGCGGCGGGTTCGGTGGTGCGTTCCGTCATGGGCGCGAGCGTAGCCCGGCGGTGCGGCCGACCGCCGGGGCCGGCACGGCCGACGGGGTCAGAGGGCGGGGCTGCCGATGCGCTCGACCGAGTAGAGCTGCTTGTGGCCGCGGTCGTCGAGGCTGTCGGCGATCTTCTGGGCTTCGTCCTTGGTCGCGTACCGCCCCACCCGGTAGCGGTTGCCGTTGTCGTCCTGCCGAATGACGAGCCAGGCGAGCACGGGGCCGCTCTCGGTCATCAGGCTTCTCCCTCCGCCGGTCCGGTGGCCGCTAAGGATCTCCGGGAAACCGCAATGCGCATATGCCGGAGCTTACGCCTGACCTTCACACAGCGGATACGGATTTACACAAAGAGATACGGATCGGCCGGGAACCGACGAAGGGAGGCCGAAGGCCCACGCCTCGGGGCGCCGCGGGGCGCACGGGCGGCGCGAACATCGGTACGGACGCCGGCCCGGCCGGCACCGCCGCCGACGCGCGCGTCGACGCGCGCGACCCGGGAGCCGGCACGGGCCCACCCCGCACCGACGGGGCCCTGCGGCCCCAATTCAGGCAGCGGGCCCCCCGCCAGCGCGGGGCCCGACACCGGCCCGTTCACGGCGCCGAGGGCCGGAGGGCCGGGGTAGCGGCCGAGCCTGAGCCGCTCGGAACGGCGGACGCCGACGCCTTGAGCGACGCGGCCGCAGCGGCTGGCGCGGCGTCCGTCAGAGGCCACTTCGGCGGACCGGAAGGGGGCACAAAAGGCGGCAGTGGACGGCGCAGGCGGGACAGGGGGCGATGGCGGGCCGACAGGCCTGACGGGAGGCAGGGGCAGGCAGGCCGGACGAGCGGCCATGGCCGGCCGGCAGGTTGGGCGGGAGGCAGTGGCGGGCCGGCAAGTTGGGCGGGAGGCAGTGGCCGGCCGGCAGGTCGGACGGGAGGCGGGAGTGCGGTGGGTCAGCGGACGGGGAGGTGGTACGTGAGGCGGTAGCGGTCGGCGGGGACCACTACGTCGGCCGTCTCTACGGCGCGGCCCGAGGCGTAGTACGTCCGCTCCACGACCATCACCACGTGGCCGGGAACGCCGCCGAGCGCCAGGAGTTCCTCGGCGAGGCCCGGCCGGGCCCCGACCTCCTCCACCACGTTGTCCACGACCACGTCGATGGCCGCCATCCGCTCGACGACTCCGCAGCCGCCCAGCGGCCCCTCCTCGGGCAGCATGACCGGCGTCCTGCCGGTGACGGCGAGCGGCTCCCAGGAGGTGGCGACCATCATGGGCTCGCCCCCGTCCCGGTACACGTACCGCGTGCGCATCACGCGCTCCCCCGGCTCGATGCCGAGCCGCTCGGCCACTTCGGCGCTCGCCGGCTCCTGCTCGCTGCGCGACTCCCAGGTGCCGCGGGCCCCTTCGGCGGCCTGCTCCTGCCGGAAGGAGCTGGCGCCGGACGCCGGGCGGTACCCGGAGCGGGCGATCCGGCGGGGCACCGGACGCTCCCGCACATAGGTGCCGGAGCCCGAGCGCCCCTCCACGAGCCCTTCGGCCATGAGCACCTTGCGGGCTTCCAGCGCGACGGTGTCCGACACCCCGTACTCCTCGCGGATGCGCGCCTGCGAGGGGAGTCGGGTATGCGGCGGAAGCGAGCCGTTCGCGATCTTCTCCCGCAGATCGCTCGCCACGCGGAGATAGGCGGGCTGCTCACCGAACGTCACTGGACACTCCCCTCAGGTTGACTTACAGCTACAGCGTGGCAACCCTCGGTCGCGATCCGCAAGCATGGGCCAAAGTTTCACTCGAAGTGATGACACCGAGATCACACCTCTTGCTACCCACGGTCACCCCGACTAGGCCGCGTCGCACCCCTCGATCCGCATGCCCGCACCCCTTGACCTCATTGGTACAGACCAATACGTTCCTCGGTGCACGCTCCATCGCACGCTCCACCGCACGCGCCCTCCCGCCTCGCACAGGAACGAGCCCATGCGTCCCAGAGCCATGACCAAGCTGACCTTCGGTGCGGCCGCCGCGGCCACTCTCGGTCTCCTCGCCACCCTGGCCCCCACCGCCGACGCGCACCAGCCCTCCGGGCACAAGCCCGAGCTGAAGCGGATCGGCTACTTCACCCAATGGGGCATCTACGGAAGGAACTTCCAGGTCAAGGACCTGGAGACGAGCGGCACGGCCGCCAAGCTCAGCCACATCAACTACGCCTTCGGCGTGGTCGGCCCGGACGGCAAGTGCCTCATGGGCAACGCGCCCGGCTCCGACCCCTGGGCCGACTACGTGCGCCCCGTCGACGCCGCCACCTCGGTGGACGGCGTGGGTGACACCGCCGACCAGCGGCTGGCCGGAAACTTCAACGAACTGCGCGAGCTCAAGGCCAAGAACCCGGGCCTCAAGGTGATGATCTCGCTGGGCGGTTGGAGCGGCTCGGCGCACTTCTCCGACGCGGTGCGCACCGACGCAGGACGCAAGACCCTCGTCGCCTCCTGCATCGACACGTACATCAAGGGCAACCTGCCCGTCGACGGCGCCCGCGGCGGCGCCGGGGCGGCCGCCGGGCTCTTCGACGGCGTGGACCTGGACTGGGAGTGGCCCGGCTCGGACGGCGCCCCCGGGAACGTGATCCGCCCCGAGGACAAGCCCAACTTCACCAAGCTGGTACGGGAGTTCCGCACCCAGCTCGACGCCTACGGCCGCTCGCTGCCGAAGGCGCAGCGCAAGCACTACGAACTCAGCGCGTACGTGCCGACCGCGCCCGCCAAGATCGACGCGGGCTTCGAAGTCGCCAAGATCATGCGGGACTTCGACTTCGTGAACCTCCAGGGCTACGACTTCCACGTCTCCGGCGAGAAGGCGACGGCCCAGCAGTCCGCGCTCTTCGCCAAGGACGACTTCAGCGTCGACCAGACGGTCAAGGCCTGGCTGCGGCGCGGCGCCCCCGCCCACAAGCTGGTGGTCGGCATGCCGTTCTACGGCCAGGGCTGGACGGGCGTCTCCGGCGGCGGCGACGGCCTCGGCCAGCCGGCGACCGGCCCCGCCCCGGCGACCTGGGTGGCGGGCTCGGAGGACTACAAGTACCTGAAGAAGCTGGCGGATTCGGGGACGTACAAGCTGTACCGGGGTTACCGGAACGGGCACGCCTGGCTCTTCGACGGCACCAACCTGTGGACGTACGACGACCCGACCGTGCTGCGCACCAAGGCGTCCTACGTCCGGCAGAACGGGCTCGGCGGCGCGATGGTCTGGTCCCTGGACGGGGACACCCCGGACGGCGAGCTGATCACCGCCATCGACCGCGGCCTGACCCGCCGCTGAGACCGGCGCGCCGGTGGCCGTCGACGGCACCCGGCACGCCCGCACCCGCCCCGGCCGCCGCTTCCCCTCGCGGCGTCCGGGGCCCCTGGACCGCGGACCGGCCCCGCCGCTCGCGGTGGCCCGGGGAGCGGCGGCTGGTCACGGGCCGCCGCCGACCGGCCCACCGCCCGGTCCGCACCCGACGGGGCCGGGCCTCCCTCGGGAGCCCCGGCCCCGTCCACGTAACCCTGCCCGGACGGAGACTCGGGCAGCGGCTCAGGCCGAGGTGCCCGGGCCTTCCGGGGCGGTGCCGGTCAGGCCGAGCGCGGTCCGGGCGGCCGCGCTGTCGGGAACGGACTCCCAGGCCGTGTCGTACGCCTTCCAGTAGGCCTCCGCGTCGGCGGCCGTGGCCAGCTTGAGCCACTCCTTCGAGCAGACTCCGAGCTCCTTGCGGAGGGCGGTGAGCTCGTCGTCGGCGGCGGCGGGCCAGGTGTGCCGCCCGAGCCCGGCGTACGCCGCGTTGATCGTCGAGAGCTGCTCCATGGCCCACGCCTTGTTCGCGGCGAAGTCCTCGTCGGGGTCGTCGTCCGGCTCGCGGTACATGACCGTCTCGATCGGGTTGACCGTCTTCAGGAAGTACATCTGGTGGGCGTCGAGGGTGCTCGCGTCGGAGCGCACGGACCCGCTGAAGGGCCGCTTCTCGCTGGCGAACGCGCAGGTCACCGTGCGGTCACCGGCCCGCCAGCTCTGCTTGCTCGGCAGGTAGTAGAAGAGCCCCGCGTCGCTGGGGACGGCCCAGGTGTCCATCGCGTACGCGGTGTTGATCGCTTCACAGCGCTTCACGGCGATCTTGTCGATCGCGCCCTCGCCCGGCCACGCGTCGAAGCCGGTGACCTTGAAGCCGCCGGTCACCTCGCCCCCGTGCGGACGGGCGCAGTCGACGATGTCGACGTCCGTCGTGTACTCCTCGAGTTCGCCGTCGACGCTGAAGCACTGACCGGTCCTCAGGGAGAACGCCGACTTCGACCGGGACGCCTCGTCCACGCCCTTCTTGAAGCCGCTCCAGGCCGACGTGAAGCTGCCGGTCGCGATGCCGATCACGAGGAGCAGGCAGCTGAGGGCGGAGAGGAGGATGCCGGCGACGGCGAGCCCCTTGCCCGCCTGTTCGCGCTTCCTGATCTGCGGGAGGGCGATGAGGCCGAGGATCAGCCCGAGCGGCGGCAGGCAGCAGACGACGCCGGCGACGAGGGAGCCGATGGCCAGACCGTTGGTGGTGCGCCGCGGCTGCCCGTACGGCCCGGCTCCCGGCCCGCCGGGCCCGCCGGGCGCCCCGGGGTAGGGGCCGGCCGCGTACGGGATGCCCGGGGAGGTGTACGGCCCCGGGGCGGGCCACGCCCCCTGCTGCGGCCCTCCCTCGGGGGACGGAGGCGGCGGGGGCGGCTGGTTCGGCTCCACGGGTACGGTGCTCCTGTTGGGGGCGTGCGACGCGAACAAACGATCGGTCGCGCATCGTACGTGGCGAGGCGGACACCCGACGCACGCGGGCCGCCTCCGGCGCACGCCGGGCCGCCTCCGGCGCACGCGCGGCCGACTTCCACGCACGCGAGGTGAACTTCCCGCCTCCGGCGCACGCGGGCAGACGGAAGGGGCGGTCGCCCGAAGGCGGCCGCCCCTCACTGTTCACGCTCCGGCGGGGTCAGGGCCTCAGAACTGCAGGGCCCAGGAGTCGATCTTGCCGGTGTCGGCGTTCGCGTTGTCCGTGACGCGGAGCTTCCACGTGCCGTTGGCGACCTCCGAGGAGGCGTTCACGCTGTACGTGGTGTTGATGTTGTCCGAGCTGCCGCCGGTGCCGAAGGCCTTCAGCGTGTACGCCGAGCCGTCGGGGGCGATCAGCTGGATCTGGAGGTCACCGATGTAGGTGTGGACGATGTTCACCGGGACCTGGAGGGCGGCGGGGGCGTTGCCGCTGACGCCGCTGACGGTGACCGGGGACTCGACGGTCGCGTTGTCGGCGATGGCGTAGTCGGCGGTGTTCTCGAACTTCGGGCCGGGCGGGGTGGTGGTGCCGCCGCCGACGTAGAGCAGCCGGTTCGGGGAGCCGGAGCCCGGGTTGGTGACGACGTTCGGGGTGGCGGCGGTGGTGAGGGCCGTGGAGACCTGCGCCGGGGTGGCCGTCGGGTTGCCGGCGAGGTAGACGGCCGCGGCGCCCGCGACGTGCGGGGTCGCCATCGACGTACCGGAGATGGTGTTGGTGGCGGAGTCGCTGGTGTTCCAGGACGAGGTGATGGAGGAGCCCGGGGCGAAGATGTCCAGGACCGTGCCGTAGTTGGAGAAGCTGGAGCGGGCGTCGGTGTTGGTCGTGGAGCCGACGGTGATGGCCTCGGTGACGCGCGCCGGCGAGTAGTTGGAGGCGTTGGAGCTGTCGTTGCCGGCCGCGACCGCGTACGTGACGCCGGAGGCGATCGAGTTGCGGACGGCTGCGTCGAGGACGGTGTCGACGCCACCGCCGAGGCTCATGTTGGCGACGGCCGGCTTCACGGCGTTCCGCGTGACCCAGTCGATGCCCGCGACGACCTGCTCGGTCGTGCCGGAGCCGGAGTTGTCGAGGACGCGGACGCCGACGATCTTCGCCTTCTTGGCGACGCCGTACGAGGTGCCCGCGACCGTGCCGGCGACGTGGGTGCCGTGGCCGTGGCCGTCCTGGGCGGTGTTGTCGTTGTCGATGGCGTCGTAGCCGTAGGAGGCGCGGCCGCCGAAGTCGCTGTGGGTGATGCGTACGCCGGTGTCGATGATGTACGCCGTCACGCCCTGGCCCGCGGTGTCGGGGTAGGTGTAGCTCTGGTTCAGCGGAAGGGCCTTCTGGTCGATCCGGTCCAGACCCCAGGAGGGCGGGGAGGGCTGCGTGCCGTCGACGTGGAAGACGCGGTTCTGGACGACGGAGGTCACGGCGGGGTCGGCCGCGAGCTTCTTCGCCTGGGCCTCGGAGAGTTCGACGGCGTAGCCGTTGACGGCCGAGGTGTAGGTCCGCTTGATCTTCGCGCCGAACTTGGCCGCTACGGCCCGGCCCTTGGCGGTCTCCGCCTGCGCCGACTCGTCGAGGGTGACGATGTAGCTGCCCGCGATCGTGCCTTCGGCTCCGGCGTTCCCGATGACGCCTTCCGGGGCGGCCGGTGCGGCGGCGGCCGGGAGGGTGGAGAGGGAGCCGAGGGTGAGGGCGGCGACGGCGACGGCCGCGGCGGTGGCGGTTCGGCGCCGTGATCCACGCATCACTGACATGTGAGGGGTCCTCCTCATTGGTGGTGCGCTGCTGTGGGGGTACGGCAGGGACATGACAAGGCGACGTGGAGGCTCCACGCCGTCTCGAACATCCGGCTGCCGAGCGAAAGATTGGCTGATCCATAGGAATCTCACAAGGGTTGCCGACGGCCCGCAACACCCGCGCCACACAGCTGACATGCTGATCTTCATGACCGTCTACGTGTGCCCCCGCTGCCGGGCCCAGTCGCCCACGGACGCGCTCACCTGGTGTTGTCCCCACTGCCGTGGCCCCTGGGACCTGGAGTTCGCGAGTGAACCGGTTTCCCTCGCGTCACTCGCGTCACGGCGAAATTCATTGTGGCGTTACGAGGAGGCGCTGCCGCCGATGCCGTACGCGGCGGAGGTGACGCTCGGAGAGGGCCGCACGCCCCTCGTCCCCCTGGCGGAAGACGCCGAGGGATCGGTTTCCGCCAAACTCGACTTCCTCATGCCGACCCTGTCCTTCAAGGACCGCGGCGCCGTCATGCTCGCCGCCCACGCCCTCCGCCTCGCCCGGGCCGGCCGCCTCCGCCGGATCGTCGCCGACAGCAGCGGCAACGCGGGCACCGCCGTCGCCGCGTACGGCGCGCGGGCCGGACTCGACACCCTCGTCTACGTCCCCGAGGGCACCTCCCCCAAGAAGCTGGCACAGATCCGGGCCCACGGCGCCCAGGTCGTCGAAGTGCCAGGAGACCGCGAGGCCACGGCCCGCGCCGCCCGCGCGGCCGCCGACGAACCCGGCACCTTCTACGCCTCGCACGTGTACAACCCGTACTTCCTGCACGGCACCAAGACCTACGTCTACGAGCTCTGGGAGGAACTCGGCGGCCGCCTCCCCGACACGATCGTCGTCCCGGTCGGCAACGGCACCCTGCTCCTCGGCGCCGCCCTCGCCCTCGACGAACTGCACCGCCACGGGCTCACCGACAACCGGCCCACGCTCGTCGCGGTCCAGGCCGAAGCCGTCTCCCCGCTGGCCGCCGCCTTCCACGCCGGCGCCGACGAACTGGGCGCCCCCGCCCCCGCCCGCCCCACCCTCGCCGAGGGCATCGCCATCCCGGCCCCGCCCCGCGCCCACCAGATCCTCCGGGCCGTACGGGCCACCGGCGGCACGTTCCTGACGGTGCCGGAGGACCGGATCCGGGCCGCCCAACGGGACCTCGCCCGACGCGGCCTCTTCGTCGAATCCACCGGCGTGGCCTGCTGGGCGGCGGTCCAGGCGGCCGCACCGCGCCCCGGCCTCACGGTGGTGCCCCTGTGCGGGGCGGGGGCGAAGACGGGCCTGGCCCCCTGAACGGGGAGACGGCGCCCCTGACGAACCGGGAGACTGTGCCCATGACGAGCGACGAGCAGGCCCGGAGCAGCGGGGGCGACCGTGTCGTCACCGGCGTGGCGGCCCACTCGGCGGGCGCCGTGGGGCGGGTCGTCCTGCGCGATCCGCGCGAGGGCGACCACCCCCACGTCGTCGAGCGGTACGTGACCGTGCGGGACGAGGGCCGGCCCCGCTACATGGAGCTCAAGGGCGGCCGGTACCTCCGGCCCGACCAGCCGCCGCGCCACCGCTTCGCCCGCCTCGTCATCGAGGACGCGGCGGCGATCACCGACGCGGAACTGGACGCGCTGCTCGCCTACGAGTGGCGGTCGCGGTTCACGGCCGCCTGGCTGATCGGGGTGGACCGCCGGGCGTCCTTCCGGGACCGGATCGGCGAGCTCCTCCTGGCCGGCGAGGTCTGCTTCGCCGGCGCGGGCTACGCCTTCGCCCTCGCCCGCCTCGGCACCCGCGCGGACGCCGAACTCCTCGCCGCCTACCTGGACCGGTACCTGCCCCGTACGGAACTCCGTTACGACCAGGCCCCGGTCCTCGGCGCCCTGCTCCGGCTCGACGCCGGACTCGGCACCTCGTACGCCGAGCGCTTCACGGCGCCCGGCGGCCTCTGGGACGAGTGGGTCGACGCGCTGCCCCACCTCCACGGCGACCCGTACTGGACCCCGGAGGCCCAGCGCCACTGGACGGACCTCCGGTGCGACTTCGCGGACGGCTGGACCTGGCGCTGAGCCGGTCACGCGGCTGAGCCGGTCACACGGCCGAAGCGGACCCGGGCCGGAGCCAGGGCCCGGGGCCGCGGCCAGGGGCAGGCTCGGAGCAGCGCGCTGCCGATCAGAGCCGGACAGTGCCGATCAGAACTCGTCGGCGCCGTTGCGGAGCTCGTACGTCCAGTAACCCGTCTTCGCGACGGCGTCGTCGACGGCCAGGCCGCCCGCCGGGGCCTTGACGACGATGCTGCCCTCGGCCGGGCCCTGCGGGGCGAAGAGGTTCACGTTGAAGCTGTTCACGACCTTGTTGTCCTCGTGGACGCCACCGGACGAGATGCGCACGTTGGCGTACGCGGGCGCGCCGGGCTGCACCACGATCGGCGCGGCCGGCTTGCTCTTCGAGACGGCCGGGACGTCCTTGGCGGTCTGGATGTCGCCGAACGCGATCAGCGGGTACTTGAGCAGCGTGCAGGCGCGGCCGGAGGTGTTGGTGGCGGTGAGGACGATGTGCTCGGTCGGGACCTCGTCCGCCTTCGCCGCCGTCACCTTGATGTCGCCGTAGGCGCAGGCGGGCGCGGAGGCCTTCGTACCGCTGCCGCCGGTGGAGCCGGTGGAGCCGGCCTTGGTGCCGCCGGTGGAACCGGACGTGGCGCCGGCCGTGGAGGCCTTGGTGCCGCTGCCGCCGGTGGTCGTCGAGCCGCCGGTGCTCGTGGAGCCGCCGGTGGAACCCGAGCCGTTCTGCGTGGCGGTCTGGTCGGCGGTGCCGCCGGCGGCGGCGCCGTTGCCGGACGTCGCGGCCTGCTGCGAGGAGCTCGCGCTGCCCGCGTCCTTGGCGCCGGAGGCGTCGTCACCGCCGCCGCAGGCGGTCAGTCCGAGCGAGAGGACGGTGAGGGCGGCGGCGGCCAGGACGGTCGACTTGTGGGTACGCATGGTGGTTCTCCCCCGTGGAGCGGTGGTCGGAGCGGTCGGATCCGGTGATCCGTGCTGCTGTGTATCCAGCTTCCGCTGCCGCGCTGCCGTCCCGCTTGCGTACCGCTAACGATCCGCTGACAGGCGTGAGAGCCGGGCCGCCGCCCGCGCGGAACCCTCGGCGAAACCGGCCGCTTCCGACGCCACGATCGCGCGTTCCAGCTGGTCAGCGGCTTCCGCATGGCGGCCGATTCCGGCCAGCGCCTCGCCCTTCACGATCTGCAGCTGGGCCTGGACGACGACCGCGTCGGGTGCGACGAGTTCCCCGGCGCGAAGGGTGTGCGCGAGCGCGGCCTCGTAGTCCCCCGCCTCCATGCAGTGCCCCGCGAGGTGCTGGAGGGTCAGCACCTGGGTGGACGGATGGCCCGTGCGGTCGGCGAGCGAGACCGCGTGGAGCATGAGCAGCCCGGCCCGCTCGTGCTCCCCGACGGCGTCCAGGACGGCCGCGTGGTTGACGTACGCGATGGCCTCGCTGATCGTGTCGCCCGCCCGCGCGGCGAGACCGGGCGCCTTCTCCAGGTGGACGAGCGCCTCGGCGTCCCGGCCCTCCTCGTGCAGGATCCAGCCGAGCAGCGCCCGCACCCGCGACTGCGCGTCGAGGTCGCCGACGTGCTCCGCCGAGGCGAGTCCGGCCTCCAGGAGCGGCGTCCAGCCGTCCCCGATCCGCATGAGCATCAGCGGCCACTGCACCAGCGACAGCCGCCAGGCCCGGTCGTGCAGGCCGAGGGAGGCCGCGGCGGTGACCGCGCCCTCCAGGGCCGCGCGCTCGGCCACGTACCAGTCGAGGGCCGCCGTACGGTCCTCGAACTCGCGGGTCGCGGCGGGGCGGCGGACGTCGGCGGGCAGCGAGTAGCAGGGCTGGGAGCCCGGTTCGGCGGCGGCGTCGGCCGCGAGCCCCGTGAACAAGTAGTGGTCGACGAGCCGCCGCAGCCCCTCCGGGTCGGCCCCCTCGGCGAGATGGCGGGCGTAGAGGCGCACCAGGTCGTGCGGCGTCCAGCGGCCGGGCACCGCCTCGGTGAGCAGATGCGCGGCGGCGAGCCGGTCAAGGTCGACGGAGGCCTGGGTCGGGGACGTCCCGGCGAGCGCGCCCGCCGCGAACCGGTCCAGGTCGGAGCCGGTGTGCAGGCCGATCGCGCGGAACAGCCGGGCGGCGGACTCGGGCAGCTGCTGCACCGTGAGGTGCAGCGCGGCGGACACGCCACGGTCCTCGACGTCGAGCAGCGTCAGCCTGCCCTGCTCGTCGGCGAGTTCGCCGACCATCGCGTCGAGCGTCCACTGCGGGCGTTCCGCGAGGCGGGCCGCCGTCACCCGCAGCGCGAGCGGCAGACCGTCGCAGAGACCGGCGATGCGGGCGGCGGCCGCGGGTTCGGCGGCGACCCGCGTCCGGCCGAGGACGGTGGCGAGCAGGGCCGCCGAATCGGCCGGCGGAAGGTGCCCGAGCGGCACCGGCCGGGCCGCGTCGGAGGCGATGAGGCCGCTGAGCCGGTCCCGGCTGGTGACCAGGGTCGCGCAGTGGTCGCCGCCGGGCAGCAGCGGCCTGACCTGCTCGGACGAGCGGGCGTTGTCGAGGAGGACGAGCAGCCGGCGGCCGGCGGTGAGGGAACGGAACAGCGCCCCCCTGGCCTCGACGGTCTCCGGAACGCGCTGCGGCTGCACGCCGAGCGCGAGGAGGAACTCGCGCAGGACGGCGGCGGTCTCGGGCGGCGAGGTGTCGCTGAAGCCCCGCAGATCGGCGAAGAGCCGGCCGTCGGGGAAGTCGGCGCGGCGCTCGTACGCCCAGTGCACGGCGAAGGCCGTCTTGCCCACCCCGGCGGGCCCGGTGACGAGACAGACCGGCCCGTCACCGCCCCGTGCGGCCCGGTCCAGAGCGGCGATCTCGGCGCCGCGCCCGGTGAACCCGCGCGGCGCCCTCGGCAGCCCCTCCGGCACCGGAACGGCGGCGGGCGCGGCGGCGGGGTCGGCGGCCGGGGCGGCGGAGCGGGGCACGGTCACGGGCCCCGCGGAGCGGAGCAGCGTCGCGTACGCCTCGCTGAGCGTCTCCCCCGGGTCGACGCCCAGCTCCTCGGCGAGCAGCCGCCGGGTGCGGTGGTACCAGTCGATCGCGTCCGACTGACGGCCCGAACGGCCCAGGGCCAGCATCAACGCCGCCGCGAGGGACTCCCGCAGGGGGTGCGCGACGGCCTCGGTACGGAGCACGGCGGCGGCCCTCGCATGCTCGCCGAGCGCCCCGTACGCCTCCGCCAGCGCCTCCACCGAGGTGAGCCGCAGCTCTTCGAGACCGCCGGCGGCCGCCTCCAGGGGCCTGCTGTGGACGGTGCCGGTGAGCGCGGGCCCCTGCCAGTACGACAGGGCCTCCCGCAGCATCCGCACCGCGTCCGCGGGCTGCCGCTGGACCCCGGCGAGCGACACGAGCTCCTCGAAGCGGTGCGCGTCCACCAGGGACTCCGGCATCCGCAGCACGTACGCCGAACCCTGCGTGGCCAGCTCGACCCCGTACGCCTCCGAGCCGTGCTCGGCGAGCAGCGCCCGCAGCCGCGACACATGCCCCTGCAGCACGGTCTTGGCGTGGGTGGGCGGCTCCTCCTCCCACAGCGCGTCGATCAGCTGCTGGACGTTCACGGCGCTGTTGGGCCGGAGCAGGAGCATGGCCAGGAGGGTGGACCGTTTGGCGGGCCCCAGGGCTACGTCCCCGTCCTCCGTCACCAGCGCAACGGAGCCGAGCAGCCGGAACTCCACCAGTACACCTCCGCGATCCCTCACCCCGTTTCCCCAGCTCTCGAGGATACGTGGGGTGGAGGGGTCGCCCGTGACGTGGAGATCCCCGATCCCGCCCTCGCCGTCCGAATCTGCACATGGTGATGAACTGTGCGCTGTGCACCGTCACCCGTGCGCTGTGCTGAGCGGCTGTGTATGACGGGGAATCGAACCCCTGCGCTGCTCCCCACGCACCACGGTGACCGGATCGACCGCCGGTCTCGGCTTGTGCACGCCTTCGGAACGACTACCTGCTCCACGTCCGGCTACTCGCTCAGTCCAGCAGATCGACCTCCCAGTTCGACCGCTGGATCAGCACGTCGACCTCGCGGATCTCCCGCGCCAGGACGTCGGCCTGCGCCCGCAGGGGCGCCACGGGAAGCGCCGACAGCATCTTCAGCTCGGACCGCAGCTGCCGCACCGCCCCGTGCTGGTCGCGGCCCGCGGCGGCGTCCGCCGCCGACGTGACGACGGAGTGCCGCAGCCGCAGCACATCGCGCCGCGCCAACGCGTCGGTGAGCGTGCCCCCGCCCTCGACGACGGCATGGGCGTTCGTCCGGTTGATCCGCCGGATCAGGTCCTCCAGCTCACCGAGGACCTCGCCGGCCTCGGCCAGCAGCGCGCCGGCGTCCTCGGCGGGCTCCTCACCCTCCTGGTACCGGGCACTGCCGACCACCCGGGCCCGCAGCTGCTCGACCCGCCGAGCGGCATCCGCCCGCAACACCAACGCCTCGGCAAGCTTCAAGGCCCGCCCCTCCCTGACGACGATTCCGGCCGAAAGTATGCCCGCAGCGGGGGCGGGGCGGGGCGGCGGGCGGGTCGACGGGTACCCCTACCCCTACCCCTACTCCACGAAATAGGAGTCGTGCCGTACGAAGAACTCGGCGCGCTCCTCGTCGGTGGCGTCCGCCATGGCGGCGAGCCCCTCGAAGTACTCCTCACGGGGAGCACCGGGCGCGAAGATCATCAGCATCTCGGCGGGCGCGTCCGAGTCGTTGCGGAAGGCGTGCAGCCCGCCCTGCGGCACGTACAGGAAGTCACCCTTCTTCGCGTCGACCCAGCCCTCGCCGTCGAAGAGCCGGACCGTACCGTCGAGCACGAAGAACGACTCGGAGATCGTCTTGTGGAAGTGCGTCTTGGGCCCGCCGGCCCGGGCGCTCATCTCCACCCGGTAGAGCCCGAACTCCCCCTGGGTGGACGCCTTGGTGGCGAGGTAGTGGATCGCGTCCTTGCCCGCGACCCCGAACTCGGGCGGCGTGTCGACGGTCCGGAAGACCGCACTGACCTCGCCCTCCTCGCGGTGGTAGACCTGCTCCGGATACTCCGGGTACGACATCGGGATCCCCCTTGGTTCGACGGCCCTGCCGGAAGCGCAGGGCCTCACCTTGATCAACCGGCCCGGGCCCGCCGTATTCCACCGGCGGAAGGGATGAGAAGGTCGCGGCGTGAAGCTTCCCGTCGTCATCCACCGGGCCCGCACGGGCGCGGACGAGTTCAGAGTGGTCCGGCCCGCCCGGCCGCTGCCCCGCGCCGTGCTCGTCGACCACGACCGGTACCTCGGCGCCTACCTCGACCAGGAAGCCGCGCGGAGCATCGCCGCACTGTGGACCCTCGCCGCCCGCTCGCCCCGCTCACTGATCCACATACCCCTGCGCACCCCCCGCTCGCCGGACCGGGCCGTACCGGACCCCGCGGGCGCCCGGCTCGACCTCGTACTCCTGCACCACTCGCTCCAGTTCGCCCCGTCGCGCTGGAAGGAGGTACGAGCCCGGCTGGCCCCCGGCCGCCCCCACACGGCGAACCTGCCCGAAGCGAACCCCCCTGCGACCGCCCCCGGGACACGCCACCACCGGGAGAACCGCGACCTGCTCCACGAACACGTACGCGCAGGAACACTCTTCATGACCGGCAGCGCGAAGGTCTTCCACGAAACCGCCCACCTCTTCCTAGCCATCGCCCACCAGGGCCCCACCCACACCGGCACCCACCACTACTGCACCCAACTCCACGCAAACGCCGGCATCCTGGGCAAAGCCCGCGAAATCCACATCGAGTACTGCGCCGAGTGGACTGACGAAGAGACGCCGGCGACTACGGCGACGTGACGAGGACACAGGGCGGACTCGCGAGAACACGGTTCCGGAAGTGCTGATCCAGCACCCGTCCAGCACGGTGACAACGACTGACTGCGGACTGCCCAGGGGCGCCGAGGCCGAGAATTCCATGGCGCACCGGCCGACCCCGCAACGAAACTGCGCAGGTGAGCGACTCCTACCCCTGCCCGTGCTGCGGACACCGCGTGCTGAGCGCGATGCCCAGCTCGTACGAGATCTGCCCCGTCTGCTTCTGGGAGGACGACGGGGCCCAGTTCCGCTGGCCGACCATGAGCGGCGGGGCGAACAAGGTCTCCCTGATCGAGGCCCAGCGCAATTACCAGGACTTCGGCGCCTGCGACGAGCACGGCAGGCGGTACGTCCGCCCGCCGGCCGAGGACGAGCCGCTCGACCCCGCCTGGCGCCCCATCGACCTGACACGCGACTCCTTCGAGGACTGGGCGGCCGAGGACCGCGCCCCGTGGCCCGACGACCACTCGGTGCTCTGCTGGTGGCTCCCCACTTTCTGGCGCCGGGACCACCCGTGAGCGCCCACATCGAGAGACTCATCCAGCAGCTCGACGACTCGACCGGCCCGTCGTACGACGCCCGCGCGGAACTGATCGGCATCGGCTCCGATGCCATACCCGCCATCATCGACGGCCTGCCCACCCTCGGCGGCTTCGGACAGCTGACCGCCATCGAGGTCTTCGAAGAGGTGGCGGACCCACGCTGCGGCCCCGCTCTGATCGCCCTTCTGGGCAGCGACGACCCCACCGTCCGGGAATGGGCGGCGATGGCCCTGGCGAGCCTGAAGATCGACGGCGCGGTCGAGCCCGTACGCCGCGCCTACCGCGCCTGCCTGGAACGGGCGACACCACCGGACTGGAGCGAGCCGGAAGGCATCCGCTGGGCGCTGACCGAACTCGGCGCACGAACCCAGGTCGTCCCACCGCTCACCGCACGCCTACGCCCCACAGCTGCGGACGACGCCCCGGGCTGGCCCTCAACCCACCTCACCGACATCATCAACGACCTGGCCGACCACGCCCAGGTGATCCTCTACTCCCAGTTCTGGCGAGTGGAAGCTGACCGCACATACGGCGTCTCCGGCTCCGCCCTGGACTGGGAACTCGACTGGACGGCGCCCTGGGAGCACCTGGTCGATGAGTCCCGCACCTGGTCCCTCCTGGAAGCCGCAGAAGCCCCCGTCGGCGACAACATCTTCGTCGCCCCCACCTGGATCGACCGTACCGACCTCTACCCGGAAAGGTGACCGATGCCATCCCAGCGCCCCGAGGAAGTCGGCTACGGCCATGTGGTCGAGAGTTACGTGACGAGGATGTACGGCGGCCTCCCGCGCTACCTCGTACTGAACGGCGGACGGTTCCTGGGCCCCCGGTGGTGGCACACCACCCGCTTCACCCGGCACTTGATCGCTGACGCCGCCGCGATCAACGACGAGGAACTGGAAGCCCTCCTCGGGTACGAGTGGCGCTCGCGCCTCACCGCCGCCTGGCTGATCGGCGTCGACCGCCGCGAACGGTTCCGGGCACGCATCGGCGACCTGCTCCTGGCCAGCGAGGTCTGCTACTCCGGCGGCGCCTACTGCTTCGCCCTGGCCCGCTTCGGCACACAGGCCGACGCCGAGATCCTCACCGCCTACCTCGACTACTACCTCCCCCGCACCGACCTCCACTACGACCAGCCCGCCGCCCTGGGCGCCCTCCTCCGCCTCGACGCACACCTCGGCACCCACCACGCCACCCGCTTCACGGAACCCAACGGCCTCTGGGACGAATGGACCAAGGGCGCGGCCCGCCTCGGCTACCCCAGCCACACCCCCGCCGACCTTCGCCGCTGGACGGATCTCCACTGCGACTTCGCCAACGGCTGGACCCGGACGTAGCCGCAGCTGCCTGACTGCCGCCACTTGAAGTCCGCGCACGCCATGCACTGGCCGCAAGTGCGGCACATGAAGAAGTAGCCGGTGAGCTGCAGTACGACATCCGACTCACTGCCCCGCAGGGACGCAGCAATCCGACGTGAAGGCAGGTGAGCACCCGACTCCCCTCTGTAGCATCATCTGACCAGGTGTTAGCAGCCCACACAGAGACTGGGAGTCGGACGAGGGATGACGAGCACGCCGAAACCAGCACAGCCGATCAGCCCAGCCGCCTACGGAGCCCTGGCCGGCGCGCTTAAGTCGATCTTCTGGTACAAGCGTGACCTCGAACGATTCATCCGCTTGTGGGCCACGGACCACCCTTCACTGCTGGCCCACATGGACTTCAGCGGCTACAAATGGGCCACCGCAGATGAGTTCGTGGACCGATTGATGGCAAATGAGCGCCAATACCGTGACCTTTCACTTCGGATGATGGCGGAGGTTTCTCAACTGACGAGCTTCCCAGCACTGAAACGGCACGAGAGCGCCGAATCGCTGATCGCCGAAGCAAGGGAAGCAGTCGACCATCTCAGGGGGCTGGTGGACCGCCAGCGCGTTGCTCACCAGCAACAGTCGCAGTTCGATGATGAGCTTCTCACGTACCGCGCTGTAGTGGAGGCCCAGCATGGCTTTGAAGCTAAGCTTGCCGCCCTTAAAGAACACTTCCTCGAACTGGAGCGCATGGATAATCGCCAGAAGGCAGGCAGGCTCTTCGAGTCATTCCTGAATGACGTCTTCAGGCTGTTCGACATGGAACCGCGCCTGTCATACAGCCTGGAGTACGAGCAAATCGACGGTTCGCTCACCTTCGACACGGATGACTACATCGTTGAAGCCAAGTGGTGGCAGGAGGCGATCCAGCCCCAGCACCTCTACAGCTTCAATGAAAAGGTGAGGCGAAAGGGGAAAAATTCGCTTGGAATCTTTATCAGCGTTAATGGATTCACTAGCGGCGCCCGAGAGGCCTACAGGGAGAGCACGCCGTTCCTAACGATGGAGGGACTCGATTTCTTCTACGTTCTCGACGGGCGCCTCACGCTCGACGAGCTTTTGCGGCGCAAGAAGCGTCACGCAAATGAGACCGGAAGCTGCTACTTTCCAGCCACGATGTTCCCGGGCGAATAGTCGAAACAGCCCGCCGCCGTCAAGCCGGAGTCGACGGAAGCCCCTGCACCCAAACTCAGGGTGTGCAACTAGCGCCACCCGCTAAGGGGCACCTGGAACTGCCGTGCAGGTACTGATGTAGAGCACTGGCAGTTGTGTCGACGAAGGCTTCGGGGATGGCGTTGGTGTCGGCCCAGCGGACCTGGGAGTGCTTGCGGGGTTCGCGGTTTTGGGGTTCGCCGGTCCATTCGTGGGCGGCGAAGACGATCGTGAGGAAGCCATTTGGAGCTTCAACGCCCCCGGCGCCGTGGATGATGTGGGCGACCTTGAGGGACTCCGGCTTTACCGTGAGGCCGGTCCCCTCATAGAGCTCGCGGACAGCCGTCTCGGTGATCGGCTCGCCCGGCTCGCTCTTGCGGACCCGGAGGTCCCCACAGGTCCTGGGCGAACTTGGCGTTTTCGCTGCGCTGGAGGGGGACGCGACTTGAGGGCCTTCGGCTGGTCGTCGGTCTGCTGGGCCACGGTGTTCCCTTCGCCGGGCGGGTTGTTGGGCATGTTAGGCGAGGGTCTCGCGTGCGCGGCGGGCAAGATTGGCGGCGCCGGGGACGCGGCGGCGCTGGTAGGCCGCGAGAGCGGATCGATGTGATCTCTTTCCGGGCCGGTCGGAGGTTATGCCCTCCATGAGGACCAGGGCCCGGGTCCAGGCGGCGACCGCCTCGTCGCCGCGGGCCTAGGCGGCGAGCCTGTCGCCGAGGTCGGCGTGGGTGAGGGCGTGGACGCGCTTGTACTTCTCGAGGTCCCAGCGGGTGAGGGCGTCGCGGTGCTGCTGCTCGGTGCCGATGTGGTCGGCGAGGTCGGTCAGGGTGCGGGCGGTGTAGCTGGCTACGGTGCCGGCGGCCGGGCCGCTTACGCGGGAGCAGCTGGGCTGGGGGCCGTCGTCGCGGAGGAGGGCGTCCTCGGCGGCGAGCAGGGCGCGCGCGGCCGACGGGTTCTCGTTGGTGGCGGCGTAGGCGCGGGCGTGGGTGATGTGGAGGAGTGCTTCCGTCTGACCGTCGACGTGACCGAGGCCGCTTCGCAGAGCACCTTCGACGAGGTCCATGCGCGCCCTCGCCCACCAGGCCCTGAACCTCAAGCAGCCCCACCACTGCGTAGAGCTCACGACGTGGTCTCGCAGTTACCCGCAGCCCGCGCCGCCTGACGACTGGTACGGGGGACACTGGCCTCGGACATGTCGCATGGCCCGCGAGGAGAGTTCATGACGCACAGGGGTCGACCCCGAGTTCATCTGCTCACAGGGGGCCCGGCCTGGGAAGAGCGGCGACCTGCGGCACCGCCGACGCCACGGAAGAAGTTGCCGAAGAAACAGCGGTCTGCCCTCAAGCAGTTGGATGCGAGCCTCCTCGGCCTGAAGGTTGCCCTGAGGCACCGACAGCTCGGCTTGGCTCGCCAACTGAGAAGCGCAGCTTGGGACCAGGTTGACCTTCTGCCTGCGCACCTGACGTATGAACAGCGCCGGGAGCTCTTCCAGGCGAAGCTCGCGATACACGCGCTCGCCCGGCACGTGGATGGCCAGCGCCGCGCCTGATCAGCTATCGAAGATGACGGCAACTTCGTGGGTCATTGCCTCGCAGGTCCGGCCTTCATCGTGTCGACGAGCCGTTCGGGCTACCTGCGTGTCCGCCCAGATGGGAGCGACTGATACGCCGGGGTGGTGGCGCCTAGCCAAGGGCGGCGGCAGCGGCCTTGTAGTCGGCGGCCTGGGTCGGGGTGAGGTAGTGGCTGACGCGGATGAGTACGGTGCCGCTGACAAAGTCGTACTCGGCAAGCATCGGGATGCCCTTGGTGACGTTCTGGATGTAATCGGCACGGGCCTGGGAGTCGGCCGCGGTCGTGAAGACCTCGATCGCTCCGCCGAGCCCGACGCTGCCGGGCTCCGCTCCGGCGACGTCGTCGACCTTGATGCGGGAGTCCGTGAACGTGACCTTGCTGGTGTACTGGTGGGGGCGGCCGAGGAGATGGTTCGGGTCGTTGTCCTCGGTGACAACGCCCGAGAGCTTGGTGGACGCGACCTTGCCGGAGAGGACCTTGAAGGCGTCGCTGGCGGTGAGCTCCTTCGCTGCCGGCTTGGTTGGGACGTCAGCGGTTGCAGTGGGGGTGTTCTTCGGCTGATCGTTCTTCTGATCGCTCCCCGACCCGCATGCCGTCATGGTCGCGAAGGCGATGACGAGGGCGGCAGCAGACAGGGCGGGCTTGCGCATGATGGCTCCGAAGTGTGGCGGGCTTGGGTGTGTTGATCAGGTCGCAGAACTATTGCACTGCGATGTCACAGTGCGTGCGGATAGTCGAAGATCGGCTGATGTCAGTCCCCGCCGGGTAGGTGGCGGCGGACGACAGCGGAGGAGAACAGGACTTGTCCGCTGGTGACTATCGGTCGCTTCGGATTGTTCAGACGTGCCGCATAGGGCCGTGGGAGATACCCGCCCGGTACAAGGGCCTCGGGCTGCTCGGCGCGGCCACCGGGCTCCGCCCCGGCGAGTTGTTCGGCCTCAAGCTCCGGCACGTGGACCTGCTGCACGCGACCGTCTTTGTCGAGCAGCAGATCCAGCAGACTGCCAAGCACAGCGTGTACGTCCGACCGCCCAAGACCGCGCGCTCACACCACATGGTTCCGCTGCCCGCATGGCGGTGGATGCGATGATGGCCCACCTCCGGGGCTTCCCCGCTGATGGGCCCGAGGGCTGGATCTTCACGGCGCCGCAAGGCGGACCCGTGGTCTACACGCACTTCATGGACAGGTCCTGGCGACCCGCCTGCGCGAAGGCCGGCGTACGGCGAGTCCGTGCAGACGGTCTCCGAGCGCCTCGGCCTCACCAACGCGGCCATGACGCTGAACATCTACACTCGCGACCCTGGCCGCGGTCGGCCAGGCGTACGCGGACCAGTCCGCCGATGTCCAGCCGCCAGTCGACGAAGCGGCGTAGCCGCTCCCCGCGCGCTGACCGAAGTCAGGACGCTGCGGACTCTGCGCGGACAGCAAAGGCCGCCCAACCCGCTCCGTCGCAGGTCAGACGGCCTTTCGCCGAACGGATTAGACGTTGAAGCGGAACTCCACCACGTCGCCGTCCTGCATGACGTACTCCTTGCCCTCCATGCGGGCCTTGCCGGCGGCGCGGGCTTCGGCTACCGAGCCGGTTTCCACCAGGTCGGCGAAGGAGATGACCTCGGCCTTGATGAAGCCCTTCTGGAAGTCGGTGTGGATGACACCGGCCGCCTCGGGGGCCGTCGCGCCCTGCTTGATCGTCCAGGCGCGGGATTCCTTGGGGCCGGCCGTCAGGTAGGTCTGGAGGCCCAGGGTCGCGAAGCCGACGCGGGCGAGGGTCGCCAGGCCCGGCTCCTCGGCGCCGACGGACTGGAGGAGCTCCATGGCGTCCTCCTCGTCCAGCTCCGCCAGGTCCTGCTCCAGCTTCGCGTTGAGGAAGATCGCCTCCGCCGGGGCGACCAGCGCGCTCTGCTCCGCCTTGAACGCGTCGTCCGTCAGCTCGTCCTCGTCCACGTTGAAGACGTACAGGAACGGCTTCGTGGTCAGCAGGTGCAGGTCGTGGAGGAGCTCCGCCTTCTCCGAGCCCTGCACGATGCCCTGCGAGAAGAGCGTGTCGCCCTTCTCCAGGATCGCCTGGGCGGCCTCGACGGCCGCGACCTTCGGCGCCGTGTCCTTCTTGATCCGCATCTCCTTCTGGAGGCGCGGGAGGACCTTCTCGATCGTCTGGAGGTCCGCGAGGATCAGCTCCGTGTTGATCGTCTCGATGTCGTCCTTCGGCGAGACCTTGCCGTCGACGTGTACGACGTTCTCGTCCTTGAAGGCGCGGATGACCTGGCAGATCGCGTCCGACTCGCGGATGTTCGCGAGGAACTTGTTGCCGAGGCCCTCGCCCTCGCTCGCGCCGCGCACGATGCCCGCGATGTCGACGAAGTCGACCGTCGCCGGGAGGATGCGCTGCGACGAGAAGATCTCCGCCAGCTTGGTCAGGCGGGCGTCGGGGACACCGACGACGCCGACGTTGGGCTCGATCGTGGCGAACGGGTAGTTGGCCGCCAGCACGTCGTTCTTGGTCAGGGCGTTGAACAGGGTCGACTTGCCGACATTCGGCAGACCGACGATTCCGATCGTGAGCGACACGGTGGCGACTTCCTGAAGTGTGGATGGTGGGCCGATCCCCCAGTTTACGGGCGGGCCGAACCGGCCAGCGACGCCGACCTTCGGTCGTTCTCGGGGGCAAGGTCACCCAAAGGGCGTGTCCCGGACCCGGTTCCCGCCCCTTCCCGACCTACGTTGGTGGAGTGGAGCAGCACAGGACAAGTCAGCCGCAAGGCCGCCGACGGCCGCAAACCCCCGTCGCGCCGCCCGTCACCCCGCCCGCCGCGCTCGTGGAGGGCGCGGCCGTGTACCGCGTGACCGGCCGGACCCGGCGGGGCCCCGGCGGCGCCCGCGTCCAGCGCGCCGGAGCCCCCGGCGTGGCGGTGGGGCAGTCCGCGCGGCGGCCCGTGCCCCCCGTCGTCCTCGCTCTCCGCCGCCTCCCCCAGCCCCGGCTCACCGGGCTCGGCGCCGGGCTCTTCGCCTCCGCCGTCATGCTGACGCTCGGCCTTCTCGACCGGCTGCTCCTCGACGGCTCCCCCGTGGTCTACGGACTGCTGTTCCTGCCGGTCAGCGCCCTGACCGCGCTCTGGGTCCGCACCGCCGACCTCGTCACCGCCCCCATCGGCGTCCCCATCGCCTTCGCCGTCGGCGTCGTCCCCATCGCCGGCGGCGCCGGCGGCTTCGGCGGCCAGGCCATGGCCGTCGTCACCGCCCTCGCCGTCCACGCCGGCTGGCTGTACGGCGGCACCCTCGTCGCCGGCCTCATCGCGAGCGTCCGGAAGGTACGGGAGATGGGGCGGCGCCAGCACCCCGCCCGTGCCTCGGCCGGCGGCCCGGGAGCCCCTGGAGCCTCCGGCACCCCCGGAGGCCCTGGAGCCCCGTCCGTGGTCGGTGACGCGTCCGCCGTCGGCGCCCGCGGTCCCGCCGCCGGGCGGACGGCTCCTCGCCGTCGCCCGATCGCCTAGAGACCGGTACGTACGCGTACGCCCCCGCCCGTACCCGTACCCGTACGCGCGTCGGCCCGGACCCTCCCCGTACGTACGCCAAGCCCGGGCCCCGGCCCCCTTACGCCGCCCCCGCCGCCATCCCCGCTCCCACGATCCCCGCGTTGTTCTGGAGTTCCGCCGGGACGATCTCCGCCCTGATGCCCTCGATCAGGGGCAGGAACTTGTCCGCCTTGCGGCTCACCCCGCCGCCGATGATGAACAGCTCCGGCGAGAACAGCATCTCCACGTGGGCCAGGTACTTCCGCAGGCGGCGGGTCGCCCAGTGTTCCCAGCTGAGGTCCTCGTCCTCCTTGGCCTTCGTCGACGCCCGGGTCTCCGCGTCGTGGCCCTTGAGTTCCAGGTGGCCGAGCTCCGTGTTCGGGACCAGGCGGCCGTCGACGAAGAGGGCCGAGCCGATGCCCGTGCCGAGGGTCAGCATGATCACGGTGCCCTTGCGGCCCCGGCCCGCGCCGTACGTCATCTCCGCGAGGCCGGCCGCGTCGGCGTCGTTCAGGACGGTGACCGGGAGGCCGCCCAGGCGCTCGCTCAGCAGCGTGCCGGCGTCCACGCCGATCCAGGACTTGTCGACGTTCGCCGCCGTGCGGATGGTCGAGCCCGTGACCACGCCGGGGAACGTCACCCCCACCGGTCCGGTCCAGCCGAAGTGCTCCACGACCTCCGCGACGCAGCCCGCCACACCGTCGGGTGTGGCGGGCTGCGGGGTCAGTACCTTGTGGCGCTCCTCGGCGAGCGCTCCGCGCTCCAGGTCCACGGGGGCGCCCTTGATGCCCGAGCCGCCGATGTCCACTCCGAAGACGTTCATGGAACCCACGGTACGGGCTGGGGCGCGGAGTTACTCCTTGACGGGACTTCCGGGCGCCGCCGCCGCCGCGTTCTCCAGCAGCTTCGCCGCCTCCGCCCGCAGGTCCTTGTTGCGGAGCTCCTTGGGCAGCGAGAAGGTGAGGGACTCGTCGGCGGTCTTGACGATCTCCACGTCCGCGTAGCCGCGCTCGGCGAGCCACTCCAGGACCTCCTGGACGAGGACGTCCGGGACGGACGCGCCGGAGGAGAGGCCGACGCTGGTGACGCCCTCCAGCCAGGCCTCGTCGATCTCGCTCGCGAAGTCGACCAGGTACGCGGCGGGGACGCCGGCCTGCTTGGCGACCTCGACCATGCGGATCGAGTTCGAGGAGTTCTTCGAGCCGACGACGATGACCAGCTCGGCCTGGCCGGCCAGCTCCTTGATCGCGGTCTGGCGGTTCTGCGTGGCGTAGCAGATGTCGTCGGACGGCGGGGAGATCAGCTGCGGGAACTTCTCCTTCAGCGCGTCGACCGTCTCCATCGTCTCGTCGACCGAGAGCGTGGTCTGGGAGAGCCAGACGACCCGGGACGGGTCGCGGACCTCGACCTTGGCGACGTCCTCGGGGCCGTCGACCAGCTGGATGTGGTCGGGGGCCTCGCCGGAGGTGCCGATGACCTCCTCGTGGCCCTCGTGGCCGATGAGGAGGATGTCGAAGTCTTCGTTGGCGAAGCGGACGGCTTCCTTGTGGACCTTGGTGACCAGCGGGCAGGTGGCGTCGATGGTCTTGAGCCGGCCCTGGCGGGCCTCCTCGTGGACGGTCGGGGCGACGCCGTGCGCGGAGAACATCACGATGTTGCCCGGCGGCACCTCGGTCGCCTGGTCGACGAAGATGGCGCCCTTCCGCTCCAGGGTCTGGACGACGTACTTGTTGTGGACGATCTCGTGCCGGACGTAGATCGGCGCACCGTACTGCTCCAGGGCCTTCTCCACCGCGATCACGGCACGGTCCACGCCCGCGCAGTAGCCGCGGGGGGCGGCGAGCAGGACACGCTTCGGGCGGTTCGTCGCGGAGGCGGGATCGGGCGTCGACGCGGGCGTTGCAGTCATGCGTCCCATCGTAAGGCCGCGTCGGTGAGCGGTTTGATCGGTGCCTTGGCCGAAACTGTGGCCATGGCCGAGGAATCGCAGGTGGCGGCGCGCGGGGACGGCGCGGAACACACGGGGCTTCGACGGAGCCTGGGGTTCCGCGACCTGGTGGTCTACGGGCTGCTCTTCATCGCCCCCATGGCACCCGTGGGCGTCTTCGGCACGCTCGACGCGAAGTCGGGCGGCGCGGTCGCACTCGTGTACGTCGTGGCCACGGTCGCCATGGCGTTCACCGCGTTCAGCTACGCGCAGATGGTACGGGTCGCCCCGCAGGCCGGCTCCGTCTTCACGTACGCGCGCAAGGGCCTCGGCGAAGGGCCGGGGTTCGTCGCCGGCTGGATGGCCATGCTCGACTATCTGCTCATCCCGGCCGTCGCCTATCTCTTCGCGGGCATCGCGATGGAGGCGCTGGTCCCGGAGGTGGACCGGTGGGTGTGGACCGGGATCGCCGTCGTCGTGACGACGCTGCTCAACCTCTGGGGGGTACGGGCGGCGGCGCGGGTCGGTTTCGCGGTCCTCGCGATGGAGATCGTCGTCCTGCTGGTGTTCGTCGTCTCCGCGATCGTGGCGCTCGCGCAGGACGGGGCCCGGCGCGACTGGTGGTCGCCGCTCACCGGTGACGGGACCTTCTCGCTTGCCGCCGTCGTGGGCGCGGTGTCCGTGGCCGTCCTGTCCTACCTGGGCTTCGACGCGATCGCCTCCTTCGCGGAGGAGGTCACGGGCGGGTCGGCGAAAGTGGCGCGGGCCCTGCTGTTCTGCCTGGCCCTCGCCGGTGCCCTGTTCATCGCGCAGACCTGGCTGGTGGCCCTCCTCGAACCGGTCTCCTCCGCCGACCTCGCCGCGAACCCGGGCAAGCAGGGCTCTGCCTTCTACGACGCCGTGGAGAGCGCCGTGGGCGGCTGGCTGCACGACCTGGTGGCCGTCTCCAAGGCGATCGGCGCGGCCTTCGCGGCGCTGGCCGGGCAGGCGGCCGGCAGCAGGCTGCTGTTCGCCATGGGGCGCGACCGGCGTCTGCCGCACGTGCTGGCCCGGACGGACGGGGGCGTGCCCCGGGTGGCGCTGCTGGTGTCGGCGGCGGTGACGATGATCGCGGCGGTGTGGGCGGCGCGGCGGGACGACGGCCTCGACCACCTGGTGTCGGTGGTCGACGTCGGTGCGCTGACGGCCTTCGTCCTGCTGCACGCGAGCGTGGTCGGCTGGTTCGCCGTCCGGCGTGCCGAGGGCCCGCCGCACTGGCTGAAGCACGTCGTCCTGCCCGTGATCGGCGCGGCGATCCTGATCGCGGTGATCGTGGAGGCCTCGGTGTCGGCGCAGGTGGTGGGCGTGGTGTGGCTGGGGGTGGGCCTGGTCGTCCTGGCGGTCCAGGGAGCCTCCCGGACACCGTCCCGGCCCTGACCCCCGTCGTCTGTCGGCGGCCCACCGCCTCCACCCCGCGCCCCCCGCCTCCACCCCGCGCCCCGCGCATCGCGCGCGTGCCCCTGACGTTGTCGTACCGCGCCGTTACGCTCGGTCCATGGCTCTGACTACGTCCGCCGAAGCGCCGCTTCCCGTCGGTGAGGTCTCCCGGTTGATCGGGGGGTGGATCGACCGGCTCGGGGCGATCTGGGTCGAGGGGCAGATCACGCAGCTGTCCCGGCGGCCGGGCGCCGGGGTCGTGTTCCTGACCTTGCGCGATCCCTCGTACGACATCTCCATCGGCGTCACCTGTTACCGCCAGGTCTTCGACGCCGTCGCCGACGTGGTGTCCGAGGGCGCCCGGGTCGTCGTGCGCGCGAAGCCCGAGTGGTACGCGCCGCGGGGGCAGCTGTCGCTGCGGGCGGTCGAGATCAAGCCCGTCGGGATCGGCGAGCTGCTCGCCCGCCTCGAGCAGCTGAAGCGGAGCCTGGCGTCGGAGGGGCTGTTCGCGCTCGACCGGAAGAAGCCGTTGCCGTTCCTGCCGCACCGGATCGGGCTCGTCTGCGGCCGTGCCTCGGCGGCGGAGCGGGACGTCCTGGAGAACGCTCGCCGGCGCTGGCCCGCCGTCGCCTTCGAGGTGCGGAACGTGGCGGTGCAGGGTGTGAAGGCGGTGCCCCAGGTCGTCCAGGCGGTCAAGGAGCTCGACGCGCACGAGGAGGTCGACGTGATCATCGTCGCCCGGGGCGGCGGCAGCGTCGAGGACCTGCTGCCGTTCTCGGACGAGCAGCTCGTCCGGGCGGTCGCCGACTGCCGTACGCCGGTGGTCTCGGCCATCGGGCACGAACCCGACTCTCCGCTGCTCGACCTGGTGGCCGATCTGCGCGCCTCGACGCCGACGGACGCGGCCAAGAAGGTGGTGCCGGACGTCGGGGAGGAGCTGGACCGGGTGCGCGGGCTGCGGGACCGTGCCCTGCGGACCGTGCGGGGGCTGCTCGACCGGGAGGAGCGCGGTCTCGCGCACGCGCTCGCGCGGCCCGTCATGGAGCACCCGCAGCGCATGGTCGAGGTCCGTGAGGACGAGCTCGTCGCGCTGCTGGCCCGGAGCCGGCGGGTCCTCGGCCATCTGCTCGACCGGGCGGACTCCGAGCTGTCGCACACCCGGGCGCGGGTCCGGGCGCTGTCGCCCGCGGCGACGATGGAGCGGGGGTACGCGGTGCTCCAGCGGGCGGACGGCTCGGTGGTCCGCTCCCCCGGGGAGGTCGCGGAGGGCGAGGATCTGCGGGCCAGGGTCGCGGAGGGCGAGTTCGCGGTGCGGCGGGTGCCCGACCAGGCCTGATCACGACGACGGAAGACGCGAGAGAGAACCGGACACGGAGGGTGGAGCGGCACATGGCAGCGGGATCGGACACGGCGGGAACGGCGGCGGCGGTATCGGGCTCGGGATCGAGCTCGGAGGAGCTGGCGCTGGGGTACGAGCAGGCGCGGGACGAGCTGATCGAGGTCGTCCGGCGGCTGGAGGCGGGCGGGACGTCCCTGGAGGAGTCCCTCGCGCTCTGGGAGCGTGGCGAGGAGCTGGCGAAGGTGTGCCGGCGCCGGCTTGAGGGGGCCCGCGCCCGGCTCGACGCCTCGCTGGCGGCGGAGCGCGCGGCGGAGGCGCGGGAGGAGGGCGGGGACCAGTAGGCCGCGCCGGGGCGTAGACTCCGGAGTGAAGCGGATCACTATCCGGATGGATTAGTTGAACTTTCACCAATCATCGGCGTACTGTCGAGACATCGCTTGAACTTCGTACGAGCGAACCCCCTTTGCAGTCCGGAAGGTACGCAGCATGTCTCTCGCCCTTGACGCCGCCGCTCAGGATCTCCTTTTCCGCGAGGCCCGCACCGCCAACACGTTCACCGACGAGCCGGTGACCGACGAGCAGGTCCAGGCGATCTACGACCTGGTGAAGTACGGCCCGACCGCCTTCAACCAGACCCCGCTGCGCATCACCCTGGTCCGCTCCCCCGAGGCCCGCGAGCGCCTGGTCAAGCACATGGCCGAGGGCAACCAGGCCAAGACCGCCACCGCCCCGCTCGTGGCGATCCTCTCCGCCGACAACGAGTTCCACGAGGA
Organism: Streptomyces venezuelae ATCC 10712; assembly: GCF_008639165.1. NCBI lineage: Bacteria > Bacillati > Actinomycetota > Actinomycetes > Kitasatosporales > Streptomycetaceae > Streptomyces > Streptomyces venezuelae. The sequence goes on along the minus strand of NZ_CP029197.1, from coordinate 5,076,310 downwards.
GCTCCCGGCCCTGCTCCCGCACTTCCCGCAGGCCAAGGACATGTTCTTCGCCGAGCGCCCGGTCCGTGAGCAGTCCGCCGTCCTGAACGCCGCCCTCCAGGCCGCGTACTTCATCGTGGGCGTCCGCGCCGCCGGCCTGGCCGCCGGCCCGATGACCGGCCTGGACTTCGCCGGTGTCCAGAAGGAGTTCCTGGACGCCGACCACACCCCGCTGATGGTCGTCAACATCGGCAAGCCGGGCGAGGACGCCTGGTTCCCGCGCTCCCCGCGCCTGGCCTACGACGAGGTCGTCACCACCGTCTGAGCCTGACGGCGAGCACGAGGAAGGCCCCGCACTCCACGAGTGCGGGGCCTTCTCACGTATCCCTACGGCCGGATTTCCTACGGCCAGTCCTACGGCTCAGATTTCCTACGGCTCGGTTTTCCCGCGCCTCAGACCTTCTTCGACTGGAGCGAGGCCGCCATCTCGGCGAGCCGCTCGAACGAGGCCGTGCCGGTCACGACCGTCGTGGCGCCGCCGTCGACCCGGACGAGCGCGTCGTACTTCGGCCCCTCCCAGCGCTGCCAGACCTGACCGGCCACCGTCTGGGTCTTCCCGGTGTTCTTGGCCCGCTGGGTGACGTCCGGCACGAAGGTGCCCGGCACCGCCGTCGACTGGTGGATCGCCACGTACTGGGTGTCCGGGGAGAGGAAGCCGAGCTGCCAGGCGTTGGCGTTCTCGCGCTTGTACGAAACCACCGTCGCCTTCCATCCCTCGCCGAGGCCCTCGGGGGCCAGCACCGGATACGGCGCCGCCCGCTGGGCCGTCAGGAGCTCGACCCGGTAGTCCTTCGCCTTGACCGGGTCGGCGCTCTCGTCGTGGGGGATGAAGAGATACATCACTCCCGCGGCGACCAAGATCACCCCGAGGGACTGGATCATCCCGCGTACCGTCTGCCTGCCTCGCATACCTGCCACGCCCCCCATGGTCGCATCACGGTCTCGTGCTCATACGTGGGCCCCTCTGCTCATTTTGTCGACGTACCGATAGAGTCACAGCACCCTCTTTTATCCGGCCGTCGCCGTACAGAAAGGTGCGTTCCGATGACCGAGCACCACCATCTTCCGCCCGAGCTTGTCGTTTCTCCCGAGGCCCCCGACCGCAACCTCGCCCTTGAGCTGGTCCGCGTCACCGAGGCCGCCGCCATGGCAGCCGGCCGCTGGGTCGGCCGCGGCGACAAGATCGGCGCGGACGGGGCGGCGGTCAACGCCATGCGGACCCTGATCTCCACCGTCTCGATGAACGGCGTCGTCGTCATCGGCGAGGGCGAGAAGGACGAAGCCCCCATGCTCTTCAACGGCGAGCGGGTCGGCGACGGCACCGGCGCCGAGGTCGACATCGCCGTCGACCCGATCGACGGCACCACGCTCAACGCCAAGGGCATGCCCAACGCGATCGCCGTCCTCGCCGCCGCCGACCGCGGCACCATGTTCGACCCCTCCGCGGTCTTCTACATGGACAAGCTGGTCACCGGACCCGAGGCCGCCGACTTCGTCGACATCAACGCCCCCGTCTCGGTCAACATCCGCCGCGTCGCCAAGGCGAAGAACTCCTCTCCCGAGGACATCACGGTCGTCATCCTGGACCGCCCCCGCCACGAGGGCATCGTCAAGGAGATCCGCGAGACCGGCGCCCGGATCAAGTTCATCTCGGACGGCGACGTCGCCGGTTCGATCATGGCCGTCCGCGAGGGCACCGGCGTCGACATGCTCATGGGCATCGGCGGCACCCCCGAGGGCATCATCTCCGCCTGCGCCATCAAGTGCCTCGGCGGCGTGATCCAGGGCAAGCTGTGGCCGAAGGACGACGCCGAGCGCCAGAAGGCCATCGACGCGGGCCACGACCTGGACCGGGTGCTCTCCACGAACGACCTGGTCTCCGGCGACAACGTCTTCTTCGTCGCCACCGGCATCACCGACGGCGAGATCCTGCGCGGAGTGCGCTACCGCGCCGAGACGGCGACCACGCAGTCGCTGGTCATGCGCTCGAAGTCCGGCACGATCCGCCAGATCGACTCCACGCACCGGCTCTCGAAGCTGCGCGCGTACAGCAAGATCGACTTCGATCGCGCGAAGTAGTCCACAGCGAGGGGCCGTCCGCCGGACGGCACGAAGAGGGGCGCCCCCATGTGCGGTGGGGGCGCCCCTTCCCGTACGGGACGACGGCGCCTCCCGTACGTCACCAGGGACGTACGGCCGTCCCCGGCCGGCCCGTCTGCACTCGGGCCCGCCGGCTGCTCCCGTCAGCCCGCCTGGGCGATCCGGTCGGTCGCGGCCGCCTTCCTCATCTCCACCTCGCGCCGGCGGCGCCGGGCGAGCGCGACCCGGCGCTCGGCCGCCGTGAGACCGCCCCACACCCCGTACGGCTCGGGCTGGAGCAGCGCGTGCTCCCGGCACTCGACCATCACGGGACACCCCGCGCAGACCCGCTTGGCGGCCGCCTCACGTGCGAGCCGCGCGGCGGTCGGCTCCTTCGAGGGGGCGAAGAAGAGTCCGGCCTCGTCCCGGCGGCACACCGCCTCCGCGTGCCAAGGACCGGCCTCGTCCTCCCGGGCAGGGGCGCGCTGAGGGGGGACGGCGGCGACCTGGAGGGGCTGATGCGGCGGTTGCAGCACGGTCTACTCCTGACGACGGCTTCGCGAGCGAGCGGCGATGCAGCAGCCCTACCCGCTGTGCGCGCGCCTATGCACTGCGTACGGCGCCGTTCCGCTCTGCGGATACCCGAGGACGAATTCCGGTCACCGGCGACACCGTCACCGCCCCGGGCGCCCCTCGCCGCCCCCGGCGCCCCCGCCGCCCGGGCCGTCGCGTCAGTGACCGAGGTGCTTGCGCAGCTTGTCCTGGAGGTCGGTGATCCACTTGCCGCGCTTGGGCCGGGCCTCGACGTTCCCGAAGACCGAGTAGCCGTTGATGACGACGACCGGGGCCTGCGGGTCGACGCCCTCCAGGGTCACGACCTCGAAGTTGCCGAAGACCCCGCTGCCGCTGCCGCGCAGGCTGATGTTCTCGGGGACGCGCACCTCCACGTTCCCGAAGATCGACGTGGCGTTGATCGTGGTCAGCCGCTGGGCGAAGATCGCCTCGGTCAGGTCGATCTCGATGTTCCCGAAAAGAGCGAACGCGTTCGTCCGGCGGCTCACCCGCCAGCGTCCCTTACGGGTGGTGCTGGAGAAGATCGCGACGAGGTTGTCCGGCGGACCGTCGACGCCCTCCGGGCCGTACGCGTAGTCCGGGGCGGGCTCCTGGCGGGGGCGGGCCCCCGGCAGGTCGCGGACGATCGGCTCCAGTTCCCCGACGGTCTTCGCCCGGTACACCGCGTCGATGCGGTCCGAGTGCTCCTCCGCGTCGAGCCGGCCCTCGGCCAGGGCGTCCCTGAGGATGTCCGCGATCCGGTCCCGGTCCGCGTCCGAAGCGCGCAACGCGCCCTGCGGGTCGGCGAAGACGGGCTGCGCGGGAGCCGTCTCGGCGGGCGCGGCCTGCCGCTGCGGCTGCGGCTGCTTTTCGGGTTCGGGCTTCTTTTCGAGGTCCACGGAGCCAGCCTAGCGAAACGCGATAGATCGCGACCAGGGGGCAGGCCGTGCCCTGTGGACGAAGTCGCGTCACGTTCCGGACGACCAAGTGAGCCTTACCTCACAGGACCGTGCCCCTGGCCGCGTTCTACGCTGGAGGGCGCACTGCCAACGGAGGCGGTGCGACGTCTTGCCGAGTGAGGAATGGCCCCCATGCCAGAGTTTGCGTACTCCGATCTGCTCCCCCTGGGAGAGGACACCACGCCCTACCGCCTGGTGACCTCCGAAGGTGTCTCCACCTTCGAGGCCGACGGCCGTACGTTCCTCAAGGTCGAGCCGGAGGCGCTGCGCACGCTGGCCGCCGAGGCGATCCACGACATCCAGCACTTCCTGCGGCCGGCCCACCTGGCCCAGCTGCGCCGGATCATCGACGACCCCGAGGCCTCGTCGAACGACAAGTTCGTCGCGCTCGACCTCCTCAAGAACGCGAACATCGCCGCCGCCGGCGTCCTGCCCATGTGCCAGGACACGGGCACCGCGATCGTCATGGGCAAGCGCGGCCAGAACGTGCTGACCTCCGGCCGCGACGAGGAGGCCCTGTCCAAGGGCGTCTACGACGCGTACACCAAGCTGAACCTGCGGTACTCGCAGATGGCCCCGGTGACCATGTGGGAGGAGAAGAACACCGGCTCGAACCTGCCCGCGCAGATCGAGCTGTACGCGACCGACGGCGGCGCGTACAAGTTCCTCTTCATGGCCAAGGGCGGCGGCTCCGCCAACAAGTCCTTCCTCTACCAGGAGACCAAGGCGGTCCTGAACGAGGCCTCCATGATGAAGTTCCTGGAGGAGAAGATCCGTTCGCTCGGCACGGCGGCCTGCCCGCCGTACCACCTGGCGATCGTCGTCGGCGGCACCTCCGCCGAGTTCGCGCTCAAGACCGCCAAGTACGCCTCCGCGCACTACCTGGACGAGCTGCCGACCGAGGGCGACGCCGCCACCGGCCACGGCTTCCGGGACAAGGAGCTGGAGGAGAAGGTCTTCGAGCTGACGCAGAAGATCGGCATCGGCGCCCAGTTCGGCGGCAAGTACTTCTGCCACGACGTCCGCGTGGTCCGGCTGCCGCGCCACGGCGCCTCGCTGCCCGTCGCCATCGCCGTCTCCTGCTCGGCCGACCGCCAGGCCGTCGCGAAGATCACCGCCGAGGGCGTCTTCCTCGAGCAGCTGGAGACGGACCCGGCGCGCTTCCTGCCGGAGACGGAGGACTCCCACCTCGACGAGTCCTCGGACGTCGTGAAGATCGACCTGAACCAGCCGATGGACGACATCCTCGCCGAGCTGACCAAGTACCCGGTCAAGACCCGTCTTTCGCTGAACGGGCCGCTGGTCGTGGCGCGCGACATCGCGCACGCCAAGATCAAGGAGCGCCTGGACGCGGGCGAGGAGATGCCGCAGTACCTGAAGGACCACCCGGTCTACTACGCGGGCCCGGCGAAGACCCCCGAGGGGTACGCCTCCGGTTCCTTCGGTCCGACCACGGCCGGCCGGATGGACTCGTACGTGGAGCAGTTCCAGGCGGCGGGCGGCTCGAAGGTCATGCTGGCCAAGGGCAACCGGAGCAAGCAGGTCACCGACGCCTGTGGCAGCCACGGCGGCTTCTACCTGGGTTCGATCGGCGGCCCGGCCGCGCGTCTCGCGCAGGACTGCATCAAGAAGGTCGAGGTCGTCGAGTACGAGGAGCTCGGCATGGAGGCGGTCTGGAAGATCGAGGTCGAGGACTTCCCGGCGTTCATCGTGGTGGACGACAAGGGCAACGACTTCTTCCAGAACCCGGCCCCGGAGCCGACGTTCACCCACATCCCGGTGCGGGGCCCCGGCCTCGGCTGATCAACTGACGCCCGGCGCGCGCCCCTCGGTCCTTCCGGACCGGGGGGCGCTGTCGATTTCCGCTCAGAAACTCGCTACCGACCGGTAGCCAACTCGTTGCCTACTGTCCAGTATTGGGCGCGAGCATGCCAAAGTCCTGAGCTGGTCGACCAAGGAGCCCCCCATGCCCCCCACGCCCCTGCGCCGCCGCGCCGCCGCCGGCACCACCGCCGCGCTCGCCCTCACCGCGTTCCTCGTGGTGGGCCCCGCGCCCACCGCGTCCGCCGCCGACCCGGACAGCCACAGCACGTCGACCGCCGCCTTCAAGGACGTCGACTACCGGACCTGGCTGCGTGACGTGGCGGCCGTGGTCGACCAGGCCCGTCCGTACATCGAGGAGCGCTCCGAGAACGCGGACCGCGAGAAGCAGGCCATCGTCCTCGACATCGACAACAGCTCCCTCGAGACGGACTTCCACCCCTTCTGGGAGCTGCCGACCCCGGCCATCGCCGACGTGCGCTCACTGGTCCGCGACGCCCACGCCCGGGGCGTGGACGTCTTCTTCGTCACCGCCCGCCCGGGGATCATCCACGCCCTCACCGACTGGAACCTGAAGCAGGCCGGCTACCCGGTCGACGGGCTCTACGTCCGCTCGCTGCCCGACCTGTTCGCCGAGGTCAGCGCGTACAAGACCGAGCAGCGCGCGAAGATCGAGGCCAAGGGCTACACGATCATCGCGAACATCGGCAACAACACCACCGACCTGGTCGGCGGCCACGCCGAACGCACCTTCAAGCTCCCGGACTACGGCGGCAAGCTCTCCTGAACCCCGGCCTCCGATCGGCCCCGGCGGGTCACTTGCCGATGTGGAACTCCAGTCGCGAGTAGTCGCCGTCCGGGGTCGAACGGATGGTGCCGCGCGCGTCCTTGAAGTCGCCGGTCCCGCCGTTGACGGCGATGTCGAACGCGGACACCTCGTCCTGTCCCGGATCGACCGTCAGCATGGTCTGGCCCGTGACCTGCCCGCCGGGTCCCCCGTCGAACACGAAGGTGCCCACGCACAGGACGTCGCTGGGGTTGCCCGCGCGGACGACGGTGCAGGCCACCCCGTCCCGGCCGATCCGGTCGCCGCCCTTGGTCCTGAACAGGTCGTCGGCGAAGGCGAACGAGTCCCCGAGCTCGGGTGGCGGCCCGGTCGCCTCGCCGCTCTGGTCGCCGGGCACCTCCTTGGCGTACACGGTGAACTCGAACCCGTCGGCGGCGGACGCCGGCACGGCGGCGACGGCGCAGAACGCCCCCGCCGCGACCGCGCTCACGCCCAGCGCGCCGATCCTCCTGAAGCTGCGGAACATGTCCTGCCTCCTGCGGGGAATCCCCCCGGGGATCTTCGGACCTGCTTCACATTGTGCGACGCCCGCCCCGGACACGCCCGTCCGGAGTACCCCGGGCCGCTCGTTACGCTGACGCGCATGAGACACCCGATACGGACCCTGGCGCCGGTCGCCGCCGCCCTCGCGGCGGGGCTGCTGCTCGCCGGCTGCGGCGACGTGGAGCCGCTCCCCGAGGTCACCCAGGGCGCACGGCCGACCGCCGCGCCCACCACCACCGCGCCGGCCGCCACCGCGGTCGCGGCCGGTGCGAGCCTCGGTGGTCCGGGGACGGCCTGCCCGCTGCCGGTGTCCTTCCGGCTGGCGGAGAAGTGGCGGCCGAAGGCGGTCGAGAACCCCGAGGACCCGGAGTTCGCCGCGCTCACCCGGCAGGGCCCGGCCACGGTCCGCTGCGAGGTGGACGCCAAGCCGGCCGGCCACGTCGGCTTCCTGCGGGTGTGGACGGCCGGGAAGGGCCCCGCGCGGGCCGCGCTCGAAGGGTTCGTGAAGGCCGCGAAGGGCGCGTCCGGGGCCGCCTACGAGGAGACCGGGAGCGGCGCGCGGGCCGCGGTCGAGGTGACGTACACCGTCCGCGACGAGCTGGGCGGCGGGTCCAAGGAGGAGCGGGCCTTCGCCGTGGCGACGCCGAAGGGGGCGGTGATCGTCCACCTCGGCGGGCTCGACACCGCCGAGCACCGGGCGATGCTCCCGGCGTACGAGCTGGCCCGGACCACGCTGAAGGTGCTCTGAGGCCGCCAGCGGGGAACGGGCCGTGGCCCCCGGCCGGTGTGCCGGCGGGGGGCCACGGCGGTCCTGGACCGCGGTGCATGGTTCCCGGACCGGGTTCACGCTTCCCGGGCCGGGTTCTACGGTTCCCGGACCGGGTTGTACGGCTCCCAGCCCGGGTTCACGCTTCCCGGACCGGGCTCTACGGCTCTCAGCCCGGGGTCACCGTTCTACGGCTCCCGGACCGCCTCGCCGTCACACGAAGTTCTGTCCGGTCGAGCCGTCGCAGTTCTGGAGCCTGACGGGCTGCCTCGCCGCGCTCTGGGTGAGGCAGAGGCCCGTCGCCTCGGCGGGGCGGATCGTGGCCCCGTCGCGGACGAACTTCTGGTTGCCACCGCCGTGGCAGTTCCAGAGGACGAGCGCCTTGCCCGTCTGGTAGCCGGAGGCGGGCACGTCCAGGCAGCGGTCCTGGGTCAGCCGGGTGTGGACGGTCTTGCGGGCGGAGTCGTACCACCACGCCTGGTTGGGGCCGCCGTGGCAGTCCCAGCCGAGGACGGCGGTGCCGTTGGCCGAGCGGGCCCCGTCGACGTCCAGGCAGTTGCCCGTCGCCTGGCTCTTCAGCGCCCGGTAGACGTCGTCCCAGGCCAGCGGGAACAGGGTCGGGGTGCCCGTGGAGTTCACGTCGGCGCAACTGGCCTCACGCGTGCCCGCGTTGTAGATCTGGGTGAGGCAGGACGCGAAGGCGGCGTGGCCGCGCGCGTTGGGGTGGAAGGACTGCCGTACGGAGTTCTCGTCCGGGGTCCCGGGCTTGGAGAGGTCGATGTAGAGGCCGCGGGCCCAGGTGTCCTCCATGCAGACCTCGTGGCCGTGGAAGAGCCGCGAGTTGTCGAGGTAGACGGCCCCGGTGGAGGCGGCCGCGGCGCGCATCCCGCGCTCGAAGGCGGGGACGGCGGTGTTGCGGCCCCAGACGGTGTCGGAGTCGTAGCCGAGTCCGCCGCAGATCAGCTTGCCGGGGAAGTCCGGGTTGTCGTTGAAGTCGGGTCCGATGGGGCTGGGGTAGCCCATGACGACGAGCTTGTAGTCGCCGTCGGCGTATCCGGCGTCGCGCATCACGGTCTTGAGGTCGCGCACGGTCTGCTCGACCTTGGGGACGAGCGCGTCGACCCGGGCCTGCCAGCCGGGGGCGTACTTGGGCTCGCAGGGGCCCTGGAGGAGCAGGTAGCGCTGGACGCAGTCGGTCATGACGGGCCCGAACTGCAGGTCGTCGTTGGCTCCGGCGACGAGCACCACCATCTTGATCCGGGTGTTGCGCGCCTTGACGGCCAGGTTGTCGCTCTGGACGAGCTCGTCGGCGTACTGCTTGGAGCCGCCGATGCGGATGTTGCCGGTGTAGGCGCCGGAGCAGGACACGTTGAACGTGAGGTCCGCGGGGATGCCGGTGCGGTGGATGGCCGCGTCGGGCGAGCGGTGGCACCAGTTGCTGGGACCGTTGGTGGGCGGCTCATACGTGCCGACGCCCTCGCCGGAGATCTCGCTGTCGCCGAGGGAGATCAGGCCGGTCTTGCGCTGGGCGAGCGGGCGCTCCTCGGGGCTGCCGTAGATCTTGGTGGCCTCGGCGGCCCGGATCGCCTCGAGGGCGGGCGGGAGCGGTACGGAGGCCGTCGCGGCCGTGGTGCCGGCCGCCGCGGTGGTGGGGGCGGCCGCGCCGGCGGGGGCGGCCGCGGTCATCGTGCCGAGTGCGGCGGCGGCCGCGGCGACGGCGGCGATGGGCCAGCGGAGTCTGTACCTGGTGCGCTTCACTGCGCCTCCTGGAAGTGGGGTTACCCACGGTTTTTACTGGCCGGTACGCGCCTTGGGAATACATCGAACAAGACAAGTGCTCATCTTTTTACGGAGGTTGAACACCATGAACGACACAGACCAGGCCGGCGGATTCCGGATCGAGCACGACTCCATGGGCGAGGTACGGGTACCCGCCCACGCCAAGTGGCGGGCCCAGACCCAACGGGCCGTGGAGAACTTCCCGGTCTCCGGACAGCGCCTGGAGCGCGCCCACATCGAGGCCCTGGCCCGGATCAAGGCCGCCGCCGCGCGGGTCAACGCCGAACTCGGCGTGATCGACGGTGACCGCGCCGAGGCCATCGCCGCGGCGGCGGCCGAGGTCGCCGAGGGGCGCTGGGACGAGCACTTCCCGGTCGACGTCTTCCAGACCGGCTCGGGCACCTCGTCCAACATGAACACCAACGAGGTGATCGCCACCCTGGCCACCGAGCGGCTCCCGGAGGGGCGCGAGGTCCACCCCAACGACCACGTGAACGCCTCGCAGTCCTCCAACGACGTCTTCCCGTCCTCCATCCACATCGCCGCCACCGGCGCGGTCACCCGCGACCTGATCCCCGCCCTCGACCATCTGGCCGCCTCCCTGGAGCGAAAATCGGCCGAATTCGCGTCGGTGGTGAAGTCGGGCCGTACGCACCTCATGGACGCCACCCCGGTCACCCTCGGCCAGGAGTTCGGCGGTTACGCGGCGCAGGTCAGGTACGGTGCCGAGCGGCTGCGCGGCGCGCTCCCCCGGCTCGCCGAACTCCCCCTCGGCGGTACGGCGGTGGGCACCGGCATCAACACCCCGGCCGGCTTCTCCGCGGCCGTCATCGCCGAGGTCGCCCGCGCGACCGGTCTGCCGCTGACCGAGGCCCGCGACCACTTCGAGGCGCAGGGCGCCCGTGACGCGCTGGTGGAGACGTCGGGGCAGCTCCGTACGATCGCGGTCTCCCTCACCAAGATCGCCAACGATCTGCGCTGGATGTCCAGCGGACCCCGCACGGGCCTCGCGGAGATCAACCTCCCCGACCTCCAGCCCGGCTCGTCGATCATGCCGGGCAAGGTGAACCCGGTGATCCCCGAGGCGGTCCTGATGGTCGCCGCCCAGGTGACCGGAAACGACACCACCGTCGCGGTGGCGGGCGCGGCCGGGAACTTCGAGCTCAACGTCATGCTCCCGGTGATGGCCAAGAACCTGCTCGAGTCCGTACGGCTGCTGGCCAACGCGTCCCGGCTGCTCGCCGACCGCACGGTGGACGGGATCACGGCGAACGTCGAGCGGGCCCGCGAGTACGCCGAGTCCTCGCCGTCCGTGGTCACCCCGCTGAACAAGTACATCGGCTACGAGGAGGCCGCCAAGGTCGCCAAGAAGTCCCTCGCCGAGCGGAAGACCATCCGGGAGGTGGTCATCGAGTCCGGGTACGTGGAGCGGGGCGATCTGACGGTCGAGCAGCTGGACGAGGCGCTGGACGTGCTCCGCATGACCCGCCCGTGAGAGGGGACATCGGATGACTCATCCGTGATCTGTGCCGCTGCGGTGGTGGGAGCGCGCCCCTAAGATCTGCGCATGACAGGATCGGGCGGCTCCCAGCACTGGGCGCCTGGGGATCACATCCTCTGGCGCTATCGCGGCAACGGCACCGGAGAGGTGCACATCTGCCGACCCGTGACGGTCGTCCAGGACACCCCCGAGCTGCTCGCGGTCTGGATGGCGCCCGGCACGGAATGCGTCCGGCCCGTGCTCGCCGACGGCACGCCCGTGCACGAGGAGCCGCTCGCCACCCGCTACACCGCCCCGCGCACCACGGAACGCGCGCGGTGGTCCGGCAGCGGGGTGCTGAAGCTGGCGAGACCCGGCGAGCCCTGGTCGGTGTGGCTGTTCTGGGAGCGCGGCTGGCGCTTCCGCAGCTGGTACGTGAACCTGGAGGAGCCGCGGGTCCGCTGGGCCGGCGGCTTCGACTCCGAGGACCACTTCCTCGACATCTCCGTCTACCCCGACCGCAGCTGGCTGTGGCGGGACGAGGACGAGTTCGCCCAGGCCCAGCGGTCCGGTCTGATGGGCCCCGGGCAGGCGGCGCGGGTCCGCGCGGCCGGGGCGCTGGCGGTGGACCGGATCAAGGCGTGGGGGGCGCCGTTCGCGGACGGCTGGGAGGACTGGCGGCCCGATCCCGGATGGCGGGTTCCGGAGCTGCCGGCCGACTGGGACCGCACTCCGGCGCACACGGCGCCGTGAGACCCTTGATGCGCCCCCGGGGTTGAAACGTAGGATCGTCCTCCGCACGGCGGAGGGGGGCCGAACGGCACGTCGGACCGACCCGACGAGCGGACCAACGACCGAACGCAGCGCAGGACCTGACCTGAAGTCATCCACGAGGGGGAGAGCAGTGCCGGACGTCTGCCCGGGTGTTCCGACCCCCGCCGTTGCCACGGCTCACGAAGCCTCCACATCCGCTGCACACAAGGGGTTTATCCCCGCCGAAGGCGCGGCATCGGCGAGAAGAGCGAGTGCATCGCACCACCGGCCCGGACGGACGGAATCCCACGCGTGACGGAGCATCCCACCTCCCACGAAGGCCGGCAGCCCCTGGCTGCCCGGTCGCAGGAACGCGCGCGCCCTCGCCAGGAGGCGGCGGCCGGCCTGCCCTCCGACGTGCCGGCCCAGCCTGGCGGCCCCGGCGGCCCGGCGGCTCCCGGTGCGGACGCACCCGCGGTCGCCGGTGCTCCGACGGCCCCCGGTGTCCCTGGTGTCCCCGGTGTCCCCGGCGGGCCCGCCGCGCTCGGGGCCAAGGCCGTCGCCGTCTCGGCCCAGCACGCGGGCGTCGCCCGGGGCGGGGACACGGCCGCCCGGCGCGAGGGCGAGCGGCTGCGGTTCGTCGGGGCGGCGACCCGGCGGATCGCCCGCGGCATCGACCTGGACGAGATCGTGCTCGGCCTGTGCCGGGCGACGGTGCCGACCTTCTCCGACGAGATCCTGGTCTACCTCCGCGACCCGCTGCCGGTGGGCGACGAGCGCCCGGTGGCACCGTTCGTCCTGCGGCTGCGCCGCACGGACCGGCTCCGGTTAAGCGATCTGGAGGGCGAGGAGCTCGTCCTCGTACCCGATCCGGATCCGACCCCCGCGGCCGAACTCTGCGAGGTGCGGTCCGGTGGGGCACTGGCCGAGGTCCTGCGGGGGGTGCGGCCGGTGTTCGGCGACTCCGCGGCCGCCAAGACCGCGCTGACCGAACTGCTCGGCCCGGACCATCCGCTGCCCGGCGGGCTGCGGGCCGTCCTGGCCCCGCTGCGCGGCCGGCGCCGGGTGATCGGCGCCGCCGTGTTCCTGCGCCGCCCCGAGCGGGCCGGTTTCGAGCCGAACGACCTGCTGGTGGCGGCGCAGCTGGCCACCCACACGGCGCTCGGCATCGACAAGGCCGTGCTGTACGGCCGTGAGGCGTACATCGCGGACGAGCTCCAGCGGACGATGCTGCCGGACTCGCTGCCGCAGCCGACCGGCGTCAAGCTCGCCTCGCGCTATCTGCCGGCGGCCGAGACGGCCCGGGTCGGCGGCGACTGGTACGACGCGATCCCGCTGCCCGGCAGCCGGGTGGCGCTGGTCGTCGGCGACGTCATGGGGCACTCGATGACCTCGGCGGCGATCATGGGCCAGCTGCGCACCACGGCGCAGACCCTGGCGGGGCTCGACCTGCCGCCGCAGGAGGTCCTGCACCACCTGGACGAGCAGGCGCAGCGGCTCGGCGAGAACCGGATGGCGACCTGTATGTACGCGGTGTACGACCCGGTCTCGCACCGGATCACGGTGGCCAACGCGGGCCATCCGCCGCCGATACTGCTCCACCTCGGCGGCCGTGCCGAGGTGCTGCGGGTGCCGCCGGGTGCCCCGATCGGCGTGGGCGGGGTGGACTTCGAGGCGGTCGAGCTGGACGCGCCGGCGGGGGCCACGCTGCTGCTCTACACGGACGGGCTGGTGGAGTCCCGGCTGCGGGACGTGTGGACGGGCATCGAGCAGCTGCGGGAGCGGCTGGCGGCGACGGCGCAGCTGACCGGTCCGGACCACTCGCCGCCCCTTGAGGCGCTCTGCGACGACGTCCTCGACATGCTGGGTCCTGGCGACCGGGACGACGACATCGCGCTGCTCGCGGCCCGGTTCGACGGGATCGCGCCGAGCGACGTGGCGTACTGGTTCCTGGAGCCGGAGGACGCGGCGCCGGGGCGGGCGCGCCGGCTGGCCCGGCGGGCGCTGGCCCGCTGGGACCTGGAGGAGCTGACGGACTCGGTCGAGCTGCTGATCAGCGAGGTCGTGACGAACGCCGTGCGGTACGCGGAGCGGCCGGTGACGCTGCGGCTGCTGCGGACGGACGTGCTGCGCTGCGAGGTCGGCGACGACTCGCCGCAGCTGCCCCGGCAGCGGCGGGCGCGGGACACCGACGAGGGCGGCCGCGGCCTGTTCCTGGTGAACCGGCTCGCGCGGCGCTGGGGGGCGACCCGGCTTTCGGGCGGCAAGGTGGTCTGGTTCGAACTGGCCACCCGGAGCTGACCGGAGGCGTACGAGAAAGGCCGGACCCCGTGATTCGGGCCATCCGGAGCGGCGATACGAGGAAGGGCCGGGCCCCGTCCGGGGGTCCGGCCCTTTCGTCACTGGGGCGGGCCGGCGGTGCTGTCGCCGCCCTGCTCGCCGCCGCCGTCCGGCGGCTGGATGGACGTCGGCGGGGCCGGCTCGGTGGTCGGCGGCGTGGTCGTCGGCGGGGGCGGCGTGGTGATCGGGTCCCGCGTCACCGGCGGGGTGGTGGCCGGCGGGGTCGTCGTGGGGGTCGGGTCCGGGGCGTCCGTCGTCGGGGCCTCGGTCGGCTCGTCGGTCGTGCCGGTGCTCGGGGTGGACGTCGGCTCACGGTCGGGGCCGCCCCAGCCGTCGGTCTCCAGGTCGAAGGAGGCGTCGGAGCCGCCGCCGAGGGCGCTGGTGGTGTAGGCGCCCCAGATCTCGGCCGGCGTACGGCCACCGTTGGCGCGGCCGGGGTTGATGGTGTCGGTGAGGGTGACCTGGTTGCCCTTGGCGTCCTCGCCGAAGAGGCCGACGGCGGTGACGAGTTCGGGGGTGTAGCCCACGAACCAGGCGGAACGGTTGTTCTCGGAGGTGCCGGTCTTGCCGGCGGCCTCGTAGTCACCGGCGGCGCGGAAGCCGGAGCCGTTCTGCACGACGCCGGTCATGGCCTTGGTGACCGTGTCGGCGGCCTCGCGGCTGATGACCTGCTCGCCGGTGGTCTTCGTCGGGGTGACCGTGCGGTCCCGGTGCACGGCGGACTTCACGAGGGTCGGGGTGACCTTCTCGCCGTGGTTGTCGAGCGTGGCGTAGACGCCGGCCATGTCCATGGTGGAGGCGCCCATGGTGCCGAGGGACATGGCGGGGGTCTCGCCGAAGTCGGGGCCGTCCTTCATGCCGAGGGCGAGGGCGGTCTTCTTGGTCTTGGCGGTGCCGACGTCCACGATCATCTGGGCGTAGACGGAGTTGATGGAGCTGTTGGTGGCCTTCTGGACGGTGACGGGGCCGTAGCTCGCGTTGTCCTCGTTCTCCGGCGCGAAGCGGATGGAGCTGCCGACGACCTTCCGCTTGCTGGTGCCGTCGTAGATCGTGCCGAGGCCGATCCGGCGCCCGTCCTGGGTCTGCGAGCGGTTGTCGATCGCGGAGGCGAGGACGAGCGGCTTGAAGGTGGAGGCGGGCTGGTAGTCGCGGCGGGTCGCGTTGGACGTCCAGTGCTCGGTGGCGCCGACGCCGCCGTACAGGGCGACGACCGCGCCGGTCTTCGGGTCGACGGAGGTGGCGCCGGCCTGGACGGTGGCGTCCTTCTTGTCGCCCTTGCGGTCGAGCTTGGCCTCCAGCTGCTTGTCGACCGCCTTGACGAGGTCCTTCTGCTTCTTCTCGTCGATGTTGAGGGTGATCGTCCAGCCGCCGGCCTTGATGTCCT
The DNA here is from genome assembly GCF_008639165.1 of Streptomyces venezuelae ATCC 10712. Lineage (NCBI taxonomy): Bacteria > Bacillati > Actinomycetota > Actinomycetes > Kitasatosporales > Streptomycetaceae > Streptomyces > Streptomyces venezuelae. The sequence goes on along the minus strand of NZ_CP029197.1, from coordinate 5,061,028 downwards.
CCTCGCTGACGCCCTGGCGCACGAGCTCCTGGTTGGCGGCCTCGACGATGTAGCCGGTCTGGCCTTCCATGCCGGGGGCGGGCTTGGGCTTCTGCGGGACGGGGAATTTCATGCCGGCGCGCTCGGCGGCGGGGAGCCAGCCCTCGCCGACCATGTTGTCGAGGACGTAGTTCCAGCGCTGCTCGACGAGCTTGCGGCCGGTGGGGCTCGCGGAGGTCCAGTCGTACTGGTTGGGCGCCTGGAGCAGCGAGGCGAGGTAGGCGCCCTGGGCGGTGGTGAGCTGGGTGGCGTCGACGCCGTAGTACGAGCGGGCGGCGGCCTGGATGCCGTAGGCGCTGCGCCCGTAGTAGCTGGTGTTCATGTATCCGGCGAGGATGTCGCTCTTGCTCTTCTGCTGGTCGACCTTGATGGCGATGACCATTTCCTTGAGCTTGCGGGTCGCCGTCTGGTCCTGGCTCAGGTAGTAGTTCTTGACGTACTGCTGGGTGATGGTCGAGCCGCCCTGCTTGCCCTTGCCGGTGATGGTGGACCAGGCGGCGCGGGTGGTGCCCTTGATGTCGACGCCGTTGTCCCGGTAGAAGGTCTTGTTCTCCGCGGCGACGAACGCCTTCTGGACCTTCTCGGGGATGCGCTCGAGGCCCACGATCTCGCGGTTTATCTTGCCGGTGCGGGCGAGGATCTTGCCGTTGGCGTACTTGTAGATGTTGCTCTGCATGGTCGCCTCGGCGTTGGCCGTGGGCACGGGGACCATGAGGTAGACGGCGTACAGGGCGCCCATGGCGAGCAGGCAGCACACGAAGAAGGTGCCCAGGAGCTTCTTCCAGGAGAAGAGGCGGCGCAGGCCGCGTTTCTTCGCCTTGCCCTTGTCCGGTCGGCCCATGTGTCCTGTCGCTCCGCTCGTCGTGTGTCCCGGCGTGCCTCGGTCCTGTCCCGCCCGCGCCGGATCGGCTCAGCTAGTCAGCTAACACCGACGATGCAGACAAAAGACAACTGATCACGTCTTTTCGGGACGTGAGAATCAGCACCCCCACCCAGAGGAACCGACGCTCGGGCGGAGCCGATGGTTGCGTGAAGGAGCCCCTCCGCATCGCCGCGCACACGCCCTCCGGCGGGCGGGGTGGGGCTATACATCGTGCGTATACACCCCGTGTACAGTGACGGACATGTCCATCGGTCACACCCTCCTCGGACTCCTGGAGTCCGGCCCGCGCCACGGTTACGACCTCAAGCGCGCCTTCGACGAGAAGTTCGGCCACGACCGGCCCCTGCACTACGGCCAGGTCTACTCGACCATGTCCCGCCTCCTGAAGAACGGCCTCGTCGTCGTCGACGGCATCGAGGCGGGCGGCGGCCCCGAGCGCAAGCGGTACGCCATCACCGAGGCCGGCATCACCGATGTCGCCCAGTGGCTCGCCACACCCGAGAAGCCGGAGCCGTACCTCCAGTCCACGCTCTACACCAAGGTCGTCCTGGCCCTGCTCACCGGCCGCGGCGCCGCCGAGCTGCTCGACACCCAGCGCGCCGAGCACCTGCGCCTGATGCGCGAACTCACCCGGCGCAAGAAGGACGGCGACCTCGCCGACCAGCTCATCTGCGACCACGCCCTCTTCCACCTGGAAGCGGACCTGCGCTGGCTGGAACTGACCGCCGCCCGCCTCGACCGGCTCGCCGAGGAGATCCACCGATGAGCTCCACCCCCCTGCTCAGGGCCACCGGCCTCGACAAGGCCTACGGGCCGACCCCCGCGCTCGCGGGCGCCTCCTTCTCGCTGCGGGCCGGCGAGGTCGTCGCCGTCATGGGCCCCTCCGGCTCCGGCAAGTCGACCCTGCTGCACTGCCTGGCCGGCATCGTGCGCCCCGACGCCGGCACCATCACCTACGACGGACGCGAACTCACCGCGCTCTCGGACACCGCGCGCAGCTCCCTGCGCCGCACCGACTTCGGCTTCGTCTTCCAGTTCGGCCAGCTCGTCCCCGAACTGACCTGCGTCGAGAACGTCGCCCTGCCGCTCCGCCTGGGCGGCGAGAAGCGGAAGGCCGCCGAGGCGAAGGCCGTCGAGTGGCTGGCCCGGCTGGAGGTCGACGACACCGCGCACAAGCGCCCCGGCGAGATATCCGGCGGCCAGGGCCAGCGGGTCGCCGTCGCCCGCGCCCTCGTCACCGCCCCGCGGGTGATCTTCGCCGACGAGCCGACCGGCGCGCTCGACTCCCTCAACGGCGAGCGGGTCATGCGGCTGCTCACCGACGCCTCCCGGGACACCGGCGCCGCCGTCGTCCTCGTCACCCACGAGGCCCGCGTCGCCGCCTACTCGGACCGCGAGATCGTCGTACGGGACGGGGCCGTCCGGGACGCGGAGTGGGTGGCATGATCCTGCGCACCTGGGCCCGCGACCTGGCGCTCGGCGCCCGGTTCGCGGTCACCGGCGGCCGCTCGGGACGGCTCCGCACCCTGCTCACCGCGACCGGCGTGGGCTTCGGCGTGGCCCTGCTGCTGGTCGCCGCCTCCTTCCCGAACATGCTCTTCCAGCGCGAGGTGCGGGAGTCGGTCCGCGCCGTCGACGGCAGCCAGGAGGTCACGGCGCCCCGCGCGGACACCTTTCTCCACCTCGGCCGGACCACGGTCTACCGGGACGACGTCATCAGCGGACTGCTGCTGCGCCCCGAGGGCGACGCGCCCCCGCTGCCCCCGGGCGCGCCCGCGTTCCCCCGGAGCGGCGAGATGCTGGTCTCCCCCGCGCTCGGGAAGCTGCTCGACTCCCCCGAGGGCGCCCTGCTCAAGGAACGGCTCCCCTACAAGACCGTCGGGACGATCGGACCGGCCGGACTCATCGGCCCGGCCGAACTCCGGTACGTCGCCCACGTCGACTTCCTCACCACCGACAACTTCGACGGGCGCGGCACGCGCTATGGCTGGTCGGTGCCCGCGGAACCGATGAACGCCTTCCTGATCCTCCTCGTCGTCGTCGCCTGCGTCGTCCTGCTCCTGCCGGTGCTCGTCTTCGTCGCGACCGCCGTCCGCTTCGGCGGCGAGCAGCGCGACCGGCGGCTCGCGGCGCTCCGGCTGATCGGCGCGGACACCGCCATGACCCGGCGGATCGCGGCCGGCGAGTCCCTCGCGAGCGCGCTGCTCGGGCTCCTCGTGGGCCTCGGACTCTTCGCGGTGGCCCGGCAGTTCGCGGGGGTCTTCACCATCTGGGACGTCAACGCCTACCCCGGTGACGTCGTGCCGATGGGCCCGCTCGCCGCCCTCGTCCTCGGCATCGTCCCGGTCGCCTCGGTCGTGGTCACCCTCTTCGCACTGCGCGGCGTGGCGATCGAACCGCTCGGCGTCGTACGGACCTCCACCCCGCGCCGCCGCCGGCTGTGGTGGCGGCTGCTGCTCCTCGCGGCCGGCGCCGCCTTCCTCGTACCGCTCGTCGGCGAGGTCGAGATGAACGAGACGAGCATCGACACGGTGGGGGTCGTGGCCGGCACCACGCTCGCCCTGATCGGCCTCACCACGCTCCTGCCGTGGCTCGTCGAAGCGGGCGTCAAGCGGCTGCACGCCGGGCCGGTGGCCTGGCAGCTCGCGGTCCGCAGGCTCCAGTTGAGCAGCGGCACGGCGGCCCGCGCGGTCAGCGGCATCGTCGTCGCGGCCACCGGGGCGATTGCCCTCCAGATGCTCTTCCAGGCGATGGAGAGCGACTTCACGCAGGCGAGCGGCGAGGACACGTCCCGCGCCCAGATCGCCGTCGGCACCGACGCCAGGAACGCCGGCGAGGCCCGCGGGGTGATCGACCGCATCGCGCGGACCGACGGCGTCAGCGCCGTGATCGGCACCGTCGAGTCACGGGTGTGGCGGCCGGGGCCGCTGAAGGGCGGCGAGGAGTTCGCCCCGATGACCTCGCTGCGGGTCGGCGACTGCGCCTCCCTCCGGGAGTACGCCACGCTGCCCTCGTGCACGGACGGCGACGTCTTCGTCTTCCTGGCGCACGGCGCGCAGGGCAACCCCGGCGACAGCTTCGTCGCCCGGGTGGCGCGGCCCGGCGCCACGGTCGCCCTGCGCGACCCGCATCCGCACCCGGACGGGCCGCAGCCCCCGAAGGGCGCCCCGCTGCCGCAGTGGCGCATCCCCGCCACGGCCCGGATCGTGGACTCCCGCCCGGACCCGACGGGCATGTACCAGTACGGCGTTCTCGCCACCCCGTCGGCGATCGGCGGCCTCCCGCTCGACGAACCCGACGCGCAGGCCATGGTCCGGCTCGACCCGGCCGTGCCCGACGCCGCCGAGCACGTGCGGAACACGGCGTACGCCGTCGATCCGACCTCCTGGGTGCGCACCCTGAAGGACCTCGAACGCGACGCGGCCTTCTCCAGCGTCCGCACCGGCATCCTGGTCGGCTCCACCCTGACGATGCTGCTGGTGGCGGCCTCGCTCCTGGTCACCACGCTCGAACAGCTCAGGGACCGCAAGCGGCTGCTCTCCTCGCTCGTCGCCTTCGGCACCCGGCGCTCGACGCTGAGCTGGTCGGTGCTGTGGCAGACGGCGGTGCCGATCCTCCTCGGCCTCGCCCTCTCCGTGGTGGGCGGTCTCGGCCTCGGCGTGCTCCTGCTGAAGATGGGCGGCCAGCGGGTCGAGGACTGGTGGGGCTTCGTGCCCGTCGTCGGGATCGGCCTCGGCCTCATCGCCGCCGTGACGCTGCTGAGCATGCCGCTGCTGTGGCGGCTGATGCGCGCGGACGGGCTGCGCACGGAGTAACCCTCCGGGCGCGTGTACGTAACCCTCCGGGCGCGTGTACGAGACGGGCGGCGGTTCCTGACACCGGGGGGTCTCAGGAACCGCCGTCCAGTACCCGTACCGGAAGGCCCCGCATCGCCCCCCGGAGCGCCTCCGCGAGTTCCTCGAACTCGGCCTGCCGGGCGGCGCCCGTGCGCATCGCGAGGGCGATCCGCCGGGCGGGCGCCGGTTCGGCGAACAGCCCTGTCCACAGGGCGTTGTTGCGGGCCGTCTCGACCGTCACGGCGGTGCGCGGCAGCAGGGTCACGCCCAGGCCGCCGGCCACCAGCTGGACCAGGGTGGCGAGACCCGCGGCGGTGGTGGTGACCTCGGCGCCGTCCGTGCGTCCGGCCTCGCGGCAGATGTCGAGGGCCTGGTCGCGCAGGCAGTGGCCCTCGTCGAGGAGCAGCAGCCGCAGCTCCTTGAGGGCGTCCCGCGGGATGTCGTCCCGGCCCGCCAGCGGATGGCCCTGCGGGGTGACCAGGACGAAGTCCTCGTCGAAGAGGGGCAGTTCGGTGACGCCGGGCACGCCGAGGGGGACGGCGAGCAGCAGCAGGTCGAGCCGCCCGGCCGCCAGCCCCTCCAGGAGCGAGGAGGTCTGTTCCTCGTGGACCTGGAGGTCGAGGTCCGGGTAGCGGCGGTGGACCAGGCGCAGCACCGTCGGCAGCAGGTACGGGGCGACGGTCGGGATGACCCCGAGCCGCAGCACCCCGGTGAACGGGGCCCGGGCGGCCTCGGCCTCCTCCATCAGCTCCGACACGGCGTCGAGGACGGCCCGGGCCCGGACGGCGAGCCGCTCCCCGGCGGGCGAGAGCAGCACCTTTCTCGTCGTACGCTCAAGGAGCTGGACACCGAGTGCCTCTTCGAGTGCCGAAACCGCGCCCGAGAGCGCGGGCTGGCTCATGCCGATGGCCGCCGCCGCATCGCGGAAGTGCAGCTGCTCCGCGACCGCCGCGAAGGCTCTGAGCTGGGAGAGGCTGGGTTGTTTCACACGTCGTGCCGGGATCACTGATAACCACCTTCGATCAACACGACCCACTCTAGCTATTTCACTGATCAATGCACTCCGTGCCATGCTGTGAGCCGTCCAACCCCCATGGAAGCCCCCAAAAGGGACCCCTTCCTGTTTGCGAGGAGAGCGCGTGCTCACTGTCGGTGACAAGTTCCCCACCTACGACCTGACCGCCTGCGTGTCGCTGGAGAGCGGCAAGGAGTTCGAGCAGATCGACCACAAGGCCTACGAGGGCAAGTGGCGCGTGGTGTTCTTCTGGCCGAAGGACTTCACGTTCGTCTGCCCCACCGAGATCGCCGCGTTCGGCAAGCTGAACGACGAGTTCGCGGACCGCGACGCCCAGATCCTCGGCGTCTCCGGCGACTCCGAGTTCGTGCACCACGCCTGGCGCAAGGACCACGCCGACCTGCGTGACCTGCCCTTCCCGATGCTCGCCGACTCCAAGCACGAGCTCATGCGCGACTGCGGCGTCGAGGGCGCGGACGGCTTCGCCCAGCGCGCCGTCTTCATCGTGGACCCGAACAACGAGATCCAGTTCACCATGGTGACCGCCGGCTCCGTCGGCCGTAACCCCAAGGAGGTCCTGCGGGTCCTCGACGCCCTGCAGACCGACGAGCTCTGCCCCTGCAACTGGAACAAGGGCGAGGGCACCCTCGATGCCGCCGCGCTCCTGTCGGGCGAGTGAGCTGACATGGCCCTCGACGAACTGAAATCCGCCATACCGGACTTCGCCAAGGACCTGAAGCTGAACCTCGGTTCGGTCATCGGCAACAGCGAGCTCCCGCAGCAGCAGCTGTGGGGCACCGTCCTCGCCTGCGCGATCGCCTCGCGCTCGCCGAAGGTCCTCAAGGAGCTGGAGCCCGAGGCCCAGGCCAACCTGAAGCCCGAGGCGTACCAGGCGGCCAAGTCCGCCGCCGCGATCATGGCGATGAACAACGTCTTCTACCGGACCCGGCACCTGCTGTCGGACCCGGAGTACGGGACGATGCGCGCCGGTCTGCGGATGAACGTCATCGGCAACCCGGGCGTCGAGAAGGTCGACTTCGAGCTGTGGTCGCTCGCGGTGTCCGCGATCAACGGCTGCGGCCAGTGCCTCGACTCGCACGAGCAGGTCCTGCGTCAGGCCGGTGTCGACCGCGCCACGATCCAGGAGGCCGTCAAGATCGCCGCGGTGATCCAGGCGGTCGGCGTCACCCTCGACGCGGAAGCGGTCCTCGCCTCCGCCGAGTAAGGCGTCACGGTACGAGGAGGGCCCCGGGGCAGCGCGCCCCGGGGCCCTTCCGTCATGCCCGGCCCGTCACGTCCGGTCCGTCACTTCTTGAGCGCCGCCATGACGGCCATCATGTCCTGGGTCATCGGGACGTCGATGCCCGTCAGGTCGATCGGCTTCGTCTGCTGGATCGGCTTGCCGTCCGGGTCGACGTTGTGGTTCTCGTAGATGCTCATCGACAGCTCGGCCTGGCCGTCGAGGACCCTCAGCTCCCCGCCCTGGTCGCCCCGGCTGTCGAAGAACGCCTGCTCCCCCAGGCCCTCGATCGGCGTGACGACCTGGTAGTACTTCGCCCGCGGGGCGAACTCGGGCTCCGGGTCCGTCACCTTGTGCAGGGTGTACGAGAGCGCGACGCTGTAGCCGCTCTCGGGCGGCCCGAAGGTGATCGAGCACGAGGTCTCGTACACGGCGGGGTCGTCAAGGCCGGGCGCCGAGCCGTCCTCGCTCTTCTTCCCGAGGACGCCGGCGAGCGCCTTGAGCTCCACGGTCCCGCAGAGGTCGTCCGCCGGCCCGTATCCCCGCAGGTCGAGTCCCGGTTCCGTGGTCGACCGGAACGCGAGGAGCCCGCCGCCCCACACCGCGGAGGCCAGCACCGCGCCGCCGAGCGCCCACAGCCAGGGGCGCCGGGCCCGGGGCGGCCGCGGCGGCTTCGGCTGCCGCTCCTCGGTCAGCGTCTCGGCGACCTCGAATCCCGTCCCGCCGTCGAGTTCCGGCTCGGATATCACGTGACGTCCCCCTTGCCGTCCGAAGCGCCGCCCGCGGAGCCCGGCGCCGGTGTCGGCGCCACCTCGTACGCGGTGGCCCCGCGCGGCTCCGGCGCACTGCGCAGCGCCTGTTCGGTGCTGTACGCGCGCAGGTAGCCGACCACCGTGTTGAGGACGGCGACCAGCGGGACCGCGACCACGGCGCCGCCGATGCCGGCCGTCAGACCGCCGGCCGCGACCGCGAGGACGACCGCCAGCGGGTGGACCCGCACGGCCCGGCCCAGGATGAAGGGCTGGAGGACATGGCCTTCGATCTGCTGTACGGCGAGCACCACCACGAGCACCATCAGGGCGGTGAACACCCCGTTGGTGACGAGCGCGACCACGACCGCGAGGGCTCCGGAGACGACGGCGCCGACGAGCGGGATGAAGGCGAAGAGGAAGATGAACACGGCGAGCGGCACGGCCATCGGCACTTCGAGGAACCAGAGCCCGAGGCCGATGAAGACCGCGTCGATGAGGGCGACGAGCACCGTCCCCCGCACATAGGCGGTGAGGGTGCGCCAGGCGCGCGGGCCCGCGCCCGCGACCCCGGGCCGGGCCTGGGCGGGGACCAGCTTGAGCGTCCACTCCCAGACCTTCTTCCCGTCGTAGAGCAGGAAGAGCGTCGAGAACATGGCGAGCAGGATGCCGGTCATCGCCTCGACGACCACGGTCACGCCCTGGAGTCCGGCGGAGGTGATCTGCTCGGCGTTGGCGCCGATGGTGTCGCTGAGGTTCTTCGCGATGTCGTTGATCTGCTGCTCGGTCACGTGGAACGGACTGTCGAGCAGCCAGCGCTTGAGCTCCTCGATGCCGTCCTTGACGCGGTCGGACAGCGTGTCGATGTTGTCCATGACCTGCCACACCACGAACCAGCCGACCAGGCCCATCACGACGAAGCCGGAGACGGCGGTGACGGCGGTGGCGAGTCCGCGCGGCAGTCCCTTCCTGCGCAGCAGCGCCACGGTGGGCTGGAGCAGGGCGGTGACGAGGAGCGCGGCGACGAAGGCGAGGACGACCAGCTGGACGGAGCTGATCACCTTCATCAGCACCCAGACGGTGCCCGCGAAGACGAGCAGCCGCCAACTCGCCTCGGCCGCCACCCGCATGCCCCAGGGGATCGCCGCGACGGGGTCGGGGCGGGCGGCGACGGCCGGCGCGTACGAGGGGGGTGCGGGGACCGAACGGCCCGGCTCCCCGCCGGCGGTGGCCGGCAGGGGTGCGGCGGTGTCCGGGTCGACCGCGGGAGCGGCGGGCGCGGTCGTCGCCTCGCCGGCCGCGGGACGCTCGCCGGGCTCGTGGGCGGGGCGGAGCGGATCGCCCTCGCGTTCCGCCTCGGCCCGGCGCTCGTCGAGGCGTTCACCCATGCGGCTCAGGCTCTCGCCCAGCCTTCCCAGCCACCCTGGCACTCTCGACATCGCTTTCCTATCCCCCACTCGCTGTTCCCCCACCGGTTCCCCCGGAGACCGCGGGCATTCGAAAACTACACGCAAGAAGCCCCTCACCGTAGGACGGTGAGGGGCTCCCGCAGGTTGAGCTGCCGGTTCTAGTACCAGCGGTGGGACTGCCAGAACGACCAGGCGCCGCAGGGGCTGCCGTAGCGGCCGTTCATGTAGCTGAGGCCCCACTTGATCTGGGTGGCCGGGTTGGTCTGCCAGTCGGAGCCGGCCGAGGCCATCTTGTTGCCCGGGAGCGCCTGGACCAGGCCGTAGGCGCCCGAGGAGGCGTTGGTGGCCCGGTAGTTCCAGCCGGACTCGTGGTCCACGATGTTGCTGAAGCACTGGAACTGCGCGGCCGGGATCATCTGGCGGGCGATCGCCTTGACCTCGGCCACGGAGTACGAGCCCTGGGCGCTGAAGGACGAGGCGTCGCGGACCGCGGAGCGGCTGGCCCGCTCGGCCTCCGCCTCCTTGCGCTCCTTCTCGGCCTTGGCCGCCTTGTCGGCCGCCTCCTTCTTGGCCTCGGCGTCCTTGGCGGCGCGGAGACGAGCCGCTTCCTCCGCGGACTTCCGCGCGGCCGAGTCGGCTGCGGCGGCCTGGACGTCGGCCTGCTCCGAGAGGGACGAGACCTGTACCTGGGCCTGCTCGCCCACGGGGATGTCCGCGAGCAGCGTGGTGTCGGCCGCGGTGGCCTCGAAGTTGTCGTCCGAGGGCAGAGCGGCGTTACCCGACGCAACGCCCACGACGGCGCCGACGGTGGTGACCGCAGTGGCCGAAGCCACCGCGAATCCCCGGACCGAGATCCGGCTCACACGGTTTCCTTCCAGCATCGCTCGCACAGGTGACCACGCGGGCGAAATCGTGCCCCTGGCGCTGGTCTTCGACGTACTGGGTCACAGAAGACACGGGCCCGTGGTGCTGTGGGCGGCATACGGCGAACGGCTGTTGAGTTATGTGGTGCGTGTGCGCCCTGAAGGTGCACGTGTGCCGTATGCGGGGCCTGACGGAAGCAAGACTCTGCCGGACGGCGACACCGCAAGGCAATTCTGCGTTGCGTGTGAAAGCTCACACCTGGGTGGCGGCAGGTGTTTTGGCGAATCAGGCGGACATGGGGGCGCCGCCCGGCTAAGCTCCTGCGCTTTGCCGGGCGGCGCCAACTTCCGTACGCGGACGGAGCCGTACGAAACGGGTCAGATCTGCACGTCCTCCAGCATCTCCGTCACGAGCGCGGCGATCGGGGAGCGCTCGGAGCGGGTGAGGGTGACGTGCGCGAAGAGCGGATGACCCTTCAGTTTCTCGACCACGGCGACGACTCCGTCGTACCGGCCGACCCGGAGGTTGTCGCGCTGGGCCACGTCATGGGTCAGCACGACCCGCGAATTCGCCCCGATCCGGGACAGAACGGTCAACAGGACGTTCCGCTCCAGGGACTGGGCCTCGTCCACGATGACGAAGGCGTCGTGGAGCGAGCGGCCCCGGATGTGGGTGAGCGGCAGGACCTCCAGCATCCCGCGGCCCAGCACCTCCTCCACCACCTCGCGGCTCGCGACCGAGGACAGCGTGTCGAAGACGGCCTGCGCCCACGGGCTCATCTTCTCGGACTCGCTGCCCGGCAGGTAGCCGAGCTCCTGGCCGCCGACCGCGTACAGCGGACGGAAGACCATCACCTTCTGGTGCTGACGGCGCTCCAGGACCGCCTCGAGGCCCGCGCAGAGCGCGAGCGCGGACTTGCCGGTGCCGGCCCGGCCGCCCATCGAGATGATGCCGACGTCCGGGTCGAGGAGCAGGTCGAGCGCGATCCGCTGCTCGGCGCTGCGGCCGCGGAGCCCGAAGGCCTCCCGGTCGCCGCGGACCAGCCGTACGTTCCCCTCGGCGGTGACCCGGCCGAGCGCCTTGCCCCGCTCGGACTGGAGCACCAGGCCCGTGTGGACCGGGAGCTCGGCGGCCTCCGGCACGTACAGCGACTCCTGGTCGTAGAGCAGGTCCACCTGCTCGCCGGAGAGCGCGAGATCGGACATCCCGGTCCAGCCGTTGGCGTCCGTGATGGCCAGCTCGGCCCGGTACTCCTCGGCGAGGAGGCCGACCGAGGAGGCCTTGATGCGCAGCGGCAGGTCCTTGGAGACGACCGTGACGTCGTACCCCTCGGCCTGGAGGTTGCGCGCGACCGCGAGGATCCGTGAGTCGTTGTCCCCCAACCTGTAGCCGGCGGGGAGTACGCCGGGGTCGGAATGGTTGAGTTCGACACGCAGGGTGCCGCCCAGCTCTCCGATGGGGAGCGGGGCGTCCAGGCGCCCGTACCGGACCCGGAAGTCGTCCAGGAGGCGCAGGGCCTGCCGGGCGAAGTACCCGAGTTCGGGATGGTGCCGCTTGGCCTCCAGCTCCGTCACCACGACGATCGGGAGCACGACCTCGTGCTCCTCGAACCGGGAGACGGCGTTGGGGTCGGCCAGCAGGACGCTGGTGTCGAGAACATAGGTGCGCCGGTCGGAAAGGCGGCGCTTCGTGCTGGTCACCACGGAAGGACAGACCCCCTCGGAAGACCCCTGTGAGGTCGGGGTACGACGGAACCGGTGTCGCTGCGGAATGGGACCGGGTTCGGGCCGCCGTGCGCGGGCCGGACCACGGCCCTCCGCTTCTCCCGTACGTGTCCCGCACGGTCGTCCTGGTGCAAGGGGCCTCCCGGGTGGCGGTCTCCGTGCCGCTCACTTCACCAGGGATATGCCCTCGATCAGGCGCTGCCATGCCATGGCATATGACGACGTGTTCATGAACACGAGGTGATCGGTTCCGACCGCCTCCTGACGAGGCGGCGCGAGGCTCGGTCAGGTTCCGTAGCGCCGGTGCCGGGCGGCGTAGTCGCGCAGCGCCCGCAGGAAGTCGACCTTGCGGAAGGCCGGCCAGTGCACTTCGCAGAAGTAGTACTCGGAATGGGCGCTCTGCCACAGCATGAATCCGGACAGCCGCTGCTCGCCGCTGGTACGGATCACCAGGTCCGGGTCGGGCTGACCGCGCGTGTAGAGGTGCTCCGAGATGTGCTCGACGTCGACGATCTCGGCGAGCTCCTCGAAGCTCGTCCCGCGCTCCGCGTGCTCCAGGAGCAGCGAGCGGACCGCGTCCGCGATCTCCTGGCGGCCGCCGTAGCCCACGGCCACGTTCACGAGTATCCCCGTGTTGTCGTGGGTGGCCTGCTCGGCCTCCTTGAGCACCGACTGGGTGCGGGACGGCAGCAGGTCCATCGTGCCCACGTGGTTGACCCGCCAGCGGCCGTCGGCGGCCAGCGCGCGCACGGCGTTCTCGATGATGCCGAGCAGCGGGACGAGCTGCTCCTCGGGCCGGTTCAGGTTGTCCGTGGACAGCATCCAGAGCGTGACGACCTCGACGTCGGTCTCGGCGCACCAGCCGAGCAGCTCCTGGATCTTGTCCGCGCCCGCCTTGTGCCCCTGCTCGGGGGTCCCGCCGGACGCCTTGGCCCAGCGGCGGTTCCCGTCGAGGATGACCCCGATGTGCTTGGGCACCTGGGCATGGTCGAGGCGGCCTTCCACCCGGCGTGCGTAGAGCCCGTACACCAGGTCGCGCAGGTTCACTGTTCTTACCCCTCCATGCAGGCAGGTCCGCCGTGCCGCGGCGGTCCGCAAGCCGCCACACTACTGCGCACGGGCGACAGGCTCCCAGCCCGGGACTGTCACAAGTCCGTGATAAGCAGAGATACGTGACTGATTCCCCCCTGTATCGCGCCTCCGCCGACCGCTACGACGCCATGGAGTACCGCCGCTCGGGCCGCAGCGGCCTCAAGCTCCCCGCGATCTCCCTCGGCCTCTGGCACAACTTCGGCGACGACCGCGCGCTCGACACCCAGCGGGCGATCCTGCGCCGCGCCTTCGACCTGGGCGTCACCCACTTCGACCTGGCCAACAACTACGGACCGCCGCCCGGCTCCGCCGAGCTCAACTTCGGCAAGCTCTTCGCCCAGGACTTCGCGCCCTACCGCGACGAGCTGATCATCTCCACCAAGGCCGGCTACGAGATGCACCCCGGCCCGTACGGCGAGTGGGGCTCCCGCAAGTACCTGATGTCCTCGCTCGACGCCTCCCTGAAGCGGATGGGCCTCGACTACGTCGACATCTTCTACTCGCACCGCTTCGACCCGCACACCCCGCTGGAGGAGACGATGGGGGCCCTGGCCTCCGCCGTCCAGCAGGGCAAGGCGCTGTACGTCGGCGTCTCCTCGTACACCAGCGAGCAGACCGCCGAGGCCGCGCGCATCCTGCGGGAGATGGGCGTCCCCGCCCTCATCCACCAGCCCTCGTACTCGATGATCAACCGCTGGACCGAGGACGACGGCCTCCTCGACACGCTGGAGGAAGCCGGCATGGGCTGCATCTCCTTCGTGCCGCTGGCGCAGGGGCTGCTCACCGACAAGTACCTGAAGGGCATCCCGGAGGGCTCGCGGGCCACCCAGGGCAAGTCCCTCGACCCCAACCTGCTCTCCGACGAGGTGCTGCGGCGACTGCGCGGCCTCGCCGAGATCGCCGGGCGGCGCGGCCAGACCCTCGCGCAGCTCGCGCTGTCCTGGGTGCTGCGCGACGAGCGGATGACCTCGGCCCTGATCGGCGCGTCCAGCGTCGCCCAGCTCGAGGAGAACGTGGCGGCCCTCGCGGGTGCGCCGCTGACCGCCGAGGAGCTGGTGGAGATCGATTCGTTCGCCGTCGACACCGAGGGCACGAACATCTGGGCCGGCCGGGGCTGACGCTCCCGGAGTGACCCGGGGCGGGCCTTGAGGCGCCCCCGGGCAAAGAAAACGGGCCGGTCCGTGGGGGGGATACGGACCGGCCCGAGGGGGGGTTTCCACCATAACCCTTCGTTAGTCGTGTTGCGCGCCAGGTACGCCGAACGAACCCCGCCGAATTCGCCGGATCCCAGTCAGGACAAGGGATCCAGCCCCCCGTGGCGGGTTTGCGCCCCGGCGTGGCGGCGGAGTTCCGTCCCTCCGAAGAGGGACCGGTCCGACGGGGCGCGGCGTTGACGGCACGCCGCCGCGGGCCGCCCTGCGGCTGGCTTCCGCGCAGGTCAGGAGCGGGTCGCCCGGTCGAGCGGGGCGATGCCGTCACGCCGGGCGACGAGCCGGTGGCGGTACGTCCGCCGGGACGTCAGGGGAGGGCGGTGAAGGCGCCGAGGAGGAGGCCCAGCAGTCCGCCCCCGAGCATGAACGGCCCGAAGGGGATCGCCGAGGAGCGGTCGGCGCGGCGGAGGGCGATGCGCCCGTAGCCGTACACCGCCCCGAGCAGGAACCCGGCGAACGCCCCGGCGTACAGCACGCCCCAGCCGTACCAGCCGAGGGCCGCGCCGAGCGGCAGCGCCAGCTTCACGTCGCCCATGGCGAGCCCGCCCGGACTGATCAGGTGCAGCACCAGGTAGGCCCCGCCGAGGGCGAGCCCGCCGAGCACCGCCCCGCGCCAGGAGCCCGCCTCGTACGGAAGGAGCTCGGCGCCGCCGAGGAGCAGCGGGACGGCGACGGCGAGCGGCAGGGTCAGCACGTCCGGCAGCCGGTACACGCGCGCGTCGACACTGCCGAGGAGGACGGCGAACGGCGCCGCGAGCAGCCACACCGCCAGCTCCGGCCGGGGCCCGGTGGCGGCGGCCAGCACGGCGCAGGCGAGGCCGGTGAGCAGCGGCGCGGTGAGCGGGGCGCCGGTCGTGGCGCAGTCCCGCCGGCCGGGTCCGCCGAGCCAGCCGCGCGCGGGCCCGGTGAGAACGTGCCCGGCGGGGCAGCGGTCCCGCCACGGCTCCTCGGGCTCGACGGCGAGCCGGTACGCGGCCCGCGGCACGAGCAGCCCGACGGCTGCGCCCCAGAGGGCGGCGAAGGCGATCAGGAGGACGTCCACGGGCTGACCCTAGAAGCGGCGGGCCGCTACGGTCTGGCGCATGGGGAAATGGACGGACGGGACGGGGAGGCTGACGGTCGCCTCCCGCGAACTCCCACTCGAGGTGGCGGCCTCGTACCGGGCGCGGCGGCGGGGGCTGCTCGGCCGCGACGGCATCGACGGCATCGACGGCACGGCCGGCGCGCTGCTGATCGTCCGTACGAACAGCGTGCACACCTTCGGGATGCGGTTCGCGATCGACGTGGCCTATCTGGACCGGTCGTTCACGGTCCTGTCCGTCGTCACGATGCGGCCGGGGCGGCTCGGCATGGTCCGGCCGCGCGGACGGCACGTCCTGGAGGCGGCGGCGGGAGCCATGGCCGGCTGGGGGCTGCGGCCGGGGGTACGCGTGCGCGTGGAGACGGATTCCGGACTCACGGCGGGCCGGGACCGAGCAGGGTGAACGCCCCGTACCCGGCGGAGGCGAGCGCGAGCCCGGCGAGCACCGGCACGACGGTACGGGTACGGAGCCGGGCGAGGGCCACGGCGGGCGGGAGCAGCAGCCCGAACGCCGGCATCATCAGCCGGGGCCGGGAGCCGAAGTAGGCGGCGCCGACGAGCGAGACGAACACGACGCCGCACGTGTACACGAGCAGCGGCAGCGGCTGTCCTTGCCGTACGCACAGGACGAGCAGCCAGCTGAGCAGCGCGAGCGCCGCGCAGAGTCCGAGGGCGGCCGGCCACGGCAGCCCCACGATGAACCGGGCGAGGGCGACACCGCCGTCGATGGAGTTGCCCCAGGCGGCCTGGACGTCGAAGTAGGCCGTCGCCCTGCCCTCGCGGACACCGACGTACACGAGGTACGCGAGCCAGCCCAGCGGCGCGATGAGGACCCCGGTGAGCGTCCGCCGGGGCAGCCGCCGGTCCCGTACGAGCAGGACGAGGGCCGTGACGCCGAGCGCGGCGATCAGCGCGACGGCCGTCGGCCGGGTCAGGCCGGCGGCCGCGCAGAGGAGACCGGCCAGGATCCAGCGCTCGCGCAGCACGGCGTACAGCGACCAGGCGGCGAGGGCGGTGAACAGCGTCTCCGTGTACGCCATCGACTGGACGAACGCGGTCGGGTACACGCCCCAGAGCACGGCGAGCAGCACCCCGGCACGGGGGCCGAAGACATGCGCGCCGCACCGGTGGATGCCCCACGCGGCGGCCAGTCCCGCCGTCCAGGAGACGAGCAGCCCGGCGGTGGCCGCGTCGACCGGGAGGACGCTGGACAGGCCCCGCTCCAGAGCCGGGAAGAGCGGGAAGAAGGCCAGGTCGGAGTGGACGTCACCGTTCGGCAGGGTGGTCTCGTACCCGTAACCGTGCTCGGCGATCCGCACGTACCAGACGGAGTCCCAGCGGCCCTTGAGCCGGTGCGGCCCGTCCTCGCCCGTGACGGCGGCGGCGATCGCGAGGACCACGAGGCCGATGACCCGGGTGGCCGCGTAGCCGCCGAGGGCGAGCACGGTGGGACGGCTGAGACGGCGGAGACGGCTGGTGTCGGGCGCGAACATGCGCCCGATTATCAGCCCCTGGGCCTTATCCGGACGAACCGCGCGGCCATCACGGGCGGGAGCTGGTGGACGATCGCGTGCCCGGGCTCCTGCGGGGACGGCAGGTCCCCGAGGAACGAGGTGACGATGACCTCGTCGACGCCCAGCACCCCACGACAGCTCTGCTCCTCCAGGAAGGCCAGCGTGCGCCGCCAGTCGGCCGCGCACGGGCCCTCGCCGAGGAACGAGCGGACGGTGTCCTGGACGACGTCCCAGAAGAACACGTGGGGCAGCACGCCGCCCTGATGGAAGACGTGCTTCTCGTACACGTCCCGGAACTCGGGGATGTGTGCGACGAGATCACTGACCAACTGCACGCTCTGCACAGTCGGCGTTCTGTCCGCGCTCGGGGTCGCCATCTGTCCAGAATGCTCCCGCACGGCGGGCTTGTCCCCCCTCTTTTGCGCTTTCCTGACGACGGCTTTCGGGAGGTTTTCCACAGGGGGTGCGAAGTGTCCCCCTTCCGTGGATCGTTGGGCGTATGTACGAGTTGGCGATCCTCGCCAGGGGCGGGATCCTCCTGACGGTCTGGGCGGTCGCGGCGGGCTGGCCCCCCGGCCGCCTGACCGGCCGGCTGCGCCGCGACGGCTGGCAGCGGATCTGCCGGGGCGCGTGGGCGGCACCCGGGAAGGACGTGGACTGGCGGGTGCGGGCGACGGCGCTCCAGCTGCTGCGCCCCGACTGGGTGTGCAGCCACGGGACCGCGGCGCGGCTGCACCGCATCGAACGGCTCGGAGCGGGACAAGCCCCGAACCACCTGCACTTCACCGCCCGGACGCCCACCCGCTCACTCCTCGGCGACGGCACACACGTCCGCGTCCACGGCACGAGATTCCTCACGGCCAAAGACAGATCGACCCGCCGGGGCCTGCGGACGACGACCCCGGCGCGGACCGTGGCCGACCTGATACGGGACGCCCGCAGCCGCGAGGAAGCCGTGGTGATCGCCGACTCCGCACTCGCCCGACGGTCCGTCGAAGGAGTACGGCGCGAGGCACTCGTCCGGTACGAGGACCTCGCCGCCGAACTCACGGCGCCCCGGCGGGGAGCACCCCGCGCCCGCGACTGGCTCCGACTGGCCGAGCCCGCGTCCGGCTCACCGGCGGAGACGGTGGCGAGGCTCCGGATGAGGGACGCCGACCTGTTCCCCGAGTCCCAGCCGACCCTCCGCCCGGCGGCCGGGCCGGCCCTGCGCCCCGACTTCCTCTTCCGCGCCGAGGGCCTGGCCGTCGAGGTCGAGGGCTACGCCTACCACGGCACCCGCCGCGCCCACCGACGCGACGTGGCCCGCTTCAACGCGCTCCAGTCCTGCCCGGGCATCCACCGGGTCCTGCGCTTCACGGCGACGGAGGTCTTCCACCACCCGGACCGCATGACGGCGACGATCCGGGCGGCGCTCGCCCTCTGAGGAGGGCGACCGAGTCGGCGGAGGAATCAGAAGATGTCGGGCATACGGTTCAGGATCCGGCCCGGCAGGGAGAACCAGCGGCCGCCCTGGGCCAGGTGCCGGGTGTAGACGCCCTGGAGGAGCAGGGCCAGGGACAGGTCCACGGCGTCGACCCGGCCCTCGGTCCTGACATCGAGCGTCACCGGCCTGCTCCAGTCGTCACGGGTGACCCGGACGACGATCCCCTGCCGGAGCAGCTCGGTGACCCTCTTGTCCTGACCCCGCCGGTAGCGGTACGCCCGGCCGGCGAGGCCGACGCGCAGGGCCCGGCCGTCCCGGGACAGCCCGCTGCGGCGGCGGCTCAGAGTGCCGTTGTGCTCGCCGACCCGCACCCTGGCCCGGGCGGGCAGCGGCGCCCTGCCGAACCTGATGCCGCTGAACACCCCCTGCGGCAGGCCCTCACCCGTGACCGAAAACTGCGCGAAGCTGTCGCCCCGCCCGACGGCGTTCCCGTACCGCAGCTCCACGGACCCGAGACCGGGGATCACCCCGCCCCACGAGGGCCCGGGACCGAGCCAGCGGGACGCGGCCCCGGAGTCGGTACGGCTGAGGATGAATCCGGCAGTGCTCATGACACGCCAGTATGCCCGGGGGCGTCGACCTCAGGGCGTGACGGGCGGAGTCGTGCGGGGGAAGGAGATCTCGACCCGACGGTTCTTCTTCCGGCCCTCTTCGGTGGCGTTGTCCGCGATCGGATAGTCCTCGCTGTACCCCCGGATGTCGAAGGTCGTGCCCTGGTCGAGACTCCGCGCCAGCACCTGCTGCACGGCCACCGCCCGCTCCTTCGACAGCTTGAGCCCGTGCGCGTACGTCCCCAGGTTGTCGGTGAACCCGAAAACCCGGACACGACCGGAGCCGAGCTTTTTGATCTCGGCGGCGATGGCGGCGATACGGGCGTTGGCGGCGGGGGTGAGCTTGGCACTGTTCTTGGGGAACAGCACCTCGGCCTGCAGCGCGAACGTCACGTCCACGTTGGTGTCCTGCCGCCGCTGCTCACCGCCCTCCTCCTCGACGATCTGCTTGATGTCGAGCACCTTGGCGGGAGCGAGGGTGGCACCGTCGGGAAGCATGAGGCCGGGGGCGTTGGAATCGATGGCAGGCGGGGGCGCGGCGTCACCGGCACTCCCGGGCGGATCGTCGGCACGAGCCACGGGCACGGGCCCCAGCCCGACAGAAACGAAGAGAACCACAGCGGCGAGGCGTCGGGATGTCGTCATCATGGCGTCGCCTCAGGAGAGCTTGAGGGTGGCGGGTTCGAAGGTGGGGAGCTGGAGGGAGACGTCGGTTACTGAGGCGGGGGGTGCGGGGAATTGCATGAAGACCGGGAGCGACTTGTCGGCGCCAAGATTGGAGAGCCCGGAAGTGGTCAGTGGGCGCCCGTCTGTGTCCCGCAGCACGTAGTACCGCTTCTTGCCGATCGAGTCGACGAGCGTGGCTCCCCCCAGGGAGTTCCCGTGCTTCACGACCTCGGTCTCATCACCACTCAGGCGCGAGGAAACGATGGTCGCGGTAGCGGACGTGTTCTTCAACTGCCCCTTGATGGTGAGAAACCCACCCGCATCTCGCTCGGCCGAGTTGATGGCCAGCTCAAGCCCCTTCTGCCCCTTGGCGACTGCCAGCACCTCTGAGGGCTCTTCCGCGCTCTGCGTCTCCTGACCCGCCTGGGGCTTTTGTGACGAAGAGGTTGTCGCGGCCGGCTTGTTCGCGATCGGCTTGTCCTCGGCTCCACAGCCGACGGCGAGGACGGCGACGGACGCAATCGCCAGGGAGGCAAGCCCCTTTCGTGCGCACCGAATACTCATGAATCGCGTTCCTTACTCTTCGTCTCCGGCCAGTCGGACAGTGAAGAGATCCTCTATGGCGGGAAGTTCCGGGTTCTCGGGATCGATCGTCCAGGCCTCGCCATCACAGGTGAGCCCGGTAATCGGTTCGGGTTCAGGGACAGGCTCTTCGCCCGGTTCCGTAGGATCGGGATCCGGCTCGGTTACTTCCGGTTCAGGCTCTTCCGGTGGTTTGAAGGTGCACTTCGGCTCGATCACGGCCTTCGCGGTCGCGACAGCATGCCGCGCCTCAGTTCCCGGGAGACCGACGCTCTTCCGCGTGCTCACCGTGACGCTGAAGCCCTCCTGTCCCGACAGACGAAGGCAACTTCCGCCCAAAACGTCCGCACCGTTCCTGCCTGCGAAGTCATCCGCACGCCGGCACGCCAGAGGTACGTCATAGACGATCCCCCGCCGGAAGTCATCCCACTGACCCGGGTCGAGAATGACGGCGAGCCATCCCTCACGGAGCTGGTCCCGGGCATCCTGCGCGGCGGCAAGTGCCGCCGCGTCCGCGGCGGTCTGGGCACTGCTGCGCGTAGCGCCAGCCTGCCCCACCACGAAGTAGACGAATCCTAGGAACAACAGACCAGCAATGGCCGCGATGTAGACCGGAAAGGCCTGGCCCGCGTCGCCACTGCCGCGAGGCACGCTCTCTAGCCGCCCGTAAGCTCGGAGATCTTCGTGGCGATCGCATCCTTGATCGACTGCCCGATGTCCGTACCGGTGATCGCGACCACAATCGCCACCACCACCACAATGATCCCCAGATACTCCACCGCCGTCTGCCCGCGGTCCCCCCGCAGCAGGCGCGTGGTCAGTGTCAGTTTGGCCCTCGTCAGGGCCTTCAGCATCGCGTCGTTCATCGTGGTCCCCTCCGCGTTCAGACGCCTGTGCTCGGGTACGGTTCGCCGACCGGGGGGTCGGCGGACAGGGCCCGTGGGCCGGGTGGGCCCTGGTCATCGGGCGGGGCTCCTGCCCAGCCGGGAGGCCATGGCCTCGGACCGTGTGCGGGTGGCGGTTCGACGGGTCCCGAGGCTGCTCGCGATCACGTCCATCACTCCCCTCCCTCACACTCAGTCCGCACTGTGGCACATCCTGTTGTGCGCGCGAAGGCCTTTCCCGTGAATATGTCACCGGTCGCCCCCGCCACGCCCTTCACTTCCCCGTCACCGAGCCGAAGTCCGTGCCCGTGCCGAGGAACAGGCCCGCGCCGAGGAGGATCATCGTCGCGGGGACCATGAGGGTGGTGATGACCATGGTGGCCTTGGGGACGGCTTTCGCCGCCTTCCGCCGTGCGTTCTGCGCGTCCGTGCGCCGCATGTCGTTGGCGATCTGTATCAGCGTCTCGACGATCGGCGCGCCGAGCTCCTCGCCCTGCTGGAGCGCCGTCACGAACTGCGCCACCTGCTCCGAGTCGTTGCGGCGGCGCAGTTCGTCGAAGGCCTGGCGGCGGCTGACGCCCATGTCCATCTGCCGGAGGGTGATGCGGAGTTCGTCCGCCCAGGGGCCTTCGTACTTCTCCGCCACCCGTTCGAGGGCCTGTCGGAAGCCCAGGCCCGCCGACACCACGACGGCCAGTACGTCCAGGAAGTCCGGCAGGGTGCGTTCGATCTGGTCCTTGCGGATGCGGACGGCCGACCAGATGCCGACCTCCGTCCAGAACGCGCCGAACGCGAAGAGGAGGACCGCCACCAGGAAGGAGCCCCTCGACAGCATGAGCAGGCCGCCGAGGACGCCCAGGAAGCCGTAGACCGCCCGCCGTGCCCCGTACCGGTCGATGGTCAGTCCGCCGGGGTTTCCCGCCAGGTCGATGCGGCGGCGGACGGCGTTGACGCGTTTCGGGCCCATGAGGCGGAGGACCGCCGGCGACCAGCGCATGCCCAGGCGGTCCACGGCCGAGTCGACGGCCCCGGTGCGGGTGGCACCGACCTCCAGGGCGAGCCGGAGGTCGTCGGGGAGCCGGGCGTCGGCGCGGTAGAGGCGGATGCCGTACGCGGCTCCGGCGACGGCGAGGCCCGCGAGGAGGGCGAGGAGGAGTTCCACGGCGGCGGTCCGTCCCTACACGTCGATCTTCGAGAAGCGGCGGATGGCGATGAAGCCGACGACGTACAGGCCGAAGGCGGCCACGACCGCGAACTGGCCGAGGCCGGAGCCGGTCATCCGGTCCAGTGCGCCGGGCTGCATGTTGTCGATGAGGAGCAGCGAGCCGACGCCGATGACGGGCACGGAGTACGCGGTCATGCTCACCTGGGAGAGCTGGGTGCGGACCTCGCGCCGGGTCTCCTTGCGTTCTTCCAGCGTCTCGGTGAGGTTCCGCAGGGACGAGACGACGGTGCCGCCGGCGCGGTTGGCGAGGACGAGGGTGGTGACGAGGACGACGAGTTCGCGGGAGGGGAGGCGTTCCGCCAGTTCGCCGAGCGCGTCGTCGAGCGATGTTCCGACCGCCAACTGCTGGGCCACTTTCTCCAGTTCGTCCCCCGCTGGCGCCTCCATCTCGTCGGCGGCGAGGCTGAGGGCCATCCGGAGGGCGAGCCCGGCCTGGGTGGCGTTGGCCAGGATCCGGGAGAGTTCCGGGAGTTGGTTGATGAACTTCTCGATCCGTTTCTGCCGCTGCCAGCCGAGGTAGCCCATGGCCACCCAGATGCCGAGCAGTCCGCAGATCGGGCCGAAGAACGGCGACAGCGCGGCTTGTCCGACGACCCACAGGACGGCCACCGTCGCCGCGAGCGCCACCGTGAACTCACCCGGGGTGGTGTCGAGACCGGTCGCCGCGATCCGCAGTTCCAGCTTCCGGCCGAGCGCTGTCCGCCGGACCCGCCGGTCGACGCCTTGGAAGCGGCGCCTCCGGCGGCCGGTGCCCTCGGGCGCGCCCGATTCGTCGAGCCGCGCGACGAGTTCCGCGTGCCGGCGGGCCCCGCTCGCGTACAGCTGGATTCCGACGATCCCCAGGACGCAGCAGAGCAGCGCGACGCCGATCGTCAGCCAGAAGGGGTCGGTCGGCATCACTCCGCCTCTCGGGTGGCCAGGTGGGCGTCGGTGGGGGCCACGCCGAAGGCCTGCGGAATGGGCTGGCCCGCCAGGTAGAGCCGTTCGGCGACCCGCCTCGGCAGCGGGTGGTACGTGAACCGCCCGTACACCCGTCCGTCGGCGGCGACCGGCTGCGCCTGGAACCGGCACACCGTGGCGAGCAGGAAGCGTTCCCGGCCGTGGGAGGCGAGGACCGATATCTCGGTGATGCGGCGGGTGCCGTCGGGGTGCCGGGTGAGCTGCACGAGGACGTCGACGGCGCTGTTGATCTGGTCGCGGAGCGCCTCGAACGGCACCTTGACCTCGGACATCGACGCCAGCGTCTGGAGTCGCATGAGGGCGTCCTCGGCGGAGTTGGCGTGGACGGTGGCGAGGGAGCCGTCGTGGCCGGTGGACATCGCCTGGAGCATGTCGAGGGTCTCGCCGCCGCGGACCTCACCGACGATGATCCGGTCGGGCCGCATGCGGAGCGAGTTGCGGACGAGGTCGCGGATGGAGATGGCGCCGCGGCCCTCGATGTTCGGCGGGCGGGCCTCGAGGCGGATGACGTGGGACTGCTGGAGCTGGAGTTCGGCCGAGTCCTCGATGGTGATGATCCGCTCGCCGTCGGGGACGAGGCCGGAGAGGGCGTTGAGGAGGGTGGTCTTCCCGGTGCCGGTGGCGCCGGAGACGATCAGGTTGAACTTGGCCTGGACGAGTCCTGACAGCAGGAGCAGCATCTGCTCGTCGAGCGATCCGAGGCCGATCATCTCGTGGAGGGTGTACGCGCGGGGGAAGCGGCGGATGGTGAGGGTGGCGCCGGTGAGCGAGAGCGGCGGGATGATGACGTTGACGCGTTCGCCGGAGGGCAGCCGGGCGTCGACCATCGGGTTCGACTCGTCGACGCGGCGGTTGACGGTGGAGACGATCCGTTCGATGGTCTGCATCAGCTGGTCGTGGGAGGCGAAGCGGAGCGGCAGCAGTTCGACCCGGCCGGCCCGCTCGATGAAGATCTGGTCGGGTCCGTTGACCATGATCTCGGTGATGGAGGCGTCTTCGAGGAGCGGTTCGAGGACGCCGAGCCCGAGGGCCTCGTCGACGACGCGGCGGATCAGCTGGGCGCGCTCGGCGGTGGAGAGGACGGGCCCCTCGCGGCTGATGATGTGGCCGAGGACGCGTTCGAGGCGGGCGCGCCGTTCGGCGGCCGCGAGCGCGGACATCTCGGTGAGGTCGATCTCCTCCAGGAGTTTGGCGCGGAAGGCCGCGACCAGGTGGCCGTCCTCCCGCGCCGCCGCGCCGCCGTGATCCTCGGGGGCGTTGATCCGGGCCCGCAGGCTCATGGCCGGTCCTCCTCGTCGGGGCGGGGCATGGTGGCGGTCTTGGTCACGCTCCCGAGGCCGTTCCAGAAGGGCACGACGTTGGGGATGGTGACGGTGACGGTGACGGTGGCCTCTCCGTCCGTGCCGCCGGGGGTGACGGTGGAGCGGTTCGCGACCCAGCCGCTCACGGCGGCTTCGGCGGCGGCGCCGGGGGTCGTCGTCTCGTCGTCGTCGCTCGCGGCCCGCGCCGCGGCCCTGGCGGCGGTGCCCGCCTGTTGGGCGGCGTACGCGGCGACGCCGAGCTGGAAGCCCGCGAGTCCGACGAGGAGCAGGATGGGCAGGAACCCGAGGTACTCGATGGCGGCCTGTCCGCGGTCGCGGGACGAGGCGGGGGTACGGGTCGCCGCCGGCCGGCGCGTACGCCCGTGCCAGACGGCCCCACGCGTAGTCCCGCGCGCGCCCGCCCCACGCGTACGCCCGCGCCAGACCGCCCCCCACGTACGCCCCCGCGCGCCCGCCCCGCGCGTACGCCCGCGCCAGACCGCCCCGCTCCGCCCGCGCCCGTCCGTCACCGCTTCTCCTCCGACACCGCGCCCGCCTTCCCCGTGACCCTGAACAGGCCGCCCACGCCGGGGACGAGGACGGGCACCTCGATCTCGACCACCACCGTGGTGATGCCGTCGCTGGGGCCGCCGCAGTCCCCGCCGGAGGCGCTCCAGGCGCCGTCGATGTGGCGGCGGGCGGCCGCCGGCCCGTCGTCGCCGACGGCGCACGCCCGCGCCGCCTCGTCCGCCGCGTTCCCCGCCAGGGTGTACGTGTAGCCGACCAGGACGACCTGCCAGAGCAGGGCGAGGGTGAGCAGGATGACCGGCACCATGCCGAGGAACTCGACCGCCACCTGCCCCCCGTCGCCGCCGCCCCGCGCCCGGTCGTCCGTCATCGCTCAGCGCCCCCCGGTGCGGCGGCGCAGCCCCAGCGAGCCCCGGTCGCCGGCCCGGGCGAGCTGCTTGCCGGGCCGGCCGGCCGCCGGGGCCGCGCCGGGTGCCTGGACCAGGCCCAGTTCCCCCGCGAGGGCCCACAGGGCCTGTTTGACCGTGGACTTGGCGTCGAGTTCGTGCAGCCGGCCCGCGTCGACGACGGCCTGGAGCTCCTTGAAGTGGGCGGGGACGGCGACGCCGGCGATCCGGGTGCCGGTGATCTTCTGGACGAGCGGCGGCTGGATCTCGGTGGCGCGGTGGTGGCGGTTGACCAGGGTCACCGTCTCCTCGGCCTTGCGGACCTGGAGCCGTTCCCACATGCGTACGGTCCGCTTGGCGGCCCGGACGGCGACGACGTCGGGGGTGGCGACGAGGACGGCGGTGTCGGCCATCTCGATGGCGGCGGCGTTGGCGCTGTTGAGCTGGGAGCCGCAGTCGACGACGACGACCTCGTGCCGGCCGCGCAGGGCGCTGACGATCTGGCGGGCGGCGCGGTCGGTGACCTCTTCGCCGCGCTCGCCCTCCGCAGGGGCGAGGAGCAGGGAGAGGCCGGTCTCGTGGACGAACACGGCGTCCTGGAGGACGCGCGGCGAGATGTCGGCGATGGTGGCGAGGTCGGCGACGGAGCGCCGGAACTGGACGTCCAGGTAGGAGGCGATGTCGCCGCTCTGGAGGTCCATGTCGACGAGGGCGACGGTCCGGCCGGAGGCGCGGGCGGCGAGGGCGAGGTGGACCGCGGTGACGGTGGCGCCGACGCCGCCCTTGGCTCCGCTGACGGTGACGACGGTGCCGCCGGGGCCGGTGATCTGCTCGGCGCCCGCGCCGAGGTGGCGGCGGACGCCGACGGACCACTGGGCGGCGGCCTGGACGCGGCTGGCGAGTTCCTCGTAACCGAGCGGGAGCGTGACGAGTCCCCGGGCGCCGGAGTCCATCGCTGCGGAGAAGAGGACGGGGCTGGCGTCGGCGGTGATGAGGACGACGCCGACGGCGGGGAAGCGGAGGGCGACCTCGCGGACGAGTTCGAGCGCGGGGACGGGGCCGATCCGCTCGTGGACCAGGACGACTTCGGGGAGTTCGTCGAGGGAGGCGGCGGCGAGCCGCGCGAGGGTGTCGACGAGCTGGGTGGAGTCGGTGACCGGCGGGGCGGGTTCGGCGTCGGGGAGCTGCCCGATCAGGGTGGTGACGGACCGGGCCGCGTCGGGGTCGCCGACGGCCGGCAGGATCCTGGTGGTCATACCGGCCTCACTTGTCCTTTTCGAGCGTGTAGGTGCGGTCGCGCTGGTCGGCGGGGGCGCCGCCGGTGGTGGGGGCGACGAGGGCGAGGCGTACGTGCTCGGCGAAGGACTCGGCGTACGCGACGCGCTGGGCGTCGAGGGTGGAGAGGGCGAAGGAGATCGGTACGGCGTCGTTGGTGCGGGCGGAGCCCTGGGAGCTCTCCCTGATCGGGGTGAGCTTGCCGACGTCGAGGACGCGGGCGCCGGCGACGATCATGCGGGACTGGGCGGGCTGGTCCTTCTTCTCGCCCGCGAAGGTGGCGTAGATGTTGACGGTGGCGCCGGCGGTGATCTTGCCCGCGACGCCGGTGGCGGCGTCGATCATGATGGCGATCTCCTGCTGGCCGGGCTGGAGTTCGGGCCGCTCGACGATCATGTCGGACTGCAGGAGCGAGCCGGCCTTGAGGCGGGTGACGGCGATCCGGCCCTCGATCACGCGGAGGTCGGTGACGGCGGTCTCGGAGAGCCAGCGCTTCGGCATGGTGATCTTCTCGAACTGGTTCGCCCGCAGGGGGGTGTACGGGGCCACGTCGCCCTTGATCCGGTACGCGGTGGTCTCCGGTCCGACCTTGGAGTTCACGTCGCTGATGACGGCGAGCACGCCGGCGAAGGCGCCGAGGGCGCACAGGACGGACAGCAGCAGCAGGATGACGCCGCGGCGCTGGCGGGAGTTCATGGCCGTACTACCTCGATCGGAGACGTGGGTCCGGGGCGGACGGGGGCGGGCGGAGGGGGCGCGGAGGCGGGCTCGGGGCGGCTCATGGCAGGGCGCGGGTGGGATTCACGTGCGGGTCGCCGTGGGCGGTGCCGTGCGCGTTGCCGTACGAGTCACCGTGCCCGGTCCCGTGCGCGGTGCCGTACGAGTCACCGTGCCCGGTGCCGTGCCCGGTCCCCTGCGTGTTCGCCGGGGTGAGCTCGGCGTACGAGGTCGGGTGCGGGGCCGGCTGCCGGGCCGTCTCCAGGGCGGGGGCGCTCTGTCCGCCCAGCTCCCGTCCTCTCCCCTGTCCCCGGCCCTGCTCCGGCGCCGGCCCCACCTGGAGCGGCGCCCCGCAGAAGCCGCAGCGGTCGCCGATGAGCTCCATCCCGCACCAGTGGCAGGAGTCGCGCCGTACGGAGGAGACGAGCTGGTGGAGGACGGGCAGGTCGGGCAGGTACGCGGCGAACTCGACGAGCTTGCCGGTGCCCCACCAGCCGGGCGATGTGTCGGGCAGCGCCGCTTCGAGGACGGCCCCCTGGACCCGCCAGCGGGGCACGAGGGTGGTGGTGGGCCAGTCGGTCTGGAGCTGGCCGCGGGCGAGCAGGAGTTCGGTGGCGAACTCGGGCCCGGCGAGGGTCTCCTCGTTGTTGCCGAGGCGCACGATCTGGGGGACGGGTCCGGCGAGGACGGCGAAGTGGGCGCCGGGCAGCCAGCCCTTGAGGTGGGAGCCGAGGCTGACGGGGACGCGGTCGAGCCGGGAGACGGAGCCGAGGACGGCGCCGGCGTAGATGTAGTGGGCGAGCAGCCGGGCGGCGGAGGCGAGGACCCCGGGGCTGAAGTCGCAGCCCGCCAGCTGCCGTAGCTGGCGGACGAGTACGGCCGCGCCGAGTGGCGGCAGGTCGGTCCCGACCAGGGCGATCCGGTCGCTTTCGAGGAGGGAGCGGACGGCGCGGAGCCGGTCCTTGACCGCGGCGGGGGCGGAGCCGGGGCAGATGGCGATCACGTGGCCGTAGCGCGCGAGGAGCTGCTGCATGTCGGCGAGGGAGGCGTCGAGCGACTGGGTCCCGGGGTCGGGGAGGACGGCGGCGTGCGGGGTTCCTGGGTCGGTCGGCGGCAGCACGAGGTCGGCGCTGGTGACCGCGATCGCTGTCGGCACGCCGGACCCCCCGTCCCTCCGGGCCGCCGGCGCCCCGGGGGCCGCGGATCACTTACCGCGTTCGTGGCGTCACCCCAGGGTGCTGCCGCCTCTGCACCTTATCCACGTCCCCCGGGGTGGTGAACACACAATCCGCCAAGCTCACTCAAATATTTGGGCCGGGAGCTCGGGTCCTCCGGCCCTGCCCGCCCCCGGTGAACAGGCCTTGCTGCCAGAGGTCTTGACAACGCGATTGGTCTGGACCAGCTTGTTCCGACAACGGTGGCCACCGTCCGCACGCCCGTACCCCCCTGTACCAGGCACCCCGTACGACGACGAAGACGTACGGCACCTCCACATCCCCACATCCCCAACTCCCCTCCGGAGGATGCACGTGGACCGCACCACCACCCGTCCGCACGGACGCCGCTGGCTCGGCGGAGCCCTCGCGCTCGCCGTCGGCTCCGGGCTCGTCCTCGTCGGCGGCGCCGGCACCGCGCAGGCGGCGGACGTCAACGTCGCCAAGAACGCCGGCTTCGAGAACGGCCTCGCCAACTGGTCCTGTTCCGCCGGGAGCGGCGCCGCCGTCTCCTCCCCGGTCCGCACCGGCGCCGGCGCCCTGCGTGCCACCCCCGCCGGGCTCGACAACGCCAAGTGCGTGCAGACCGTCACCGTGAAGCCCAACTCGACCTACACGCTGAGCGCCTGGGTCCAGGGCGGCTACGCCTACCTCGGCGCGAGCAACACCGGGACCGGCTCCGGCAGCGTCTCCACGTGGACGCCCGACAGCGCCGCCTGGAAGCAGCTCACCACCACCTTCACCACCGGCGCGAGCACCACCTCGGTCGAGATCTACACCCACGGCTGGTACGGGACCTCTCCGTACTCCGTCGACGACGTCAGCGTCTTCGGGCCCGACGGGGGCGGCGGCCAGGACCCCGACCCGGTCGTCCCCGGCACCCCGGCGGGGCTCGCCGCGGGCACCGTCACCTCCTCCTCCGTCGCCCTGAGCTGGGGCGCGGTCTCCGGCGCCACGGGCTACAAGGTGTACCGGGACGGCGGCAACCCGCAGACGGTCAGCGGTACGTCGACGACGGTCACCGGGCTCACGGCCGACACCGCGTACCAGTTCCAGGTCGCCGCGACGAACTCCGCGGGCGAGTCGGCGAAGTCCTCCGCCGTGTCGGCCCGTACGGCCAAGGTCACCGACCCGGGCCCCGGCCCGAACGTGCCCAAGCACGCGCTGACCGGCTACTGGCAGAACTTCAACAACGGCGCCACGGTGCAGAAGCTGCGGGACGTGCAGGCGCAGTACGACATCATCGCCGTCTCGTTCGCCGACGCCACGGCCACGCCCGGCCAGATCACCTTCAACCTCGACCCGGCCGTCGGCTACGCCTCCGTCGCCGACTTCAAGGCCGACGTGGCCGCGAAGAAGGCGGCCGGCAAGTCCGTGATCATCTCGGTCGGCGGCGAGAAGGGGAACGTCACGATCAACAGCGACGCCTCCGCGACCGCCTTCGCGAACAGCACGTACGCCCTCATGCAGGAGTACGGCTTCAACGGCGTCGACATCGACCTCGAGCACGGCATCAACTCCACGTACCTGACCAAGGCGCTGCGCCAGCTCTCCGCCAAGGCCGGTTCGTCGCTGGTCCTGACGATGGCCCCGCAGACCATCGACATGCAGAACACCGGCACGGAGTACTTCAAGACCGCGCTGGCCGTGAAGGACATCCTCACGGTGGTCAACATGCAGTACTACAACAGCGGTTCGATGCTCGGCTGCGACGGCAAGGTCTACAGCCAGGGCTCGGTGGACTTCCTCACCGCGCTCGCCTGCATCCAGATCCAGGGCGGTCTGGCCCCGTCGCAGATCGGTCTGGGCGTCCCCGCCTCCACGCGGGGCGCAGGCAGCGGCTACGTCGACCCGCAGATCGTGAAGAACGCGCTCGACTGCCTGACCAGGCTCACCGGCTGCGGCACCTTCAAGCCGGCCCAGGCCTGGCCCGGGGTGCGCGGTGCGATGACCTGGTCGACGAACTGGGACGCCACGGCCGGCAACGCCTGGTCGAACGCGGTGGGCCCGCACGTCCACAACCTGCCGTAGCGGTTCGCACCACCCGCGGCGCCGCCGGTCCTCCGGCGGCGCCGTGCCGCGTTCCTCAGGCGGGCAGGAAGCGGGCCAGGACCCGTTCGAGTCCGCGGACCCACTCGTCGACCCGCGCCGCCCGGCGGCCGTCGATCTCGCAGGTGTACTCGGTGCCGTCGTACAGGACGACGCTGATCCGCAGCCACCGGCCCCGCCGGGTCCGCACGTACCGTACGGCTCCGATCTCGGGCCAGGTGAAATCGGCCTCGTCGTCGAGGAGTTGCAGGCATATCCCGGCGCCGTCGACGACGATCCCGTACACGTTGTCGGCGGCCACGAACTCCGGCACGGGCTGCGGGGGCGCGACGGGCGGCGGCGGCACGAAGAGCGCCGGCACGGGCGGCCCGAACCCCGCCGGGACCGCGTCACGCGGCGGCGGGGCGGCGAACCCCGGTGGCACCGAATCGGCCAGCGGCGGGGCCATGTACCCCGGCGGAACCGAATCCCGCCGCGGCGGAGCCACGTGCCCCAGCGGGACCGAGTCCCGCGGAGCCACGTACCCCGGCGGAACCGAATCCGGCGAAGGCGGTCCGAAGCCCGGGGGGACCGGGTGCCGCGGTGTCGCGGGCGCGTCGACGACCGTCGGCGGCGGTACGGTCCCCGCCGGGTCCCGCACCCCCTCGCCCAGCTCGTCCAGGATCTGCTCCGGCGTGGGCCGGTCTGCCGGGTCCTTGGCGAGGCAGCGGCCCACCAGTTCCCGCAGCGGTTCCGGTACGGAGGCCAGGTCGGGGGCCTCGTGGACCGCGCGGTACATGAGCCCCATCGGCGTACCGTCCCCGAAGGGCCGGCCGCCCGCCGCGGCGACGAGCACCGCGCCGAGGGCGAAGACGTCGGCGGCGCCGGTGACCTCCTCGCCGAGGGCCTGTTCGGGGGCGAGGTAGCCGGGCGTGCCGAAGGCGGAGCCGGTGGCGGTGAGCCGGGTGGACTCCAGCGCACGGGCGATGCCGAAGTCGAGGACGCGGGGCCCGTCGGGGGCCATGACGATGTTGCCGGGCTTGAGGTCGCGGTGGACGAGACCGCACGCGTGGATGGCCTCCAGGGCCTCGGCGAGCGCGGCGCCGAGCGCGCGCAGCCGCGCCTCGTCCATCGGGCCGTCGGCGGTGACGAGCGCGGAGAGGGTGGGGCCGGGGATGTAGGCGGTGGCGAGCCAGGGCGCCTCGGCGTCGGGGTCGGCGTCCACGACCTGCGCGGTGTGGAAGCCGCCGACCTGTCGGGCGGCGGCGACCTCGGCCCGGAAGCGGGCGCGGAAGGACGGATCGGCGGCGAGTTCCGGCCGGGCCACCTTGACGGCGACGGCGCGCCCGCCGCGCGATCGGGCCAGATAGACGGTGCCCATGCCGCCTTCGCCTAGTTTGTGCTCGATGACGTATCTACCGATGAGGGTCCCCACGCGGGACAGTATGGCCGAACTCGGTATCTTGACCGGTCCATGACAGAGCCCCACCATGTGCCCAACACGGAACGACCCGCACGAGTTTGTCGCACCCCCCACCCTCCCCACCCAGGAGACGACATGCGACGTCCCACCCGCGGCAGAAGGTCCGCCACCCTCGCGGCCCTCGTGGCGCTCGCCCTCGCGGCGCCCCTCTCCGCACTCACGACACCCGCCGGGGCCGACCCGGCGCCGACCGCCGCCCGCATCGCCGCCGGCGCCGAGGAGGTGATCCGGCAGTACGAGGTCG
This sequence comes from Streptomyces venezuelae ATCC 10712, assembly GCF_008639165.1. Classification (NCBI taxonomy): domain Bacteria; kingdom Bacillati; phylum Actinomycetota; class Actinomycetes; order Kitasatosporales; family Streptomycetaceae; genus Streptomyces; species Streptomyces venezuelae. Next base: position 5,028,841 of record NZ_CP029197.1, on the reverse strand, counting down.
CCGGACCCTCCACCCCGGCCGCCCGCACCGCGCTCACCGCCACCGGCGTCTCGATCGACGAGGTCGACGCCCGCTCGGTCGTGGTGAGCGCCAACACCGAACAGCTCAGGACCCTCAAGGCGCTCGGCTACAAGCCGGTCGCCCTGCCGGGACCGCCGGACCGCGGCGCCGAGGGCGGCAAGACCGCGGGCCCGCTCGACTTCCCCTCCGCCGACGCGAAGTACCACAACTTCGCCGAGATGAACGCGGAGATCGACCAGCGGCTCGCCGCCTACCCCTCGATCATGAGCAAGCGGGTCATCGGCAAGACGTACCAGGGCCGGGACATCGTCGCCATCAAGATCAGCGACAACGTCGCCACCGACGAGAACGAGCCCGAGGTCCTCTTCACCCACCACCAGCACGCCCGCGAGCACCTCACCGTCGAGATGGCGCTGTACCTGCTGCGCGAACTCGGCGCGGGCTACGGCACCGACACCCGGATCACCAACGCCGTGAACGGCCGCGAGATCTGGATCGTGCCGGACCTCAACCCGGACGGCGGCGAGTACGACATCGCCAGCGGCTCCTACCGCAGCTGGCGCAAGAACCGCCAGCCGAACTCCGGCTCCTCCTACATCGGCACGGACCTGAACCGGAACTGGGACTACAAGTGGGGCTGCTGCGGCGGCTCCTCCGGCTCCAAGAGCTCCGAGACCTACCGCGGCACGGCCCCCGAGTCCGCCCCCGAGGTCAAGGTCGTCGCCGACTTCGTCCGCTCCCGGGTGGTCGGCGGCAAGCAGCAGATCACCGCGGCCATCGACTTCCACACCTACAGCGAGCTGGTCCTCTGGCCCTTCGGCTGGACGACGGCCAACACCGCCCCCGGCATGACCCTGGACGACCGGAACGCCTTCGCGGCGGTCGGCGGCAAGATGGCGGCCAGCAACGGCTACACGCCCGAGCAGTCCAGCGACCTCTACATCACGGACGGCTCGATCGACGACTACCTGTGGGGCTCGCAGCGGATCTTCGCGTACACCTTCGAGATGTACCCGTCCTCCGGTGGCGGCGGCTTCTATCCGCCCGACGAGGTCATCGAGCGCGAGACGAGCCGCAACCGCGACGCCGTCCTGCAGCTCCTGGAGAACGCCGACTGCATGTACCGCTCGATCGGCAAGCAGGCCCAGTACTGCACGGCCTGACGGCCCGTACGTGACGGGGCGCCCCGGCGGGGACACCGCCGGGGCGCCCCCGCGTCACGGGCCGGGCCGGGCCGGTCAGACGAACAGACTCAGCAGGGCCGCCACCACGAAGCCGGCCAGGGAGAGCACCGACTCCAGGACCGTCCAGGACTTCAGGGTGTCGCGTTCGCTGATGCCGAAGTACTTGGAGACGATCCAGAACCCGCCGTCGTTCACGTGCGAGGCGAAGATCGAGCCGGCCGAGATCGCCATGATGACGAGGGCCAGGAAGGCCTGCGAGTGGCCGCCGCCCTCGACCAGCGGCAGCACGATGCCGACCGTGGTGACGATGGCGACCGTCGCCGAGCCCTGGGCGACGCGCAGCACCAGGGAGATGAGGTAGGCGAGCACGATGACGGGGAGACCGACGTCGTGGAAGGTGTCGGAGAGCGCCTGGGCGACGCCGCTCACCTTGAGGACCGCGCCGAAGACGCCGCCCGCGCCGACCACGAGCAGGATGTTGCCGACCGGCTTGAGGGAGGAGGTGGACACCTGCTCGAGGGACTTGCGGGACCAGCCGCGCCGGATGCCGAGCAGCCAGTACGCGAGCAGGAGCGCGATCGTCAGGGCGACGAAGGGGCTGCCGAAGAACTCGATGACGGAGCGGAGGGTGGACGCGTCCAGGGCGATGGAGGAGAAGGTCGCGGCGAGGATGAGGACCAGCGGCGTGCCGATGATGAGGAGCACGGTGGAGAGGGCCACGGGCGCCTCTGACCCGCCGGACCGCTCGGCGGCGACCTTGGCCCTGGCCTCCTCGGCGGCCTCGACCATGTCCTGCGGGACGGCGACGAAGAGCCGGCGCCCGATCCATCCGGCGTACGCCCAGGCGGCGAGCACCGCGGGGAGGCCGACGAGGGCGCCCATCAGGATGACCCAGCCGAGCGAGACGTGCAGCAGGCCGGCGGCGGCGACCGGGCCGGGGTGCGGCGGCAGGAAGGCGTGGGTCATGGAGAGGCCCGCGAGCAGCGGCATGCAGTACAGCAGGATCGATTTTCCGGACCGCTTGGCAGCCGCGTAGACGATCGGCGCGAGGACGAAGATGCCGACGTCGAAGAAGACCGGGATGCCGAAGATGAGGCCGGTGAGGCCCATGGCGAGCGGGGCGCGCTTCTCGCCGAAGAGGCCGAGGAGACGGCTGCTCAGCACCTCGGCGCCGCCCGACACTTCGAGGATCGCGCCGAGCATGGTGCCCAGGCCGATGATGATCGCGACATGGCCGAGGATGCCGCCCATGCCGGTCTCGATGACGGAGGTGGCGGCGGACTTCTGGACGGTGCCGAAGAGTTCGGTGACGGAGAGGCCGGCGGCGAGGCCGACGCCGATGGAGACGGCGAGCAGCGCGACGAAGGGCTGGAGCCGCACCTTGATGATCAGCAGGAGCAGTACGGCGATGCCGAGGGCGGCGACGGTCAGCAGTCCCGCGGTGCCGGGTATGAGGTGGAGCAGTCCACCGGTGTGCGGGGGCGTGGCGGGGTTCATGGCGGGGGAGCCTCGCTTTTCGGGTAGGGCGGAGCGCGGCACGGCGTTCCGGGGGAGAACGCCGTGCCGTGGAGCGGCTGGTGGTTCGGGGGGATCGGTTCAGGTCCGTTCGGGCGGATGGGTGCGGGCCGGCGGGCCCGGGTCAGCCGAGGACGGCGAGGGCGTCGATCTCGATGAGGAGGCCCTTGGGCAGACCGACGTAGACGGTGGTGCGGGCGGAGGCGGGGGCCTTGAGGCCCTGCTCCTCGAAGTACTGGTTGTAGATCGCGTTCATCTCGGCGAAGTGGTCCACGTCCGTCAGGTAGACGCGCATCATCATCACGTCGTCCCAGCTCGCGCCGCCCTCCTCCAGGATCGCCTTGACGTTGGCGAAGGTCTGCAGGGTCTGCTCGCGCAGGGTGGGTCCTGCGACGGTCGGGGCCTGGCCCTCGACGGCGGGCAGGAAGCCGACCTGGCCCGCGACCTGGAGGATGCCGCCCTTCTTCACGCCGTGCGAGAACTTGGCGGGCGGGGCGGTGTGGGTGGCGGGGGTGAGGGCGATCTTCTCGGTCATTCGCTGTCCTTGGACGTGGTCGGGGCGGTGCCGGAGTACTCCCGGCTGATGGCGTCCGCGGTGCGGCGCACCTGCGGGAGGAGGGAGAGGAGTTCCTCGGCCGTGACGACCACGTTGGGCGCCGAGACCGACATCGCGGCGACGACGCGCCCGTCGGCGCCGCGGATGGGCGCGCCGACGCAGTTGATGGACTCCTCGTGGCCGCCGAGGTCGGTGGCCCAGCCCTGTTCGCGGACGGTCGCCAGCTCCTTGAGGAAGGCGGCGGCGTTCGGGGTCGAACGGGGCGTGTACGGGGGGTAGTCGAGCTTGCCCGCGAGGGCGCGGCGCTCGGGTTCGGGCAGGTCGGCGAGGAGCAGCTTGGCGACGGCGGCGACGGTGATGGCGACGGGCTTGCCGATGCGCGAGTACATGCGGACGGGGTAGCGGCTCTCGACCTTGTCGATGTAGAGGACCTCGCCCTCCTCGTGGACGGCGAGGTGGACGGTGTGCCCGATGCGTTCGTTGAGCGCGGCGAGGTGGGGGTGGGCGATCTCGCGGATGTCGAGGTTCTCGACGGCTTCCTGCGCGAGCGCGAAGAGGCGGGCGCCGAGCCGGTAGCGCTGGTCCTGCTGGCGGTAGACGAGGCCGTGCTCGTGCAGGGTGCGCAGCAGCCGGAGGGCGGTGGACTTGTGGACGCCGAGCCGGTCGGCGACCTGTCCGAGGTCGGCGGGCCCCTGCGCGAGCAGGGGCAGGATGCTGAGCGCCCGGTCGACGGTCTGGCTCATGGTGTACGTCCCTCCTGGTCGTCCCCCGTCCAGCCGGGGCCGAGCTGAAGTGTGCCCCAGGCGGCGGGGGTGAGGGCGGCGAGCCGGTCGGCGTGGGCGCGGCGGGGTGGTGCGGCGAGGTCGCCGGGGACGGTGAGGGCGGCGGCGGCGAGCAGGTGGCCGTGCCGGAGGCGGGCGGTGGCGTCGAGGCCGCGGAGGGTGGCGGAGAGGAATCCGGCGGCGAAGGCGTCTCCGGCGCCGACGGCGGCGACGACGTCGACGCGGGGGGCGGGCACGTGCGTGACGGTGTCGGTTCCGGTGCCGGTGCGTTCGTGGACGGTGGCGCCGTCGGCGCCGCGTTTCACGACGAGGACGGCGGGTTCGGGGAGGGCCGCGCGGATCGCGGCCGGGTCGGTGAGGCCCCAGGCCTGTTCGGCCTCGTCGGCGCCGACGAAGACGAGGTCGGTCCGGCGGGCGAGTTCCAGGAGGACGGGTCCCGCGGTGGCGGCGCCGTCGCGCCAGAGTCCGGGGCGGCAGTTGACGTCGAAGGAGACGAGGGGGCGGCCGGGCCGGGGCGCGGTGAGGGTGCGCATGAGGGCGAGGCAGTCGTCGGAGAGGGCGGCGGTGATGCCGGTGAGGTGGAGGACGCGGGCGCCGGCGACGGTCTCGTACGGCACGGTCGTGGGTGACATGGCGGAGGCGGCGGAGCCGGCCCGGTAGTAGACGACCTCGTGGGCGTCGGTGGCGCGGTCGGCGGCGGTGCGGAAGTAGACGCCGGTGGGCCGCCGGGGGTCGCGGTCGACGGCGGTGACGTCGACGCCGTAGGACCCGATGGTCTCGACGAGGTGGTCGCCGAAGCCGTCCCGGCCGACGCGGCCGATCCAGCGGGTGCGGTGGCCGGCGGCGGCGAGGGCGCAGGCGACGTTGGACTCGGCGCCGCCGATCGCGCGCTCGAAGGCGGGTACGTCGGCGAGGCGGCCGGGTCGGGAGGGGAGGAAGGTGACCATGGACTCGCCGAGGCACACGACATCCACGGGCGGTTCTCCGGCCACTCTGGCGCTCCCTTGCGACTCTGGCGGGGTCCATTGACCCGGCCTTGGCCCGGATGCTAGACAGCTTTGAGCGACATACGCAATGACTGTTGCATCATTCGCAACGCTTCGATGAGGAGGCCTCATGCCCGACCTGGCGAACGAGCGCGTCGACCACCGCTTCAAGGCCCTGCCCCCGGACGCCGAGGGGCTGACCGTCGGCGAGCTCGCCGCCCAGCGGCGCAACCTCTTCACGGGCGGCTTCACCACCCCCGTCCTCGCCCTCTCCGCCGAGTCCGTCGAGCACAACCTCCGCCTCCTGGAGACGTACGCCGAGCGCCACGGCCTGGCCTTCGCCCCGCACGGCAAGACCTCCATGGCCCCCCAGCTCTTCGACCGGCAGCTGGCGCACGGCGCCTGGGGCATCACCGCGGCCGTGCCCCACCAGGCCCGTGTCTACCGCGCCCACGGCATCGCGAGGATCTTCCTGGCCAACGAGGTCGTCGACCCGGTCGCGCTCCGCTGGGTCGCCGCCGAACTCGACGCCGACCCGGACTTCCGCTTCCTCTGCTACGTCGACTCCGTGCGCGGCGTCGAGCTGATGGACGAGGCCCTGCGCGCGGCCGGCGCCGCCCGCCCCGTGGACGTCGTCGTCGAGCTGGCGGCCGGCGCCGCCGGGCGTACCGGGGCGCGGACCGAGGCGGAGTGCGCGGTCGTCGCGGACGCCGTCGCGGCCGCCCCCACCCTGCGGCTCGTCGGGGTCGCCGGGTACGAGGGCACGATGCCCGGGGCCGACGGCGACCTGGTCAGGGAGTGGCTGCGCCGCCTGGTCGCGCTCGCCGCCGACTTCGACAAGGCCGGCCGCTTCGACCCCGCCGTCGGGGAGATCGTGGTGAGCGCGGGCGGCAGCGAGTGGTTCGACGCGGTCGCGGAGGTGTTCGCGGAGATCCCCGGCCTCTCCCTGCCCGTCCTGAAGCTGCTGCGCTCCGGCGCGTACGTCTCGCACGACGACGGCCAGTACCGCGAGCGGACCCCGTTCAACCGGGTCCCCGAGGAAGGCGCCCTCGAGCCCGCGTTCCGCCTGTGGTCGCAGGTCGTCTCGCGCCCCAACCCCGAGCAGGCCTTCACCAACGCGGGCAAGCGCGACGCCGCCCACGACCTGCACCTCCCCGAGGCGCAGGTGGTCCGCGACGGCCGCACCGGCGAGATCCGGCCCGCCGAGGGACTGACCGTCACCGGCCTCTCCGACCAGCACACCTGGGTCCGCACGGAGGAGGGCGCCGACCTGGAGGTCGGCGACTGGCTCGGCACGGGCCTCTCCCACCCGTGCACGATCTTCGACAAGTGGCAGCTGATCCCACTGGTCGAGGCGGACGGCACGGTCGTCGACTACATCCGCACGTTCTTCTAGGAGGGACCGGGCATGGATCTCGTCTTCCACGACGCGGAGGTCGTCGACGGCACCGGCGGCCCCTCCTACCGCGCCGACGTGGCGGTCGACGGCGGCCGGATCGCCGCGATCGTCAAGGAGGGCGCGGCGGCCGGCTGCCAGCGCCCCACCGCCCGCCGCGTCGTGGACGCCGAGGGCCTCGTCCTCTCCCCCGGCTTCATCGACATGCACGCCCACAGCGACCTCGCGCTGCTCCGCGACCCGGACCACAGCGCGAAGGCCGCGCAGGGCGTGACCCTCGAGGTCCTGGGCCAGGACGGTCTGTCGTACGCCCCGGTCGACGACCGCACCCTCGCCGAGGTGCGGAAGGCGATCACCGGCTGGAACGGCTCCGGCGACGACATCGACTTCGACTGGCGCACGGTCGGCGAGTACCTGGACCGCCTGGACCGGGGCATCGCCGTCAACGCCGCGTACCTGATCCCCCAGGGCACGGTCCGCATGTACGCGGTCGGCTGGGACGACCGCCCGGCGACGGAAGCCGAGCTCGACCACATGCGCCGCCTCGTCGCGGAGGGCATGGAGCAAGGGGCGGTCGGCATGTCCTCCGGCCTGACCTACACGCCGGGGATGTACGCGAAGGACGCCGAGCTCACGGAGCTGTGCAAGGTGGTGGCGGGGTACGGCGGCTACTACTGCCCCCACCACCGCTCGTACGGGGCGGGCGCCCTGGAGGCGTACCAGGAGATGGTGACGCTCACCCGGGAGGCCGGCTGCGCCCTCCACCTCGCCCACGCCACGATGAACTTCGGCGTCAACGAGGGCCGGGCGCCGGAGCTCCTCGCCCTCCTGGACGAGGCCCTGGACGGGGGCGCGGACATCAGCCTGGACACGTATCCGTACACCCCCGGCTGTACGACCCTGGTGGCCGTGCTGCCCAGCTGGGCGAGCGAGGGCGGCCCCGAGGCGGTGCTCGCGCGGCTGCGGGACGACGCGACGGCGGAGCGGATCCGGCACCACCTGGAGGTGATCGGCTCGGACGGCTGCCACGGGGTGCCGATGGACTGGGACACGATCGAGGTCTCGGGAGTGTCCGAGGCCGCGCTCACCGACTGGGTGGGGCGCCGGGTGGACGGCTGGGAGTCGGCCCGCCGGCTCCTCCTGGAGGACCGGCTCGGGACGACGATCCTGCAGCACGTGGGCCACGAGGAGAACGTCCGCACGATCATGCGGCACCGGGTGCACACGGGCGGCTCGGACGGCATCCTCCAGGGCCTGAAGCCGCATCCGCGCGCGTACGGCACGTTCCCCAGGTACCTGGGCCGGTACGTGCGCGAGCTCGGCGTCCTCTCCCTGGAGGAGTGCGTGGCGCACCTGACCTCCCGGCCGGCCGCCCGCCTCCGTCTCCCCGACCGGGGCGTGGTCCGCGAGGGCCACATCGCGGACCTGGTCCTCTTCGACCCGGAGACGGTCGGAGCGGGAGCCACGTACGAGTCCCCCCGCACCCTGCCGACGGGCATCCCGCACGTCCTGGTCAACGGCGAGTTCGTGGTGGAGGACGGCAAGCGGACGTCGGCCCTCGCGGGCAGGTCAGTCCGCCGCGCGCGCTAGCGCCCGGCGGCGCGCCGCCCCCTCGTCCCACGGCTCCCGCCGCAGCCACAGCAACCCCGCCGCCAGCACCACGCCCGCCGCCAGGAAGCCGTACCAGGGCGTCCGCCCGTCCAGCGCCGTCTCGTACCCGAGGGCCGCCGACAGCACGGCCAGCAGCTGCCCGGCCCGGCTCCGCCAGGCCGCGGCCGCGACCGCCGCCGTCCCCCACAGCAGGTACCAGGGCTGGACCATCGGGGACAGGGCGACGAGCGCGACCAGCGCGAGCCCGAGACCGAGGACCGGGTCGAGCAGCCCCTTCCAGGCCCGCCACGCCAGCACCAGGATGATCACCACGGCGGCCAGCAGCCCGAGATTCTGCACGAGCGCCTTGACGGGGTCGGGGTCGTCCGCGAGGAGCGACCCGACCGCCAGACCGAGATCACTGCTCACGGAGAGCGCCGTGTGGATCGTCCCGGCCACGCTCTGCGTGCGCAGCCACCCGAACCCGGTGCCCGCGAGCACCGTCGCCCCCGCCGCCACCGCCCCGGCCACGAGCCCCGGCAGCACGAGCCCCTTCACCAGGGACCGGACGTTCCCGCCGTCCCGCCGCGCGACCAGCACCCCGATGAAGAGCAGCGCGACCGCCGCCGGCGACTTGACCATCATCGCCAGGCCCACGAGGACACAGCCCAGCACCCACCGGCCCCGCACGGCGAGCAGCACGCCCGCCAGCATGAGCCCGATCATCAGTCCGTCGTTGTGCATGCCGCCGACGACGTGGATGAGCAGCAGCGGGTTGAGGGCGGCCAGCCACAGCGCCCCGCCCGGGCCCCCGGGACCGCCGCCGAGACCCCGGACGGCCCAGACGATCAGCGCGAGCGCGCCGAGCGCGATCAGCCGCATGCCGAGCACGGCGGGCACGATCTCGCCCTCGGTCAGCTTCACGACCAGCTGTGCCAGGACCAGGAAGGCGGGACCGTACGGCGCGGGCGTGTCGGTCCAGTGGCCGCCGACGCTCGCGGCCGCGTCCGCGCCGAGCTCGCCGGGTCCGAGGACGGAGGGCCCGCCGCCGTACACGTCGTGCCCTTCGAGGACCATGGCGCCCTGGGCGATGTAGCTGTAGACGTCCTTGCTGTACAGCGGCGGCGCGAGGAGCAGCGGCAGGGTCCAGCAGGCGAGGGTGGCGAGCACCCCGTCGCGCACGCCCCGGGCGAGCAGGACGCCGTACCGCCACCAGGCGGCGACGAGCAGGGTCAGGCCGAGGTACGCGAGGAGCGCGCCGGCCAGGGTGAGCGCGGAGCCGCGCGGCTCCCACAGCCCCCAGCCGCCGCGTACCGGCAGCGCCCCGGCCGCCCACCCGCCCACGGCGACGGCGAGCGACCCGGCAGCACCCAGCCACCGGCATCCGGAAGCACTGAAGACCCACATGACGGGCCAACCTATCCCGCCGGACGGAGGACCCCTATTTCGACGGTCCTCACCGGCGAAGACACGGGCCGGCGCGGCCCCGCAGGTGTCCGACGTGTCCCAAAACACGAGGCGTCCCGGCCGACCCGGCCGTAAGCTCTCGTCATGCAGGTGATCCAGTCCACGAAGCTCGCCAACGTCTGTTACGAAATCCGGGGTCCGGTGCTCGAAGAGGCGATGCGGCTCGAAGCCGCGGGTCACCGCATCCTCAAGCTCAACACGGGCAATCCGGCCGCGTTCGGCTTCGAGTGCCCGCCCGCCATCCTCGAGGACGTGCTGCGCAACCTCTCCGAGGCGCACGGCTACGGCGACGCGAAGGGGCTGCTCTCGGCCCGCCGCGCGGTGATGAGCCACTACGAGACCAAGGGCATTCCGCTCTCCGTCGAGGACATCTATCTCGGCAACGGCGTCTCGGAGCTGATCCAGATGTCGATGCAGGCGCTCCTCGACGACGGCGACGAGGTGCTCGTCCCGGCCCCGGACTATCCGCTGTGGACGGCGTCGGTCTCGCTCGCGGGCGGTACGGCCGTGCACTACCGCTGTGACGAGCAGGCGGACTGGATGCCGGACCTCGCGGACATCGAGCGGAAAATCACCGACCGTACCAAGGCGATCGTGATCATCAACCCGAACAATCCGACGGGCGCGGTCTACGACGACGAGATGCTGCGGCAGCTGACCGAGATCGCCCGCCGCCACAACCTGGTCGTCTGCTCGGACGAGATCTACGACAAGATCCTCTACGACGGCACCACGCACACCCCGACGGCCGCCGTCGCGCCCGACCTCCTGGTCCTCACGTTCAACGGGATGAGCAAGAACTACCGGGTGGCCGGTTTCCGCTCGGGCTGGCTCGCGGTCTGCGGCCCGAAGCACCACGCGTCCTCGTACATCGAGGGCCTGACGATCCTCGCGAACATGCGCCTCTGCGCGAACATGCCGGCGCAGCACGCGGTGGCCGCCGCCCTCCAGGGCCGGCAGTCGATCGAGGACCTCGTACTGCCGGGCGGGCGCCTACTGGAGCAGCGGGACACGGCGTACGAGCTGCTGACGCAGATCCCGGGCGTGACGTGCGTGAAGCCGAAGGGCGCGCTGTACCTGTTCCCACGCCTCGACCCGAACGTCTACAAGATCAAGGACGACCGGCAGATGGTCCTCGACCTGCTGCGGGCCGAGAAGATCATGGTGGTGCACGGGACGGGCTTCAACTGGCACGAGCCCGACCACTTCCGGATCGTCACACTGCCGGCGGCGGCGGACCTGGCGGACGCGGTGACCCGGATCGGCCGGTTCCTGGACGGCTACAGCCAGCCCTGACACCCCCGACCGGACCCCGCTCAACTTTAGACTGAATCTAAGCTAGGATGGCTCCAGAACACTCAGGAGGCCGTCCCATGTACGAACCGATCCGCACCAAGTCGGTCCACCGGATGGCCGACGACGCCCACGACGCGTACCCGCACCGCTCCCGCGAGGAAGAGCTGGACATCCAGCTCGCCGGACACCTCTCCGCCCTGCTCGCCGTCACCGACGAGCTCGGCGACACGGAGGCCGCCGAGCAGATCGCCCGGCAGGTGGCACGGCTGCGCGGCGCACCGCCCGCGCGGCACGCCGGTCTCACCGGCTCGCCCGCGCGGGACCTGCACCGCAGGGCCCACGCCCTCGCGGGCCGCGCCCTGGTCGTCGCCGCCTCCCGGGCCGACACGGCCGCCGCGATCCTCGCCGCCGGGCGCATGGACGCGCACACCGCGGCGCTGGCCGGGGAACCCACCCTGGCCGCGGCCGGCGCCCCCTGACGGCCCCGGTCCGCGCGGCACGAACCGCGCGGACCGGGCGCCACCCACCCGGCACACCCCTGAACCGCCGCCGGGCACCTCCCCCTCCGCCGGCGAACCGCCCGTGAAAATCCGGCGATACGGCAGTCCACGCTCCGGTTCGGTACCGGGATCGGCCCTTCACCCCCCGTCCACCCGACTCCCCCTGGAATGTGGGTTTCCGCGAGCACGCTGCCCGCGTGAGACGCATCCTGGGAATCGTCCTCGCCGTCCTCCTCCTCGGCGGCGTGGCCGCCGTCCTCCTGACGGGCGGCGACAAGGACACGGGCACGGCAACGAAGACCGTGCGAGGAGTCATCGGGTCGGAGAAGGCGGAGTTCTTCGCCGACCCCCAGGTGGTGAAGGCCCTGGCCACGAAGGGTTTCACCGTGGGCACCGAGACCTCCGGGTCCTGGGACATGGAGGAACTGCCCCTCGACGGTTACGACTTCGCCTTCCCGTCCTCCAAGGCCCCGGCCGACGGGCTGCGCGCGAAGACGAAGAACGCCAAGGCCACGACCGCACCCCTGCGGCCCTTCTACTCGCCGCTGGTCGTCGTCGCGCACAGCGCCGCCGCCCAGGTCCTCGCCGGGAACGGCCTGGCGACCCTCGGCCCGCGCGGCACCAGCGGCACCCTGAAGATGGACGCCTACCTCGCGGCGGCCCGCGCCGACCGGACCTGGCAGCAGCTCAAGGGCTCCGCCGGGCACGCCGAGCTCAGCGGCACCGTCTTCATCACCTCCACCGACCCGGTCGCCTCCAACTCGGGCGCCCTCTACCTCGCCGCCGCGAGCTACGTCGCCGACGGCGGAAGGGTCGCGAACGGCACGGAGGCCGTCACCCGCACGGCCCCGCTGCTGCGCAAGCTCGTCCAGGTGCAGGGCGCCCAGCAGTCCGGCTCCGACGCGCCCTTCCGGGACTTCATCAGCGGCGTCGGGAACCCGCTCGTCCTGGTGTACGAGTCCCAGGTCGCCGCCCAGCTGCTCGCCGGCCACCCGATGGGCGACCTCGTCGTCCTCTACCCGGACACCACGGTCAACAGCGACCACACGCTCGTCCCGCTCACCGAGAACGGCCGGGCGCTCGGCGAACTCCTCGCCACCGACCCGGAGTTGCGCGGGCTCGCGGTCCGCCACGGCTTCCGGCCGCAGGGCGCGGCGAGCGAGTTCACCACCGCGACCCAGAGCCACACCGCCTACCTCAACCAGACGCTGACCGGAGTCCGCCAGGCGCCCGTGCCCACCGGCAAGGTGCTGCACGAGATGGCCCTGCGGGCCCGCGACCAGGGGGAGTCCGCATGACCACGCCCGAGGACCCGAGAAGGACGATGTCGCTGACACCGCCCGAGCACGACACCCCGCTCGTACTCACCCCGCCCGAGCCCGTTCCGCCGGTCCGCGCCGAGCAGGCCTCGGGACTCGTACCGCTGGACGAGTCCGTCGTCGCGGAGATGTCCCGCAGGGCCGACGAGTACGTCGGCTCGCTCTCCGGCCTCGACCCGCGCTCCCCCGAGTTCGCGGGCCGCATCGGCGAGATCGCGGCACTGGGAGCGGGCGAGATGCGCTCCGCGGCCCAGCAGTCGAACCGCATGCTCGACCGCACGATCCGCTCGCTCGGCTCCGGCGGCTCCGGCGGACCGGGCGGTTCGGGCGGCTCCGGCTCCGACGCCCAGTCCCGCGTCGGCTCCTCCCTCGTCGAACTCCGGCGCACCGTCGAGGACCTGGACCCCCGGGACACCCCCGGCAAGGGCCTCAAGGGGCTGCTCTCGAAGCTGCCCGGCGGCAACAGGCTGCGCGACCACGTCGCCCGGTACGCCTCCTCGCAGGCCACGCTGAACCGGATCGTCGGCTCGCTGCGCGGCGGCCAGGACGAACTGCGCCGCGACAACGCCGCGTTGCAGACCGAACGGGCCCGGCTCTGGGAGACGATGGGCAAGCTCCAGGAGTACGCGGTGCTCACCGACGCCCTGGACGCCGCCGTGGAACAGCACATCGCCGCCACCCCCGACCCGGCCCAGGCGGACGCCCTCCGCGCCGACGTGCTCTTCCCGGTCCGGCAGAAGCACCAGGACCTGCTCACCCAACTCGCCGTCTGCGCCCAGGGATACCTGGCGATGGACGTCGTCCGCCGGAACAACGACGAGCTGATCAAGGGCGTGGACCGGGCGGCGACCACCACCGTCTCGGCGCTCCGGTTCGCGGTGATGCTCGCCTCCGCGCTGGAGAACCAGCGGAAGGTCACCGAGCAGGTGAACACCCTGCGCGCGACGACGGAGGACCTGATCCGGGGCAACGCCGAGATGCTCGCCGGGCAGGCGGGCGAGATCCAGCGGATCGCGGCCGATCCGGCCGTCGGCGCGGAGACCCTCCGCACGGCCTTCCAGCAGATCTACCGGACCCTCGACGCCATCGACACGTACAAGGCGCGGGCCACGGAGTCGATGGCGGCGACGGTCGAGTCGCTGACCGCCGAACTCCAGGAGGCCGGCGCCCACCTGGCCCGCAGCCGCCGCACCGGCGCCCTGGAAGGCGGCGGCCTCGCATGACGACGACCCGCACCCGCCCCCGCCGCTCCCTCTCCCGTACGGTCGCCGGGCTGGCCCTCGCGCTGCTCGTCACCGCCTGCTCCGGCGGGTCCGGGGACGGCGGCAGCGGCGGCGCCACCGGCCGGCCCGACCAGCGGGGCCAGGGAGCCGCCCCCGGCACCCTCCGGGTCCTCGCCTCCTCCGAGCTCGCCGACATGGCCCCGATCCTCGAAGAAGCCCGCAAGACCACCGGCGTCACCGTCCGGCCCACCTACACCGGCACCCTCGACGCCGTCGAACAGATCGCCTCCGGCACGGCGGAGAAGGAGTACGACGCGGTCTGGCTCTCCTCCAACGACTACCTCCGGCTCCGCCCCGACACCGCGAAGAAGATCACCGGCGAGACGCCGATCATGACCTCGCCGGTGGCCCTCGGCGTGCGCCCCGCGGCCGTCGCGCGGCTCGGCTGGGACCCGGCGAAGGTCACCTGGTCGCAGCTGCACCAGGCGGTCGCCGCCGGGAAGCTGACGTACGGGATGACCGACCCCAAGCGCTCCCACTCCGGTTTCTCCGCGCTGGTCTCGGTCGCCTCGGGCCTCTCCGGCGCCCAGTCCGCGCTCACCGCGCAGGACGTCGGCGAGGCCACCCCGCGGCTCAAGGAGTTCTTCACCGGCCAGAAGCTGACCTCGGGCTCCTCCGGCTGGCTCGCCACCGCCTACGCCCGCAGGACCGACGTCGACGCGCTCGTCAACTATGAGTCGGTGCTGCTGTCCACGCCCGGCGAGCTGACCGTGATCCGCCCCTCCGACGGCGTCGTCACCGCCGACTACCCGCTCACCCTGCTCACCGCCGCCCGCCCCGAGGCGAAGGCGGCGGCGGGCCGGCTCACCGCCTTCCTGCGCACCCCGGACGCCCAGCGGCAGATCACCGTGAAGACCCTGCGCCGCCCGGTCGTCCCCGGCGTCGACCCGGCCCCCGCGCTCGCCCGGGACCAGCGGCGCGAACTGCCCTTCCCCGGGGACCGGAAGGTGGCGGACGGACTGCTCGACGCCTACGACAACACCCTGCGCAGGCCCTCCCGGACGGTCTACGTGCTCGACACCTCAGGCTCCATGAACGGCGACCGGCTGGAACGCCTCAAGACGGCCCTCGTCGAGCTGACCGGCGACTTCCGGGACCGGGAGGAGGTCACCCTGATGCCCTTCGGTTCGGCGGTGAAGCGGGACGAGGTGCGGACGCACACGGTCGACCCGGCCTCACCGCGGCAGGCCCTCGACGCGATCAGGGCCGACGCCCGGAAGCTCACGGCCTCCGGCGGCACGGCGATCTACTCCAGCCTCCAGGAGGCGTACCGCTCGCTCGGGAAGTCGTCCGGCGACACGTTCACCTCGATCGTCCTGATGACGGACGGGGAGAACACCGACGGCGCCCCGGCCGCCGCGTTCGACTCCTTCTACGGCTCGCTGCCCGCCGGGCAGCAGCGCACCCCGGTCTTCCCGATCCTCTTCGGTGACTCGGACCGCGCCGAGCTCGGCCATCTCGCGGACCTGACCGGGGGCAAGCTCTTCGACGCCCACCAGGGTTCGCTGGACGGCGCCTTCGAGGAGATCCGTGGCTACCAGTGACCGTCTCCTCGGGTACGCCGGCTCCCGCAAGAACCTCACCGGCTGCGTCTGCGGCCTGGCCGGTGTCGGCGTCACCCTGACCGGGGCGGCGGGTGCGCTCTGGCCGCTGGTCGTCGCGGGGCTCTACGCGGCGGGGGCGCTGATCGCCCCGCCGGAGCGCCCGGACACCCCGGAGTTCGCCGAGGAGGGCGACCGGCTCGACGGCGTACGGGCCGACTTCGCGACCCTGCGCGCCTATCTGGCGGAGGTGGAGCTGCCGGAGCCCGCGCGGCGGGCCGTCACCGCGCTGGAGACCCTGGTCGAGGCGCTGCTCGCACCGGGCTGGGTGACCGACCCCGAGCAGCTGCACGTGCTGGCCCGCGCGGTGCGGCAGGACGTCCCGGAGGCGGTCGACGCCTTCGTACGGACGCGGTGGTGGGAGCGGTTCGCGCCGGGGGCGGAACCGCCGGAGAGTCATCTGGAGCGTCAGCTGGCCGCACTGCACGGGGAGTTGACGGGGATCGCCGCCGCGCTGCGGGACAGCGAGGCGATCCGGCAGCAGATCCACACCCGGTACGTGGAGGAGCGGGGCGACTGAGCGCGGACGTGCGCCGGCCCCCGGGGCCTGAGGGGGCTCCGGGGGCCGGTTGCGTCGTGATGGACCGTCGTGACCCCACTGGTCAGGGCGGTGTTTCGGGGCAGCCCACCACGAGTTTCGGGGGGACTAGCCGAGGCGCTCCACGAGCGCGTGGTACTCGTCCCACAGCTCCTTCGGCGTGTGGTCGCCGAAGGTGTTCAGGTGGTCGGGGACGAGGGCGGCCTCTTCGCGCCACACGTCACGGTCGACCTTGAGGAGGAACTCCAGGTCCTCGGCCGGCAGGTCGAGGCCGTCGGTGTCGAGGGACTCCGGGGTCGGCAGGATGCCGATCGGGGTCTCGACGCCCTCGGCCTTGCCCTCGAGGCGCTCGACGATCCACTTGAGGACGCGGCTGTTCTCGCCGAAGCCGGGCCAGACGAACTTGCCGGCGTCGTTCTTGCGGAACCAGTTCACGTAGTAGATCTTCGGCAGCTTGGCCGCGTCGGCGGTGGCGCCCACCTTGACCCAGTGGGCCATGTAGTCGCCCATGTTGTAGCCGCAGAACGGCAGCATGGCGAAGGGGTCGCGGCGCAGCTCGCCGACCTTGCCCTCGGCGGCGGCGGTCTTCTCGGAGGCGACGTTCGCGCCGAGGAAGACGCCGTGGTTCCAGTCGAAGGACTCGGTGACCAGCGGGACGGCGGAGGCGCGGCGGCCGCCGAAGAGGATCGCCGAGATCGGGACGCCCTTGGTGTCCTCCCACTCGGGGGCGATCGTCGGACACTGCCCGGCCGGGACGGTGAAGCGGGCGTTCGGGTGGGCGGCCGGGGTCTCGGACTCCGGCGTCCAGTCGTTGCCCTTCCAGTCCGTGAGGTGGGCGGGGGCCGTCTCGGTCATCCCCTCCCACCAGACGTCGTTGTCGTCGGTGAGGGCGACGTTGGTGAAGACGGAGTTGCCCCAGAGGGTCTTCATGGCGTTGGCGTTGGTGTGCTCGCCGGTGCCGGGCGCGACGCCGAAGAAGCCGGCCTCGGGGTTGATCGCGTAGAGGCGACCGTCCTCGCCGAAGCGCATCCAGGCGATGTCGTCGCCGATGGTCTCGACGGTCCAGCCGGAGATCGTGGGCTCCAGCATGGCCAGGTTGGTCTTGCCGCAGGCGGACGGGAAGGCCGCGGCGACGTACTTGGCCTCGCCCTGCGGCGGGGTGAGCTTGAGGATCAGCATGTGCTCGGCGAGCCAGCCCTCGTCACGCGCCATGACGGAGGCGATGCGGAGCGCGTAGCACTTCTTGCCGAGCAGGGCGTTGCCGCCGTAGCCGGAACCGTACGACCAGATCTCGCGGCTCTCGGGGAAGTGCGAGATGTACTTGGTGGAGTTGCACGGCCACGGCACGTCCTCCTGGCCCTCCTCGAGGGGGGCGCCGAGGGTGTGGACGGCCTTGACGAAGAAGCCGTCGGTGCCGAGCTCGTCGAGGACGGGCTGGCCCATGCGGGTCATGGTGCGCATGGAGACGGCGACGTACGCGGAGTCCGTGATCTCGACGCCGATGGCGGAGAGCGGGGAGCCGACGGGGCCCATGCAGAAGGGCACGACGTACATGGTGCGGCCGCGCATGGAGCCGCGGAAGATGCCCTTCTCGCCCGCGAAGATCTCCTTCATCTCCGCCGGGGCCTTCCAGTGGTTGGTCGGGCCCGCGTCCTCCTCCTTCTCGGAGCAGATGAAGGTCCGGTCCTCGACGCGCGCGACGTCGGTCGGGTCGGAGGCGGCGTAGTACGAGTTCGGGCGCTTCACCGGGTCGAGCTTCGTGAAGGTGCCCTTGGCGACGAGCTCCTCGCACAGGCGCTCGTACTCGGCCTCGGAGCCGTCGCACCAGACGATGTTGTCCGGCTGGGTGATCTCCGCGATGTCGCTCACCCAGGAGAGGAGCTCCTGCTGCTGGGTCGGAAGGTTCTGGGGAGCCGCGTTGTCGCGCGCCACGATTGCTCCTTGTAGAGGGGTTTTTTGGTGTGTGCCCCGTGGGGGCCGCGACCCGGATGCTTCGTAGCTGCTCATCCGGTGCCGACCGCACTCATTTGATCATCCGATGGATCCGCCCATATGTCCAGGGGTGTGCACACGTGAGCATCGCCACTCATATCCGAGACCTACGGGCCCGTAGGTACGATTCCGTTCCATGACTGCAGCCACGCCGGAAGTGACCCCGATCGAGCCGAACGTGGTCGGCGAACCCCCTGCACTCCCGCTGAAGCCCCGCCTCAGAGGATGGCTGCACGCGGGCATGTTCCCCGCCGTGATCGTCGCGGGCCTCGTCCTCGTCGCCCTCTCCGACTCCCCCCGCGCCCGCGTCGCCTGCGGGATCTACGCCCTCACCGCCTGCCTGCTCTTCGGCATCAGCGCGCTGTACCACCGCGGCAACTGGGGCCCGCGCGGCGAGGCCGTCCTGCGGCGCCTCGACCACGCCAACATCTTCCTGATCATCGCGGGCACCTACACCCCGCTGACCCTGCTGCTGCTCCCCGACTCGACGGCCAAGCCGCTCATGTGGGCGGTCTGGGCGGCGGCCGCCGCCGGCATCGCCTTCCGGGTCTTCTGGGTCGGCGCCCCTCGCTGGCTGTACACGCCCTGCTACATCGCGATGGGCTGGGCCGCCGTCTTCTTCCTCCCCGACTTCATGCGCGCGGGCGGCATCGCCGTCCTCGTCCTGGTGATCGTCGGCGGACTGCTCTACAGCGCGGGCGGCGTCATCTACGGCATCAAGCGCCCGAACCCCTCACCGCGCTGGTTCGGCTTCCACGAGGTCTTCCACTCGCTGACCCTGGCCGCGTTCATCGTCCACTACGTCGGCATCTCGCTGGTCGCCTACCAGCACGCCTGACCGGGCCGTCGCCGGCCCGTGCTCACGGGCCGGCCGGCCCGCCCAGCGCCTTCCTGACCACCCGCGCCGACTCGGGATTGTCGGCGCACCCCCACACCCCGTGCGGGCAGTAGTCGGTGACGGTCTGGTACACCGGCCGGTGGGCCGCGAACCAGTCGAGCATCCCCCGCACGTACGCCGGGTTGTCGCCGTTCCTGAAGAGCCCCCACTCCGGATACGAGACCGGCTTGCCGTGCGCCGCCGCGAACCGCACGTGGTGCTCCAGGCCGTACTCCTCGGCCACCTGGTCCTCGAAGGAGAGCCCCGCCGGCTGGTCGTACGCGTCCATCCCGATGATGTCGACGACGTCGTCCCCCGGATAGCAGCGCGGCCACTCCACCGCGTCCCGCCCCCGGCTCGGCGTGAAGTCGAAGCGGAACCGCTGCCCCGCCACCCCCCGCAGCACCCCCACCACCCGGCGCCAGTACGCCTTCCAGGCCGCCGGGTCCGGCCCGCAGCGATGGCTGTACGTGGTGCCGTTCATCTCCCAGCCCAGCACCAGGACCGCGTCCCCGAGCCCGTGCTCCACCAGCCGCTCCCCCAGCGCCAGGAAGTGCCGGTCGAAGGCCCCGGCCGCCCCGCTCCTGAGCCCCGCCCGCACCTCGGCGTCCGGCAGCCCCGCCTCGCTGCGGTCCATCAGCGGCACGTTGAGCACGAACAGCCGCCCCGGCCGCGCCGCCTTCCAGCGCGCCCAGGGATCGAAGAGCGCCGGGTGTCCCTCGATGTTGGACCAGCGGTCGCCCGGCAGATAGGTGTGGCCGACGGTCAGGGAGTCACCGCCGAGCCACCGCTGCGCCTGCGCGATCCTGCGCACCCCGGCCTCGTCGGAGCCGGTGAAGAAACCGGACGGCACCCCGGGCAGCGGCTCCGGGTCCGGTTCGGGCGCGGCCCGGTTCCCGCCGTGCCGGTCGCCGGGGGCGATCCGGTCGTACGGCAGCAGGAGCACGAGAACGGCCGCGAGCAGCACGGTGAGTGCGGCCCGCGGCCAGGTGAGGTGGCGGTTCACGTCAGCTCGTCCAGAATTCCCACCAGCGGGTCAGGATCAGCATCCCGATGATCCCGATGTGCAGGACGGGGAGGGCGAAGGTGAACTCGCCGAGGAAGGTCCGCACCCCCGCCGGGGCGGGGATCACACCGTGGCGGACGTTGTGCGCGGTGACGTACCAGAACATGACGATGGTGGCGACCCAGGCCAGGCAGCACCACAGGCAGAGCGAGTTGATCTCGTACAGCGACTGGTACATCAGCCAGGTGCAGAAACCCACGCCGAAGAGCATCCCGGCGTTGAGGCCGAGCCAGAGCCAGCCCCGGTAGCGCGCCCCGGCGAGGAGCCCGGCACCGACGGCGACGACGACGGCGTACGTGACGAGCCCGAGCATCGGGTTGGGGAAACCGAAGACCCCCGCCTGCTCGCTCTTCATGATGTTGCCGCAGGAGACGACCGGGTTCAGGCTGCACCCGGGCTGGAAGCCGGGGTCCTCCAGGAGCTTGAACTTGTCGATCGTGATCACCCAGCCGGACAGCACACCCGCCGCCCCGGTGATCATCAGCAGCCAGGCGAACGCCCGGCCGCCGCCGATCGTCCCGACGCGCTCCGCCGGCGACTCCTCCTCCTGCCGCTGACCCGGCACCCCGCCCCGTACGTTCAGCGTCGCCATGGCGACCCCCTTCCCGCTCAGCCCTGCAGGCGCCGGACCGGCATCATGATGTGGGCGCTCTCCTTGAGCATCTCCTCGTCGGAGACGAAGGCCCGCAGCCCGGCCTCGTCGACCGGCTGCCCCGGGACCGCGTCGGGCCACGGCCGCACGGAGCAGATCAGGTAGACCTGTCCGCTCTCGCGAGCCGCCGCCTGCCACTCGTCGGGCACCGGGCACTGCACCTTCAGGAAGGGCAGGTTGAGGACGACGGAGCCGCCCTCGACGAGCAGGGAGGCGTTGATCCCGGCGTCCTTGTCCAGGTCGAAGAGCCGGTCGCCGACGGAGACGCCCATGCTCTCCAGAGCCGTCCGCATGGCCTGCTGACCGGCCTCCGGCCCGTCCCGGCCGTCGCCGAGCGAGTACACCATCAGAAAGGGCGTACCCGCCGAATCGGCGGAGGGCTCGCTGGACCACGGAATCACCGTGAGAGTTCCCAGCGGAGAGGCGCTGCGCGCCGAGGAAACGACGTTGGAAGTGGTCATGAATCCGGATGCTAGGGGCCAACCACCCTCTCCCCGCACCGTTTTCACCCGAACGGCCGACATTCACGCCGCTGGCATTTCCGGCGCAACGAACCCGGGGTTTCATCGTTGTGCCCTGAGGGCAATCGCCGACCCCGAGGAGATCACTCATGATCGTCCCGCGCCGCGTCGCACTGCGGTCCCTCTTCGCTCTGGCCGTCACCGCCTTCACCGGCGGCGCGCTCGGCCGGGTCGCCGGCCGGCCACCGTCCGGGGCGGCCCCGGACGGCACGGACCCGCACGCCTTCGACGAGATGTACCGGGGCCGCCGCGTCATCGGCTTCTCCGGACCCGGCGGCGCACCGGTGGCCCTCGTCGACGGACGGCCGCTGCACCTGATGCGCTGCGCGGACGGCGGTTACGTCACCCCGATCGACCACTACGAGTCCTGCCCGACGCCCCTGGCGGCCGTGCGCGCGGCGGTGGACGAGCTGGGCGGCGCCCGGCTCTCCCCGCTCGCCGCCGCCCATGGCGTCCCCACCGACCCGACGGGAGGGAGCCCGCGTGGTGTACACGCGTAAGAACCAGCGCGATCTGACCGGCGCCGAGCGCCGGAAGTTCGTCGCCGCCGTCCTGGAGCTCAAGCGCACGGGGGCGTACGACCGCTTCGTCCGCACCCACATCGACCACTACACGGCCGACGGCGAGGGCAAGCTGCGGGTCGCGCACATGACGCCGAGCTTCCTGCCCTGGCACCGCAAGTTCCTGCTGGAGTTCGAGTCGGCCCTGCGCCGGATCGACGCCACGGTCTCCGTCCCGTACTGGGACTGGACCCGCGACAACAGTCCGGCCTCCTCAGCTCTGGGGCGAGGACTTCATGGGCGGCAACGGACGGCGGGCCGACCTACAGGTGATGACCGGCCCGTTCGCCCACTCGGCGGGCCGCTGGACGATCACCCAGTCGATGACCGAGGGACGCTTCCTGACCAGGGACTTCGGCCGACCGCACGACCCGGTCACGCTGCCGACGCAGGCCCAGCTGGACGAGGTGATGCGGGAGCGGGTGTACGACGTGGCGCCCTGGAACTCGACCAGCGCCTCCGGCTTCCGCAACCGGCTGGAGGGCTGGGCGCCGGGCCGGGGCAACGAGCGCTTCCGCATCCACAACCGGGTGCACCGCTGGGTCGGCGGACTGATGCTCGGCGGCGGTTCCGTGAACGACCCGGTGTTCTGGCTGCACCACTCCTTCGTCGACCTGGTCTGGTCGCGCTGGCAGCAGCGCAACCCCGGCGCCGCCTATCTGCCCGCGGAGCCGCCGCCGCTCGGCGACGCCCAGTACCGCAAGGTCGTCGCGCGGAACGAGCCGATGGCGCCGTGGGGCGTGAGTCCGGCGTCGATGTTCGACCACAGCCGGATCTACCGGTACGCCTGAGGCCGGGCCCCGGGCCCGGCCCCGTACACACGTGTCCCCCCGACCCGGCCGGATCGGGGGGACACGGTCGGTGCGGGGGATCAGCCGCCGTAGCCGCCGTCACCCTTGTCGTGACCGTCGGCGTTGATGCAGGTGTTGCCGAAGGCCGGGTTCAGCAGGCCGATGACGTTGACGGTGTTGCCGCAGAGGTTGACCGGGACGTGGACCGGGACCTGGACGACGTTGCCGGAGGCGACACCGGGCGAGTGGGCGGCGACGGCCTCGGCGCCCGAGTCGGCGACGGCCAGGCCGGCTCCGCTGAGGGCAACGGCACCCGTGCCGGCGAGAACAGCGGCAGCCTTCGCGATGCGAGACATCAAGAACTCCTTGGACGTGGAAAGCGACCGCAGGAATCACGGCCGTCATTCCCGTTCAACGGCGTACCACGGACCGGGTCACGGCCATTGGGCCGAAAGGGAAGGAGGAAAACCGAAAAATGGCCCGCGGGCCGAGAACCGTCCGCCGTCGGATACGGCGGGACGGCCTCGGTCCACGGGCCGCGGCCATGCGACAAGCCTTCTCTTGCAACGACCGAGAGCCCTTCGGGTGGCGGGGAAGAATCGTGTCTTCACCCGCCCGGTGACCGGTCATACAAGCGAGCGGAAGGCGGGGGGTGTCAGTTCCCGCCCGGCGCCAGGCCCAGCTGCGGGTCGAGGGCCCCGCTGAGCACCGGGGTGAGGAGACCCACCTGAGGCTTCGTGAGCTCGGGGAGACCCGCGAGCCCGTCGCCGCGCGGAGCCTCCACCGGGTTGCCGACGACGGCCCCGGGGGTGGCCGTCCTCATCTCCGAGTGCGGGCTGCTGAGGAGCGCGTGGCCGGGCTCGCTGCCCTTGAGGAGCTCCGGCAGCGGCGCGTCGACGACGGTCTTCGGGAGGGTGCCGGTGAGCGGCACGCTCGGCAGCGTCACGTCGGGGAGCGAGCCGAGGCCCTTCTGGAAGCCGGTGGGCGCGCCGGGCATCGGGACGGGCACGCCGGTGGCCACGGTCGGCGCGTCCATCGGCAGGACCGGCTCCAGGCCCTGGAGCGGAACGATCACCGGCGCCTCGACGGCGGCGGCGGGGGAGGCCATGGCGGCGGAGGCGAATGCGGTCATGAGGAGTCCCATGCCCGCGCGAGAGCGCAGAGTCATGTGAGGTGAACGATCCCTTTGGCCGAAACGTGGCGGGACTAACCCGTGTGCAGCAACGCGCGGGGCCCTCACCGGTGAAGGTGAGGGCCCCGGTTGACGCTCGGCCGGGTACGGCCGGCGCGTCAGTGGCGGCGGGCGATCCGGCCGCCGCGGAGGTACACGACCGATCCGCCGACGATGAGCGCGGCGCTGATGGCGGCCGCTCCCATGAGGGCGGCGTCGCTGCCCGTGTCGGGGAGTTCGGGGTGGCCGGGCGGGGTGCTCGGCGGGGTGGTGGGCTCCTCGCAGCCGGGCTCCGGCTCCTCGCCGGGCTCGGGCTCCTCGCACTCACCGGGCTCGTCCGGGGTGGTCGGCGGCGTGGTGGTGGGAGGAGTCGTCGGCTCCTCACAACCCGGCTCCGGCTCCTCACCGGGCTCGGGCTCCTCGCACTCACCGGGCTCGTCCGGGTTGGTCGGCGGCGTGGTGGGGGGATGCGTGACCGGCGGAGTGGTCGGCGGCGTGGTGGTGGGCGGAGTGGTCGGCTCCTCGCAGCCGGGCTCCGGCTCCTCGCCGGGCTCGGGCTCCTCGCACTCACCGGGCTCGTCCGGGTTGGTCGGCGGCGTGGTCGGCGGGTACGTCGGCGGCGTGGTGGTGGGCGGAGTCGTCGGCTCCTCGCAGCCCGGCTCCGGCTCCTCGCCCGGCTCGGGCTCCTCGCACTCACCGGGCTCGTCCGGGTTGGTCGGCGGCGTGGTGGGGGGATGCGTGACCGGCGGAGTGGTCGGGGGGTGCGTGGGGGGATACGTCGGCGGGTGCGTGGGGGGATGCGTGGGCGGCGTGGTGGGTTCACCCGGATGGGTCGGCTCACCGGGGTGCGTAGGTTCACCCGGCTCGTCGCCGTAGCCGCCGGGACCCTCCGCGTGGGCGCAGAGGTCACCGACGGCCGCGGCGACGAAACCGCCGAGATCCATGCTCTTGCCGCAGACGTCCGCGGGCAGGGGTGCCTGGACCTGACCGGGGCCCGGACCGTCACCCGTACCGGCATGGGAGTTCGCGGCCAGGGCGAATCCGCCGCTCAGCGACAGGATGCCGGTCGCTGCCGCCGCGGTGAGTACTTTCCTGCTGATGATGGACCGCATACCGCTCTTCCTCTGGAGAAAGGGAGAGACCGGCGAGGATCCCCCCTCGCTCCGACCGGCCTGATCCACGCCGACGTTCGCGTGGGACTGGCCAGAGGGTATGGGTCGGCGAACCCCGGGCAACCAGGGCCACACGGCAGCTGATCAGAAAATCATTCGATCAGCCGACCGTGGGAAACAGGGGCGCGAAGGACCCTGCAAATGCCCTCACAGGCAGTGTTGCTGAGCGGCCGTCAGCCGCCGAGCGGCAGGCCACCGAGCAGCTGGGCGCCCTTGGTGGTGTCGTTCAGCTTGGTCGCGGTGTCCGTGACGGTCTTGACCGGCGAGCCGTCCGTGGTGCTGCTCAGCACATCCGACTTCAGCCCATTGGCGGCGATCGCGTCGAGGCCACCGTTCAGGCTGGTGGGGGTCAGCGCCTCCGTGGCCATGGCGGGCGCGGCAGCGCCGAGCGCCATGAGCGAACCGGCGACGACCGCGGCGACCTTGGTGGGCTTCATGGAGTGAATCCTTCCTTTGTTCTTTCAAGTCACTTACCGCACAGGGTTCTTGGCCGAATCCCGTGCACTTTGTTCTGCTTCTGTAACGAACGGCGCGCCACCCGGAAACTCCGGAAGGAAGGATTTCTCGACACTGCACCCGATCGAAGGGGACCGGTGCTATTTGCCGATCGCGCGCCGGTCGGCCCCGGCCGGGCACCTCCGCGCACGCCTGTGCCGGCCCGGCGGGAACGCCGGACCGGCACAGGGACCGCGAGGTGACTACGGGAGCGACACCGGGGGCTTGACCGGCAGCTCGGGCGCGGCGACCGGCGGGTCGACGGGCAGCGCCGGCGGGTCCACCGGCAGCTCGGGCACCGCGACCGGCAGGCTCGGCAGCTGGGGCAGTCCGGCCAGGTCGGGAGCGGGCAGGCCGCTGCCGAGGACGGTGGCGACGGCCAGGTTGACCAGCGAGGTCAGGGTCGCCGTGACCTGCGGTACGACTCCGCCGGCGTCACCGGAGGTGACCGCGGCGAGCAGACCGGCGACCGCCTTCTCCACGGTGGCGAGGGCGTCGGTCACGACGTCCGCCGGGGCGGCGGCCTTGCCCGCCCACGCGGCCTTGGCGCCGGCCGCGACGGGCAGGCTCACGGGCGGCTTCACGGGCAGGGCGGGGGCTTCCACCGGCGGCTTCGCCGGAAGCTCGACCGGGGTTTCGGCGGCCGGCGGGGTGACGGGGAGCTCGGCCGCGGGCGGCGTGACCGGGAGGTCGGCCGAGGGGGGCGTGACGGGCGCGTCGGGCAGGGCCGGGGCGGTGGCCTTGGCCTGGTCGACGGCTGCCGCGATCTTGGCCTTGAGTGCCTCGGCGTCGGCCGCGGGGAGCTGACCGGAGTCGGCCTTGAGCGTGGCCGTGAGGAGATCGGTCACGGGAGTGATCACCGAGCCGAGCTCGCCGAGCGCCTCGGTCTGGCTCAGCAGGGCGGCGGCGTTGGGAAGCGGCGCTCGGGCGGCCCGGGCGGCCGCCGTGGAGGGACGGTGTTCGTCGGCGAAGGCGGGTCCCGCCGTGCCGAGGGTGATGGCGGCGGATATCGCCAGGGCGGTGATGCGGCGCGTGGCCAGGGGACGCATATGTGTTCCTTTTCCTTATGCGTCGGACAAGTTCCCTCTCACCGTGCCTGCGGGTATAGCGCTCCGCAACCGTAGAACTACGGAGCGCCACACCTCCGTTCGAGTGAATCCACCCCTCACACCTGCCCTCATGCGGGGCGTACGCCGTTGCACCGGACGGCGCACCCACGTGCGGCCGAACGAGTGACGAACCAGTGGCCACAAGGAAAAGCCGGTGCGCCCACCCCGGGAGGGATGGGCGCACCGGCTTCGGAAGGACCGATCAGGCGTGCCGGATCAGGCGTTGACGCAGGCGTTGCCGAAGGTCGGGTTCAGCGCGCCGATGACGCTGACGGTGTTGCCGCAGACGTTGACCGGGATGTGCACCGGGACCTGGACGACGTTGCCGGAGCCGACACCGGGCGACTTCACGGCGGCGGCCTCGGCGCCGGCGTCGGCGGCGGCAGCACCGGCGGCACCGGCGACCGCGGCGGCGGCACCCACGGTCAGGACAACGGCCTTCGCGATACGGGACATGGGGAAGTGCTCCTCGATCGAAATTCAACGTGGACTGCGCGGACTGTTCGGCCCGGCTCTCTCAACAACGCCCCGGCTTTTCATCGGTTGCTCTCCCGAACGGGTGACGTTCAACCGATCTTTGGCCCATAGGAGGGCCATTGGAGGGACTGGGCGTGGAATGGCGCAACACGCTCAACGAGGAACCTGCCACGGGGATACGGGAGTTAGCGTTTCCAGGCATCTAATGCTTACTATCGCCCCGCGTCGGGGTTATAACGTTCCCGAACGTTGCTTCCGGGCCCGCCGCGCGTTCACCCATTTCGTGCGGACGACACCTTCCCCTCTCCCGGCCTTCGCGGGTCTTCCCTTCCTTCTCTCATCAAAGCGGAGAACCTGTATGCGGAATTCAGCGGTTCTTGCTGTGCGTCGCAGCGTGTTGTGCGCCCTGTCGTGTGCGGCGCTGTCCGTCACGCTGCCGGGCGCCTCCGCCGCCGCGCCCCAGCCCCGGGAGGCGAGCCGCGTCCCGTTCGCCGCGCGCTACCAGGCCGTCCAGCACGGTGGGATCGTGCGCGCCGCCAACTCGTCGGCGAAGGGCGCGAAGGGCACCGAGTCGGTCAACGACGACGCCACGATCGCCTACGTCGACGTGGACAGCGACCCCAACACGTACAACTCGAGCCGCGCCGAGCTCGCCGTTCCCGCGGGTGCCCGGGTCAGCTGGGCCCGCCTGTACTGGGGCGGCAACCTGCGGGTGGGCGAGCAGAAGCCGGCCGCGGACAACGGCCGGGTGCTGATCGCCGAGCCCGGCGGCCAGTACAAGGCGCTGCTCGCGGACTCCCTGATCGGCCACCGCACGGGCGACGGCGCGGACGCCTTCCAGGCCTCCGCCGACGTCACCGAGCTGGTCCGCTCGTCCCGCTCGGGGCAGTGGACGGTCGCTCAGGTCAACGTCGCCATGGGCCGTTCGGCGGTCGGCGGCTGGGGTGGCTGGACGCTCGTCGCCGCGTACGAGAAGGCCTCGGAACCGCTGCGGCGGATCAGCGTCTGGGACGGATTCGAAACGGTCGGACCACGCACCGGAGAGCTGCGCGTCCCGCTCGACTCAAACCGTTACGGCAAGGGCACGAACGGCCGTCTCGGAGTGATCGCCTATGACGGCGACCGGGGTACTTCCGGTGATTACCTGGCCGTCGAAACGAGCGGCACGAAGAGCACCCTGCTCTCCGATTCCGCCAATTCCGCGGACGACGTGATGAACTCCAGCATCACCGAATTCGGCGCCGGTCGTACGGTCCGCTTCCCCGATGGTACGAACACCCTCGGGTACGACTCCGACGTCCTCGACCTGCGGGAGGCACTGCGCGAGGGGGCCGACCGGGTCCACGTCCGGTCCGGGAGCCGGAAGGACACCGTCTGGCTCGGTGCCCTCTTCCTCCAGGCGGACGTCCGGCGCTGACGTGCTGCCTCCACGAGACACGGACTCCGGGTCCGTCACCGTCCTGCACGCGGTCCAGCCCGGTGACGGCGGGGTCGCCCGCGTCGTCATCGACCTCGTCCGCGCCCAGCTCGCCGCCGGCCTGCGGGTCGCGGTCGCCTGCCCACCGGACACCGTCCTCTCCGCCGCCGTCCGGGCCGAGGGGGCCGACACCCATGCCTGGCGCGCCGGCCGGAACCCCGGCCCCGGGCTCGTCCGCGAGACGAGGGACCTGGCCCGGGTGATCCGTACCGTCCGGCCCGGCCTCGTCCACGCGCACAGCGCGAAGGCCGGGCTGTGCGCCCGACTCGCCCTGCGCGGCCGGGTTCCGACGGTGTATCAGCCGCACGCCTGGTCCTTCGAGGCGGTCGAGGGAACGACCGCCGCGCTCGCCCGGCGCTGGGAGGTGTACGGCGCCCGCTGGGCCGACCGGATCCTCTGCGTCAGCGAGGCCGAACGGCGTACCGGCGAGGCCGCCGGGGTCGCGGCGGAGTGGTCCGTCGTCCACAACGGTGTGGACGTGGCCCGGTTCGCGACCGACGGCCCCTCGCGCAACCCCGCGCCCACCGTCGTCTGCGTGGGCCGGCTCTGCCGCCAGAAGGGGCAGGACGTCCTGCTCGCCGCCTGGCCCGCCGTGCTCGCGGAGGTCCCGACGGCCCGGCTCGTCCTGGTCGGCGACGGCCCCGACGGCGACCGGCTGCGCGCCGCCGCCGGTCCCTCGGTGCGGTTCACCGGGGCCGTCGACGACACCGCCCCCTGGTACCGGGCCGCCGACGTGGTCGTCCTGCCGTCCCGCTGGGAGGGCATGGCGCTCGCGCCCCTCGAGGCCATGGCGGCCGGCCGGCCGGTCGTCGTCAGCGACGTCGACGGGGCCCGCGAGAGCCTGCCGCCCGCCCATGAACCCCTGTGCCTGGTCCCGCCCGAGGACCCGGCCGCGCTCGCCACCGCTCTCGGCCGCCTCCTCGGCCGGCCGGAGCTCCGGCACCGCCTGGGCCGCGAGGCCCACGAGCACGTACTCAGCAGATTCGATGTCCGGCGCACCGGCGCGGCCGTCGCGGACGTCTACCGCGAACTGGCCGGAGTGCGGGGCACCGAGCACAGAGAGCCGATTGCGCAGTGACCACGGAAAGCACCAGCGTCCCTCCCTCGCCGGGCCCCTGGCCCACGGCGGGCCAGGCCTTCGGCCTCGCCTCCCTCGCGTCGCGCCGCGGCGCGACCGACCGGCTCGCGCTGCCGCACCGGCCCGCGCGGCCACGGTCCGGCCGGCTCCCGCTCGTCGCGGCCGACTGCCTGGCCGTCCTGACCGCCGCCGCGCTGCTGAGCCGCGCGCACCACGACGTCCGGCTGCTGCTGCCGGTCGCGCTGCTCGTCCTCGTCCTCGACGGGCACGCCGGGCTCCACCGGCCCGCCGCGTACACCCGGGCGCTCGACGAGCTGCCCGCGCTGGCCTCCCGCGCCGGGGTCGCCTGGTGTCTGGCGGCGGCCGCGGTGGCCGGGTACTCCCCGGCCCTGGCGATCGGTCCGCTGCGGCTCTGCGCCGCGTACGTCACCCACGTCGGTGTCGTGGTCCTGGTACGGGCCCTGCTGCTGGCCCGGCGGCGCCGGATCGCGCGGGCCCACCCCCGTTCGGCGCTGGTCGTCGGCGGGGCGGGGGCCGCGCGGCGGTTCGCGGCGGCGGCCGCCCAGCATCCCGAGTACGGGCTGCGGCCGGTCGGCATCGTCGGCGTGCCCGAGCAGGGCGGCGCGCCCCGGGCGGCCGGCGAGTCCGGTCTGCCGGTGCTCACCACGACCGAGGAGATCCACCGGGCGGTCATCCAGAACACCGTGCGCGACGCGGTGTTCCTCGACGACGACCCCGGGCTCGTGACGCTCTTCCAGCACTACGGCTGCACGACCTGGCGGGTCGGCGGACGCCACCAGGACGGCCCGATGGGCGCGCACCTGTGGGGGTACGCCTGGCACCGTCTCGTCCCGCTGGGCGAGCGGCGCGGGCTGTCCGCCAAGCGCGCCCTCGACATCGTGCTCGCCGGCCCCGCGCTGGCGCTCGCGCTGCCGGTGCTGCTGCTGTGCGCGCTGGCCGTCCGGCTCTCGGACGGGCCCGGGGTGCTGTTCCGGCAGGAGCGGGTGGGCCAGCACGGCCGCCACTTCACGCTGCTGAAGTTCCGTACGCTCCGCCCCTCCGACGACACCGAGTCGGCGACCCGCTGGAACGTGGCGGGCGACCGGCGGATGAGCGCGGCGGGGAACTTCCTGCGGAAGACCTCGCTCGACGAGCTGCCGCAACTGTGGAACGTGCTGCGCGGCGACATGAGCCTGGTCGGGCCGCGGCCCGAACGCCCGTACTTCGTCGCCCAGTTCAGCAAGATCCACACCGGGTACGCGGCCCGGCACCGGATGCCGGTGGGACTGACCGGTCTGGCGCAGGTGCACGGGCTGCGCGGCGACACCTCGATCGAGGACCGCTGCCGCTTCGACAACCACTACATCGACCACTGGTCGCTCTGGCAGGACGTCTGCATCCTGCTGCGCACGGCGGCCGGGCTCGTCCGACCCACGGGGAGCTGAGGATGGCCACGGCCGTGACGGTGCCGGCGCTCGCCCCGGACGACGTACGGGACTGGGCGCGCCGGGCCGGGGCGCTCTCCCCGGTCCTCGCGGTGATCGCCCTGCTGCTCGTCCCGGGCGGCGGCGGGGCGCAGGGCGGCACCGGCGGCACGGGGACGGTCGCCGACGCGGCCTCCGGGCTCCTCGTCCTGATCTGCCTCGTCCGGGTGCTGCGCGGCGGCGCCCGGCCGCTGACCCGGACGGCGGCCGTCGTCCTCGGTCTGCCGGTCCTCGGGATCTGCCTCGCCGCGATCACCTCGAACGACCCGGCGGCGAGCCTGCCGGGCGTCGCCCGGTACGTGCAGATCTTCGTCCTGGTCCCGGCGGCCGTGCTCCTGATGATCCGCGACCGGCGGGACTTCGCCGTGGTCGCCTGGGGCCTGGTCGGGCTCGCGCTGCTCCAGGGCGCGGTCGGCGTCGGCCAGTACCTGACGGGCACCGGCGCCTCGTACCAGGGTGAGGACATCCGGGCCGTGGGCACCTTCGGGCCCACCGACGTGATGGGCATGGCGACGGTCGTGTCGTACGGGCTGGTCGTCGTCACCGGCATCGCGCTGGGCAGCGGGCCCGGCCGGACCCGGACGGCGGCGCTGGTCTGCACCGGACTGCTGTTCCTGCCGCTGGTGCTGTCGTTCAGCCGGGGCGCCTGGATCGCGACCGTGCTCGCCTGCGGGATCCAGCTGCTGCTCGCGGGGCCGCGCCGGGCGGCCCGGGTGGCGCTCGCGGCGGGCGCGCTCGGGGTCGTCCTGGTCGGCGGTCTCGGGATCGGCTCGTCGATGGTGAAGGAACGGGTCACCAGCATCACGCAGGTCGCGGCCGCGCCGGACCAGTCGGTGACGGACCGGTACACGATGTGGGCGGCGGCCGGGCGGATGTGGCGCGCCGAGCCGGTCACCGGCGTCGGCCTGAAGGGCTTCCCGCAGTACCGCGACTCGAACGCCTCGCTCGCGCTGTCCTCGGGCAGCGACACGGCGGGCGCGGGCGCCGCCTTCGCGCGTCAGCCGCTGCTGTCCCCCCACAACATGTACCTGCTGGTCCTCAGTGAGCAGGGCCTGTTCGGGCTGCTCGCGCTCGCGGGCAGCTGGGTGGCGCTGCTCGTCGGCGCGCTCCGGCGGCGGCGCCTCGGCGCCGACTGCGCCCTGGTCGCGACCGGCCTGCTCGCCTGGCAGCTCATCGACTTCTTCTACGCGGACATCGGCGGGCCCTCCACGGTCCTGATGTCGGTGGTGCTCGGCCTCGCCGCCTGGTGGGCCCTCGCGGAGGTCCGGCGTGCGTGACCCGTGGGCCGGGGAACCGGAGCCCACGGACACCCCGCGGGCCGGTGAACCGCGCCCCACGGGCGGACCGCCCTGCGGCACCCCGCTGACCGACCCCTGGCAGACCGCGCCTCCGGGCCCCACGGACACCCCGTGGCCCCCGGAGGCCGTCGTGCTGCCGGGGACGGCCACGCGAGCACCGGCGTCCGCGGCCCGCGGCGCCGTCCCCGCCGTCCCCGCCGTCCCCGGGGGCGCCGTCCCCGGTGGCGCCGGGCGCCGTACCGCCGTGCCCCGCACCGCCGTGCCCCGTGCGGCGGGGCGGCGGGCGCACGCGCGGGGGCGGGCGGGCCGCACCGGCGGGGCCGAGGGCCGGGGCTTCCTCGCCAAGGCCGCCGCCGTGACCGCCGGGCTCACCGCCGTCGGGGCGCTGCTCGGGCTCGTCCGGGACCAGATCCTCGCCGGGTACTTCGGGGCCGGGGCCGAGACCGACGCGTTCCTGGTGGCGTGGACGGTGCCCGAGTTCGCCTCGACGCTGCTCATCGAGGACGCGATGGCGCTGATCCTGGTGCCCGCCTTCGCGCGGGCCCTGGCCCGCCGCGCCGGCGGCCTCCCCGGCGACCCGGTGCGCGCCCTCGTCCGGGGCACGCTCCCCCGGCTCACCCTCGCCGTCGGTGTCGTCGCCGCGCTCCTGGTCGCCGCCGCCCCGCTGATCGTCGCGACGCTCGCGCCGGGGCTGCCCGACCCCGGTCTCGCGATCGACTGCACCCGGCTGACCGGGACCTGCGTGCTGTCGTTCGCGCTGGTCGGCTACTGCTCGGCGGCGCTGCGCGCGCACGGCCGCTTCCTGCCCCCGGCCACCATCTACGTGGCGTACAACGCCGGGATCATCGGCACGATCCTGGTGCTGCGCGAACCGTGGGGCGTGCGGTCGGCCGCCGCCGGGGTCGCGGTCGGCGGCGTCCTGATGGTCCTCGTGCAGGCCCCCTCGCTCATCCGCGAGCTGCGCTCCCGCCCCGTACCGGCGCGGCAGCCCGAGCCGCCCGCGCCGCCCTCCACGGGCGAGGGCCGCATCCTCGTCCTGGGGCTGATCGCGCCGGTGGTCGCCTTCTCGCTCGCCCGCCAGTCGCAGACCCTGATCGAGCGTTTCCTCGCCTCGCCGCTGCCCGCCGGCGCCATCTCGCATCTGAACTACGCGCAGAAGGTCGCGCAGATGCCGATGATCCTCTCCCTGATGCTGTGCACGGTCAGCTTCCCGGTGGTGGCGCGGGCGCTGGCGGCCGGGGAGACCGAGGCGGCCCGCCGCCGGGTCGAGCGGGACCTGCTGCTCGCCGCCGTGGTGGTCCTCGTCGGCGCCTCGACCGTGATCGCCGCCGCCCCCCGCATCGTCGAACTGCTCTTCGAGCGCGGTGAGTTCGTCCGCTCGGACACCGTCGCCACCGCCGCCGTCATGCGGGTGTACGCGCTCGGCCTGCTCGGCCAGACGATGGTGGGCGCCCTGGTCCGCTGCTACTTCTCCGCCGCGCGACCGCTCTGGTACCCCGCCGCCGCCATGGCCGCCGGACTCGCCACGACCGCCGCCGCCGGCGTCCCCGGCGCCCACTACTGGGGCGCCGTCGGCATCGCCGCCGCCAACGCCCTCGGCATCACCGTGACCGCCGTCCTGCTGCTCCGCGGCGCCCACCGCCAGTCCGTCCCGATCCGCGCCGACCGGCTCGGCGAGGGACTGCTCCGCCTCGCCACCGCGGGCGCCTGGGCCACCGGCGCCGGCTGGCTCTGCTCGATCGCCATCGGCCCCGCCGCCCTCGCCGTCGCCGTCGCGGGCCTGGCCGTCGTCGCCGTCTTCCTGATCTTCATCGCCTGCGCCGCCAAGGCGCCCGAGATTCCGCCCCTGCCCCGCTCCGCCTCCCGGAGGACCCCCCATGCCCGCCGCCACCGCGCTGCGCCGTCTTCTGCCGAAGCCTCCCCTGTGGATGAGGCCGCCCCCGTGGGTGGCGATGTACCACTCGATCACGGACACGGCTGACGACCCGTACCGGGTGACCGTCTCCCCCGTGCGCTTCGCCCGGCAGCTGCACTGGCTCGGGGACCGGGGCCTGCGCGGGGTGTCGGTACGGGAGCTGCTCACGGCCACCGCCGAGGGGCGCGCCAAGGGGCTCGTGGGCCTGACCTTCGACGACGGCTACGCGGACTTCCTCGACTCGGCGCTGCCGCTGCTCCGGCGGCACGGGTTCACGGCGACCGTGTACGTGCTGCCGGGACGGCTCGGCGGCGAGAACGGCTGGGACACGGAAGGCCCGCGCAAGCCGCTGCTCACCGAGGACGGCATCCTGCGGATCGCCGAGTCCGGCATGGAGATCGGCTCGCACGGCCTCACCCACGTCCCGCTGACCGAGGTCGACGACACGGCGCTCGCCGCCGAGACCCGGCGGAGCCGCGAGCTCCTCGAGGAGATGACCGGCACCCCGGTCGAGGGCTTCTGCTACCCGTACGGGAAGGTCGACCCGCGGGCCATCCGCGCCGTACGCAAGGCCGGTTACCGCTACGCCTGCGCGATCGACCCGGGCGCGCACACCGGCACGTACGCCCTGCCCCGCGTCCACGTCGGCGAGGACGACACCTCCTGGCGGCTCACCGCCAAGCGGGTCCTGCACCCGCTGCGCCGCCGCCACCCCGCCGACCTGATCCCCGCCCCGTACGGCCCGGCCGTGGTCGGTGCGCCATGAAGGTCCTGCACGTCATCACCGGACTCGGCATCGGCGGCGCCGAGCAGCAGCTGCGGCTGCTGCTGCGCCACCTGCCGGTACGCAGCTCGGTGGTCACCCTCACCAACCCCGGCGCCGTCGCCGCGGGCATCGAGGCCGACGGCACCCCCGTCACCCACCTGGGCATGACGGGGAACCGTGACCTCGGCGCGCTGCCGCGGCTCGCCCGCTTCGTCCGGCAGGGCCGCTACGACCTGGTCCACACCCACCTCTACCGGGCCTGCGTGTACGGCAGGACGGCGGCCAGGCTGGCCGGGGTGCGGCGGGTCATCGCCACCGAACACTCCCTCGGCGAGACCCAGATCGAGGGCCGGCCGCTCTCCGCCGGAACCCGCGCCCTCTACCTGGCCTCCGAGCGGCTCGGCACCTCCACGGTCGCCGTCTCGCCCAGCGTGGCCCGCCGGCTCGCCGAGTGGGGCGTGCCCCCCGAGCGCATCCGGATCGTGCCCAACGGCATCGAGACCGACCGCTTCGCCTTCGACGCCGGTGCCCGCCGCCGCACCCGGCAGGCGCTGGGTCTGCCCGAGGACGCCCACGTCGTCGGCGGCGTGGGGCGGCTCACGCCCGGGAAGCGGTTCGACCGGCTGGTACGGGCGGTCGCCTCGATCCCGGACGCCCGGCTGCTGCTCGTCGGCGAGGGCGAGCACCGCGCGGAGCTCCTCCGGGTGGCCGGCGAGTGCGGCGCCGCCGACCGGGTGCTGCTCGCCGGGGCCTGCGAGGACCCGCCGGCCGCCGCGTCCGCCGGGCCCGCGCTGCCCGAACTCCTCGCCGCCATGGACGTCTTCGTGTCCACCTCGCCCGACGAGACCTTCGGGCTCGCCGTCGTCGAGGCCCTCGCCGCCGGACTGCCCGTCCTCTACGTGGCCTGCCCGGCCGTCGACGACCTGGCACCGGAGGCCGCGCCGGGCGCGCGGCGGATCGGCGAGTCCGTACCCGAGCTGATCTCCGCGCTGCGCGGCATCCGGGACGCCCGGCTCGCCCGGCTCCCGCTGCCGGCCGCCGCCCGCCGCTACGACATCGCGCGGAGCGCCGAGCAGTTGATGACCCTCTACGACCAGGCCGTCCACGGCACCCCCCTCCCCGCGAAGTGAGAGAACCCGCCCCATGAACACCACGCCACGCCGTGCCCTCCTCCCCGCCCGTCTGCGCACACCGGGCCGTTGGGCGGTCCTGCCCGCCGCCGTCCTCGCCGGAGCCGTGCTCGGCGGCGGGTACGGGGCCCTCAAGACCCCGCAGTACGCTGCCACCAGCTACGTCATCGTCGTACCGGCCGAGAAGTCCGACCCGGCGGCCGCGCTCGGCTTCGCCCAGGCGTACGGGCGGGTCGCCACCGACATCGCGGTCACCGGCGACGCCCAGGTGTGGGCCGGGGTCACCGCCGACACCCTGCGCAGCAGCGTGCAGGCCGCGACCTCCCCCGACGCGCCGATGATCTCCATCACCGCGCAGGCCGAGAAGCCCGCCAAGGCCGTGTCGATGGCCGACGGGGTGGCCCGCGCGCTCGTCCTCAACAGCTCGCACGTCGCCGGCAGTACCGGCGTGAAGGTCGTCCAGTTCTCCCGCGCCACCAAGCCGACCGCCCCGGTCTCGCCCTCCGCCCCGCTCTCCGCGCTCGTCGGCGGCTGCGCGGGCGGCCTCCTCGGCGGCCTCGCCCTCCTCGTCCGTCCCAAGCGCGCCGCCTCGCGCGGCGAGGCCCGGCACTCCCGGCAGGCCCCCGCCACCCCGGCCGCGACGGCGCCCGCGGCCGGCTCCGCCTCCGTGCCCGCCCCGGCCCCGGCCGCTCACCAGCCGGAGGCGGTGTGACCCCGAGAGCCCCGCGGACCGAGATCTGCCGTGACGAGGAGGGCTTCGGGCGGCTCGCGGCCGAGTGGACGGCGCTGTACGGCCGCTGCGCCACCGCCACCCCCTTCCAGTCCCACGCCTGGCTGCACTCCTGGTGGCTCTCCTACGGCAGGCCCGGTGCGCTGCGGGTGGTGCTCGTACGGGATGCGGACGGGGCACTCGTCGCCGCCGCGCCCCTGATGCGCGCCCGGGGGCCGCTGCCCGTCCTCACCCCGCTCGGCGGTGCGATCAGCGACTTCACCGACGTCCTCCTCGACGACGGCTGCCCCGAGGCGGCGCCCGCCCTCGCCCGGGCGCTCGCCAGGGCCGCCCGGGGCGCGGTGATCGACCTCCGGGAGGTACGGCCGGGGGCCGCCAGCGAGCGGGTGCTCGCGCACTGGCGGGGGCCGCGCCGGCGGCTTCCCGACTCGCTGTGCCTTGAGCTGCCCGCCGTCCCCATGGAAGGCCTCCTCGAACGCATCCCCTCGGGGAAGGCCCAGCGCGTCCGCGCCAAGCTGCGCAAGCTGGACGCCCTCGGCATCGACGCCCGGGTCGTCCCCGGCGCCGAGGTCCCCGCCGCCCTCGACCGGCTCCTGAGGCTCCATCGGCTCCAGTGGCAGGGGCGCGGCGTCACCGCCGAGCACACCAGTGACCGCTTCGCCCAGCACCTCACCCGGGCCGTGCGGCCCATGGTGGAGCGCGGCGACGCGATGGTCACCGAGTTCCGGCTCGCGGGTGACGTGG
Source organism: Streptomyces venezuelae ATCC 10712 (assembly GCF_008639165.1). Classification (NCBI taxonomy): domain Bacteria; kingdom Bacillati; phylum Actinomycetota; class Actinomycetes; order Kitasatosporales; family Streptomycetaceae; genus Streptomyces; species Streptomyces venezuelae. The sequence goes on along the minus strand of NZ_CP029197.1, from coordinate 4,991,302 downwards.
TCGCCGCCGACCTGACCCTGATGTCCCCGCGGCTGGCCGGCGGCTATCTGTACGGGGCCGACCCCGCGCTGCGCGCCCGCAAGGTCGACGTCGCGACCATGCTGCTCCGGCACGGCGCCGGGGAGACCAGCGCCGGCGGCCGCGCCACGCTGAGCATGCTGCGGGGCACCGAGGCGTACAAGCACCACTGGCGTCCCGAGACCGTCGGCAACCAGCGGCTCATGCTCGCCGGGCGGGGTACGGCCCCGCTGCTCTGGCTCCGCGCGGGCGCCGCCGACGCGCGCCGCTGGGCCGTGCGGCAGGCGCGGGAGCGGGCCTGGCTGGGACGGGTGGCCGGCCGGCTCACCGGCCGCACGCCGAACGGCGGCGGCGGATGATCTCCGCCGCCGCCGTCGGGGGGCTCAGAAGGGCCAGACGCCCTTCAGCGCGTCCTTCCAGTCGAGGTCGGCCTCGTCCTTCCAGGACTCCTGCACGGACTCCTTCACGGTGTCCTTGACGGAGACCTTCGGGACGCAGACCGGCCCGCCGATCCAACTCTCGACCCACGAACCGAGGTTCACGGTCCAACAGTTGGGCTCGGGCTTCGGTTCCGGCTTGGGCTCGGGCTTGGGTTCCGGCTTGGGTTCCGGCTTCGGCTCGGGCTTGGGCTCAGGCTTCGGCTCGGGCTTCGGTTCCGGCTTCGGCTCGGGCTTGGGTTCCGGCTTCGGTTCCGGCTTCGGCTCCGGCTTCGGCTCAGGCTTCGGCTCAGGCTTCGGCTCAGGCTTCGGCTCAGGCTTCGGCTCGGGCTTCGGTTCCGGCTTGGGCTCCGGCTTGGGTTCGGGCTTCGGCTCAGGCTTGGGTTCGGGCTTCGGTTCCGGCTTCGGCTCCGGCTTCGGCTCCGGCTTGGGCTCCGGCTTCGGCTCGGGAAGCGTCGGATCGGTCGGGTCCGTCGGCCACGTCGGATCCGTGGGGTCCGTGGGATCCGTCGGCCAGGTCGGGTCGACCGGGTCCGTCGGGTCCGTCGGCTGCGTCGGGTCCGTCGGCTGGGTCGGGACCTCCGGCTCGGTGCCGTACAGCATCTGCCGGAACAACTGCGACGAGCGCGGATTGTCGTCGCACTGCCAGACGCCGTGCGGACAGTAATCCGTGATCGTGTGGTACAGCGGCTTGTGCTGCTTCATCCACTCCAGCATGCGCCGCATGTATTCGGGGTTGTCCCCGTTCCGGAAGAGACCCCATTCGGGATAGGAGATCTGCTTTCCGTGCTCGGCCGCGAAATCGACCTGCTTCTGGAGCCCGTACGGTTCGCTGACGTGCTGGTCGAATCGCGACCCCGGCGGCTGGTCGTACGAATCCATCCCGATGATGTCGACGACGTCGTCACCCGGATAGCACTCGGTCCAGGGAACCGCGTCGCGGCCCCGGCTCGGGTTGAAGTCGAAGCGGAACTTCTGGCCGGGCACGGACCGCATCGCGGTGACGATCCGGTTCCAGTACTTCTTCCACGCGGTCGGGTCGGGCGCACAGCGATGGGTGTACGTCGTCCCGTTCATCTCCCAGCCGAGGACGATGACGGTGTCGGTCGCGGAGAGTCCGACGAGCCGCTCGGCGAGGGCCTTGAAGTGGTGGTCGTAGTACCCGGCGGCGCCGAGCTGGAGCTGGCGGCGGACCTCGGCGTCGGAGACGCCCGCCTCGTTGCGCTCCAGCATGGGCACGTTGAGGACGAACAGCCGGTCGGACTTCTCGTTGCGCCAGTCCGCCCAGGCGTCGAGGAAGCCGGGCGGGCCCTCGATGTTCTTCCAGAGGTCCCCGGGCAGGTACGTGTGGCCGACGCGGAGCTCGCGTCCGCCGAGCCAGCGCTGCAGCGCCTCGATGCGGGCGACCCCGAGCGCGCCCGAGTCGAGGAAGGCTCCCATGGCGCTGGAGAGAGTCGGACCGGGGTCTCTCGTCGTTACGGATTCGGTGGCGTGGGCGGGGGACGACAGCACGACTGAGCCCGTGGCGAGGAGACCGGCGGTGAACACCCCCAGCCATCGTCTCGATGTTCTCCGGTGTGTAGGCGCCATGGCCGCTCCTCAGTCCAACGCTTTTTGATGATCCGTCAATCCGATGCTCAGAAAGTATTCCTAATGAGCCGACCGTGAACTCGGCTTCCCTCTGATCAGTAGTCCATTAGAGGATTTCATCGCCCAGTTGGGGCACCCGAGATGAAGGGCAGGCCGTGCCGCGCCGTCAAGGCTTTGACATCCGCGTTCCCACCGTCCTCGTACGGCTCGACCGGAACCCTTTCCATCACGGCACCCTCGGGGCCGCGCGCTCCCTGGGCCGGGCGGGAATTCCGGTGCACGCCGTCATCGAATCGAGCACCAGCCCGGTCGCCCGCTCCCGCTATCTCCACTCGGCCCGTTCGCGCCCCGGCACGGCCTGCCCGGCCGAGCTGGCCGCGCTGCTGCACCGGCTCGCGGACGAGGTGACGGAGGAGAGCCCCGGCGCCTTCCCCGACGGCCCGTCAACTCCCTTCCTCGTGCTCCCCCTGGACGACGTCAGCGCCCTCGCCCTGGCCCGCCGGCGCCCGGAGCTCACCCCGCGCTTCCTGCTCCCGGAGCAGACCGAGGAACAGCTGCTGCGGGTGGCGGACAAGGCCGCCCTCGCCGAGACCTGCGCGGCCCTCGGCCTGCCCCATCCCCGCACCGAACTCCCCACCGGCGCCGACGAGGCCGCCGCCATGGCCTGGTCGCTCGGGCTTCCGGTGGTCGCCAAGTGGAGCCGTCCCTGGCTGCTCCCGGCCGGCGGCGGGCTGCGCAGCACCTCGATCCTGCGGTCCCCCGCCGAGGTGCGGGAGCTGTACGCCCGCACCCCGGAGGCCGGCAGCCGGCTGCTGCTCCAGGAGCTGCTGCCGCCGGGCCGTGACCTGGACTGGTTCTTCCACGGTTACGTGGACGGGCGGGGGCGCTGCACGGCGGCGGGGACCGGCCGCAAGGAGCGGTCCTGGCCGGACGGGGCCGGGCTCACCGCCGTGGGCCGCTGGGCGGCGAACCCGGCCGTGGACCGCTCGGCGCGGGAGCTGCTCGACGCGATCGGCTACCGGGGCGTGTGCGACCTGGACTTCCGGCTCGACCGGTCGACGGGCGCGTACCACCTGCTCGACTTCAACCCGCGGCCCGGCGCGCAGTTCCGGCTGTTCGCCGATCCGGACGGCCTGGACGTGGTCCGGGCGCTCCACCTGGACCTCACCGGGCGGCCCGTGCCGCCGCACTCCCCCGCGTACGGCCGCCGCTTCGTCGTCGAGAACTACGCGGCGCTCTCGCTCCTCACCTCCCCGCGCCCCCGGCCCGCCGCGGGGACCGGTCCGGGGGCGGGCCCGCGGCGGACCGAGTTCGCCTGGTTCGCGGCGGACGACCCGGCTCCCGCGCTCGCGATGGGCCGGGCCTGGCTCGCCCATCTGCTGCGCCGGGCCGTGGCGGCGGTGCGCGGGCTCCTCGGGTCCCGGCGGGCGGATCCGCCGGGACCGTCGGCGGCGCCACCGGCCCGCAGCTCCTCCAACCAGCTCACCCCCCGATGAAGGTGGAAGGCACGATGTCGAAGTCGATCTACGACCTGGTGGTCGTCGGAGCCGGGCCGTACGGCCTCTCCGTGGCCGCTCACGCGGCCGCCCACGGGCTGCGTCTGCGGACCTTCGGCCGCTCGATGGAGTCCTGGCACGCCATGCCCTCGGGCATGTTCCTGAAGTCCGAGCCGTGGGCCTCCCACCTCTCCGACCCGGAGGGGGCGTACGGGCTCGACGCCTACGCGGCCGCGCGGGGCGTGCGCGCCGCGCACGGGGTGCCGCTCCCGGTCGACTTCTTCGCCGCGTACGGCGACTGGTTCGCCCGGCAGGCGGTGCCCGCCCTCGACGAGCGGCTGATCGGCTCGGTGGTGCCCGCGGCGGAGGGATTCGAGCTGCTCACCGAGGACGGCGAGGCGCTGCGGGCCAGGACGGTGGCGCTCGCCGTCGGCGTCCTGCCGTTCATGGAGGTCCCCGGGCCGCTGCGGGACCTGCCCCGGCGGTACGTCACCCACTCCAGCCACCACGGCGATCTCGACCGTTTCGCCGGGCGGGACGTCACCGTCGTCGGGGCCGGTCAGGCCGCCCTGGAGACGGCCGCGCTGCTCGTCGAGGGGGGTGCGGCGGCCGTGCGGATCGTCGCCCGCGCCGACCGGCTCCACTGGAACACCCTCCCCCCGGCCCTCGACCGCGGCCTGTGGCCTGCGCTGCGCGCCCCCCACACGGGGCTCGGCTGCGGCTGGCGGAACAAGCTGTACGCGGACACGCCCGGGGTCTTCCGGCGGCTGCCCGCGGCCACCCGGGAGCGGATCTTCGACTCGGCGCTCGGCCCGGCGGGGGCCTGGTGGCTCCGGGAGCGGTTCGCGGCGGTCGGGGACGTACGCCTGGGGCAGCGGATCACCGGGGCGGTCGTGACGGCGGACGACCGGCTCCGGGTCGACGTGGCCGGGCCGGAGGGGACGACGGTCCTGGAGACCGATCACGTCGTGGCGGCCACCGGCTTCACGCCGAGCCTGGACCGGGCCGGGATCCTGTCACCGGCCCTGCGCGGCGCGCTGCGCACGGTCGGCGCGGGCGGCGCGCCGGAGGTCGGCGGCCTCTTCGAGTCCTCGTGGCCGGGCCTGTTCCTCGCGGGGCTGCTCACCGCTCCGTCGTACGGGCCGTCGATGCGGTTCGTGTTCGGCGCCGAGTACACGGCGGGGCGGCTGGTGCGCGGGGTGCGGCGGCGGCTGCGGGCGGAGGCCCGGGGCGGGGCGGTCGGGCGGCCGCGTACGGGAGAGAAGGCGCCGGTCTCGGCATGACGGAGGGCCGGCCCCCGGGGAGCTGTCGCTCTCCGGGGGCCGGCCCGTACCTACCTGCCGTCGAAGGCTCAGGCGTTGATGCAGGTGTTGAACGCGGCCGGGTTGAGCGCGCCGATGACGTTCACGCTGTTGCCGCAGACGTTGATCGGCACGTGGATCGGGACCTGGACGACGTTGCCCGAGAGGACACCCGGCGAACCGATCGCCGCGCCGTGGGCGTCGGCGTCCGCGAAGGCGGGCGACGCCGCACCCATGGCCATGACGATTCCGGCGACGACGGCCGCGACCTTCTTGCAGTTCATTTTCGTCTGGATCCTTTCTGTGACGGAAGACATTTCACGAAACACAACGAACAGGCGACGCAAAGGAAACCGCAGAATCGGCGGCTTTCGTACGTTCACTCCATTGCGCGCGGTGCGCGCACGGCAGGGCCGGAGGGAACGTGGATGTTCCCTCCGGCCCTGGCGTGCGCGACGCGGATCAGCCGTTGTAGGCGCCGTTCCCGGAGAGGACCGGGATGTCCTCCACGAGGTGCGACAGCGGCTCGTCACCCTTGGCCTGGGTGGAGTTCTCCGCGCACTGCTGGTTCTGCGGGGAGGACAGGACGTTGACGTCCTGGACGGCGACCGGGACGAGGATGCCGACGACCGAGCCGACGTTGCCCTTGACCGGGACACCGAGGCAGAGCTTGTTCAGCGAGCCCTGGACGGCCGAGAACTGGGGGCTCATGTCGCCCTTGGTCTTCGAGTTGCCGAAGGACTGGCTCGCGCCGTTGCCGCTGAGGGAGGTCGTGCCGCCGTCGTTGGCGATGGCGAGGGCCGGGGAGGCCGCCACAGCGGAAGCGCCGACAACAGAGGCCGTCACAGCCGCAGCCGTCATAATCTTCTTGATCACGGTGATTCCGTTCCTGTTCCCACCAATCGACGTGATTGATGCGACGGGATCAACTGCGCGCGAGGGCTGAGGTTCCGGCGCTTCACCCGTACGACTGGCCCCGTGAAGTGCGCTGCCCCGTGCGCTCCGCCAGGGGAGTGACACAGCGGAACCCATGCGTCCATCACCAGTTGATCAGGGCGCTCCCTGCACGGAGCCGGTTCTAGAAGGGAACTCCCGTGATCAAGAAGGTTATGGCCACTGCGGCCGCAGCCGTCTCCATCGTCGGCGCCTCCGCCGCCGTGGCCTCCCCGGCCCTCGCCATCGCCAACGACGGCGGCACCACGTCGCTCAGCGGCAACGGCGCCCACCAGGAGTACGGCAACTCCGCCACCTACGGCAACATGAGCCCCCAGTTCGCGCTGGTCCAGGGCTCGCTGAACAAGCCGTGCGTGGGTCTCCCGGCCAAGGTCAACGCCGGATCCATCGTCGGCCTCATCCCGATCGCCGTCCAGGACATCAACGTCCTGTCCTCCCCGCAGAACCAGCAGTGCACCGAGAACTCCACCCAGGCCAAGGGTGACGAGGCGCTCTCGCACATCCTGGACGACATCCCGGTCCTGTCGGGCAACGGCGTCGGCAACAACTGACGTTCCGCCTCCGCGCGACGACGTTCACACGTCAGGGGCCGCCCCGCCAGGGCGGCCCCTTTCGCGTCGCTACCAGGCCGGCCAGACCGGGGTCGCCATCAACCGCTCCCACTCGCGGTCCGGCATGCCCGGCACCGTCCGCCCCGCCTGCACCCATTGGGTGACCAGCGCGGAATAGAGGGGGAACGGGGTTCGGTCGGCCGGGGGCGGGTCGCTCACATATCGGCTCTTCGGAATGAAGGCCATCCGTTCCCATTTCCCGGGATCCGGCGCCATCTTCGCTCCTTCCGCTGCGATTCCCGCATCATTACACAGGCGCCGCAGGAGAGTGATTCGTCCTGTTCATGTCGCGTCGTGTATCTGTGTACGAGAGTGATCGAATTACCGTGCGGGCATGAAATTCCCGCTTCCACGGCGACCGCGACGCCCGCTGCTCGTCACGGCGGCGCTGACCGCCCTCGCCGCACTCGCCCCGGGCGCGCTCGCGGCCGCCTCCTCCGACCTACCCGCGCCCGAGCACGGGCTGAACCTCCTCGTGGTCGGCATCGACAGCCGCAAGGGCGTCACCCCGGAGGAGAAGGAACGTTTCCGTCTCGGCGGGAAGGAGTGCGACTGCACGGACGTGATGATGCTCGTGCACGTCTCGGCCGAGCACGACCGGGTCGACGTCGTCAGCCTGCCGCGCGACTCGCTCACCACCTTCCCCGACCAGCACCGCGACCGGCGCACCGGGAAGATGCACGCCGCCCACCAGGCGAAGATCAACGGCGCCTGGGCGGAGGGCGGCTCCTCCTTCACGGTGGAGACCGTCGAATCGCTGACCGGACTGCCCGTCCACCGCTACCTGGAGATCGACTTCCGGCGCTTCATGGACACCGTGGACCGCGTCGACGGCGGGGTCCCCATCTGCACGGAGAAACCCCTCAAGGATCCGTCCACCGGCCTCGACCTGGAGCCCGGAACCAGGGCGGTCGGCGGGGGCGAGGGACTCCAGTACGTACGGTCGCGGAAGGCCGACGGACAGATGGACTTCGGCCGCATCCAGAAGCAGCACAAGTTCGTGGTCAACACCCTGGAGCGGCTCCGCGAGGGCGTCCTGGACGATCCCGGCCGGCTGCTCGACCTCGCGGAGACCCTGCGCGGGACGGCCGACGCCGAACGCGGGATCTCCGCGACGGAACTGCTCACGCTCGCCGCACGGCTGCGGGACCTGCCCCCGGACCGTACGGAGTTCGCCACCGTCCCCGTACGGGGCTTCAACCCGAACATCGCGGGCGTCGGCTCCACCCTCGACTGGGACACGGAAGGGGCCGCGGAGGTCTTCCGGCGGCTGCGCGAGGACCGGCCGCTGCCCGCAGCCGACGAGGTCGCGCCCAGCGAGATCTCCGTGGGCACCTACCGGCCCGCGCCCGGGGCTTCGCTCATCTGCCCGTAGTCCGTCCGGTGGACTTCGCGGAACCTCCGCACCGCTGACCAGTTGATCAGCACGGCTCGGCACTCAGCGAGCCACGATCCGAAAGGCCCGAACAATGAAGAAGCTGTTGGCTACGGCTGCTGTGGCCGCGTCGGTGCTCGGCGCGACGGCGGCGGGTGCCGGACAGGCGCTCGCGATCGCCGACGACGGTGGCACCACCTCGCTCAGCGGCAACGGTGCCCACCAGGAGTTCGGCAACTCGGCCACGCACGGCAACATGAGCCCGCAGTTCGCGCTCGTTCAGGGTTCCCTGAACAAGCCGTGCATCGGCCTGCCCGCCAAGGTCAACGCCGGTTCCATCGTCGGTCTCATCCCGATCGCCGTCCAGGACATCAACGTCCTGTCCTCCCCGCAGAACCAGCAGTGCACCGAGAACTCCACCCAGGCCAAGGGTGACGAGCCGCTGTCGCACATCCTCAGCGACATCCCCGTGCTGTCCGGCAACGGCGCCGGCAACAGCTGAGCGAAGACGCTCCGCTCGGTTGCGGCCCCGCCGCCCCTCCTCGGAGGGGTCGCGGGGCCGTCCCCGTTCCGGCGCCTCAGAGCTTCCGGCGGAGCTCCTCGGGGTCGGTGACCGGCGCGTCACAGGTGAAGTGACGGCACACGTACGCGGCGGCGCCACCGGCCACCAGCGGACGGTCCCCGAGCAGCGGGAACTCCTCGCTGTCGGGAGCGCCGGACGCCAGCACGGCGCCGGGGGCGGTCGCCCGCAGGGCGGTACGGCGCAGCTCCTGGAACACCTCGTCGCCGGGGGCGCCCACCACGGCGATCTCCCGGGGCCCGTCGAGGAGGGCCTCGGAGACCGCGAGGCCCCAGCCGATGAACCGCGGGGCGCGCGGGCCGAGGGCCTTGACGACGCCCAGCGCCCCTTCGGCGGCGGCCCGGTGGGCGTCCGAGCCGGTGTGCGCCGCGTAGGAGAGCAGCGCGCCGGCGGCGGCGGTCCAGCCCGAGGGGGTCGCGTTGTCCGTGGGGTCCTGCGGGCGGCGGATCAGGGCCTCGGCGTCGTGGGCCGTGTCGTACAGGGCTCCGCCCTCGGCGGTGAAGCGGTCGAGAACGATGTCCAGGAGGAAGCCGGCGAACTCCAGCCAGGCGCCCTCGCCGGTGACGGCGGCGAGGGCGAGGAAGCCCTCGGCGACGTCGGCGTAGTCCTCCAGGACGCCCGCGTTCGTACCGGCCCGGCCGTCCTTGGACGTCCGGGTGAGCCGGGCGGACTCGTCCATGTGGACCCGTACGAGCAGGTCGGCGGCCTCCGTGGCCCGCTCGACGAGATCGGGGCGGTCGAAGAGGGCACCGGTCTCGGCGAGGGCGGCGATGGCGAGGCCGTTCCAGGCGGCGACGACCTTGTCGTCCCGGCCGGGGCGCTCGCGCTCCTCGCGGGCGGCGAGGAGCCGGGCCGCGATCGAGGCGATCCGGTCCGCTTCGGCCGGGCCGGCCTGCTGCGGGAGCTGGAGCACGGAACTCCCGTGCTCGAAGGTGCCGGCCTCGGTGACGCCGTAGTGGGCGGCGGCGAGGGCGGCGTCCTCCGCGCCGAGGACCTCGGTGAGCTGCGCCGGGGTCCACACGTAGTAGGCGCCCTCGACGTGCCGGCCGGTGCCGTCGTCGCTGTCGGCGTCGAGAGCGGAGGCGAAACCGCCCTCGGGGGTGCGGAGTTCCCGGACCATGAAGTCGGCGGTCTCCAGCGCCACCCGGCGGGCCAGGTCGCTGCCGGTCGCCTTCCACAGGTGCGCGTACGCCCGGCAGAGCAGGGCGTTGTCGTAGAGCATCTTCTCGAAGTGGGGCACGACCCAGGCGCGGTCCACGGCGTAGCGGGCGAAGCCGCCGCCGAGCTGGTCGTAGATGCCGCCCCTGGCCATCGCCTCGCAGGTGTCCGCGGCCATCTGCAGGGCGCCCTCGGCGCCCGTACGGGCATGGTGGCGGAGCAGGAACTCCAGGGTCATGGACGGCGGGAACTTGGGGGCGCCGCCGAAGCCGCCGCGGGTCGCGTCGTACTCGCGGGTGAGACCGAGCAGGGCCTGCGCGAGCTCCTCCTCACCGGGGACGCCCTCGCCGCCGTACGCGAGGGAGCGGCCCGCGAGGTCCTTCACGATCCGCTCCGCGACCTCACCGACCTCGTCCCGCCGGTCGGCCCAGGCGTCCTTCACGCCCTCCAGGACCTCGGGGAAGGAGGGCATGCCGTGGCGGGGCTCGGGCGGGAAGTACGTACCGAAGTAGAAGGGCGCGGCGTCCGGCGTGAGGAACACGGTCATCGGCCAGCCGCCCTGCCCCGTGGCGGCCTGCACGGCCTCCATGTAGACGGCGTCGACGTCGGGCCGCTCCTCCCGGTCCACCTTGACGGCGACGAAGTGCTCGTTGACCAGGCCTGCGATGGCGTCGTCCTCGAACGACTCGTGGGCCATGACGTGGCACCAGTGGCAGGAGCTGTACCCGACGCTGAGGAGTACGGGGACGTCGCGGCGGCGGGCCTCCTCGAAGGCCTCGGCCGACCACGGCCACCAGTCGACCGGGTTGTCGGCGTGCTGAAGGAGGTACGGAGAGGTCTCATGGGCCAGTCGGTTCGGCATGGTGCCCATCCTGCCCTGCCGCCCCGGGCTCGCGCGGGACCCCTCGCAGTGCCCGTCCGGGCACGGCGGCGCCCCCGGGCCCGTACCGGTGGGGGTGCGGGGCCGGGGGCGGGTGGGCTACTTGCCGGGGGCGGCGGCCTCGGCGGCCGGGGACTGCGGTGTGGCGTCCGGGTCCGGGGCCTCCTCGAAGGAGACCTTGCCCATGTGGCGGTTCATCGACTTCATCAGCTGCCAGACCGCGAGGGCCAGGACCGCGAAGACGACGAAGCCGAGGACGCCGGGGGTCACCTTGTTCTTGTCCAGCTCTTCTGCGGCGAAGGGGACAAGCTGGGTCAGTGCCAGGTGTGCGCTCATGTCAGGCATTGTCGCGGATGCCCGCGAAGAGATCTTCCTCGGGGAGGGAGGTCGGCACCAGCGCCTTGCTGAGCTCGTACTCCTCCGTCGGCCAGATCTCCTTCTGGATCTCCATCGGGACCCGGAACCAGCCGCCGTCGGGGTCGATCTGGGTGCGGTGGGCGATCAGGGCCTTGTCGCGGGTCTCGAAGAACTCCGAGCAGGGCACGAAGGTGGTCAGCGTCCGCTCCTTGCCCGCGAAGTCCTTCCAGCGCTCCAGCCACTCGCCGTACGGGGACTCCAGGCCGCGGGCGAGGAGCGCCTCGTGCAGGGCGAGCGTCCGGGGACGGTTGAAGCCCTGGTTGTAGTAGAGCTTCAGGGGCTGCCAGGCCGGGCCGAACTCGGCCTCCGGGTACTTCTCGGTGTCGGTCGCGCCCTCGAAGGCCACCATCGTGATCTTGTGGGTCATGATGTGGTCGGGGTGCGGGTACCCGCCGTTCTCGTCGTAGGTCGTGATGACCTGCGGACGGAAGGAGCGGATCTTGCGGACCAGCTCCCCGGCGGCGGTGTCGACGTCCTCCAGGGCGAAGCAGCCCTGGGGAAGCGGCGGCAGCGGGTCGCCCTCGGGCAGGCCGGAGTCGACGAATCCCAGCCATTCCTGGGAGACGCCGAGGATCTCGCGGGCCTCGTCCATCTCCTTGCGGCGCACCTCGTGGATGTTCGCCTCGATGTAGGCGTCACCCTGGAGCTGGGGGTTGAGTACCGAGCCACGCTCGCCGCCCGTGCACGTCACCACCATGACGTCCACCCCCTCGGACACGTACTTGGCCATCGTGGCCGCACCCTTGCTCGACTCGTCGTCGGGGTGGGCGTGAACGGCCATCAGTCGCAGCTGCTCAGTCAAGACTCGATCCTCAGTGATTCGACGCGGAGCGTGGTCTCTATAGTGACGGAATCGGGGGAGTGAAAATTCCGCCACCCCCGGCTTCGAGAGGATCGATCATGAGCGCGGTGCGAGAGCAGCTGCCCGAGGGGCGTTACGGGCGCTCCGCGGACGAGGCGGCCGACCGCAAGCTCAAGATCACCGGTGCGGTGCTCGGCGTGCTCTTCCTCGGCCTGATGGGCTGGTTCGCCTGGTACTACGTCGTCGACAGCAAGATCAGCGCCGAGATGATCAAGTTCGACGTGGTGAGCGCCACCGAGGTCCAGGTGCACCTGGAGATCCGCAAGGACGAGGGCGTCAAGGGCGTCTGCACGCTGCGGTCCCGCTCCGAGGACGGCGCCGAGGTGGCCCGCAAGGACGTCCGGGTCGACGACCCCGCCGGCCGGGTCGACCAGGTCTACTCGCTCCGCACGACGGCCCGCGCGACCAGCGCGGAGCTCATGGGGTGTACGGCGCGGTAGCGGTGGGTAGGGACGGGGTGTCGAGTCCCGGCGAGTCACCCCGGTGACCTGGGGCGACGCCATCCTGATGGTTTATGTCCTCCCGCTTTTCGCCACTCATTGTTAGGCTCGTGGTTTCGCCCACCCGGGACAGCACCGCATTCCCGTGTAGGGCGATGCTTTGTATTCCCAGTACCTACGAGGAGCACCTGTGACCCAGACCAGCGACAACGTCACCTGGCTCACCCAGGAGGCGTACAACAAGCTCAAGGACGAGCTTGAGTACCTGTCTGGTCCCGCGCGTACCGAGATCGCCGCCAAGATCGCCGCCGCGCGCGAAGAGGGCGACCTGCGCGAGAACGGCGGGTACCACGCGGCCAAGGAGGAGCAGGGCAAGCAGGAGCTCCGGGTCCGCCAGCTCACCCAGCTGCTCCAGCACGCCAAGGTCGGCGAGGCCCCGGCGGACGACGGCGTCGTCGAGCCCGGCATGGTCGTCACGATCGCCTTCGACGGCGACGAGAACGACACGATGACCTTCCTGCTCGCCTCCCGCGAGTACGCGAGCGGTGACATCGAGACCTACTCGCCGCAGTCGCCGCTCGGCGTCGGCGTCAACGGCAAGAAGGCCGGTGACGACGCGCAGTACGAGCTGCCGAACGGCAAGAAGGCCACGGTGAAGATCCTCAGCGCGAAGCCGTACACCGGCTGAGGCACCCGATCCCGCTGAAGGGCCGGCCCCGGTGGGGCCGGCCCTTCGTGCTGCCCGTCGGGTCCTGAGATGATGCGGCATGATCTGCTGACGTCGCGTCACAAGTCGGGTCGCAAGGGGGATATGCGAAGTGTGGGGACCGCTGCGCGAGGACGCACTGCGTCGGATCGGACCGTACGAGCTGCTCGCCCGGCTCGGGGCGGGTGGCATGGGCGAGGTGTTCCTCGGCCGAGCCGACCCGGCCGGGGACGGCTCCGGGGACGCCTCCGGGGCGGGTGACCCGGCCGGGGAGGGCTCCGAGGGTGGCTCCCCGGGCGCCGGCCCCGACGGGGGCGGCCCCGGTGGCGGTTCCGACGGTGGTGGCTCCGGCGGTGGCTCCGCCGGGGGCGTTCCGTACGGGAGTTTCGTCGCCGTGAAGACCGTGCGGCGGGACGTCGCCGGTGATCCCGCCTTCCGGGACCGCTTCCGGCGCGAGATCAAGGTCGCCTCGCTCGTCGACAGCCGGTACGCCGCCGCCCCGCTCGGCGGCGACGCGGGCGCCGAGGTGCCGTGGCTGGCCACCGCGTACATACCCGGCCCCAGCCTCTCCCAGGCCGTACGGCGCGGCGGGGCGCTCCCCGTCGACACCGTCCGCGCGCTCGGCGCCGGCGTCGCCCGCGCCCTCGCCGACCTGCACCGGGCCGGGGTCCTGCACCGCGACCTCAAGCCCGGCAACGTCATGCTCTCCGTCGACGGGCCCCGCCTGATCGACTTCGGCATCGCCCGCAGCAACACCGCCACCACCATGACCGCCACCGGTCTGATGGTCGGCACGCCCTCCTTCATGTCCCCCGAGCACGTGGCGGGCGCCCGGCGGGTGACCGCCGCCTCCGACGTCTTCTGCCTGGGCTCCCTGCTCTGCTACGCGGCGACCGGCGAGGACCCCTTCGGCGACGGGCCGCTGGCCGCCGTCCTGTACCGGATCTCCCAGGCCGAGGCCGACCTGAGCCGCGTCCCCGACGAGCTCCGCGGGACCGTCGCCGCCTGCCTGGCCCTCGACCCGGAGGCGCGGCCCACCCCGGACGCGCTCGTGGAGCTGCTCGGCGGCGGTCCGCCGAAGGTCTTCCCGTGGCCCGAGCCGGTGCGGGAGCACATCGGCGAGTACGGCACGGCCCTGGCCCAGCTGGTCGCCTCGGGCGGTCCGCTCCTGGAGGCCGCCCCGGCGCCCGACCCCCGGCGGCCGGTGGTGAACCCCGCCGTGCCCGGGCTGCACTCCGTACCGACGCTGGCGCCGGTGTCGCCGCCCGCCGGCGCGGCCGCGCCCGCCCGCCGCCGCCGGGGCCGGCTGGTCGCGGCCCTCGTGGCCCTGGCGGTCGTGGCCGGCGGCGTCGGCACGTACCTGCTGTGGCCGGCCGACAGGACCGAAAAGCCGCAGGCGCCCGTGAAGGCGGCGCCGCCCGCCGCGCCCCGGATACCGGGCGTCGACGACCGGGGCCTCGCCGACGCCTCCGGCGTCGTCCCGCAGAACCCGGCCCAGCGCCCGGCGGGCTGGAAGCCCTGGCAGACGAAGCTGGGCTCGGCGGCGTTCGGCTGCTCGGCCGGCGAGAAGGTGCTGGTGTGCCGGACCACGGACGGGCGGTACGAGGCGATGGACCCGGCGAACGGCGGGAAGCTCTGGGACGTGCCCCGCGCCGAGGACACCCCCGGGGAGAGCTACCTCAGCCCCAAGGGCTTCCCCTTCACCGCCGGGAGCGCCACCCGTCCCACGGTCCACGACGGGAGCGTGGTCCTGGTCGCCGGGGGCTCCCTCCAGGTGCGGGACGCGCGCACCGGGAAGGTGCGCTGGGAGAAGCCGGCCGCGGGCCCGCAGGGCTTCTGGACGACCCGGCCCGTCGTCGCCGACGGGACGGTCTTCGCGGCGACGAACATGACGGACGACGCCCTCGACATCCGGGCGGCCCTGACGGCGTTCTCCCTGACGGACGGGCGCGAGCTCTGGTCGAAGGAGCTCACCAACGGCGACATCTCCTTCGCCGAGCGCGCGTCGTACGAGCCGCTGGCCTACGCCAAGGGGATCGTCTACGCGCTCAGCCAGGGCGGTCTCGTGGCGTACGACGGCAAGAAGGGCACCCAGCTCGGGGAGGTCGACCCGGACGCGAAGGCCTGCCGGACCATCCAGGTGCTGAGCCCCTCGGCGTACTGCGTCGGCTCCGGGTACCGCGCCGGGGGCGACACCGACCTGCATCTCCTGGACGCCCGCACCCTGGCCTCGAAGGCGGCGCTGCCCGGGGCGTTCGCCTCGGCCGCCCCCACGGCCCTCGGTCCGCGCGGGGTCGCGACCTTCGACAAGGGTCTGCGGATCCTCGACCCGCGCACCGGCACCGCCCTCGCCTCCTTCCCGGCGAAGCAGGCTCCGTCCGGTCTGGCCCAGAGCTGGTCCGGGCCGCTGCTCGCGGGCGACCAGTTCGTGTACGCCGACTACTCCGCGCTGTACACCGTGCGGCTCGGCGCCGACGGCAAGCCGGGCGGGCTCACGGTCACACCGGTGCCGGGCGCGCCCGGCCCGCGCGCCGAGGAGGAGGACTACGACCCGAACTACGGAGAGTTCCTCCACCTGAAGATCCGCGCGCCGGAGGTGCTGCCGGTGGGCGGCATCGCGTACGTCGTCTTCGACAAGGGCGCCGTCGCCTCCGTCGAGCTCCCCAAGTGATCCCAGCGATCCCGATGGCCCCGGTGACGCCCTGACCCGGCCCCAGTGACGCCGTGATCCGACCCCAGTGACGCCCTGAAAGGACCTGTCCGGTGCTGGAAGCTCTGCCCCTGGGGCAGCCCCCGATGCTCGTCGGCCCCTATCGGCTGCTCGCCCGGCTCGGCGCGGGCGGCATGGGCGAGGTGCACCTCGCCTGCCGGGCGGACACGCCGACGGCCGACCCGTACCGGATGGTCGCGGTGAAGACCGTCCGCGGCGACCTGGAGGTCGACGGGGACTTCCGGACCCGGTTCCGGCGGGAGATCGCGGCCGCCCGGACGGTCGACGGCCCCGGAGTGGCGCGGCTCGTGGACGCCGACGCCGACGCGCCCTCGCCGTGGCTGGCGACGGAGTACGTGCCGGGGCCCTCGCTCGCCGAGGCCGTCGTCCGCTCCGGCGCGCTGCCCGTCGAGGCGGTACGGGCCCTGGGCGTCGCGCTCGCCGCCGCGCTGGACTCGGTCCACCGGGTGAAGGTGCTGCACCGCGACCTCAAGCCGGCGAACGTGCTGCTCGGCCGGGCCGGGCCGAAGCTCATCGACTTCGGCATCGCGCAGGCCTTCGAGGCGACGGCGCTGACCTCGACCGGTCTCGTGGTGGGCTCCCCCGGGTTCATGTCGCCCGAGCACCTGGCGGGCAGCCGCGCGGTGGTGCCCGCGTCGGACGTGTTCTGTCTGGGCGCGGTCCTCGCGTTCGCGGCGAGCGGCCGGGGGCCCTTCCAGGACGACGAGATGGCCGCGGTGGTCTACCGGATCATCCGGGCCGACGCGGATCTGACCGGGGTGCCGGCGGAGCTGCGGCCGGTGGTGGAGCGCTGTCTGCGGCTCGACCCGGCGCTGCGGCCCACGGCGGCGGAGCTGGTGTCGCTGCTCGGCGGCGGGCCGGCCGCGGAGGCCTTCCCGTGGCCGGGCGGGGTCCTCTCGCTGCTCGCCGAGTGCGGGGAGGCGGCGCGGCGGGCCGGAGAGGCGGCGGCCTCGGGCGCGGGGGTGGCGGAGCTGCCGACGCTCGGCCCGGTCGTGCCGTACTCCCCCACCGCCGTGACCGACCGCCCGGTGGTCCCGGCCGCCCCGGCCGTGCGGCGGCGCCGCCCGTGGGGCGCGGTCGTGGCGGGCGCGGTGGCGGTGGCCGTGCTCGCCACGGCCGGCGTGGTGCTGCTGAACCGGACCGACGGGCAGGGCGGCGGGACGGCGGGCGGGGCGGCGGGCCCCTCGGGCGGGAGCACGACCCCGGGCGCGTCGGGGTCCGGGACCCCGGGTCCGACGGCGCTGAGCCAGGTCGTCCTGCCGTACGGCGGGAAGGGCCGCGGCAACGACTTCGGCACGGCGGGGACGGACCGCGCGTACCGCCCGGCGGGCTGGGCGCCCTGGACGGCCGAGGTGGAGCCCGGCGGCGGCGCCTGCGCGCTCTCCCCGAAGGTCCTGGTCTGCCCGGGGAACGGCGGCGAGGTCACCGGCCTGAACGCGGCGGACGGCAAGCGGCTCTGGCACGTGGAGGGCCGCGGCGAGGGGCTGCGCAGCGGGCCCCAGTACCCGGCGGTCGTCGGCGACACGGCGTATGTGACAGGACCCGAGGGGGTCGTGTCGTACGGGGTGCTGGACGGCAAGGAGCGGCGGCGGCTCCCGGGGCCCGGCGCCGAATGGGCCGTGAAGGGCACGGACCTGGCCGACGGGATCCTCTACTCGACGTACGTGAACGTGCGCGACGAGCGGTCGGGTCTGGCGACCGCCGTACGGCTCGGCGACGGCGAGGAGCTGTGGCGGACGCCGCTCGACGGCCTCCCCGAGGTGCCGGTCGTGGCGGCCGGCCGGGTCCTCGTCCCGTTCGGCTCCACCCCGCTGTCCCTCGACGCGCGGACCGGGAAGGCGGGGCCGCGCGGGACGGTCCGCTGCGGCACCTTCACCGTCCACACCAAGAGCGGGAGCGTGCTCTGCTCGGGCGGTGACGACAGGTCCCTCGCCGTCGTCGACCCCGTGACGCTGAAGCCGCTGCGCACCTTCGGCTCGTCCGTGACGACCGGGCCGGCCGTGAGCGCCGACGGGATCGTCGCCGTGGTCAGCGGGGCCTCGGACCTCGTCACGTACGACCTGGCGAGCGGCCGGGAGCGGTGGCGGACCAGGACCGGCGCGACCGACCGGCTCTACTTCGCCGGGGACCGGCTGCTGACCGTCGACTCCTCGGGCGTGACCTCCCGGCCGGTGGCCGGCCCCGTCGACGAGGGGGACGTCGAGTCCTACCGGCCGAACTGGCCCGACGGCTTCGCCGAGCCGCAGGTCGCCGGGGACGCGCTGGCCGCCGGAGGGGCGGTCTTCGCCACCTTCCCCGGCGGCCTGGTGCTCTCCGCCTATCTCCCCTGACTACCTGCCCCGGCCCGCCGGGGCGCTCACGCGGTCGCCGAGCGGTACTTCCGTACCGCGAGGGTCCGGAAGACGATCAGGATGACGAGCGAGAAGAGGATCGACGCCCAGACCGGGTGCCGCATCGGCCAGGCCGGGGAGTCGACCACGCCCGGGTTGCCGAACAGCTCGCGGCAGGCCTGGACCGTGGCGCTGAACGGGTTCCACTCGGCGATGTGGCGGATCCACGGGGTCATGCCCTCCGTGGGCACGAACGCGTTCGAGATGAACGTGACCGGGAACAGCCAGATGAGGCCGCCGGAGGTGGCCGCCTCCGGGGTGCGGACGGAGAGGCCGATCAGCGCGCCGATCCACGAGAAGGCGTAGCCGAGGAGCAGCAGCAGGCCGAAGGCGGCGATCGCCTTCGGGACGCCCTCGTGGATGCGCCAGCCGACGAGCAGGGCGACGACCGCAAGGACGACCAGGGTGAGGGCGGTCTGCACGAGGTCGGCGAGGGTACGGCCGGTGAGCACCGCTCCCCGGGCCATCGGCAGCGAGCGGAACCGGTCGATGAGGCCCTTGTGCATGTCGTCGGCGATGCCCGCGCCCGCGCCGGCCGTGGCGAAGGTGACCGTCTGGGCGAAGATGCCCGCCATGAGGAACTCGCGGTACTCCTGCGGGCTCGTGCTGCCGTCGACGACCATCGAGCCGCCGAAGACGTAGCTGAACAGCACCACGAACATGACGGGCTGGATGAGCCCGAAGATGACCATCTCCGGGATGCGGGTCATCCGGATCAGGTTGCGCTTGGCGACGACGAGGGAGTCGCCGACGGACTGGGCGACGCCGCCGCGCTGCTGGGGGGCCGGCCGGACGGCGGTCTCGGTCACGGTGATCACTTGGCCGTCTCCTTCGTGCGCTTGCGGCCCCGGCCGCCCTGCTCCCCGGCCTCGCCGTTCTCGCCGTTCTCCTCGTCGAGCCGCTCGGCCGCGTGGCCGGTGAGCGAGATGAAGACGTCGTCGAGGGTGGGGCGGCGCAGTCCGATGTCGTCGATCTCGACGCCGACGGCGTCCAGGTCCCGGATGACCTCGGCGAGCAGCTTCGCGCCGCCGGCGACGGGGACGGTGAGCTTGCGGGTGTGCTCCTCGACGGAGACCTCGGCGTGGCCCGTGCCCGCGATGCCGTAGCGGGCGAGGACGTCCCGGGCGCCGGGGACCATCCCTGGTTCGTGCACGACGACCTCGACGCGCTCGCCGCCCGTCTGGGCCTTGAGCTGGTCGGAGGTGCCGCGGGCGATGACCTTGCCGTGGTCCACGACGCAGATGTCGTGGGCGAGGTGGTCGGCCTCCTCCAGGTACTGGGTGGTGAGGAGCAGGGTCGTACCGCCGGCGACGAGCTCCTTGATGACCTCCCACAGGGCCTGCCGGTTGCGCGGGTCGAGGCCGGTGGTCGGCTCGTCCATGAACATCACCGGCGGGGCGACGACGAGGGCGGCGGCGAGGTCGAGGCGGCGGCGCATGCCGCCGGAGTACGTCTTGGCGGTGCGGTCGGCGGCGTCCGCGAGGTTGAAGCGCTCCAGGAGCTCACCGGCCCGGACCTTCGCGTCCTTCGCCCTCATCTGGTAGAGCTGGCCGACCATCTGGAGGTTCTCGCGGCCGGTGAGGTACTCGTCGACGGCCGCGAACTGGCCGGAGAGCCCGATCGAGCGGCGCACCTCGTTGGGGTGCTTGAGGACGTCGATGCCGGCGACCACGGCCTTTCCCCGGTCGGGCTGGAGGAGGGTGGTCAGCACCCGCACGGCGGTCGTCTTCCCCGCGCCGTTCGGGCCGAGCAGTCCCAGGACGGTGCCCTCGGGTACGTCGAGGTCCACGCCGTCCAGGGCTCGTACGTCACCGAAGGTCTTCACCAGACCCTCGGCGTAGATCGCGCCTGGCATGTGAGTTCTCCCGGGGAGATTCGGGCGTTTCCCACCGATCCTAGGTTTGCCGGGCCCGGCGCGCCCAGTGAATATGTGACCCAGGACACATGATCTTGGTCGGGGCCGGCTCCCCCGGGGTCCGTCAGCCCAGCACCGTGTACCCGGCGTCGCGCAGCGCGTCCGCCACCTCCCGGCAGTGCTCCGGGCCCTTCGTCTCCAGGTGCAGCTCCACCTCCGCCTCCGTCAGGCCGAGCCGCGGGTCGGTCCGTACGTGGCTGACGTCCAGGACGTTCGCGTCGGCGACGGTGAGGACCGCGAGCAGGGTCGCGAGGACGCCCGGCCGGTCGGTGACCCGCAGCCGCAGGCTCAGGTAGCGGCCACCGGCGGCCATGCCGTGCCGCAGGATGCGCTGGAGCAGCAGCGGGTCGACGTTCCCGCCGGAGAGGACCGCCACCACCGGACCCCGGAACGCCTTCGGGTCGCTGAGCAGGGCCGCGACGGGGCTGGCGCCCGCCGGTTCGACGACCAGCTTCGCCCGCTCGAGGCAGAGCAGCAGCGCCGAGGAGAGGGCGTCCTCGGAGACCGTGCGGACCTCGTCGACGTACTCCTGGACCAGCGCGAACGGCACGTCGCCGGGCCGCCCCACCTTGATCCCGTCCGCCATCGTCACCGGCGACTCGACCACCACGGGGTGCCCCGCGGCCAGCGAGGGCGGGTAGGCGGCCGCGCCCTCCGCCTGCACGCCGATCACCTTCACGTCCGGGCGCACCGACTTCACCGCGAGTCCGATGCCGGCCGCGAGACCGCCGCCGCCGATGCCCACGACGATCGTCCGGACCTCCGGGCACTGCTCCAGGATCTCCAGGCCGACCGTGCCCTGCCCGACGATGATGTCGGGATGGTCGAAGGGGTGGATGAACACGGCCCCGGTCTCCCGCGCGTACTGCTCCGCCGCCGCGAGCGTCTCGTCCACGACGTGGCCGTGCATCCGGACGTCGGCGCCGTACTCCCGGGTCGCCGCGACCTTCGGCAGCGGCGCACCGACCGGCATGAAGACGGTCGCGTGCACCCCGAGCAGCTTCGAGGCGAGCGCGACGCCCTGCGCGTGGTTGCCCGCCGAGGCGGCGACGACGCCGGCGGCCCGCTCCTCGGGCCGCAGCCCGGCGATCCGCACGTACGCTCCGCGCAGTTTGAACGAACCGGTCCGCTGGAGGTTCTCGCACTTGAGGTGCACCGGGGCTCCCACCAGCGACGACAGGTGGCGGCTGCCCTCCATCGCGGTCATCCGGGCCACCCCGGACAGCATCTTCCGGGCCCCCCGCACGTCGTCGAGCATGAGGCGGTGCAAGGGGTCTGGCGTACGGAAGCTCATGACAGCAAGTCTCGCAGCTCACGGCCCTGGTGGCCGCCCGGCGGGCAGGTGCCCCGGCCGGTTTGCGCACGGCCGGTACGGACCTCCCCGGGGCCGCGTACTCTGTCCCCCACCAACCGGCCCCCGCACGAGAGAGACCCACAGCCATGCCCACATCTCAGGACATGATGACTGAGCTCGACCCCGGTCTCCTCGATGCCCTCCAGCACCAGGTGGCCGTCTTCGCCCGCCGGGCCGAGCAGACCCGGCTCGGCGGCACCGGCCAGCTCCGCAACTCGATGGACCGCGCCGCCTACCTGCTGCTCAACCGCCTTGACCAGGAAGGCCCGATGGGCGTCAAGGCGCTGGCGGCGGGCATGGGCATCGACTCGTCGACCGTCACCCGCCAGGTGGCCCCGCTCGTCGACACCGGCCTGGTGAAGCGCACTTCGCACCCGGAGGACGGGCGCGCGGTCGTGCTCCAGCTGTCGCCGCGCGGGCTCGCCCGCCTCGAGGAGGTCCGCTCCTCCCGCCGGCAGCTGATGGTGGAGGTCACCGAGGGCTGGACGCCGGACGAGCGCGAGTCCTTCTGCACCCTGCTCACCCGCTTCAACACCGCCCTGTCGGCACGGCAGTCGGCGCACACGGGCGGTCCGGCGGCGGAGTCCGCGCCGTCGTCGCCGGCCGCCTCGCCGGCCGAGGGGACGGGCGAGTCCGCGCCGACCTCTTGACCCCGTCCGCGCGCTGTCCTCAGATGAGGACGTGGCCAAACAGCGGACCGGGCGCGCCGAACGGGCCCACCGCGCCCGGGAGTTCGACGCGTTCGTGGCCGGGGCGGCGGGGCGGCTGCTGCACGCCGCGACCCTGCTGACCGCCGAGACCCGCTCCCGCAACCCGTACGCCCGGGCGCTGCTGACCGCCGCCCTCGCCCACACGTACGCGGTGTGGGGCCGCTCGCGCCACGAGGACCCGTACGCCCTGACCCGCAGCGAGCTCGCCGTCCGCTTCGCGCGCACCGCCCGGCGGCACCACGCGGGCCGGGGCGGGGTGCTCTCGGCGCTGCACCCGCAGGAGCGGCTCGTCGTCGTCCTCCGGCTGTACGAGGGGGTGGCCGAGGAGCAGATCGCGGCGCTGCTCGGACTGTCCGAGGCGCGGGTCGGGGCGGTCTGCGCCCGGGCGGTCGCCACGCTGGGCTCGGCCGGGGGCAGGAGCGGCTCCGCGACCGGGAGGGCCGCCGCGTGAGCCGGTACGAGGACGAGGAGGCGGCGGTGCGGGAGCTGCTCGACGGCCCGCATCCGCCGGTCCCCGGCGACCTCGGGCGGCGGGCGGCGGAGCACGGGGCCCGGCTGCTGCACCGCGCCCGGCGGGTGCGGCGGGTGCTGTGGTTCCTGGCCGCGGTCGCGGTGGTCGCGTTCGTGGTGTGGGCGTCGGCGGCGCGGCCCTGGCAGGTCCCGCCTGCGGCGACCACGCCGCCGTTCGACGGCTTGTGAGGACGGTCCTAGCCTGGACATCAGGGGCCTGTCCGCGGGCCCGTCAGGAGGTCGTCATGGCCAGGAAAGCAACGGACTGCCGGGACGAACCGAGCGTCTCCGGTTGCTCGCTCTACATGGCGGGCGAGGAGGAGGAGCTGCTCCGGGCGGCCCTCCAGCACGTGATCACCGTCCACGAGCACACGGACAGCCCCGAGCTGCGCGAGGAGATCCGGGCGTCGATGAAGGAGCCGCTGCCCGGCACCTGAGTGCACCGGCCCGGTCGACGGGCTGGGCGGACGCTCCGTACGGCAGGAGCGCCCGCCCGGCCCCGGGGCTTCCTAGCCCAGCGCCTGGCGCAGGTCCGCCAGCAGGTCATCGACGTTCTCGATGCCCACCGACAGGCGGACGAGGTCGGCGGGGACCTCCAGGGCGGAGCCCGCGACGCTGGCGTGGGTCATCCGGCCCGGGTGCTCGATGAGCGACTCGACGCCGCCCAGCGACTCACCGAGGGTGAACAGCTGCGCGCGGTTGCAGACCTCGACGGCGGCCTGCTCGCCGCCCTGCACGCGGAAGGAGATCATGCCGCCGAAGGACTTCATCTGCTTGGCGGCGACCTCGTGCCCCGGGTGCTCCGGGAGGCCCGGGTAGAGGACCTGGGTGACCTTCGGGTGCTGGGTGAGCATCTCGACGATCTTCTCGGCGTTCTCGCTGTGGCGGTCCATGCGCACGGCGAGGGTCTTGATGCCGCGCAGCACGATCCACGAGTCGAACGGGCCGGCGACCGCGCCCATCGCGTTCTGGTGGTAGGCGAGCTCCTCGCCGAGCGCCTCGTCGGCCGTGACCAGGGCGCCGCCGACGACGTCCGAGTGGCCGCCCATGTACTTGGTGAGCGAGTGCACGACGACGTCCGCGCCGAGCGCCAGCGGCTGCTGGAGGTACGGCGACGCGAAGGTGTTGTCGACGACGAGCTTCACCCCGGCCTGGCGGGCCACGCCGGCGATCGCCTCGATGTCGGTGATGCCGAGCAGCGGGTTCGACGGGGTCTCGACCCAGATCAGCTTCGTGCGGTCGTTCACGGCGGCGCGCACCGCGTCGACGTCGGAGGTGTTCGCCACCGAGAAGTCCACGCCCCAGCGCTCCACGACCTTGGCGAAGAGCCGGAACGTGCCGCCGTAGGCGTCGTTGGGGATGACCACGTGGTCGCCGGGCACGAGGAGCGTGCGCAGCAGGCAGTCCTCGGCGGCCAGGCCGGAGGCGAAGGCGAGACCGCGGCGGCCGCCTTCCAGGGCCGCCAGGTTCTCCTCGAGGGCGGTACGGGTGGGGTTGGCGCTGCGGCTGTACTCGTAACCGCCGCGCAGCCCGCCCACACCGTCCTGCTTGTAGGTGGACACCTGGTAGATGGGCGGGACGACCGCGCCGGTCAGCGGGTCGGCGGTGTTGCCCGCGTGGATCGCGCGGGTCTCGAAGCTCTGGTGGGAGTGCTGGTCGCTCATGGGTCAGGAGCGTAGTCCTGCGCGGACCCCGCCGCGGCGATCGTCTCATCGGGTGTCCTGGACAATGGACACATGGACATTCTCTGGTTCCTGATCGCCCTCGGCCTGCTGTTCGGCGTCCTCGGCCCCTATGTGATGCGCCGTCGCGGCGGCGGCATCCGCCAGGTCGCGCCGGGCGCCCCCGACGCGGCCGACCCGGAGGCGTACGGCTTCGTGCGTCAGGAGGACCAGGACGTGCGGCTCCCGGGCGCCGACGACGAGCTGCTGCACGTCCTCGACGTCGTCCAGGCGACCCAGGACTGGAAGCCGGCCTCGCGGCTGCTCGCCGCCACCGGCAAGGACGGCGAGGTGCGCTGGCAGCGCGTCCAGGCGTTCGCGGGCGCCGCGTCCCTGGAACTCCAGGAGCGGCCCGGCGTGGGCGGCGCGTGGCTGCGGACCTGGCGGGCCGAGGCCCCGAAGGACGCGGGCGGCGCGGCCGTGCACGGCGAGTTCCTGGTGCAGCAGGCGTGGCGTTCCTCGGCGGCGGGGACCGACGACTTCCGGATCATCCTCGAGGAGGCGCGGAAGGTCACCGAGGAGGCCGCGCTGCTCGCCCCGGGCGATCCCGTCCCGTACATCACGCAGCTGGCCGTGGCGCGCGGTCTCGGCTACGGCCACGAGCAGTTCGACCAGGTGTGGGCGCAGGTCATCGACCGGGCGCCGCAGCACATGGGGGCGCACCTCGCGGCCCTGCACTACTGGTGCGAGAAGTGGCACGGCTCGCGCGAGGAGGCCGACCACTTCGCGACGACGGCGGCGGCCCGCGCCCCGCACGGTTCGCTGCTCGCCGCGCTGCCGCTGTTCGCGGTGTACGAGCACGTGCCGGACATGGTGATGGTGCAGGACTTCTTCCGTACGGCGGTGGTGGCGAAGGCGATGGACGGGGCGCTGTACGCGGTGCACTCGGCCCGCCCGGACGACCCGATGCTGGCGCACGTCCGGCATCTGCTCGTGTGGTTCCTGGTGCGCGGCGAGCGCTGGGCGGAGGCCATGCACCAGCTGGTGAAGGTCGACGGGCACGTGGGCGCGGTGCCGTGGACGCTGAGCGGGGACCCGGCGGCGGAGTTCACGGTCTTCCGGAACCTCGCGGTGGCCGGGTACGAGGCGAACGGCGGCAGCCCGGCGACGCTGCCGCGCTGACGACGCCGGCGCGTCGCCCGGCCCGGGGCACGGGCTTCCGAGGGGGCGTGGGAATCGCGCTCACGCCCCCTTTGTTGTGACCACTGCCGACCGTCGAGGAGAGATGCAGCATGTTCCTGTCCCGCACCCCCGTCCTCCCCACCCCCGAGCAGGCCCTGCGCGGCCGCTCCGAGCCGGAGTTCGGCGTGCCCGAGCGCCACACCGTCCTCGGCAACCCCCTCACCGGCCCCTACCCGGAGGGCCTGGAGGTCGCCGACTTCGCCCTCGGCTGCTTCTGGGGTGCCGAGCGCAAGTTCTGGCAGACCGACGGCGTCTGGACGACCCTCGTCGGCTACCAGGGCGGCCACACGCCTAACCCGGTGTACGAGGAGGTCTGCTCGGGCCTGACCGGACACACCGAGGTCGTCCGGGTCGTCTTCGACCCGTCGAAGGTCTCGTACGAGTCCCTCCTGAAGCTGTTCTGGGAGTCCCACGACCCGACCCAGGGCTTCCGCCAGGGCAACGACGTGGGCACCCAGTACCGCTCCGCCGTCTACACCCACTCCCCCGCCCAGGCCGCGGCGGCCGACGCCTCCCGCGAGGCCTACCAGAAGGTCCTCACGGGGTCCGGCTACGGCACGATCACCACGGAGATCCTCCCGGCGGAGGGCCGTGCCTTCTACCCGGCCGAGGGCTACCACCAGCAGTACCTGGACAAGAACCCGGCCGGCTACTGCGGCATCGGCGGGACCGGCGTCTCCTGCCCGATCGGTGTCGCCAGGGCCGACGGCTGACGAGCGGCCCGGGGGGCTTCGCCGGATGAGTTTCGGGACCTACGCGCGGCGGGTGCGCGACGAGGAGTCGTCGCCCGCGCGGCGCCACCGGGCGCTGCGGAGCGCCGTCACGGAGTACGCGCCGCTCGGCTACCACGCGACCTGGGCGTACCTCGCCGCGACGGCGCTCCCCGAGCCCGATCTGCGGCGGGACCCGGCGGCGCTGCTGCGCGCGCTCGACACCCTGGAGGCGAGCCGCGCGGTCCGGCTGCGGGAGACGACGGCGTTCGCGGCGCGCCGGCGGGCGGAGAAGGCGGCGGGCCGCCGCACCGTCGGCGGCCCGCCGGTGTTCCTGCCGTGGCGGCCGCACTGGCCCACCGAGACGGCGCCCTCACGGCTGGGTCTCGTCGCGGCCGTGGCGAACCGCAGGGCGGCGTTCCTCCAGGGCCCGCCGCCCGACCCCGCGCTGGTCCCCGCGGCCCGTCTCGAGGACCTCGGGGAGCTGCACGCACGGCTCGACGCCTGCGCGGCGGCCTATCTCGGCGCTCTCGGACGCCCGGACGAGGCGACGCGGGACGAGACGGCCGCGATCGTCGCCGGCCTCCACCGCCATCTGAGCCTGGGCCCGCCGCGGTGGGCGCCCGTCCTCCAGTGGCTGCGCTTCGCCGACCTCCTCGTTTATTGCGCGGCGGACTCCCGCACCCCCTAGCTACACTCGCGGGCATGGGTTCGTTCTACTTCTTTCTCTGATTCCGGCCGCGGACACGGTCTGACCCGCTGAACCGGCGCCCTCGGGGCGCGGCAGTGGTGGTCCCGGTGTCCCCTCCACGGCCCGAACGCACCCCAGCACCCAGGGAAAGAACCCATGCGCGACCGCGCCCAACTGACCTTGAAGGACGTCTCCAAGGCCTACGGGGACCGCTCCGTCCTCGACCAGGTCTCCCTCACCGTCCGCCCCGGGGAGAAGGCCGCCGTCATCGGCGAGAACGGCTCCGGCAAGTCCACGCTGCTCCGGCTCCTGGCCGGGGCGGAGGCCCCCGACACCGGGGAGGCGACCGTCCGCTTCCCCGGCGGCGTCGCGCGCCTCGCGCAGACGCTCGCCGAGACCCTCGGCCTCGGTCCTGAGCACACCGTGCGGGCCGCCGTCGACGCGGCCCTCGCCGAACTCCGCACCATGGAAAGGGAGTTGCGGGCCGCCGAGGAGACCCTCGGTTCCGCGACCCCGGCCGAGCTCCTCGCGTACGGCGAACTCGCCGCCCGTTACGAGGAGCGCGGCGGCTACCAGGCCGACGCCCTGGTCGACGCCGCCCTGCACGGGCTCGGCCTCGGCCACGTCCCGTACGGGCGCCGCCTCGGCACCCTCTCCGGCGGCGAGCAGGCACGGCTCGCCCTCGCCTGCGTGCTGGCCTCCGGCGCCGAGCTGCTCCTCCTCGACGAACCGACCAACCACCTCGACCGGGCCGCCGCGGCCTGGCTGGAGGAACGGCTGCGCACCCACCGGGGCACGGTCGTGGCGGTCACCCACGACCGGGCCTTCCTGGAGGGCATGGCGACGACGATCCTGGAGGTCGACCGGGACACGCGCGCGGTGACCCGGTACGGCGACGGCTGGGCCGGCTACCGGGCGGCGAAGGCCGCGGCGCGGCGCCGCTGGGCCCAGGACCACGAGGAGTGGCGGGAGGAACTGGCCCGCACGGAGGCCCTGGTGGCGTCGGCCGGGCAGCGGCTCGCGGGATCGGGGAAGGACCCGCGGCAGGGCTTCGGCAAGCACCGCCGCTCCCACGAGAACAAGCTGTCCGGCCAGGTCAGGGCGGCCCGGGTGCGGCTCGACCAGCTGCGCGGCAACCCGGTCCCCGCCCCGCCGGAGCCGCTGCGCTTCACGGCCCGGATCGCGGCGGCGGACCGCGCCGCGGGGGCCGGGGACCCGGCGGGAGACGCGGCGGGAGCCGCCTCGGACGGGCCGCTCGCGGAGCTCCGTGACGTCGTCGTCGGCGAACGGCTGCGGATCGACGCGCTGCGGATCTCGGCCGGTGACCGGCTGCTCGTCTCCGGACCCAACGGCGCCGGCAAGACGACGCTGCTCCGCGTCCTCGCCGGGGACCTGCGCCCCGACGCCGGCACGGTCACCCGGCCGGCCGCCGTCGGCCATCTGCGCCAGGAGCTGCCCGCCGTACAGTCCGGGAAACCGCTGCTGTCGGCGTACGCGGCGGGCCGCCCCGGCCCGCCCGAGGAGCACGCGGAGGAGCTGCTCGCCCTCGGGCTGTTCCGGGAGGAGGACCTGGGCGTGCCCGTGGCCCGGCTCTCGGTGGGCCAGCAGCGCCGCCTCGAGCTGGCCCGTCTGGTGACCCGCCCGGCGGACCTGCTGGTCCTGGACGAGCCGACCAACCACGTGGCGCTGTCCCTGGTGGAGGACCTGGAGCGGGCCCTCGCCGCGTTCCCGGGCGCGGTGGTCGCGGTCTCCCACGACCCCCGCTTCCGCGCGGGCTTCGGCGGCGGCCGTCTGGAGCTCCGCTCGGGCCGGGTCACCTGACCCGGCCCGGGCGCGGGCGTCCTTCGGACGGCGGGGACCCGGGGTCAGATCGTCGACGGACCCGGACCCGGACCCGGGCCCGGGCGCGGGCATCCCTCGTGCGACCGGGCCCCGGGGGTCAGATCGTCGACGCGTCGATCACGAAGCGGTAGCGGACGTCGCTCGCGATGACCCGCTCGTACGCCTCGTTGATCCGGTCCGCGGCGATCACCTCGATCTCCGCGCCCAGGCCGTGCTCGGCGCAGAAGTCGAGCATCTCCTGGGTCTCGGCGATGCTGCCGATCATCGAGCCGGCGAGGGTCTTGCGGCCGCCGATGAGAGAGAAGAGGTTGACGGAGACGGGCTCCTCGGGGGCGCCGACGTTGACCAGGGCGCCGTCGGTCTTGACCAGGCTCAGGTAGGCGTTGAAGTCCAGCGGCGCGGAGACCGTGGAGATCACCAGGTCGAAGGTGCCGGCCAGCTCGGTGAAGGTCGCCGGGTCGCTGGTGGCGTGGAAGTGGTCGGCGCCCAGCTTCAGGCCGTCCTCCCGCTTCTTCAGCGACTGGCTGAGGACGGTCACCTCGGCGCCGAGCGCGTGGGCGATCTTGACGCCCATGTGGCCGAGGCCGCCGAGGCCGACGATCGCGACCTTCTTGCCCGGGCCCGCCTTCCAGTGGGCGAGCGGGGAGTAGAGGGTGATGCCCGCGCAGAGCAGCGGGGCGGCCTCGTCGAGGCCGATGCCCTCGGGGATGCGCAGGGTGTAGTTCTCATCGACGACGATGTGGCTGGAGTAGCCGCCGTAGGTGGGCTCGCCGTTCTTGTCGAGGGCGTTGTACGTACCGGTCCCGCCCTTTACGCAGTACTGCTCAAGGCCCTGGAGGCAGTACGCGCACTCCCGGCAGGAGTCGACGAAGCAGCCGACGCCGACGCGGTCGCCGACCTGGAACCTGGTGACCCCGGCGCCGGTCTCGGTGACGATTCCGGCGATCTCGTGGCCGGGGACCATCGGGAAGATGCCCTCGCCCCAGCCGTCACGGGCCTGGTGGATGTCGGAGTGGCAGATGCCGGCGTACTTGATCTCGATGAGGACGTCGTGCTCGCCGACGGGCCGGCGCGGCACGGTGGTGCGCTCCAGCGGGGCGTTGGCGGCGGGTGCGGCGTACGCGGGGACGGTGGTCACGTTCGTGGTCATGGCTCAAGCCTGCGCGGCGGGCCCGGCATCACCCAGCCCCCTGTTCTGCGTACGTCCGGTGTGCCTACCACTGGCAGGGACAGGAACAGGCGTCCGTCCCGGTGTCCGGCCTGGGATAATCGGGACGCATGGATCGCAGCGTGGATCGTCCCATGGACCGCCCCATGAATCGCCGGATGGACCTCAGTGCCGAACTCAGTGAGTTCCTGCGCTCGCGCCGGGCCCGGCTGAAGCCGGAGGACGTGGGCCTGCCGGACTTCGGCCGCCACCGCCGGGTGCCGGGCCTGCGGCGGGAGGAGCTCGCCCAGCTGGCCGGGGTCTCGGTGGCGTACTACACGCGCCTCGAACAGGGCAACGGGCGGAACGTGTCCATGGAGGTCCTCGACTCCATCGCGCGGGCGCTGCGGCTGACCGACAGCGAGCGGGCGCACCTGACGCATCTGGCGAAGCCGACGGCGAAGAAGAAGCAGCACCGGGCGGCGATCACCCGCCCCCAGCTGGTGCGGCCCGGTCTGCAGCATCTGCTGGACTCGATGGACGCCGTCCCCGCCGTCCTCGTCGGCCGCCGGCTCGACATCCTCGCCTGGAACCGGATGGCCCGGGCGCTGCTCGGCGACTTCACGGCGATGGCGCCGGAGGAGCGCAACATGGCCCGGCTGGTCTTCCTCGGGCCGAACGCGCGGGATCTGTACCTGGAGTGGGAGGCCAAGGCGACCGAGGTGGTGAGCGTGCTGCGGCTGTACGCGGGCTGCTACCCGGACGATCCGGCGCTGCTCGCGCTGGTCGGCGAACTGTCGGTGAAGAGCGAGGAGTTCCGCTCGCTGTGGGCGGCGCACACGGTGGCGGACAAGGGTCACGGCACGAAGCGGCTGCGGCATCCGCTGGTGGGCGAGATGACGTTGTCGTACGAGAGCCTGAAGGTGGCCGGGGCGGACCCGGACCTGGTGCTCGTGACGTACCAGGCGGAGCCGGGGACCGCCTCGGCGGACGCGCTGCGGCTGCTGGCCCAGTGGGGCGTGGAGGAACCCGTGCGGTGACGCGGAAGGGCCGGTGACCCGGAAGCACTGGTGACGCGTGTACGGGAACGGCGGCCCCCTCCGTGGTGGAGGGGGCCGCCGTTCCCGTACGCGCGTGCCGGGTGTCAGAGCGCCGAGCCGGCCTTCCAGGCCGACCAGCTCATGTTCCAGCCGTTGAGGCCGTTGTCCGGGGCGATCGTCTTGTCCTTGGAGTTCTTGACGACGACGACGTCACCCACGATCGAGTGGTCGAACAGCCAGGCGGCCTGCTGGTTCGGGTCGCCGGCGCCCTTGACGTCGTTCAGACCGACGCAGCCGTGGCTGGTGTTGGCCGAGCCGAAGATCGAGTCCGGGCCCCAGTAGTTGCCGTGGATGAACGTGCCCGACGTGGACAGGCGCATCGCGTGCGGCACGTCCTTGATGTCGTACTCGCCCTTGCCGTCGGAGTCGGTGAAGCCGACGGTCGCGCCGTTCATCCGGGTCTCCTTGAACTTCTCGGAGATCACCATCTGACCGTTGTAGGTCGGGTTGTCCGGGGAGCCGGCGGAGATCGGGATGGTCTTGATCGTCTTGCCGTCCTGGGTGACCGTCATCGTCTTGGTGGCGACGTCGACGGTGGAGACCTGGTTGCGGCCGATCTTGAAGGTGACGGTCTTCTGCTGGACGCCGAAGACACCGTCGGCGCCCTCGACGCCGTCGAGGTCGAGCTTGAGGGTGACGGTCGAGCCCTCGGTCCAGTAGGTCTCGGGGCGGAAGTCGATGCGCTGGGAGTTGAACCAGTGCCCGACGACCTCCTGGCCGCTGCTGGAGGTGACCTTGATGCCGCCCTGGACGGCCTTCTTGTCGGTGATCGCCTTGTTGAAGGTGATCGAGACCGGCATGCCGACGCCGACGGTCGAGCCGCCCTCGGGCGTGAAGTTGCCGATGAAGCTGTTGGCCTTGGAGACGGTGGTGAACGAGGAGTTCTCGTGGGCCTCCAGGCCCGCCGCGTCCGTGGCCGTGGCGGCGATCTTGTAGACCGTGGCGCGCTTGAGCTGACCGGTCGGCTTCCAGCTGAGGCCGTCGGCCGCTATCTCGCCCTTGACCGCCTCGCCCTCGGCCGAGGTCATGGTGACCTCGGTGAGCTTGCCCTCGGCGACGGTGACCTTGGCGTCGTTGTTGATGGAGGCGTTCTGCGCGCCGTTCTTCGGCGAGATGGTGATCTGCGCCTTGGAGGTCTTCTGCGCGGCCGCCTCGTCGACCTGGGCCTGTGACTGGGGCGTCGCGGATCCGGAGGCGCTGCCGCCCTTGTCCCCGTCGTTGCACGCCGAGAGCACCAGCACGCCGCCGAGCACGGCGGCCGCGGCGGCCAGGCTCCTGCGGCGGCGCTTGCCGTCCGTCATCACACGCTTCTCCATCGTCGCCGGTTCCCTGCCAACTTCTTGTATGAACGCCCATGACACCCCGTCCGGTTCCGGAAACGGGGCGTTTGTGGGGAACGCCACTGATCCACACGCACGGACGGACCGCCCGGTTCCCGCGGCTCCCCGCAGGTCCGGACGCCCGGCGCGCGAACAGGCCCCGGGACGCCGTCCCGGGGCCTGTGAACAGGGCGGATACCGGTCCTACGACCGGTCGTCGTCGTCTTCGTCCACCCCATCTTCCCCGTCGATGTCCCACTCAAGCGCATCGGGGTCGTACTCGATCTCCTCACTGCTCCAGGAGGCCTGGACCATCTCGATCCCGGGGACGTCGCGGATCAGGTCGAAGGGCTCGACGAGGTACGCGAGCGCCTCGGCGCTGTCCTCGCGGGCGGCGGCCCGGGCGGGCACCCGCTCCTCCTCCGGCATGAACTCGTCGGCGTCGATCCGGGCCTCGGCGGCCTCGGCCAGCGCCTCGGGTCCGTCGATCTCCAGGACCACATCGACCCGAAGGCGTACATAGCGCGGTGACTCAGAAGTACTCATGGATCGGAGCGTAGGGTCCGCGGGCTCCCGGCTTTCCCGCGACCCGCTGTGTTCACTAGCATCTGCTCACCGACCAATGCGCGGTTTCCGCAAGGGAGATCGAAATTTCCGTGTCCGCCGCCCGCCGCCCCCTGCTCACCGCGACCGCCGCCGGGACACTGCTGTGCGCCCTGTGGTTCGTACCTTCGGCGAACGCCACCGACGAGCAGGGCGGGGTACGCATCGGGGTGACCGAGGACGGCTCCGCCGCGGGTGACCGCCTGGCGGAGACCGGGAGCCGGGACACCGTGCCGTATCTGATCGGCGGGACGGGCTTCCTGGGCGTGGGTGCGGGTTTCGTGGCGCTCGCGATGCGGCGCCGCGACCGGACGTCCTGAGCGAACGGCGAAGACGGCGAAGACGGCGAAGGGCCCGCCCCGGGAGTCCCGGGGCGGGCCCTTTCGGCTTCTGCGTCCGGTCAGGCCAGCGGGCCGGTGACCGGCTCCACCGCGGCGAGCAGCTTCCCTTCGCGTACGAAGGCGTCGGCGGCCGCCAGGTCGGGGGCGAGGAACCGGTCCGGGCCGGGACCCTCGACACCGGCCGCGCGCAGGGCGGCGATCGCGGCCCGGCTGGCGGGGGCCGGGGTCAGGCCCTCGCGGAGCTCGACGCCGCGGGTGGCGGCGTACAGCTCGACGGCGATGATCCGGTTGAGGTTGCCGATCGCGGTGCGCAGCTTGCGGGCGGCGGACCAGCCCATGGAGACGTGGTCCTCCTGCATCGCGGAGGACGGGATGGAGTCGGCGGAGGCCGGGACGGCGAGCCGCTTCATCTCGCTGACCAGGGCGGCCTGCGTGTACTGGGCGATCATCAGGCCGGAGTCGACGCCCGCGTCCTCGGCGAGGAAGGGCGGCAGGCCGTGCGAGCGGTTCTTGTCGAGGAGCCGGTCGGTGCGGCGCTCGGCGATGGAGCCGAGGTCGGCGGCGGCGATCGCGAGGAAGTCGAGGACGTACGCGACGGGGGCGCCGTGGAAGTTGCCGTTGGAGCGGACCGTGCCGTCGGGCAGCACCACCGGGTTGTCGACGGCGGCGGCCAGTTCGCGCTCGGCGACGAGCCGGGCGTGGGCCATGGTGTCGCGGCCGGCGCCGGCGACCTGCGGGGCGCAGCGCACCGAGTAGGCGTCCTGGACGCGCGGGGCCTCGCCGGCGAGGGCGTGGCCGGTGAGGCCGGAGCCCTTGAGCACGGCGAGCATGTTGGCGGCGGAGGCGGCCTGGCCGGGGTGCGGGCGGATGGCGTGCAGCTCGGGTTCGAGGACCTTCTCGGTGCCGAGGAGGGCTTCGAGGGAGAGCGCGGCGGTGATGTCGGCCGACTTGTAGAGGGTGTCGAGGTCGGCGAGGGCCATGATCAGCATGCCGAGCATGCCGTCGGTGCCGTTGAGGAGGGCGAGGCCCTCCTTCTCCTTGAGCTCGACGGGCGCGATGCCGGCGGCGGCGAGCAGCTCGCCGGCCGGCTTGACCACGCCGTCGGGGCCCTCGGCGTCGCCCTCGCCCATGAGCGCGAGGGCGCAGTGGGAGAGCGGGGCGAGGTCGCCGGAGCAGCCGAGGGAGCCGTACTCGTGGACGACCGGGGTGATGCCGGCGTTGAGGACGTCGGCCATGGTCTGCGCGACCTCGGGGCGGACGCCGGTGTGACCGGAGGCGACGGTCTTCAGCCGCAGGAACATGAGGGCGCGGACGACCTCGCGCTCGACGCGCGGGCCCATGCCGGCGGCGTGCGAGCGGACGATGTTGCGCTGGAGCTGGGCGCGGAGCTCATGGCCGATGTGCCGGGTGGCGAGCGCGCCGAAGCCGGTGGAGACCCCGTAGACGGGCTCGGGCTTGGCGGCGAGCGCGTCGACGATGTCCCGGGCGGCGGCCAGGGCCTCCACGGCCTCGGGCGACAGCTCGACGCGGGCGCCGTGACGGGCGACGTCGATGACGTCCTGCGGGGTCGTGCCGGACGTGCCGAGGACGACTGTCTGCATATCCATATTCAGCACCCTACGGATTGAAGACCGACATGTCACTAGGTGACTTCGTCACCGGCCCTCCACCGGACGACCCCTTACCGGATCGATCCTCGCCGATGACCCCCGGTCCGCCGCCCACGCCCCCCCGAGGGGAAGCCCGCGCCCGCGGCTCCTCACCCGCCCCCGTCCCCGCCCTCCGGCGGCAGCTCCACCGGCGGTGCGTCCCGGAACCTCCGGCGGTCGCGGGCTCCCGGCGGGGCGTCCGCGAGGCGGATGACCGTGCCGTCGCGGCCCGCCACCACCGGTTTCGACGAGCGGGCCGCCTTCGCCTGGTACTGGGCAGCGTCCGCGAGGCGGAAGAGGCGGCGGGCGGACCTCAGGGGCCCGATCGGGTCGCCGGTGGACGCCACCCCGCAGGCCACGCCCTCCCCCAGTTCCAGCTCCGCCGCCCGTACGCAGAGTTCCTCGGCGACCGCGACCACCTCGTCCGCCGTCGGGCCGACCGTCAGCAGACAGAACTCGTCGCCGCCGAGGCGGGCCGCGAGGGCGCCGGGGAGCATGGCGCCGCAGCGGGAGAGGACCGAGCCGAAGCGTTCGAGGAGGCGGTCGCCGACGGCGTGGCCATGGGTGTCGTTGACCCGCTTGAGGCCGTTGAGGTCGCAGACCATCAGGCTGACGACGGAGCCGTCCGCCCGGTAGCGCTCGATGGCCTCGTCGAGGCGGGTGTCGACGGCCCGTCGGTTGGCGAGGCCGGTCAGCGGGTCGGTGAAGGCGAGCTTGCGGACCTCCTCCAGGCGTTCCGCCTGGGCGATGCCCGCCGCGACCACCGCCGCCAGGACGGTCGCGAAGTCGGCGTCCGCCCGGGTGAAAGCTTTCTGCTCCGGTGGGCGGGCCACGTACAGCTCACCCCACGCCCGGCCGTGCAGCACGATCGGGGCCACCACGCAGCAGCCCCGCCCGCGCCGGCGCAGACCGGTCACCCGGCCCGTCGGGACCCGGTCGTCGGCGGTCTCCACCCAGGCGTCCGGCTCACCGCCGCCCGCCCACTGCTCGTGCAGGAACTCGGTGATCTCGGGGAACTGGTGCACCGGGTACGTCTCCGAGTCCGGGAACTCCTCCTCGCCCACCGCCCGCTGCCCGGCGTTCACCAGGACCTTGAGGCGGCCGTGGTCCCGCTGCCAGACGGAGAGGGCGGCGAAGCTCCCGTCGAGCCCCTCGCAGGACCCGAGCGCCGCCGCCCGCCAGAACTCGCGTGGAGTGTGCGCCGCCGCCATCCCCTGCGCCAGCGCCACTACGGCCCGCAGCCGTACGTCCTCACCCATTCCTCCAGCTTAGGGAGGTTTGATCCGTTTTCCCTTCCGAGACGTCACCGTAAGTCACATTTAGTACAAAACGGTAAAACTCACTCACCCGGCCAGTTCGGCTTCCGCTTCTCGTTGAAGGCCGCCACGCCCTCCGCCCGGTCCCCGGAGAAGGCCACCGACCGCCACGCCGCGTCCTCGACCTCGAGGCCCGCCCGCAGGTCCAGGCCCTGGCCGAGCCGCATGGCCTTCTTCGCCGCGCGGAGCCCGACCGGCGAGTTGGCCGCCATCCTGCCCGCGAGCTCCAGGGCGCCCGTCCGCGCGTCCTCCTCCAGAAGGTCCACCAGGCCCAGCTCGCGGGCCTCCGCCGCCTCCACCCGGCGGGCCGTGAAGACCAGCTCCGCGGCGCGCGCCGCACCCACCCGGCGCGGCAGCAGCTGCGTACCGCCGCCGCCGGGGATGACGCCCACGGAGACCTCGGGCAGGCCGACCACGGCGGTCGCGTCGGCGACGATCACGTCGCAGGCGAGCGCCAGCTCGAAACCGCCGCCGAGGGCGAAGCCGTGCACGGCGGCGACGGTCGGCATCGGCAGCTCCAGGACGCCGGTGTAGGCGGCGCGCGCGGTCGGCCGCTGGCGGACCAGCTCGGCGTCGGTGAACGAGTTGCGCTCCTTGAGGTCGGCGCCGACGCAGAAGGCCCGGTCGTTCGAGGAGGTCAGCACGGTGACGCGGACGGAGGCGTCGGCGGCGAGCGCCTCGCAGGCGGCACCGAGGGAGCGGGCCATCTCGGAGGAGACGGCGTTCATCGCCTTGGGCCGGTCGAGGACCAGCTCGGCGACGTGCCCGCCGCCGGGCCCGTCCGCGTCCTTCCGGACCACGACGAACTCACCAAAACGCTGCTCGGACATCCCGCACACCCTCCCGGTCAGGGCCTGTTAACGAGGGTTAACAGGCGTTCACGGGAGATCCTAGGTGGGGCGGCGGGTCAGGAGCCAGGGTTCGACGACGCCGAGGCCGCGGACCGGGCGCTGCCACATCGGCTGGAGCGCGAAGCGGTACGTGGCCGGCTGCCGGCCCTCCTTCTCGGCACGGGCCGCCTCCTCGGCGGCCTCCGTCTCCGAGACGGGCGCCTCCCCGGTCCTGGAGAGCTCCTCCGCGAGCGCGCCGTCGACGAGGACGGCGTCCTTCGGCGCTATCGAGGTGAGGCGGCTCGCCAGGTTCACGGTGGTGCCGAAGACGTCGCCCATCCGGGTCGTGACCGTGCCGAAGGCGATGCCGACGCGCAGTGCGGGCATCGTCTCGTCGTGGCTGAGGGTCTCGATCAGGCGCAGCGCGATCTCGGCGGCGGTGCCGGCGTCGTCGGCGGCGTACAGCACCTCGTCGCCGAGGGTCTTGATGAGCCGGCCGCCGTGCGCGGCGACCAGGTCGGCGCAGGTGGTCTCGAAGGCCTCGACGAGCTCGCCGAGCTCCTCCTCCTCGAGGCGGCGGGTGAGCCGGGTGAAGCCGACGAGGTCGGCGAAGCCGACCGCGAGGCGCCGGTCGACCATCTCCTCGTCGTCGGCGGCCTGCACGACCCGGCCGGTGGCGGCGGCGAGCTGCCGCCGCCAGACGTAGATCAGGAACTCCTCCAGCTCGGGCAGGAGCAGCTCCACCAGGGGGTACGTGACCTCGGTGCGGGTCATGCCGGGCTCGGGCGGCTCGGTCAGGCCCTCCAGGAAGGAGTCGATCTGCCACTCGGCGAGCCGGGCCGTGGTCTGCCCGGTGGAACGGGCGACCTGGACGGCCATCGGCTCGCTGAGCAGTCCGGCCTCGACGAGACCGGCGAGCCGGCGCAGGGCCAGCACGTCGGCCTCGGTGAGCGCCTTGGCCTGGCCGATGTCGGCGAAGCCCATGGCGCGCCAGAACCGGGAGGCCAACTCCATGGAGACGCCGGCCGTCCGGGCGGCCTGGAACGGGGTGTAGCGGCGGTCCGCGCCGAGGATGAGCTGTTCGAGGCGGATGGCGAGCGGATCGTCGGTCGGCTCCGCCGTGTGGTCGACCTCGTGATGCGGGGTGGGGTACGTGGGAGGCTCGGGCGCGCCGCCCTCGTTCTCGTCGTCGACGGTCACCGGCCGCCTCCTGCCCGTTCCCTGCCCACTTGCCCTGCCGATCTGTCGCCCTGGATCGCGGTCCACGATACGACAGCTGTGGCTTGGCTCACGCCTTGAAGTCCGCCGCCGTGGTCCGCGGGCCGGGACCCGGGGGTGTCCTGCCGGTCGAGCCGCCTGACCGGCACGGCACCCCCTAGGGGGTGTCTTGCCGATCATGCCGGGCTCGCGACGCCTGGCACCGCGCCTCGCCGCGTTGTCGTCACTCGTCGACGCTCCGCGTCGACTCCCTCCTCCGCCTTGCGATGCACGGCACCAGCCGCCGCTCCCTGATCCGGCCTGATCGACAAGACACCCCCTAGGTCCTGAGGTGGACGATGTCGCCGGCTCCGACCGCCTCCGTGCCGCCGCCTTCCGTGGCGACGACCAGGCGGCCGTCGCCGTCGAGGGCCACGGCCTCGCCCTCCAGCATCCGCTCGCCGGGGAGCTCGGCCCTGACGCGGCGGCCGAGGGTGGCGCAGCCGGCCGCGTAGGCCGCCTGGAGGCCGGATTCGGCGGGGTCTCCGTCGGCCCGCGACCAGTCGCCGTACCACTCGGCGAGGGAGCGCAGGACGGCCCGCAGGAGGGTGTCGCGGTCGGTGGAGACGGCGCCGGCGAGGAGGAGGGAGCCGGCCGCGGGGACGGGGAGTTCGTCCTCGCGGAGGGTGACGTTGATGCCGAGGCCGACGACGACGCCGTCCGCTCCGGCCCGCTCGGCGAGGATGCCGCCGGTCTTGCGTTCCTCGCCTCCGACGGAAACCAGCAGGTCGTTGGGCCACTTGAGGGACATGTCGACGCCGGCGGCCTTGGCGAGGCCGGTCGCCGCGGCGACGCCGGTGAGCAGCGGGAGCCAGCCCCAGCGGTGGACCGGCGCCGCGGGCTTGAGGAGGACGGAGAGGAAGAGCCCCGAGCGGGCGGGGGCGGTCCAGCTGCGGTCGAGGCGGCCGCGGCCGGAGGTCTGCTCCTCGGCGACGAGCACCGCGCCCTCGGGCAGTTCGTCGGCGCGGGCGGTGAGGTCGCTGTTGGTGGATCCGGTGGTGGGGACCACGTCGAGCGAGGTCCACAGTCCGTCGGGGAGGACGAGGGCGCGGCGCAGCGCGGGGGCGTTCAGTGGGGGCCGGTCGAGGTCGGACCAGGGTCCGCCGGAGCCTTGGGTGGACGTCATGCAAGCCAGACTAGGTGTGGCAAAGACCGCAGTGCCGAACCGTATCGGCGTCGATACGCTACGGCTCAGTAGCTGAGCAGTAGCCCATTCGTAGTCAACGAACCCCCCGTGACCAGGCAGGGAGCCGCATCCCGATGTCCGAGCCGGCAGAGCAGTACGAGATCGACATTCACACGACCGCAGGCAAGATCGCGGACCTCAAGCGCCGTATCGACGAGGCCACCCACGCCGGCTCGGAGCGTGCGGTGGAGAAGCAGCATGCGAAGGGCAAGCTGACCGCGCGCGAACGGATCGCGCTGCTGCTCGACGAGGGGTCGTTCGTCGAGCTGGACGAGCTGGCCCGGCACCGCTCGACCAACTTCGGCCTGGAGAAGAACCGTCCGTACGGAGACGGCGTGGTGACCGGCTACGGCACGGTCGACGGCCGTCCGGTGGCGGTGTTCTCGCAGGACTTCACGGTCTTCGGCGGTGCGCTGGGCGAGACGTACGGCCAGAAGATCATCAAGGTGATGGACTTCGCGCTGAAGACCGGCTGCCCGGTCATCGGCATCAACGACTCCGGTGGCGCCCGCATCCAGGAGGGGGTGAGCGCGCTCGGCATGTACGGCGAGATCTTCCGCCGCAACACGCATGCCTCCGGGGTGATCCCGCAGATCTCGCTGATCGTCGGCCCGTGCGCGGGCGGCGCGGTGTACTCGCCCGCGATCACCGACTTCACGGTGATGGTGGATCAGACCTCGCACATGTTCATCACGGGTCCCGACGTCATCAAGACGGTGACCGGTGAGGACGTGGGGTTCGAGGAGCTGGGCGGGGCGCGGACGCACAACGCGACCTCGGGCGTGGCGCACCACATGGCGGGCGACGAGAAGGACGCCATCGAGTACGTGAAGTCCCTGCTGTCCTACCTTCCGTCGAACAACCTCTCGGAGCCGCCGACCTTCCCTGAGGTCGCGGAGACCGAGGTGTCGGACGAGGACCGCGAGCTGGACACGCTGATCCCGGACTCGGCGAACCAGCCGTACGACATGCACCGGGTCATCGAGCACGTCCTCGACGACGGCGAGTTCCTGGAGACGCAGGCGCTGTTCGCGCCGAACATCGTGACCGGTTTCGGCCGTGTCGAGGGCTTCCCGGTGGGTGTGGTCGCCAACCAGCCGATGCAGTTCGCGGGTTGCCTGGACATCGACGCGTCCGAGAAGGCCGCGCGCTTCGTCCGCACCTGCGACGCCTTCAACATCCCGGTCCTCACCTTCGTGGACGTGCCGGGCTTCCTGCCGGGCGTGGACCAGGAGTACGGCGGCATCATCCGGCGCGGCGCGAAGCTCATCTACGCGTACGCGGAGGCCACGGTCCCGCTGATCACGGTCATCACGCGGAAGGCCTTCGGCGGCGCGTACGACGTCATGGGCTCGAAGCACCTGGGCGCGGACCTGAACCTGGCGTGGCCGACGGCGCAGATCGCGGTGATGGGCGCGCAGGGCGCGGTCAACATCCTGCACCGCAGGACGATCGCGGAGGCGGAGGACCAGGAGGCGGAGCGGGCGCGGCTGATGCGGGAGTACGAGGACGCCCTGCTCAACCCGTACACGGCGGCCGAGCGCGGCTACATCGACGGGGTGATCCTGCCGTCGGACACCCGCCCGCAGATCGTGAAGGGGCTGCGTCAGCTGCGGACGAAGCGGGAATCCCTGCCTCCGAAGAAGCACGGCAACATCCCGCTCTAAATCCCTCCAGGACCTCGAAGGAGTCGCTGTGATCAAGGTCGTACGGGGAAACCCGACCCCGGAGGAGTTGGCCGCCGCACTGGCGGTGGTCCAGGCGCGGGCCGCGGCGACGGCGGCGGCGTCCGCCGAGGGCGGCGGCCCGGCCGTACCGGAGAGCTGGTCGGACCCGTCGCGGATCGCCCGTGCGGTGCGGCACCGGCCGGGCCCGCGGGCCTGGGCCCGGTCGTACTGGCCGGTGTAGCCGTCGGACGGCGGAAGGCCGGACCCCTGTGCGGGGTCCGGCCTTTCCCGTGTCCGCCGCCGGTCACGTACGACGGAGGAACAGGCCGGCGAGTACGGCTCCGGCGGCCACGATCGAGGCGTTGACGAGCACCGCCAGGCCGATGCCGTCGAGCAGGACGGGCGCGGTGACGACGACAGCGCTCATGATCGGGGTGCCCATGGTGATGCCGATCTGCTGGGTCATGGTCGCCAGGCCGGTCGCCGTGCCCTGCTCGTGGTCGGGGATGCCGGAGGTGGCGGTGACCATGAAGCCGACGATCGCGAGCATGTTGCCGACGCCGCCGGCGAAGGTCGCGGTGAGCAGCAGCCAGAGGCTGCCGGGGCCTTCGCCGAGCCCGTACAGGGAGACGGTCGCGAGGGCCTGGAGGAGTCCGCCGGAGACCAGGGCGGTCCGGGGGCCGAAGCGGCCGATGAAGCGGGAGGCGAACACCCCGCCGAGGACGGTGCCGGCGCCGAGGACGCCGAAGGAGAGGCCGGCGGCGAGGGGGGAGAAGT
This sequence comes from Streptomyces venezuelae ATCC 10712, assembly GCF_008639165.1. NCBI lineage: Bacteria > Bacillati > Actinomycetota > Actinomycetes > Kitasatosporales > Streptomycetaceae > Streptomyces > Streptomyces venezuelae. Next base: position 4,949,529 of record NZ_CP029197.1, on the reverse strand, counting down.
CGAGGACGTCCTGGAGGTAGAGCGTCATCAGGAAGACCAGCGAGGTCTCGGTGACGAAGGCGACGAGCCCGGCGAGGTTGCCCCAGACGACCGTGCGGCGCCTCAGGATGTGGAGCGGTACGAGGGGGGCGGCGGCGCGGCGTTCGACGAGGACGAAGACGGCGAGGAGCGCGGCCCCGGCGGCCAGGGCGACGAGCGCGACCGGGTCGGTCCAGCCGTGCTCGCCGCTGACGGTCAGGCCGTAGACGAGGGCGAGGAGCCCGCCGGTGACGGTGATCGCGCCGGGCACGTCGAGCCGGGGCCGGACCGCCGGGCGGCTCTCGGTGAGGACGGCGGGGGCGACGAGGAGGACGGCGAGCGCCACCGGCACGTTGACGAGGAAGGCCCAGCGCCAGGAGAGCAGGTCGGTGAGGACTCCGCCGAGGATCGCGCCGGTGGTGAAGCCCGCGGACATCAGGGCGCCGTTGAGGCCGAGGGCGCGGGCCCGCAGCGGGCCCTCCGGGAAGGAGGCGGTGAGCAGGGAGAGCCCGGCGGGGGTGACGGCGGCGGTGGCGAGGCCCTGGGCGACCCGTGCGGCCATCAGCATCTCGGGGCCGGTGGCGAGGCCGCCGACGAGGGAGGAGACGCCGAGGAGGGCCATGCCGCCGAGGAAGAGGCGGCGGCGTCCGACGAGGTCGGCGACGCGCCCGAAGAGCAGGGTGAAGCCGGCGGCGGCGAGGGCGAAGGCGGTGGCGATCCACTGGAGGCCGCCGAGGCTGAAGCCGAGTCCCTGGCCGATGACGGGGAGGGCGACGTTCAGGATCGAGAAGTCGACGGCGAGCATGAACTGGGCGACGAGGAGGACGACGAGGACGAGCCGCATCCGGCCGGTCATCCGGGTGTCAGGGCGGCCGGTGGGCGTGTCGGCCGGTGCGTCCGTGGGGGCGGGGAGATCCAGGGCAACCATGCGTAGCACCCCTTAATGGGAGACTGGTTCCGTTAAGATGTCCCGTACCGTAGCAGAGTCGATGGCGTTAATGGAACAGGAGACCCATTTGACTGAGAGCCGGCCGGCCTCGCCCGGCACCCTGCGCCCCGGCGGCCGCACCGCGAAGGTCCGCAGGGCCGTCCTCGACGCCACCCGGGACGCCCTCGCCGAAGCGGGCTTCCACGCCCTCAACATGGACCGGATCGCCGCCCACGCCGAGGTCGGCAAGACGACCGTCTACCGGCGCTGGGGCTCCCCCGTCGGCCTGGTCACCGACCTCCTGCACGACATGGCCGAACAGTCCCTGCCCGCCTCCGACACCGGCAGCCTCGCCGGCGACCTGCGCGCCAACGCCGAGCTCGTACGGGCCACCCTCACCGACCCCCGGATGGGCGCCGTCTTCCGCGCGGTCATCGCCGCGGCCGCCTGCGACGAGGAGTGCGCCCGCGCGCTCGCCGGCTTCTACCGGACCCGGCTCGCCGAATGGGCACCCGTCGTCGCCAGGGGCGCGGCCCGCGGCGAGGTCCCCGCGGAGACCGACCCCGCCGAACTGCTCCGCGCCGTCTCCGCGCCGCTCTACTACCGCTTCACCGTCACCCACGAGGAGGTCACCGCGGCCGCGGCGGAACGGGCGGTCACGGCGGCCCTCGCGGCGGCGCGCGACGGGGTCTTCGCCCGGGCGTAGCCCCGGCGCGGCCGTCCGCGCGTCAGCGCGCCCGCCGCACCACTCCTCCGCGAATAGTCCTTCCGCACCGGGGCGCCTGAGTATCCGTACTCAGGCGCCCCGGCCGCCCCGGCCGGAGGATCGGAGCCATGCTGTGGTCGGACCCCGAGAACAAGCCGCCGAAGTTCATGCGGGAGATGCAGGCGATGCTCCGCCGCGCGGGCGTGCTGCTCGCGCTCGCCATGGTGGTGGCGATGTTCGTCGCGAGCGCGCGCTGAGCCTCCGGCGGGCACCCGGCGGACCCGGTGGAGTCTTCGGCACGAACGGGGCCCCGCCACTGGCTACGCTGCCCCCATGACTGCTGATCCGCGCCGTGTCGTGCTCGCCTCCGCCTCCCCCGCCCGCCTCAACCTGCTCCGGCAGGCCGGGCTCGCCCCCGAGGTGATCGTGAGCGGGGTCGACGAGGACAAGACGCACGCCCCGACCCCGGCCGAGCTCGCCCTCGCCCTCGCCGAGGCGAAGGCCGCCCATGTGGCCGCCCGGCCCGAGGCGTTCGGCGCGCTGGTCATCGGCTGCGACTCGGTCCTCGAACTCGACAAGCAGGCCCTCGGCAAGCCGGCGGACGCCGCCGAGGCCACCGCCCGCTGGAAGGCGATGCGCGGCCGGGTCGGCATCCTCCAGACCGGTCACTGCGTGTACGACACGGCCGCCAAGCGCTTCGAGTCGGCGACCGCCTCCACCGTGGTCCGCTTCGGCGAGCCGACGGACGAGGAGATCGCGGCGTACGTGGCGAGCGGCGAACCGCTGCACGTGGCGGGCGCGTTCACCCTGGACGGACGCTCGGCGCCGTTCATCGACGGCATCGAGGGGGACCCGGGCAACGTGATCGGCCTGTCGCTGCCGCTGCTGCGCACGCTCCTCGGAAAGCTGGGCGTCAAGATCACCGACCTCTGGGCCTGAGCCGCTGGGCGGCGACTTGCCGATCAGGCCGGTGCCGGTGCCTCCTCGCGAGGGTCGGCGCCGGCCTCGTACCCCTTGCCGTACGCCACCAGGGTGAGCACGATCAGGCCGAGGACGAGCATCATGAAGGTGAACGCGGCCCAGCCGATCAGCCCGACGGTGACCGCGCCGAGCACGCCGTGCACGACCGCGCAGCCGATGAGCAGGGCCCGGCCGGCCCGGCCGGGGCGGCGGTCGCGGATGCCCGCGAGGAGGGCGACCAGGGCGCAGAGCGCGAGGGCGGCGCCGGAGGCGATGCCGAGGGCCCAGGTGCCGGTGTACATGACGTCGGGGTCCATGCCGTCGAGGGACATCGCCTGGACCTTGACGAAGCGGGCCATCACGGCGTTGACGGCGACGATGCCGGGCGCTTCGAGGAGCAGCACCGCTCCCGTCACGAGAGCTATCGGTCTGCGGGCCACCTCGGCCACCCCCTGGATTCCCTGGATTCGCCTGTTACCGACAGTACGTTCGACAGCGCGAAGGCTACTGGCCGGTAAACCCCTGGACAAGAGTCCGCGCACGAGCGGCGACGACGGACCGCCCGGCAAAGAATCGTTGACCCATTCGTAGGGACTCGACAAAGAAACCCGAATGGCGACTGGCCGCACGAACAGAGACCTGCGCCACACCTCGGAGCTACTGTGCCGTAAAGGAACCCTGCGTACCGTGGTGCGACAAGGGAATTCACGACCCGAGCGGGCCCGGGGTCACGCTCCGTGTGGGCAAGCTCACCACTGGGGACGGGTCGAAAGGCCGTGTCGGCAGTCCCTAAACTCAGCTTGTTTCAAGGAGGGAGCCATCGTGCGCAAGGTGCTCATCGCCAACCGTGGCGAAATCGCTGTCCGTGTGGCCCGGGCGTGCCGGGACGCGGGTATCGGCAGCGTGGCCGTGTACGCCGAGCCGGACCGGGATGCTCTGCATGTCCGGGCGGCTGACGAGGCGTTCGCTCTGGGCGGTGACACTCCGGCGACCAGTTATCTGGACATGGCGAAGGTGTTGCAGGCCGCTGCGGACTCGGGTGCGGACGCGGTCCACCCCGGTTACGGGTTCCTTTCGGAGAACGCGGAGTTCGCGCAGGCGGTCCTGGACGCGGGTCTGACGTGGATCGGTCCGCCGCCGCAGGCGATCCGGGATCTGGGTGACAAGGTGGCGGCCCGTCACATCGCCCAGCGTGCCGGGGCCCCGCTGGTGGCCGGCACGCCGGACCCGGTCTCGGGTGCGGACGAGGTCGTGGCGTTCGCCGAGGAGCACGGTCTGCCGATCGCGATCAAGGCGGCGTTCGGTGGCGGTGGCCGTGGTCTGAAGGTGGCGCGGACGCTGGAGGAGGTCCCGGAGCTGTACGACTCCGCGGTGCGTGAGGCGGTCGCGGCGTTCGGGCGGGGCGAGTGCTTCGTGGAGCGCTACCTGGACAAGCCGCGGCACGTGGAGACGCAGTGCCTGGCCGACCAGCACGGCAACGTGGTCGTCGTCTCGACCCGTGACTGCTCGCTGCAGCGCCGTCACCAGAAGCTGGTGGAGGAGGCTCCGGCGCCGTTCCTGTCCGAGGCGCAGAACGCGGAGCTGTACGCGGCGTCGAAGGCGATCCTGAAGGAGGCCGGTTACGTCGGTGCCGGCACGGTGGAGTTCCTCGTCGGCACGGACGGCACGATCTCGTTCCTCGAGGTCAACACGCGTCTGCAGGTGGAGCACCCGGTGACGGAGGAGGTCACGGGGATCGACCTGGTCCGGGAGATGTTCCGGATCGCGGACGGTGAGGAGCTCGGCTACGGCGACCCGGAGATCCGGGGTCACTCCTTCGAGTTCCGGATCAACGGCGAGGACCCGGGCCGTGGTTTCCTCCCGGCGCCCGGCACCGTCACCGAGTTCACGCCGCCGACCGGTCCGGGTGTCCGCCTCGACGCGGGTGTGGAGTCGGGTTCCGTGATCGGCCCCGCGTGGGACTCGCTCCTCGCGAAGCTGATCGTGACCGGCGCGAGCCGTGAGCAGGCGCTGCAGCGCGCGGCGCGTGCGCTGGCGGAGTTCCGCGTCGAGGGCATGGCGACCGCGATCCCCTTCCACCAGGCCGTGGTGACCGACCCCGACTTCACCGCCGACCCGTTCCGGGTCCACACGCGGTGGATCGAGACGGAGTTCGTCAACGAGATCAAGCCGTTCGCGCCGGCGGGCGCGGAGGCGGACGAGGACGAGGCCGGCCGCGAGACGATCGTCGTCGAGGTCGGCGGCAAGCGCCTTGAGGTCTCCCTGCCGTCCTCCCTCGGCATGACGCTGGCCCGGACCGGGCTTGCGGCGGGTGCGAAGCCGAAGCGGCGGGCGGCGAAGAAGTCCGGCCCGGCCGCCTCGGGCGACACCCTCGCCTCCCCGATGCAGGGCACGATCGTGAAGGTCGCAGTCGAGGAGGGCCAGGAGGTCAAGGAAGGCGACCTGATCGTCGTCCTTGAGGCCATGAAGATGGAACAGCCCCTCAACGCCCACCGCTCCGGCACCGTGAAGGGCCTGACCGCCGAAGTCGGCGCGTCCGTCACCTCCGGCGCCACCATCTGCGACATCAAGGACTGACCCGGCGACCACCCGAGCCGAGTACGGTACGAAGGGCCCGCAGGCGACCGCCTGCGGGCCCTTCGTCGAGGGAGGAGGGATTCCCCGCCATGCGAGCCGACGCACGACGCAACCACGAGCGGCTGCTCACCGAAGCCCGTGCCACCTTCGCCGCCCAGGGCGCCGACGCGCCCCTGGAGGAGATCGCCCGCCGCGCGGGCGTGGGCATCGGCACCCTCTACCGGCACTTCCCCACCCGGGCCGAGCTGCTCAACGCCGTCTTCCAGGAGGCCCTCACCGAACTCCTGGACCGCTCGGGCGAGTTGGCCGAGGCGGCGGAGCCGTGCCGGGCCCTGGTGGAGTGGCTGCGGGCCCTGGTCGCCCACGCGGGCGAGTACCGGGGGCTCGCACACGCGCTGATGTCGGCCTCGTACGACCGGAGTTCGGCGCTCGCCCAGTGCAGTGAGCCGCTGCGCGCGGCGGGCGAGCGGCTGCTCGGGCGCGCCCGGGAGGCGGGTCAGGTGCGCGCCGACGTGTCGATCGGCGATCTGATGCAGCTGACCAACGCGATCGCGCTGGCGGCGGAACAGTGCCCGGAGGACGAGGAGTTGGCGGACCGTCTGCTGGCGCTGACGCTCCGGGGAATCAAGGACTGAGACACGGGCGCGGGGACCCCGCCCCTGTGCGGCCGCGCGCGGGACCCCTGGGGGAGGGCCCCTCCGACCTCAGCGGCGGCGCATGTCCGCGACCCGAGCCGTGCGCTCCAGCGTCTCGGCCGTCATCCCTCCGCCCGGTCCCCGGAACTGACCGGCCGCCATCCGGCCGCGCTGGACCGGGAGCGGCATGTCACGGCGGGGCCGGGCGCCCGGGGGGACCTGCTCACCGCCGGTGGGGCCGGCGGCGGAGCCCGTACCGGCGACGGCGATCTGCACGCCCTGGTCGGCGAGGGCCTGGAGTTCGGTGGCGGCCCGGTCGTCGTGGGCGGGCGGCTCGTCGGTCACCAGGCGGGTGATGACGTCCGTGGGCACCGTCTGGAACATGGTGTCGGAGCCGAGCTTGGTGTGGTCGGCGAGGACCACGACCTCCGCCGCCGCCTGGACCAGCGCCCGGTCCACGCTCGCGGAGAGCATGTTGGACGTGGACAGGCCGCGCTCGGCGGTCAGCCCGCTCCCGGAGAGGAAGGCGCGGGAGACCCGCAGACCCTGGAGGGACTGCTCGGCACCGCTGCCCACCAGGGCGTAGTTGGAGCCGCGCAGGGTGCCCCCGGTCATGACGACCTCGACCCGGTTGGCGTGGGCGAGGGCCTGGGCGACCAGCAGGGAGTTGGTGACCACGGTCAGGCCGGGCACGCGGGCGAGCCGGCGCGCCAGCTCCTGCGTGGTGGTCCCGGCGCCGACGACGATGGCCTCGCCTTCTTCGACGAGGCTCGCGGCGACGTCGGCGATGGCCGTCTTCTCCGCGGTCGCGAGATGGGATTTCTGCGGGAAGCCGGATTCTCGCGTGAATCCGCCCGGCAACACCGCACCGCCGTGGCGGCGGTCGAGGAGTCCTTCTGCCTCAAGGGCCCGTACGTCTCTCCGTACGGTCACTTCAGAGGTCTGGACGACGCGGGCGAGCTCGCGGAGCGACACGGCCCCATTGGCTCGCACCATTTCGAGGATCAACTGGCGACGTTCTGCAGCGAACACGAAACTGACAGTAACGTGACCGGCCGATAGTTTTCAGCACTATGCGCCGAATTGCAGAAGATGCACACAGACGGGGCCTCCAAGTGGTATGGGAGGCCCCGCCGTTGATCCGTACCAGGCCAGGGCTATGCCCTGGCTTGCCGGGGGTTGTCCGAGTCGGCGAACCGTTCCCGCAGGCGGGGGCCGTCCGCGTCCCGACCGGCGTGAGGTGCTACGCCTCGCCCGCCGACTTACGGGTGTGCAACTGACGTGCCACTTCCGCGATCGAACCCGACAGGGAGGGGTACACGGTGAAAGCATTTGCGATCTGTTCGACCGTCAGATTGTTGTCGACCGCGATCGAGATCGGATGGATCAGTTCGCTCGCCTTCGGCGCGACCACACAGCCGCCGACCACGATGCCGGTGCCCGGACGGCAGAAGATCTTCACGAAGCCGTCCCGGATGCCCTGCATCTTCGCGCGCGGATTGCGCAGCAGCGGCAGCTTGACGACCTTGGCGTCGATCTTGCCCGCGTCCACGTCGGCCTGCGTGTAGCCGACGGTGGCGATCTCGGGGTCGGTGAAGACGTTCGACGAGACCGTCTTCAGGTTGAGCGGGGCCACCGCGTCGCCGAGGAAGTGGTACATCGCGATGCGGCCCTGCATGGCCGCCACCGAGGCGAGCGCGAAGACACCGGTGACGTCGCCGGCCGCGTACACGCCGGGAGCCGTCGTACGGGAGACCTTGTCGGTCCAGATGTGACCGGAGTCCTTCAGCCTGACCCCCGCCTCCTCCAGACCCATTCCGGCCGAGTTCGGAATCGCGCCGACCGCCATCAGACAGTGCGTGCCGGAGATGACCCGGCCGTCCGCGAGGGTGACCTCGACCCGGTCGCCGACCCGCTTGGCGGACTCGGCGCGGGAGCGGGCCATGACGTTCATGCCGCGGCGGCGGAAGACGTCTTCGAGGACCGCGGCGGCGTCCGGGTCCTCGCCCGGCAGCACCCGGTCGCGGGACGAGACGAGGGTGACCCGGGAGCCGAGCGCCTGGTAGGCGCCGGCGAACTCGGCGCCGGTCACACCGGAACCGACCACGATGAGCTCCTCGGGGAGCTCCTTCAGGTCGTAGACCTGCGTCCAGTTCAGGATGCGCTCGCCGTCCGGCTTGGCGTCCGGCACCTCGCGCGGGTGGCCGCCGGTCGCGATCAGCACCGCGTCCGCGGTCAGCGTCTCCTCCGAGCCGTCGGCGGCCGTGACGACCACCTGGCGGGAGCCGTCCATCGCCTGCCGGCCGGAGAGCCGGCCCCGGCCGCGCAGCACCCGGGCACCCGCCCGGGTGACGGAGGCGGTGATGTCGTGCGACTGGGCGAGCGCGAGGCGCTTCACCCGTCGGTTGACCTTGCCGAGGTCCACGCCCACGACCCGGGCGGCCTGCTCCACGTGCGGGGTGTCGTCCGCGACGATGATGCCCAGCTCCTCGTACGAGGAGTCGAAGGTGGTCATCACCTCGGCCGTGGCGATCAGGGTCTTGGAGGGGACGCAGTCGGTCAGGACGGACGCGCCGCCGAGGCCGTCGCAGTCGACGACGGTCACCTCCGCGCCGAGTTGGGCGCCCACCAGGGCCGCCTCGTATCCGCCGGGTCCGCCGCCGATGATCACGATCCGGGTCACTGGGATCTACGCCTCGCGCTCTCGTTCTGCTGCCGGGGGGTCCCCCCGCTGGGATGCAGTGCGTACGCCATTGTCCCGCACGCTTCAAGTGCGTACCCCATTGTCCCGCACGCCCGGCGCGGCCTCACGCCGGGGCCACCGAAGGGGTGCGCGGGCCCCCGCGGACGGCTCCCCCGACCCCGCCCCGGAGTTCGGCGGACACCCCGCCCCCTCCCGTACCCTCGGTCCCATGTCGCTCTACGCCGCTTTCGCCGGCAACCTCGACGCACGGCTGATGAGCCGCCGCGCACCGCACTCCCCGCTGCGCGGCACCGGCTGGCTGAACGGCTGGCGGCTCACCTTCGGCGGCGAGCAGATGGGCTGGGAGGGAGCGCTGGCCACGATCGTGGAGGCCCCCCGCTCCCAGGTCTTCGTGGCGCTGTACGACATCGCGCCGATGGACGAGGACTCCATGGACCGCTGGGAGGGCGTCGGCCTCGACATCTACCGCCGGATGCGGGTCCGGGTGCACACCCTGGACGGCGAGGAGCCCGCCTGGGTCTACGTCCTCAACGCGTACGAGGGCGGGCTGCCGTCCGCCCGGTACCTGGGCGAGGTCGCCGACGCGGCCGAATCGGCGGGCGCGCCGCACGACTACGTGATGGAGTTGCGCAAGCGCCCCTGCTGACGGTGCGTGCCGACAGGAACACGGGGGTGCGGCATTCGTCGGAAACGACAAGACAACGATCGCATGTCCGTCGGCATCGTCATCTACGCGCGTAGGCAAACTCCGGCTACGCTTCTGCGCGTATCAAATCCGTCCGGGGCCAGCCTCGGACCCCCCTCCCCGAGGCGAGAGAGTCAGTGAACGCAACTGCCACCCCGTACGAGGCCGCCGAGGCCGCTGCCGCACGTCTTCGCGAGCTGACCGGAGTCGAGAACCACGACGTCGTCCTGGTCATGGGCTCGGGCTGGGCGCCCGCCGTCGACGCGCTCGGCGCCCCCGAGGCCGAGTTCCCGGTCACCGAACTCCCCGGCTTCCCGCCGCCCGCCGTCGAGGGCCACGGCGGCAAGGTCCGCTCGTACAAGATCGGCGCCAAGCGCGCCCTCGTCTTCCTCGGCCGCACCCACTTCTACGAGGGCCGCGGCGTCGCGTCCGTCGCCCACGGCGTCCGCACCGCCGTCGCCGCCGGCTGCAAGACCGTCGTCCTCACCAACGGCTGCGGCGGCCTGCGCGAGGGCATGCGCCCCGGCCAGCCGGTCCTCATCAGCGACCACCTCAACCTGACGGCCGCCTCGCCGATCGTCGGCGCGAACTTCGTCGACCTCACCGACCTGTACTCGCCGCGGCTGCGCGCGCTGTGCAAGGAGATCGACGAGACCCTCGAAGAGGGCGTCTACGTGCAGTTCCCCGGCCCGCACTACGAGACCCCGGCCGAGATCAACATGGTCCGCGTGCTCGGCGGCGACCTCGTCGGCATGTCCACCGTCCTCGAGGCCATCGCCGCCCGCGAGGCCGGCGCCGAGGTCCTCGGCATCTCCCTGGTCACCAACCTCGCGGCGGGGCTCTCGGGCGAGCCGCTGAACCACGAGGAGGTCCTCCAGGCGGGGCGGGACTCGGCGGCGCGGATGGGCGAGCTCCTGACGCGGGTTCTCGACCGCATCTGATTTCCTACCGCGCCCCTCGCACCGGTCGGCCCCTGGGGGCCGCCCGGGCTTCGGGGCGCTGCGGCGGCCTCAGACCGCCGGGGTGCTCCCGACCGCCGGTGGGTCGGTGCCGCTGCGCGGGGCCTCTTTCCCCACCCCGCCCCTTCCCGAACTGGGGCTCCGCCCCAGACCCCGGTCCTCAAACGCCGGACGGGCTGATCTTTCAGCCCCGCCGGCGTTTGAGGCGCGGGGGTCCGGGGGCGGAGCCCCCGGTTTCGGGAAGGGGCGGGGTGGGGGAAGGCTCCGCGCAGCGGCACCCCGCACCCCACCACCCGCACCGCACCGCACCGCCCCCGCTCGACCCCGAAAGGCACACCGTGACGCAGGACGACCTCCTCACCCGGGCCCAGGCGTGGCTCGCCGAGGACCCCGACAGCGAGACCCGCGAGGAGCTCGACGAGCTCATCAGGACCGGCGCGAACGGCGAGCTCGCCGCCCGGTTCGCCGGCACCCTGCAGTTCGGCACCGCCGGGCTGCGCGGGGAGCTGGGCGCCGGGCCCATGCGGATGAACCGTTCGGTCGTCATCCGGGCCGCCGCCGGACTCGCCGCGTACCTCAAGGCCAAGGGCCAGGACGGCGGGCTCGTCGTCATCGGCTACGACGCCCGCTACAAGTCCGCGGACTTCGCCCGCGACACCGCCGCCGTCATGACCGGCGCCGGGCTGCGCGCGGCGCTCCTGCCCCGCCCACTGCCGACGCCCGTCCTGGCGTACGCCATAAGGCACCTGGGCGCCGTCGCCGGTGTCGAGGTGACCGCGAGCCACAACCCGCCGCGCGACAACGGCTACAAGGTCTACCTGGGCGACGGCTCGCAGATCGTGCCGCCGGCCGACGCGGAGATCGCCGCCGAGATCGCCGCGATCCGCTCGCTGCACGACGTGCCGCGCCCGGAGACCGGCTGGGAGACCCTCGGAGACGAGGTCCTCGACGCGTACCTGGAGCGCACGGACGCCGTGCTGACCCCCGGCTCCCCCCGTACCGCGCGGACCGTCTACACGGCCATGCACGGCGTCGGCAAGGACGTCCTGACCGCCGCGTTCGCCCGGGCCGGCTTCCCGCCGCCCGCGCTGGTCGCCGCGCAGGCGGAGCCGGACCCGGCGTTCCCGACGGTCGCGTTCCCGAACCCGGAGGAGCCGGGGGCCATGGACCTGGCCTTCGAGGCCGCCCGGGCCGTCGACCCGGACCTGGTCATCGCCAACGACCCGGACGCCGACCGCTGCGCCGTCGCCGTGCCCGACCCGGAGGTCGTGGGCGGCTGGCGGATGCTCCGCGGCGACGAGGTGGGCGCGCTGCTCGCCGCGCACCTGGTGCACAAGGGCGCGACGGGCGTGTTCGCCGAGTCGATCGTGTCGTCCTCGCTGCTCGGCCGGATCGCGGAGGCCGCGGGCGTCGGGTACGAGGAGACGCTGACCGGCTTCAAGTGGATCGCCCGCGTCGATGGCCTGCGGTACGGCTACGAGGAGGCGCTCGGCTACTGCGTCGACCCGGAGGGCGTCCGCGACAAGGACGGCATCACGGCGGCGCTGCTCGTGACCGAGCTGGCGTCGGTGCTCAAGGAGCAGGGCCGGTCGCTGACCGACCTGCTGGACGACCTGGCGGTGGCGCACGGGCTGCACGCGACGGACCAGCTGTCGGTGCGGGTCGAGGACCTGAGCGTCATCGCGAACGCCATGGCGGCGCTGCGCGAGCGGCCGCCGGTGACGCTGGCCGGTCTGACGGTGGTCTCGGCGGAGGACCTGACGAAGGGCACCGAGTCGCTGCCCCCGACGGACGGGCTGCGCTACCACCTGGAGGGCGCGTACAAGGCCCGGGTGATCGTCCGCCCGAGCGGTACGGAGCCCAAGCTCAAGTGCTACCTGGAGGTCGTGGTGCCGGTCGCCGCGGCGGTGGACCTGGCCCCGGCGCGGGCGACGGCCCACGAGCTGCTGGTCGCGATCAAGCGGGACCTGTCGGCGGCCGCGGGTCTCTGATCCTTCGGGGCAGCCCCGAAGGGGCCGGTACGGGATTCCCGTACCGGCCCCTTCGCCGTACGGACTCCGTCCGGCGCCGCCGCCGTACGGGCCTGCGTGCGGCCCCGCCGCCGTACCGGCCCGCGTCCGTCCGGGTGAAACCCGTATGCCACGTGACGTGGACCGTCGGCCGTGCGCCGGGGGCGCGCGCCAGGGTGGGCCGGCCGGCGGCCGCCCCGTCGGCGGTCGGCCGAAGCGGCCGTTGACGTGGTCGGCGATGCGCGGGTCGACCCGTCCGTTCGGGCCGGGTCAGCCCGTGGCCACCAGGATCACCAGGAGCAGCAGTCCGGCCACCGCGGGGCCGACGATCTCGTACGCCCAGCGCACCCGCGCCTCGCCCTGCGAGCCGGGGGCCGCGGCGCGGCGCTCGGCGAGCTCCCGCAGATCGGCCACGGTCCGGTCGGACGGGGCGGTACGGGAGGCGCTGTCCCGGACGTCGGCGGTCACCGAGGTACGGCCGTGCGGATCGTCCTGCGAGGCGCGGGCGGCACGGCGGGCCGCCTTCTTGCGCTGGCGCAGCGAGACGGGCACCGCCCACAGCTGGTACTTCACGCCCTCCCGGGTGAGGACCTCGCTGGAGTAGCCGGCGCGGACGTCGGCGACGGTCGCCCAGGGCAGGGTGATCGACCGGAACGGGTTGCGGATCCGCAGCCGGTCGTCGTTGGCGTACACCGCGGGCCGGATCGTGAAGGCCACGATCAGCGGCACGGCGAGGACGAGACCGGCCAGCGCGAGCCAGGGCGAGCGGCCCTCGCCCCGGATCATGATGTCACCGGCGAACAGGGCCGCGAGGGCCAGCAGGAACACCCCGCTCGCGATCCCGAGCGGCGACCGGAAGACACGGTCGGGGGACTGCGGACCGGCGGCCGGCTGCTCGGGGGTCGACTCGCGGCTCGGCTCGTGGCTGGGCTCGGGGGTCGGCTCGGGGGTCGTCATGGGGCCGATTCTGCCTCAGCGGCCCCCTGAGGACTCAGGCGGCCCGCGTGGCCACGAGATCCGCGTACAGAATGATGTTGTCGGGACGGTGGCCGTCGACCAGTTCGCCGCCGCAGGTGACGAGCCGCAGCTCGGGGCGGGCGGTGTCGCCGTACACCTTGGCGGTCGGGAAGGCGTCCTTGTCGACCTGCTCCAGCTCCCTGACCCGGAAGACCGCGGTGCTGCCGTCGGCGCGGGTCACGGTGATCTCGTCACCGACCCGGACCTTGGCGACGTCCTTCAGGACGGCGGGGCCGCGGGCGGTGTCGAAGTGCCCGATGAGCACGGCGGGGCCGGTCTGTCCGGGGGTGACGCCCTTGCCGTACCAGCCGATCCGGTCGGCGTCCTCGACCGAGGGCACCTCGACGGTGCCGTCGGCGGCGAGCCCCAGCTCCAGGACGGACCCGGTGGCCCCGGTGTCGACCCCGGCGGCGGGCACCTGGACCCGGACGGGCAGGGACCGGGCGAGCGGTTTCACGGCCGCGGCGGCGGTGGCGGGCGCGGCGGAGCCCGGCGTGACGTGCGCGGGCGGGGTGACGGCCCGCTGCCCGCTCCCGGCCTCGGCGGAGCATCCGGTGAGGGCGACGAGCGCGGCCACGAGGAGGACGGGTGCGGTACGGAAGGGGCGACGGCGGCGGTTCACGGGCGGGCTCCGGGCAGGGCGGCGGTGGACGGGCTCCGGCCGGCCGCCGCGCGGGACGCGGCGACCGGCCGGGGGTGGGGTGTTCTCCCGCTCGGGTCAGGGGGCGGGGAGGGTGCTGCGGTACGGGTGCGGTACGAGTGCCGTACGGGTCAGCCGCGGGCGGCGGCGGACCGGCGGCGCAGGACCACGAAGCCCAGACCGGCGGCGGCGAGGGAGGCCCCCGCACCGGCCGCGAGCAGCGTGGTGCTGTCGTCCTCGGTGCCGAGCTCGGCACCGGCGGCGACGCCGCCCTTCGGGATGACGGAGGTCTGGCCGGCGTGGGTGGTGACACCGGTGCCGGTGGCGCCCTTGCTGCCGGTGCCGGCCGTACCCGTACCGGTGCCCGTGCCGCTCCCGGTGCCCGCCGGGGCGGTCTCCGGCGTGCAGCCCTTGGGCAGCTTCGGGAAGGCGTGGGTGGAGCCCTTGGCGCCGGCGCCGCCCTCGACCTGGGTGAAGAGCGACGGGGTGGCGCTGTCGGGGTTGATGATCCGGCCGACGATGCCGACGCTCGCCGGGAGCGAGGGGTGCGCCCGGTCGACCATCGCGAAGACGCGGTCCTCGCCGTTGTCGTCGGCGGTGCTGAACTCGGCCAGCGGGCCCTGGCGGGTCATGAACAGCTCGGCCTTGGTGCCCGCGCCGATGGCGACGGTCGTGCTGACCGTGCACTTGCCGAGGACGACGGCGGATCCGCCGGTGGTGGGCTTGGCCGACGACGGGGTGTACGGCTGCGGGACGGCCTGCTTCGGCGCACCGGGGACGTAGGCGGCGAACTGGCCGTCCTGCTCCAGGACGACGACGGCCTTGCCGAAGTTCCAGACGACACGTGCGCCGTTCACATAGGTGTAGCCGCGGCCCTTGCCGTTCTCGATCAGCTGGAGGCCGTAGCGGCCGTCCTTCTGGGCGAGCTGGAGGACGGTGCCGTCGACGAGCCGGTAGGTGCCGGGCTTCGGGCCCGCGATGTTGCCGACCCAGTTGTGGGTGGTGCCGTCGGGGTTGAGGACGAAGAACTCGCCGTTGTCCTGGCCGGCGGCGGAGCGGGTGATCGCCTCCAGGACGCCGACCGGGTGGCCCTCACGGAACAGCTCGGCGCGGAAGTTCTGGTCCTTGACCTTGTAGATCTTGGCGACCGTGCCGGTCTTGAGGGTCTCGGTCCGGACGAGGGTGCCCTTCGCGGCGGCAGCCGTGGCCGTGCCGGACGGCTTTGCGGCGGCCGGGGCGGGTTCGGCCGGCGTGGCCGCGGCCGGGGCCTGGGTGGAAGCAGTCGGGGCGGCGGCGGCCGGCCCGTCGGCGGCGAAGGCGGCGCCGGTGGTGAGCGCCGGGGCGCCGATGGCGATGCCCGCGACGAGGGCGGTGGCGATGGCGGTGCGAAGGGCGGTGCGCATAACGACTCCTGCGATTCAGGTGGGTGGCTGGTGTGAGTCGCATGCCGCTTTTTCTCTTCCGACTGTTTCCGGTGAGGTCTGGCTGGCTGCTGATGGAAAATCTATTGATCATCTATTCGGGAGCCGTCCGCTCCATGTCACGGGCGTGTGACAGGGTTCACGCGCCCCCCGGACACGCGTCACCACGCCGCCCTCCCGCTGTGACCTCGGGCTCTGCGAAGGCCCTCCTCTGTACAGGTCGCTACGCGCGTAGATATGCTCGACTGGTGACCATGCCCACCACTGCATCCGCAGCATCCGCATTCGCCGACGTGACCGCGTCCGACGGTGCGCTGCGCCGCTTCCTCCACGGGCTGCCCGGCGTCGACGCCGTCGGCCTGGAGGCGCGCGCCGCGTCCCTCGGCACCCGCTCGATCAAGACCACGTCCAAGGCGTACGCCATCGACCTGGCCATCTCCATGATCGACCTGACGACGCTCGAAGGCGCGGACACCCCGGGCAAGGTCCGGGCGCTCGCCGCCAAGGCCGTCCGTCCCGATCCGACCGACCGCACGACCCCGACGACCGCCGCCGTCTGCGTCTACCCCGACATGGTGGCCACCGCCAAGGCCGCCCTCGCGGGCTCCGGCGTCAAGGTCGCCTCGGTCGCCACCGCCTTCCCGGCCGGCCGCGCCGCCCTCCCCGTGAAGCTCGCCGACACGGCGGACGCCATCGCCGCGGGCGCCGACGAGATCGACATGGTCATCGACCGTGGCGCCTTCCTCGCCGGCCGCTACCTGGAGGTCTTCGAGCAGATCGCCGCGATCAAGGCGGAGTGCGGCGACCGCGCCCGGCTGAAGGTGATCTTCGAGACCGGCGAGCTGTCCACGTACGACAACATCCGCCGCGCCTCCTGGCTCGGCATGATGGCCGGCGCGGACTTCATCAAGACCTCGACCGGCAAGGTCGCGGTCAACGCCACCCCGGCCAACACCCTGCTCATGCTGGAGGCCGTGCGCGACTTCCGCGCCCAGACCGGCGTGCAGATCGGCGTGAAGCCGGCCGGCGGCATCCGCAACACCAAGGAAGCGATCAAGTTCCTGGTTCTCGTCAACGAGACCGTGGGTGAGGACTGGCTGGACAACCACTGGTTCCGCTTCGGCGCCTCCAGCCTGCTCAACGACCTGCTGATGCAGCGCCAGAAGCTGGCGACCGGCCGTTACTCCGGCCCCGATTACGTGACGGTGGACTGATCAACATGGCATCTGCATTCGAGTACGCACCGGCGCCCGAGTCCCGGTCCGTCGTCGACATCGCCCCCAACTACGGCCTGTTCATCGACGGCGAGTTCGTCGAGGCGGCCGACGGCAAGGTCTTCAAGACCGTCTCCCCCGCCACCGAGGAGGTCCTCTCCGAGGTCGCCCAGGCGGGCACCGAGGACGTCGACCGCGCCGTGAAGGCCGCCCGCAAGGCCTTCGAGAAGTGGTCGGCGCTGCCCGGCTCCGAGCGCGCCAAGTACCTCTTCCGGATCGCCCGGATCATCCAGGAGCGCAGCCGTGAGCTGGCCGTCCTGGAGACCCTGGACAACGGCAAGCCGATCAAGGAGACCCGCGACGCGGACCTCCCGCTGGTCGCCGCGCACTTCTTCTACTACGCCGGCTGGGCCGACAAGCTCGACCACGCGGGCTACGGCGCGAACCCCCGCCCGCTGGGCGTGGCCGGCCAGGTCATCCCGTGGAACTTCCCGCTGCTCATGCTGGCGTGGAAGATCGCCCCGGCGCTCGCGACCGGCAACACGGTCGTCCTCAAGCCGGCCGAGACGACCCCGCTGACCGCCCTGTTCTTCGCGGACATCTGCCGCCAGGCCGGGCTGCCCAAGGGCGTCGTCAACATCCTTCCCGGTTACGGGGAGACGGGCGCCGCGCTGGTCGCGCACCCCGACGTGAACAAGGTCGCCTTCACCGGCTCGACCGCCGTCGGCAAGGCCATCGCGCGCTCCGTCGCCGGCACCGACAAGAAGGTCACCCTGGAGCTGGGCGGCAAGGGCGCCAACATCGTCTTCGACGACGCCCCCATCGACCAGGCCGTCGAGGGCATCGTCAACGGCATCTTCTTCAACCAGGGCCAGGTCTGCTGCGCGGGCTCGCGCCTCCTCGTCCAGGAGTCGATCCAGGACGAGCTGCTCGACAGCCTCAAGCGCCGCCTCTCGACGCTGCGCCTCGGCGACCCGCTGGACAAGAACACCGACATCGGCGCCATCAACTCCTCGGAGCAGCTGGCCCGCATCACCTCCCTCGTGGAGCAGGGCGAGGCGGAGGGCGCCGAGCGCTGGACCGCCGCCTGCGACATCCCGGACGCCGGTTACTGGTTCGCCCCGACGCTCTTCACGAACGTCACGCAGGCGCACACGGTCGCCCGCGACGAGATCTTCGGCCCGGTCCTGTCCGTGCTGACCTTCCGTACGCCCGACGAGGCCGTCGCGAAGGCCAACAACAGCCAGTACGGCCTGTCCGCCGGCATCTGGTCGGAGAAGGGCTCCCGCATCCTCGCGGTCGCCAACAAGCTCCGCGCCGGTGTCGTCTGGGCCAACACGTTCAACAAGTTCGACCCGACCTCGCCGTTCGGCGGATACAAGGAGTCGGGCTTCGGCCGCGAGGGCGGCCGTCACGGTCTGGAGGCCTACCTCGATGTCTGACGTGACCCGTCTTGGCGTCTTCAAGACCTACAAGCTGTACGTCGGGGGCAAGTTCCCCCGCTCCGAGAGCGGCCGGGTGTACGAGGTGACCGACTCCAAGGGCAAGTGGCTGGCGAACGCGCCGCTCTCCTCCCGCAAGGACGCCCGTGACGCGGTCGTCGCCGCCCGCAAGGCCTTCGGCGGCTGGGCCGGCGCGACCGCGTACAACCGCGGCCAGATCCTCTACCGCGTCGCCGAGATGCTGGAGGGCCGCCGGGACCAGTTCGTCCGCGAGGTCGCCGAGGCGGAGGGCCTGTCGAAGTCGAAGGCCGCCGTCGTCGTCGACGCGGCGATCGACCGCTGGGTCTGGTACGCGGGCTGGACCGACAAGATCGCCCAGGTCGTGGGCGGGGCGAACCCGGTCGCGGGACCGTACTTCAACCTGTCGAGCCCCGAGCCGACCGGTGTCGTCACCGTCATCGCTCCCCAGGACTCGTCCTTCCTCGGCCTCGTCTCGGTGATCGCCCCGGTGATCGCCACGGGCAACACGGCGGTCGTGATCGCCTCGGAGAAGTACCCCCTCCCCGCCCTCTCCCTGGGCGAGGTCCTGGCCACCTCCGACCTGCCCGGCGGCGTCGTCAACATCCTCTCCGGCAAGGCCTCCGAGATGGGCCCGCACCTGGCGGCCCACCAGGACGTCAACGCGATCGACCTGACGGGCGCGACCGAGGGCGACCTCGCCCGCGACCTGGAGATCGCGGCGGCGGACAACCTCAAGCGCGTCCTGCGCCCGCGCACGGAGGACTTCGCCGAGTCCCCGGGCACGGACCGCATGACCGCCTTCCTGGAGACGAAGACGGTCTGGCACCCGACGGGTTCGCTGGGCGCGAGCGGCTCCTCGTACTAGCACCCTCCCCGCAAGGCCCCCGGTTGTTCGCACCCGGGGGCCTTGCGCATGCCCGCGCCCGAACCGCAAGATCCGTTCATGCTGAGGGGATTGATCAAGGGGAACAACGCCTTCGTCCCGACGGCGGCGCTGCGCGTCGCCGTCGGGGGCGGCGTCGACGTGGCGGCGCTGCTCGTGACGGAGCGGGGCAGGGTCCGGGGGGACGCCGACATCGTGTTCCCCGGCGCGCCCGTCCACCCGTCGGGCGCGGTATGGCTGTCGGCGGCCGCGGAGGGCGACGAGGCCGGCACGGTGTGGCTCGACGTCGACCTCACGGCCGTCGAGGAGGCGATCACCCGCGTCCTCGTCGTCACGTCGACGGACGACGGCTCCCTGCGGGACACGCCGGGACTCTCCGTGCGGGTCGTCGGCCCCGACGGCTCGGCGGTCGTGGCGTACGAGGTGACCGACGCGGGCGACGAGACGGCGATGGTCCTCGCGGAGCTGTACCGCCGCGCGGGCGGCTGGAAGTTCCGCGCCGTGGGCCAGGGGTACGCGGACGGCCTGACCGGCCTGGCGACGGACCACGGCGTGGAGCTCGGGGAGGAGCCGGAGGACGCGCCCCCGGCGCCGGTCGCGCCGCAAGCCCTCCCGCACGCCTCCAAGGTGGCGGGACCACCGGCGCAGGCCCCGGCAGCGCAGGCCCCGGCCAAGCTCCCCGCCGCGCATCCGGCCGGGCCGGGGCCGGGCCCCTGGCCCGTAGCACTGGACCTGCCCGTGCCGGCGCACTGGCCGTACGCCGGCAACGTCTTCGAGCCGCGCGCGCTCGAAGGCTCCGGCAGTGACGTCCTCGACGTCGCGGGGCTCCCGCCCGGACCCGTCCTGGTCGACCTCGCCGTCCGGACGGACGGACACACGGCCGTGTGGACCCTGACCGCGGCGAACAAGGAGAAGGACCTCCTCGTCAACAGCGGCAAGAAGGACTGGCAGGGCCGGCTCCTCGCCGTCGTGCCCCTCAACGGGCGGCTGCGCCTGAAGCTGACGGCCGCCGGGCCGTGGCACGCGCGCGTCCTGCCGCTGGCGGCCGCCCGGCGCCTGTCGGAGGACACCCTGGAGTCCGGGGGCCCCGAGGTCCTGCTGCACACGGGCGAGGCGACCGACGTCGCCTTCCACTACCGCGGCGACAGCAACTTCATCGTCGACTCCTACGACCTGTCGGGGCACGAGGACCCCGCCGAGCTCCCGGAGCACCGGTACCCGTACATCAACGAGATCGGCAGGCGCCGCGAGGCGCTGCCCGTGCCCGGGGGCACCGTCCTCGTCCATGTGCAGCGGGGGGACGGGCCGTGGCGCGCGCGCCTGAAGCAGCCGAGCGCGGCGGTGGCCTGGCTGCGCCGGGTCCGCGACTGAGCAGCCCGCTCCGCGCTACGGGAGGAGCTGCCGCGACAGCGGTCCGACGACCGGCAGGTCGGCCGCCGCCCCGCCCTTGGTGACGTGGTCGGTCACCAGGTTGGTGCCGACCGGCTTGAAGTCGGCGACCTGGGTGCCGAGTCCGTTGTCGAGCGGGTCGACGCCGGTGTTCGCCAGCGGGTCGAGCTGGAGCCGGGTCAGCGGGCCGATGCCGTGGGTGACACCGGACAGCGCGCCTTCTCCGGCCGCGGCGGCGTCCGTCCTGGTCAGCGAGTCGACCGGCAGCGGCACCGGGGCGGCGGCCTGGGCCGCGCCGGCCGCGCCGAACATCGCCGCGCCCGCCGCCGTGACGCCGAGGCCTGCCTTGAGCAGAGCGCTGCGGCGGGGGTTCCGGGGTTCTGCGTGACGCGCCATGATGATCCTTCCGAGGGGTGACCGGGCGGACACCGAGCGTAGTTGAGGTGTGATGCTCGATACCAACGGCCTTCCTCGGGGGTCCCCTGCACGGGGGAATGCTTCACACTGGTGTCCCGTGAGTTCCCTACCGATCCCGACCCGGGTCGTCCTGCTCGCGGGCCCCTCAGGCTCCGGCAAGTCGTCCCTCGCCGCCGTCACCGGCCTCCCGGTCCTGCGCCTCGACGACTTCTACAAGGAGGCGGACGACCCCACCCTCCCCCTCGTCGGGGGGAGCTCGGACATCGACTGGGACTCGCCCCGGTCGTGGGACGCGGACGCCGCCGTCTCCGCCATCGTGGAACTGTGCCGTACGGGACGGACCGACGTGCCCGTGTACGACATCGCCACCAGCTCGCGGGTGGACCGTGAGCGGCTGGACATCGGGCGGACGCCGCTGTTCGTGGCGGAGGGGATCTTCGCCGCCGAGATCGTGGCCCGCTGCCGTGAACTCGACGTCCTCGCGGACGCGCTCTGCCTGCGCGGCAGGCCGTCGACGACCTTCCGGCGCCGGCTCGCGCGGGACCTCCGGGAGGGGCGGAAGTCGGTGCCGTTCCTGCTGCGGCGCGGGTGGCGCCTGATGCGCGCGGAGCGCGCGATCGTGGCGCGCCAGGCGGAACTGGGCGCCCACCCCTGTGCCAAGCCGGAAGCCCTGGGCCGCCTGGCCGCCGCGGCCGCCGGCCGTCACCGCACCCCCGTCTGACCAGGGGTGCCGCCCCGAAAACGCGACGACGCGGATCGTACGAGCCCCCCAGCCCGTACGACCCGCGTCGCCTTCCCCGTACCCCCGTACGGTCCCCCGTTTTCCCCCGTGTCCCCCTAGGCCCCCGTTTCCCCCGTGAGCCGCAGGGTCCCCCCGACCTTCAGGCCACCAGCTCGCCGAAGGACTCCTCCTCGTCACGGCCGAAGCTCAGCACCTCGTCCTCGCGCAGTCGCCGCAGCGAGCGCCAGATGCTCGACTTCACCGTGCCGACACTGATGTCCAGGATCTCCGCGATCTCCGGATCGGTCCGGCCCTCGTAGTAGCGCAGCACCAGCATGGTCCGCTGGAGCTCGGGCAGCCGGGCGAGGGCCTGCCAGAGCACCGCGCGCAGCTCCGTGCCGCGCATCGCGTCCGTCTCGCCCACCGTCTCCGGGAGCTCCTCGGTCGGGTACTCGTTGAGCTTGCGCCGGCGCCAGGCGCTGATGTGCAGGTTGGTCATGGTGCGGCGGAGGTATCCGCCGACCGCGGCCTTGTCGCTGATCCGCTCCCAGGCGCGGTACGTGGAGAACAGCGCGCTCTGCAGCAGGTCCTCGGCCTCGAAACGGTCACCGGTGAGGTGGTAGGCGGTGGCGTACAGGGAGGCACGACGCTCCTGGACGTAGGCCGTGAACTCGGCCTCCGAGCAGTTGCGCTCCCCCGTGACCTCCCCGTACGCCGCTCCCCCGTCAGCAATGGCCACCATGTACGGCGCCTTGCGCTGACGCCCGACACTGCGAACGCACCCCCGCCCGTTCGTGACAGCGCCGGACTTCTCCGTGCTCCGTACGACGTCGTGGAGCCGCGTGACCACTGCGCTTGTGGTGGTGCTGTGCAGTGCGTTCATCTGGCGCCCCCCGTCGGTTGGAGTGTGTTTCGGTCCGTGTGCCAAGAAGCTTGCCCAGCGGACTTCATGGCGTTGTCCGCCGACTGTCACAGGCGTGTCACAGGGGCCGGGGCAGAAGCGCGTCCCCCAGCGGTCGAACTCGGACGGCCGAATGCGACAGAATGCTGCCCGTGCCTTTTCTGTTGCTGATCGAGGACGACGACGCCATCCGCACGGCCCTCGAACTCTCCCTGTCACGGCAGGGCCACCGGGTGGCCACCGCCGCGACCGGTGAGGACGGCCTCCAGCTGCTGCGCGAGCAGCGGCCCGACCTGGTCGTGCTCGACGTCATGCTGCCCGGCATCGACGGCTTCGAGGTCTGCCGGCGCATCCGCCGCACGGACCAGTTGCCGATCATCCTGCTGACCGCGCGCAGCGACGACATCGACGTGGTCGTGGGCCTGGAGTCCGGCGCCGACGACTACGTCGTCAAGCCGGTGCAGGGCCGCGTCCTGGACGCCCGCATCAGGGCCGTACTGCGGCGCGGGGAGCGGGAGTCGACGGATTCGGCGACGTACGGCTCCCTCGTCATCGACCGGTCCGCGATGACGGTCACCAAGAACGGCGAGGACCTCCAGCTCACCCCGACCGAGCTGCGACTGCTCCTGGAGCTGAGCCGCCGGCCCGGTCAGGCGCTCTCCCGGCAGCAGTTGCTGCGACTCGTGTGGGAGCACGACTACCTCGGCGACTCGCGGCTCGTCGACGCCTGTGTGCAGCGGCTGCGCGCCAAGGTGGAGGACGTGCCGTCCTCGCCGACGCTCATCCGTACCGTGCGCGGCGTCGGCTACCGGCTGGACGTCCCTGCGTGAGCAAGGGCATCCTCACGCGGCTGCGCCTCTCCAGCCTGCGGCTGCGTCTCGTCGTCGTCTTCGCCCTGGTGGCACTCACCGCGGCCGTCTCCGCCTCCGGGATCGCGTACTGGCTGAACCGTGAGGCGGTGCTGACCCGCACCCAGGACGGGGCGCTGGGCGACTTCCGGCAGGAGATGCAGAACCGGGCGGCGACGCTGCCGGTGCGGCCCTCGCAGGAGGACCTGCGGCGGACCGCCGAGCAGATGGCGACGGGCAGCGCCAACTACCAGGTGCTGCTGCTCGGCGAGCGGGACGCGGGCAAGCCGATCGTGGGCGCCTCGGACCCGGACGACTTCACGCTGGCGGACGTGCCGCGTTCGCTCCAGGAGGCGGTGGACACCAGGCGGCCGGTGACGGAGGCCAACCCGTACCCGTACCACCTGTTCTGGCAGCGTACGGAGCGGAACGGGACGCCGTACCTGGTCGGCGGGACGCGGATCGACGGCGGCGGGCCGGCCGGCTACATGTTCAAGTCGCTGGCGGCCGAGAAGGCCGACCTGAACTCGCTCGCCTGGTCCCTCGGGATCGCGACCGCCCTCGCGGTGGCCGGCTCCGTGCTGCTCGCGCAGGTCGCGGCGACGACCGTGCTGCGGCCCGTGCACCGGCTCGGCGAGGCGGCCAAGCAGCTCGGCGAGGGCAAGCTCGACACCCGGCTGCGGGTCACCGGCGCCGACGAACTCGCCGACCTCACCCGGACGTTCAACAGCGCGGCCGAGTCGCTGCAGAAGAAGGTCGCGGACATGAGCGCGCGGGAGGAGTCCTCCCGGCGCTTCGTGGCCGACATGTCGCACGAGCTGCGCACCCCGCTGACCGCGCTCACCGCCGTCACCGAGGTGCTGGAGGACGAGCAGGACTCCCTCGACCCGATGATCGCCCCGGCGGTCGCGCTGGTGGTCAGCGAGACCCGGCGGCTCAACGACCTGGTGGAGAACCTGATGGAGGTGACCCGCTTCGACGCGGGCACCGCGCGGCTCGTCCTCGACGAGGTCGACATCGCCGACCAGATCACCGCGTGCATCGACGCCCGTGCCTGGCTCGACGCGGTCGAGCTGGACGCCGAGCGCGGGATCGTGGCACCGCTCGACCCGCGCCGCCTCGACGTCATCCTGGCGAACCTGATCGGCAACGCGCTGAAGCACGGTGGTTCGCCGGTGCGGGTCTCGGTGCGCACCGAGGACGACGAGCTGGTCATCGCGGTGCGCGACCACGGCCCCGGCATCCCCGAGGAGGTGCTGCCGCACGTCTTCGACCGCTTCTACAAGGCCAGCGCGTCCCGGCCGAGGTCGGACGGCAGCGGGCTCGGTCTGTCGATCGCCATGGAGAACGCGCTGATCCACGGCGGTTCGATCACCGCGTCCAACTCGGTCGGCGAGGACGGGACGGTGGACGGCGCGGTGTTCGTGCTGCGGCTGCCGCTGGACGCGTCGGGGATCACGCGCGAGGTGCAGACCCGCAGCAGCCAGGGCGAGGTGGAGGAAGCGTGAGGCGCCGCACTTACGGGCGTACGGCCGTGGCGGCGGCGGCGCTCGCCGTGCTGGTCACCGGCTGCGGGATCAGGACGACCACGGTCCCGGTGGACGCGGGCGCGGCGCCGTCCCGGGTGCCGTGCAGCGTGACCGAGGACGGGACGACGGGCGCGGCGGTGCAGGGCGTGCCGGTGCGGGTGTTCCTGGTCTGCGGCTCGCAGCTGGAGGCGGTGGACCGGCGGTCGCCGCTGCCGGAGGAGAAGGCGGGCGGCGATCCGGTGCGGACGGCGCGGGGGCTGCTGGCGCAGCTGCTCGCCGAGCCCTCGGACGGCGAGAAGGCGGCCGGGTTCACGACGGCGGTGCGGGGTCCGCTGGTGGTGGGCGGCGGTCACCGGGGCGACCCGGAGGGCACGCTGCGGCTGAGCCGCCAGCCGGAGGACCTGTCGCCGACGGCGCTCTCGCAGCTGGTCTGCACGTTCGCGGAGAGCTCGGCGGGCGCGGGCGGCCACACGGTCCTGCTGGGCGGCCCGGGCGGTTACGCCCCGAAGCGCTACCGCTGTACGACGGAACTCCGCGAACGCCCGGAGTCCACCCCGCCGACGGCCCCGGCCACGGGCTGACGCCCCGCCCGGTCGGAACCGGGTGGAGACGCGGGGAACGGGAGGTTCAGCGGGGCGCGGAACCGATTCCGCCGGGTTGGGCGTCTTGGGGGGCGTGCAGCGTCAAGGTTCGGGCGGCAGTGCCGCCACGGTCGTCCGCGTGGCGGGGTTCGTCCTCGTCCTCGTGCATCTGCTGCTGGTCGCCTGGGTGAGCTTGCGCCCACGCGAGGTGGCGTGGGTGACCGCGCCGAACATCGTGCCCCTGCACGGCCTCCGGGCCGATCTCGCGCTCGGCACCGCCGAGGCCGTCCGGCTGATCGGCGAGGGGCTGCTGCTGCTCGCCCCGCTCGGCGTCCTGCTCCCGATGGCCGACGGACGGCTGCGGGTCTCCGGGTGGGCCTCCCTCACCCGTACGACCGCCGCCGGCGCCCTGGTGTCCCTCGCCGTGGAGCTGCTGCAGACCGCCGTGCCCGGGCAGGTCGTGGACGTGGACTCGGTCCTCCTGAACACCGCGGGGGTGGCGCTCGCGCACCTGCTCTGCGTCCCGGCCGGCCGCACCTGGCTGCGCCGCAGGTCGGACGGCGGGCGGGCGGACTCCTCCGCGGGGAGCAGGCCGGGCCGGGGTTCCGCCCTGCTGCGGAACGAGGGGTCTCAGGGTGCGACCCCGACGATTACCAGGGTTCCGATCGCCCGGTAGACCGACGCCCCGGGGGGCCCTCCGGCGGCACCATGGATACATCGGGAGCCCGACGGAGCGGCTCCCGGACCGACTCCGAAGGAGCCCACCATGGCCGCACTGACCCGCCCTCGTGACGGACGCGTGATCGGCGGAGTGTGCGCGGGCCTGGCCCGGCGCTTCGGCATCTCCGCGAACACGATGCGTCTGATCTTCCTGGTCTCGTGCCTGCTGCCCGGCCCGCAGTTCCTGGTCTACCTCGGACTGTGGATCTTCCTGCCGGACGAGCGGAAGGCCACCACGGCCTGGTGACGAACGCACGCCGAAGGGGCGCGCGCCCGGGTGACCGGGTGCGCGCCCCTTCGGCGTACGGAGAGCCGGGTACGGCCCCGGGGTCAGCCGACCGGAAGGCCGCCCGCGCCCAGCGGCAGGCCGCCGAGGAGGCCGCCCAGCGGGGTGGCGCCGAGGCCGCCGGCGGCGGCGTCGAGCGGGAGGTTCTGGGTGGCCTGGCCGGCGGCGGCCGGGAGGGTCTTCACACCCTGGTCGAGGCCCTGGCCGAGGGCGCCCTGGCCGGCGCCGAGGGACTCGGCCGCGCCGTCGGGGAGCTCGGTGAGGCCGTCACCCAGCGGCACGGTCTGGGTCACCAGGCCGAGCGCGTCGGGGGTGGCGGGCGCGACCGGGGCGGCGGAGGCCGTGCCGGCGGCGGCAGCGGCGAAAGCGGCACCGAGGGCGGCGACACCGAGCTTCTTGGCGGCAGACTGCTTCATCTGAAAATCTTCCTTGGGGAATCCGGGGGCTTCCGGGAAAGCCGGGCGGGGAAATCCTGGGAATGCAGAGCGGCTCTGCAACCTAACCAGCCCACGACGCCTCCGCAAACACCGGAAAGCGGCCGGGTGTCGCGCCTCCCCGGCCGCTCGGTTCCCCTTGACGGGGCGGTGTTCAGCCCGCCGTACGGGAAGAATCGCTGGTCGTGGCGGTCTGCTGGAACAGCCATTCGGACTTCAGCTCGGCATATCCGGGCTTGATGACCTCGTTGATCATGGCCAGGCGTTCATCGAAAGGAATGAACGCTGATTTCATCGCATTGACCGTGAACCACTGCATGTCGTCGAGCGTGTAATCGAATGCCTCGGTCAGCAGCTCGAATTCCCTGCTCATGCTCGTCCCGCTCATGAGCCGGTTGTCGGTGTTGACCGTGGCCCGGAAGTGCAGCTTGCGGAGCAGCCCGATGGGGTGCTCGGCGAACGAGGCGGCGGCCCCGGTCTGGAGGTTGGAGGAGGGGCACATCTCCAGCGGGATCCGCTTGTCGCGGACGTAGGCCGCGAGCCGGCCGAGGGACACCGAGCCGTCGTCGGCGACCTCGATGTCGTCGATGATCCGGACGCCGTGCCCGAGCCGGTCGGCGCCGCACCACTGGAGGGCCTGCCAGATGGAGGGCAGCCCGAAGGCCTCGCCGGCGTGGATCGTGAAGTGGTTGTTCTCCCGCTTGAGGTACTCGAAGGCGTCGAGGTGGCGGGTGGGCGGGTAGCCGGCCTCGGCGCCCGCGATGTCGAAGCCGACGACGCCGGAGTCGCGGTAGCGGTTGGCGAGTTCGGCGATCTCCAGGGCGCGGGCGGCGTGCCGCATGGCGGTGAGCAGGGCGCCGATCCGGATGCGGTGGCCGTTGGCCCTGGCCTGGCGCTCGCCCTCGCGGAAGCCCTCGTTGACGGCCTCCACGACCTCCTCGAGGGTGAGGCCGCCCTCCAGGTGCTGCTCGGGGGCGTAGCGCACCTCCGCGTACACGACGCCGTCCTCGGCGAGGTCGACGGCGCACTCGGCGGCGACGCGGAAGAGGGCGTCACGGGTCTGCATGACGGCGCAGGTGTGCGCGAAGGTCTCCAGGTACCGCTCCAGGGACCCGGAGTCGGCGGCTTCGCGGAACCAGATGCCGAGCTTGTCGGGCTCCGTCTCGGGGAGCTGCTGATAGCCCTGTTCCTGGGCGAGTTCGATGATCGTGCCGGGGCGCAGTCCGCCGTCGAGGTGGTCGTGCAGGAGCACCTTCGGGGCACGGCGGATCTGGTCCGCGGTGGGGACGCTGGGGGTCTGGCTCGTCATTTCCGCACTCTAGCCCCTACGCGCGTAGAGCGCGCCCCGTGGCGCCGCGTCCGTCCCGGGCTTTTTCGGGTGCGGTCCGGAATCGTGAACACCTAGCGTGGGCCCATGACTTCCTCGACGCCTCCGTCCGCACTGGACCGGTTCCACCGCTTCCTGCGGGACTTCCGCCGCCGGCAGGCGGGCCGCACCGTCGACTTCCCCGGCGGGTTCGCCGCGCTCGACGACACGTACACGCACTCGCGGGGGAACAACCACGTCCTCGTCGACGGGGCGACCGATCCCGAGGCGCTGGTGGCGCGGGCCGACGACCTCCTGGGCCACCTTCCGTACCGGCTGGTGTACGTCGTCCCCGACGAGGTCGCGGCCGCCTGCCGTGGCCCCCTGGAGCGGGCCGGGTACGCGTACTCGGCGCTGTACGTCATGCGGCACACCGGCCCGGCCCCGGCGCACGGCGGAGCCCGTGAGGTGGGCCTGGACGCGCTGCGCGGGCCGGCCGGCGCGGCCTGGCGCCGCTTCGTGCCGGGGGTGTCCGACGAGGAGGTCCACCACCTGGTGGAGCGGCGGGAGGCCCGGCTCCGGGGCGCCGAGGACGTACGGTTCCTCGCCTCGTACGCCGAGAACGGCGAGGTGGCCTCCTGGGCCGATCTCTACCTCGACCCGAAGGCCGGGATCGCCCACTTCGAGGACCTGGTGACCGCCGAGGAGCACCTCGGCGAGGGGCACGCGGGGCGGGTCCTGGACACGGCGCTGCACCTGGCGGCCGAGGCGGGCTGCGATCTGCGCCATCTGACCGCGAGCGCGTCGAACTGGCCGCACCGCTGGTACCGGCGGAAGGGCTTCGAGGTGGTCGACACCATCCACTGCTTCGAACGGGTGTAGCGGGCGCGGGTGTTCGCCGCGGGCGGGCGATACGTAACAGAGACCGCGCGTACCACTGGCGTACACCTCTCCTTCTGAGACTGTTCTGTCATGGCGCACTTCGCACTCGTGGGGCCGCCCGACGCCCGGAGACCCCGGCTCGGACGGCCTGTTGGAGGTTCACGCACGTCGGCGGCGGTGGGCGGTGTGGTGCTGCTGCTGCCCGACGGCGATCCGGTGTCGGGGCGGCGGGCCTCCGCGCTGGCCCACGCGGCGATGCTGCCGCTCGGGCGGGGGCTCGTCCGGGCGGGCCGCGACGAGGGCCTCGTCGCGCACGTGGTGCGCTACCGGGGGCGCGGCTGGAACGGGACCGACGCGAACCTCGCGGCGGACGCCGACTGGGCGGTCGCCGAGGCCGTACGCCGCTACGGCGACGTCCCCGTCTGTCTCGTCGGCCACGGGCTCGGCGGCCGGGCGGCGCTGCGGGCCGCCGGGCACGCCGCGGTCGGCGCGGTCCTGGCGCTCGCCCCCTGGCTGCCCGAGGACGACGTGGCGGCGGAGCCGGAGGCGGTACGGCAGTTGGTGGGGCGACGGGTGCTGCTCGTGCACGGCACGAACGACGCGCGGACGGACCCCGAGCTGTCGTTCCGGTACGCCGAGCGGGCCAAGAAGGCGAACCGGGAGACCTGCCGCTTCGAGGTGCACTCCGACGGTCACGCGCTGCGCCAGTACGCGGCCGAGGTCCAGGCCCTCGCCGCCGACTTCGTCCTCGGCGCGCTCTTCGCCCGGCCGGTGACCCGCCCGGTGACCGACGCGATGGCCGCTCCCCCGCCGCTGGGCCTGCGGATGCCGCTCGCGGCGGGCTTCGGCGGCTCACTCCGGCGGTGACGGGTCCGCGGCGGGGTCCTTGGGCAGGTCCTTGGGCAGCAGGTGCCCCCGGCGGCTCAGCAGGAACTTCTTGAAGGCGGCCACCGGGGCGGTGTCGGGGTGGCCGTCCAGCCAGGCGACGCCGATCTCGCGGACCGCGCGCGGCGCGGTGACGGTGAGCTCGACGACGCCGGGGCGCGGGACGGCCGGCGGGGGCAGCAGGGCGACGCCGAGGCCGGCGGCGACCAGGCCGCGCAGGGTCTCGGCCTCCTCGCCCTCGAAGGCGACCCGGGGCCTGAACCCGGCCTCCGCGCAGAGGTCGTCGGTGATGCGGCGGAGCCCGTACCCGGGTTCCAGGGTCACGAAGGTCTCGTCGGCGGCCTCGGCGAGCCGGACCCGCTTGCGGCCGGCGAGCCGGTGGTCGTCGGGGACGACGAGCCGGAGCCGCTGTTCGTCGAGGCGGCGGGCGACCAGGTCGGGGGCGTCCGGCACCGGGGAGGTCAGACAGAGGTCGAGGTCACCGGCCCGGAGCCGTTCGATCATGGCCTCGCCGTAGTTCTGGACGAGGGTGAAGCGGATCCGCGGATGGTCGACGCGGAAGGCGCGGATGAGGCCGGGGACGGTCTCGGAGCCCATGGTGTGGAGGAATCCGAAGGCGACGCGGCCCGCGGTGGGGTCGGCGTCGGCCCGTACGGTGTCGGCGGCGCGCTCGACCTCGGCGAGCGCCCGCTCGGCGGCGGTGAGGAAGCGGCGCCCGGCCGGGGTGAGGGAGACCGTGCGGCCGCGGCGGGCGAAGAGGGTGACGCCGAGGTCCTGTTCGAGCCGGACCATGGCCCGGGAGAGCGTCGACTGGGGCACGCCCATCTCGGCGGCGGCCCGGGTCACGTGCTCGTGCCGGGCGACGGCGGCGAAGTACGCGAGCCGCGGTGCGAGCAGCGGCCCCATGTCTTCTTCGTAACTACTCGGTGACAGCCGAGGCTGTGACCTGTACTCATGCACCATGGGAACGATTACAGCAGTTCCGTGCATTGGACGCATGAAGCAGCGCGTCCTACGTTCGAGACATGCCTTCCGCCAGTACCGAGGCGGCCGCCACCCACGCGTCCGCCGCGCCCCGCCCCGCCCCCGCCGACACCCGCCTCGCCCCGGGCACCCCCGGCTTCCGCCGGATGAGCCTCGCCCTCTTCGCCGCGGGCCTCGCGACCTTCGCGCTCCTCTACTCGACGCAGGCCCTCCTCCCGGCGATCTCCGCCGAGTTCGGCGCCACCGCCTCCGCCGCCTCCTGGACGGTCTCCGCCGCGACCGGCGCGCTCGCCCTCTGCGTCCTCCCGCTCAGCGCCCTCTCCGAGCGGTTCGGCCGGCGCACGATGATGACCGCCTCGCTGTCCCTCGCGGTCGGCCTCGCCCTCCTCGTGCCGCTCGCCCCGAACCTTCAGACGCTGATCGCGCTGCGCGCCCTGCAGGGCGCGGCGCTGGCCGGACTGCCCGCCTCCGCGATGGCCTTCCTCGCCGAGGAGGTGCGTCCCAAGGCGCTGGTGGCCGCGATCGGCCTGTTCGTGGCGGGCAACTCCATCGGTGGCATGAGCGGCCGCCTGGTGACCGGCTGGGTGGCCCAGATGTGGGGCTGGCGGGCGGGTGTCGCCGCCGTCGGCCTGACCTCGCTGCTGTGCGCGCTGGCCTTCCGGGCGCTGCTGCCGAAGGCACGGCACTTCACGCCCGGCACGCTCAACCCGAAGGCGCTGGCCGGGACCGTGCGGACGCATCTCGCGGACCCGCTGCTGATGCGGCTGTACGTGATCGGCGCCCTGTTCATGACGGTCTTCGGCGCGGTGTACACGGTGATCGGCTACCGCCTGGTCGAGGCGCCGTTCTCGCTGCCGCAGGGCGTGATCGGCTCGATCTTCCTGGTCTACCTGGTCGGCACGGTCTCCTCCGCCGCCGCGGGCCGGCTCGTCGGCCGGCTGGGCCGCCGCGGGGCCCTCTACCTGGCCGTCTCCACCACCGCAGCGGGCCTGCTCGTGTCGCTCGCCGACACGCTGGCGGCGGTCCTCGCCGGCCTCGTGCTGATCACCGCCGGTTTCTTCGCAGGCCACGCCGTCGCCTCCTCCTCGGTGAGCCGGACGGCGAAGACCGGCCGCGCCCAGGCCTCGGCGCTCTACCAGTCCGCGTACTACCTGGGCAGCAGCGCGGGTGGCACGCTCGGCGCGGTCGCCTTCCACGCGGGCGGCTGGGCGGGCACCGTCCTGATCGGCCTCGTCGCGGTCCTGGGCGTCGTGTCGGTCACCCTCTACGGCAGCCACAGCGCCCGCGCCGAGGCCCGCCGGACGCGGCTCGCCCCGTCCTGCTGATTCCGCCCGGTTCCGCTGCAACCGAGTCGCTCCCCCGGACGTCCTGCTTGTCAGGACTCTAGGGGGAGTTGACTTTCATGAAGCGAATCACGGGTCGGATGGGGAAGAGAGCGGGCATCGCGGCCGGCGTCACCTCGCTGGTGGTGCCGATGACGATCGCGCTCGGTGCGGCTCCGGCGCAGGCGGCGTCCTGCAACGTGACGACGGGCCCGTACCAGAAGCAGGTGGAGAAGTTCCTGGGGCGGACCGCCGACGGGCGCCAGTCGCTCGCCGACTGCAAGGCCATCCAGGCCTTCCAGCTGAAGCACGGCATCACCCCGAGCGCGGGGTACGCGGGGGCGATCACCTGGCGCACGATGAACACGATGATCCAGCAGAAGGCGGCGGGGTCCAACCCCAACAAGGACCGCAAGTGTCCGACCAACAAGGGCCGGATCGCCTGCGTGGACCTCACCCGTCAGCTGACCTGGATCCAGGACGGCTCGCGCCTCAAGTACGGCCCGGTTCCGGTCCGTACGGGCAAGGACGGCACCGAGACGCGCACCGGTCTGAAGAAGATCTACTGGCGGAACATCAACCACTGGTCGACGATCTACCACGTCTCCATGCCGTACTCGCAGTTCTTCGACGGCGGCCAGGCCTTCCACTCGACCACCAAGTCCATGTGGAACCCGCCGGGTTCGGGCGGCTGCGTGAACATGCGCCCGGCCGACGCGAAGGCGTACTGGAACCTGCTCAGGAACGGTGACGACGTCTTCGTCTACGGGCGCAAGCCGGGAACCTGACCCCGGCTGTCAGTCCGCTGCGGTAGCTTCCCTCTCACCGGTGCCGAACGGGTGCCGGTGAGGGGTGAGTGGGGTGTGGACCCGATGACCGACGCCGCGACCGCGACGACCGACGAACTCGACAAGTACCGCAGGGAGCTGACCGGTTACTGCTACCGGATGCTCGGCTCGTCCTTCGAGGCGGAGGACGCGGTGCAGGACACGATGGTCCGCGCCTGGAAGGCCATCGACACCTTCGAGGGCCGCTCCTCGCTGCGGTCCTGGCTGTACCGGATCGCCACCAACGTCTGCCTGGACGCGCTGACCGCGGGCAACCGGAGGGCACGGCCGATGGACCTCACCTCACCGACGCCGGTCGCCCAGGCGCAGCTCGTGAAGCAGCCCGAGATCACCTGGCTCGAGCCCGTCCCCGACGGGCGGGTGCTGCCCTCCGTCGCCGACCCGGCCGAGACGGCCGTCTCCCGCGAGACCGTGCGCCTCGCCTTCGTGGCCGCGCTCCAGCACCTGCCGCCGAAGCAGCGGGCCGTGCTCATCCTCCGCGAGGTGCTCGCCTGGAAGGCGAGCGAGGTCGCCGAGCTCCTCGACACCACCGTCGCCTCGGTGAACAGCGCGCTCCAGCGGGCCCGCGCGACCCTGGCCGAGCAGGCGCCCGCCACCTCCGACCCGGCGAACCCCCTCGACGAGGAGCAGAAGGCGCTCCTGGAGCGGTACGTGGCGGCCTTCGAGGGCTACGACATGAAGGCGCTGACCGCGCTCCTCCACGAGGACGCGACCATGTCCATGCCGCCGTACGACCTCTGGCTCCAGGGGCACGACGACATCGTCGGCTGGATGCTGGGCGTCGGCGAGGTGTGCTCCGGCTCGAAGCTGGTGCCGACCGTGGCGAACGGCTCGCCGGCCTTCGCCCAGTACCACCCGGACCCGGCGGGCGGCTTCAGCCCGTGGGCGCTGATCGTCCTGGAACTCCGCGACGGCAAGGTCGCCGGGATGGACTTCTTCCTGGACACGGAGCGCTGGTTCCCGCTGTTCGACCTGCCGGCGCGGCTGGAGGGCTAGGGGTTTCCCAGCGGTCCGTCGAGGCCGGTGAGCAGGAGCAGGGCCCGCAGCTCGGGCCCCGCTCCGTGGAACCGGATGCGGTGCCCTCGGCGTCCGGCGGCGAGTTTCAGCCGGGCGAGGGCGTCGACGGCGGCGAGGTCGGCGGGCGCGACCGCCCCGACCTCGCACACGACGTCCCCCGGCGGGGCGGCCCCGAGCTCGGCACAGAGCCGGGTCACCTCGTCCCGGCCTGGCCGGGCGGTCAGGGTCACGACAAGCGGTTGGCTGGTGTCCACACGGTGGAGGACCGCTCCGCGGACCCAAAGTCATCGGTGATCACCCCCGCCTTAGGGTCGGGGCCATGACTCTTGAACCCGCCGAACTGGTGATCTTCGACTGCGACGGTGTCCTGGTGGACAGCGAGCGGATCTACTGCCGCGTGGACCGGGAGGTGTTCGCGTCCCTCGGGGCGGAGTTCACCGAGATCGAGATGGTCGAGTACTTCGTCGGCTCCTCGCACGACATGCTCACCGCGATCGTGGAGGAGCGCCGGGGCCGCCCGCTGGAGCCCGACTGGCAGGCACCCTTCAAGCAGCGGTACGAGGACGCCCTGGACGCGGAACTGACGGCCGTGGAGGGCGTCACGGACCTCCTGGACGCGCTGGCCGTCCCGTACTGCCTCGCCTCCAACGGCAGCCACGCCTCCATCCGGAAGAACCTCGGCCGCGCGGGGCTCCTGGACCGCTTCGAGGGCCGGATGTTCAGCGCCCGCGACGTCGCCCGGGGCAAGCCCGCCCCGGACCTCTTCCTGCACGCGGCGGCCACGATGGGCGTCCCGCCGGAGCGCTGCGCGGTGGTCGAGGACAGCCCGTACGGCGTCCAGGCGGCCCGGGCGGCCGGCATGCGCGCCTTCGGCTACAGCGGAGGACTGACGCGGGCGGACCGGCTGGCGGGCCCGGGGACGGTGGTCTTCGAGCACATGCGGGAGCTGAGGGGGCTGCTGGGAGCCGGACTCAGCTGACCGGGAACTCCGCCGTGTCGAGGGCGAGGTCGAAGGGGGCGGGGAGGTGGATCTCCTCGCCGAACGGCACGGCACGCAGGACGCGGTAGACGTCGCCCTTCGGCTCTCCGTAGAGGGTCACGGTGGGGCCCCCGGGGGCGTACGCGTCGATGAGCAGGTACAGCGGGACTCCCGCTCGCGCGTACGCGGCCGCCTTCGTAATGCGGTCGTGGTTCGCATTCGAGGGCGAGGTGACCTCGGCGGCCAGCAGGCAGATCTCGGCCGGGATGTAGGAACCGGGTTCGGTGAGAACATCCTCCGGGACAACCACGAGGTCCGGGATGAACATGCCCGAGCGCGAACGGACAGCGATGGACTGGGTCTGGAAGACCGCCCAGTCGTCCGGAATCACGGAGTACAGGCGTCGGTGCACCTTCGACGCCGTGAGGTTGTGGCGGACACTGGGCGACGGTGCCACGGTGATGATCCCCTCGATGATCTCCACCTTGCAGCCCTCGGGCCAGTCCATCGACTCCCAGCGACGGACCAGGTCCTCCCAGCCGTTGCCCTGGCTGTTCTGGGGCTCGGCAGCGAGTGCGCTCATGGTGTGCTCCTCATTCGGTCGTCACCGATCCCAGCATGCCGAACGGGACCGGCGGAGGTCCACCGGTCCCGTTCACCCGAAGGTGTCACTGGCACATGCCAGCGTCGATCAGGGCCTTACGCGATGCGGTCCAGCACGATCGGGTTCGGGGTGAAGGACGTGCCCTCCGCCGCGATGTCCCAGGCCGAGCCCAGCGACTGCAGGGCGTAGTCGAACTTCTCCGGGGTGTCCGTGTGCAGGGTCACCAGCGGCTGGCCCGCCGTCACCGTGTCGCCCGGCTTGGCGTGGAGCTCGACGCCCGCGCCCGCCTGCACCGGGTCCTCCTTGCGGGCGCGGCCCGCGCCCAGGCGCCAGGCGGCGATGCCGATGTCGTACGCGTCGAGGCGGGTGAGGACACCGGACGACGGGGCCGTGACGACGTGCTGCTCGCGGGCGACCGGGAGGGCCGCGTCCGGGTCGCCGCCCTGGGCCGCGATCATCCGCCGCCAGTGGTCCATCGCCGAGCCGTCCGCGAGTGCCTTCGCCGGGTCGGCGTCCTTGATGCCGGCCGCGGCGAGCATCTCGGCCGCCAGCGCGATCGTCAGCTCGACGACGTCCGCCGGGCCGCCGCCCGCGAGGACCTCGACCGACTCACGGACCTCAAGGGCGTTGCCGGCGGTGAGGCCGAGCGGGGTGGACATGTCGGTGAGCAGCGCGACGGTCTTCACGCCGCTGTCGGTGCCGAGGCCGACCATCGTCGAGGCGAGCTCGCGCGCGTCCTCGATGTTCTTCATGAACGCGCCGGTGCCGACCTTGACGTCGAGGACCAGCGAGCCGGTGCCCTCGGCGATCTTCTTCGACATGATCGAGGAGGCGATCAGCGGGATCGCCTCGACCGTGCCGGTGACGTCGCGGAGCGCGTACAGCTTCTTGTCGGCGGGGGCGAGGCCGTCGCCCGCCGCGCAGATGACCGCGCCGGTGGTGTCGAGGACGTGCAGCATCTCCTCGTTGGAGAGCAGCGCGCGCCAGCCGGGGATGGACTCCAGCTTGTCGAGCGTGCCACCGGTGTGGCCGAGGCCGCGCCCGGAGAGCTGCGGGACGGCCGCGCCGCAGGCGGCGACGAGCGGGGCGAGCGGGAGGGTGATCTTGTCACCGACGCCGCCGGTGGAGTGCTTGTCGGCGGTCGGGCGGGACAGGGAGTCGAAGTTCATGCGCTCGCCGCTCGCGATCATCGCCGCCGTCCAGCGGGCGATCTCCGCGCGGTTCATGCCGTTCAGCAGGATGGCCATGGCCAGGGCGGACATCTGCTCGTCGGCGACCGCACCGCGGGTGTAGGCGTCGATGACCCAGTCGATCTGCTCCGGGCTCAGCTCGCCCTTGTCCCGCTTCGTGCGGATGACGG
This sequence comes from Streptomyces venezuelae ATCC 10712, assembly GCF_008639165.1. Taxonomy (NCBI): domain Bacteria; kingdom Bacillati; phylum Actinomycetota; class Actinomycetes; order Kitasatosporales; family Streptomycetaceae; genus Streptomyces; species Streptomyces venezuelae. Next base: position 4,912,697 of record NZ_CP029197.1, on the reverse strand, counting down.
AGATGACGTCCATGGTGGTGCCTCTTTCTACGCGCATAGAGGGGGAAAGGAGGAGCGGCCCTTCCCATCGTGCCGGAAGGGCCGCTCCGAGGATTACTTCGCGAGGTGGTCGGGCCCGAATGCCTGCGGGAGCATCTCGGCCAGGGTGCGGAACCCGGCCGGGGTCTCCAGGACGAGCTCGGGACCCCCGAACTCGTACAGCAGCTGACGGCACCGGCCGCACGGCACCAGGGACTCGCCCCGGCCGTCCACGCAGACGAAGTGGGTCAGCCGGCCGCCGCCGGTGGCCTGGAGCTGCGAGACGAGCCCGCACTCGGCGCACAGGCTGAGCCCGTACGAGGCGTTCTCGACGTTGCAGCCGGAGACCGTCCGCCCGTCGTCGACGAGCGCCGCCGCACCGACCGGGAAGCCCGAGTACGGGGCGTACGCGCGGGCCATGGCCTCGCGGGCCGCGACCCGCAGGGCCTCCCAGTCGGCCTCGGACGGGGCCGTCGTCACTTGCCCTGACCCTTCCGGTAGGGCAGGCCGTCCGCCTTCGGCATCCGCAGGCGCTGCGCCGACAGGGCGAGCACGAGCAGCGTGGTGATGTACGGGGCCGCGTCGACGAACTGGCTCGGGACCTCGTCGGTCAGCGCGTACCAGAGGAAGAACCCGGCCGAGAAGGCCGCGGAGATCACGCCGACCACGTACTTCTTCTTGTACAGCTGCCACAGCGCGGCGATCACCAGGAGCACGGCGACCAGCAGCAGCAGCGCGTGGACGTTCTCGGCGCCGCCGCGGAGCTTGAGGCTGTCGGTGAAGCCGAAGAGGCCGGCGCCGAGCGCCATGCCGCCGGGCATCCAGTTGCCGAAGATCATCGCGGCGAGGCCGATGTAACCGCGGCCGCCGGTCTGGCCCTCCTGGTAGATGCCGGTGGCGACGATCGCGAGGAACGCGCCGCCGAGGCCCGCGAGGGCGCCGGAGGTGGTGACGGCGATGTACTTGTACTTGTAGACGTTCACGCCGAGGGACTCGGCCGCCACCGGGTTCTCACCGCAGGAGCGCAGCCGCAGACCGAAGGCGGTGCGCCAGAGCACCCACCAGGTGGCCGGGATCAGCAGCACGGCGACGATCGTCAGCAGCGACAGGTTGGTGACGAGGCCGCCGAGGATGCCCGCCAGGTCCGAGACGAAGAACCAGTGCTTGGCCTGGAGGTCGGACAGCCAGTCGGAGAGCCCTGGGATCGTGACCTTGGTGATCTGGTCGATGCGCGGGGACTGCTTGGAGGAGCCGCCGTCGGCCTCGGCGAACGTGAAGTTCGACAGGTACTGGGTGAAGCCGACCGCGAGGATGTTGATCGCCACACCGGAGACGATGTGGTTCACGTTGAACGTGACGGTGATGATCGCGTGCAGCAGACCGCCGAGCGCACCGCCGAGGAGACCGAAGAGGACGCCCACCCAGGGGCCCCACTGGTATCCGGCCCAGGCGCCGAACCAGGTGCCGAGCACCATCATGCCTTCGAGGCCGATGTTGACGACGCCCGCGCGCTCGGCCCACAGACCGCCGAGACCGGCGAGGCCGATCGGCACGGCGAGCTGGAGCGCGCCGGAGACCTGGCCCACCGAGGTGAGGTCATTGGCCCCGGAGACGGCCCGGACCAGGGAGAAGAGCAGGAGACCGGCCGCGACGATCAGCATGATCCACGGCAGGGTGAGCTTGCGGCGTCCGCCGCCCTTGGGCGCGGCGCTCGGCTTGGTGACAGTGCCGGTGCTCATGCCGAGACCTCCTTGTCGGTCTTGATGGCGCCGCCGGCGGCGAGTTCCTCGCCGACCTTCTGCTGCTGGCGGCGGAGGCCGTAACGGCGGACGAGCTCGTAGGAGACGACCACGGCGATCACGATGATGCCCTGCATGATCTTGGTGATCTCCTTCGGGTAGCCCTCGGTGTCCAGCGACGAGGAGGCCTTGTCGAGGAACGCGAAGAGCAGGGCCGCGAAGAAGATGCCGACCGGGTGGTTCCGGCCGAGCAGCGCGATGGTGATGGCGGTGAAGCCGACACCGACGGGGAAGTCGAGGCTGTACGTGTGGGACTCGCCGAGCAGCGTCGGCATGCCGGAGAGGCCGGCCAGCGCGCCCGAGAGCAGCATCGAGGTGAGGATCATCTTCTTGGCGTCGACGCCGCTGGCCTGGGCGGCGGACTCGCTGGCGCCGGTGGCGCGCAGGTCGAAGCCGAACCGGGTGCGGTTGAGGACGAACCAGTAGACGACGCCGAGGGCGAGCGCGACGAACGTGAAGCCGTAGATGACTCCGTTGCCCTCGCCCATGTCGATGCCGGGGAACCAGCCGGACTCGGAGATCTCACCGGTGGTGAGGTTGTTCGAGCCGGCCGGCTGGACGCCGAAGTTCTTCGGCAGGATCAGCCAGGCCACCAGCGAGGTCGCGATGGCGTTCAGCATGATCGTCGAGACGACCTCGGAGACGCCGCGGGTGGTCTTCAGGATGCCGGCGATGCCGGACCAGAAGGCGCCGGTCAGCATCGCGACGAGCACGATCACCAGGATGTGCAGCGGGCCGGGCAGCTCGATCGAGGCGCCGACGAGCGCCGAGACCATCGCCGCGAGGCGGTACTGGCCGTCGACACCGATGTTGAACAGGTTCATCCGGAAGCCGATGGCCACCGCCAGCGCCGCCAGGTAGTAGATCCCGGTCTGGTTGACGATCAGGACCTGGATGTCGGCGAACCCGGCGTTGTCGATCATCAGCGTGATCGGCTCGATCGGGTCGAGACCCGTCGCGAGCAGCACCAGCACGGTGAGCACGAACGAGGAGACCAGGGCGAGGACGGGTCCCGCCGCGCCCAGGATCAGCTTGTCCTTGTCGAGTTTCATCATCGGGCGTCACCGTCTCCGGGCTGCTCTTCGTTGCCTTCGAGGTGACCGCTGGCCGCGCCGGTCATGGCGGAGCCCAGCTCCTCGGGCGTGATGGTGGCGGGGTCGGCGTCCGCGACGAGCCTGCCGCGGTACATGACCCGGAGCGTGTCGGAGAGACCGATCAGCTCGTCGAGGTCGGCCGAGATCAACAGCACCGCGAGTCCCTCGCGGCGGGCGTCCCGGATCGCGTCCCAGATCTGCGCCTGCGCGCCGACGTCCACACCACGGGTGGGGTGGGCGGCGATCAGGAACTTGGGCGCGTGGCTCATCTCGCGGCCGACGATCAGCTTCTGCTGGTTGCCGCCGGAGAGGGAGGCCGCGGTGACGTCGATGCCCGGGGTGCGCACGTCGTACTCGCGCACGATCCGCTCGGTGTCCTTGCGGGCGGCCTTCGGGTCGAGGACGCCGCGCTTGGAGTTGGGCGCCTCGGTGACGTGGCCGAGGATGCGGTTCTCCCAGAGGGGGGCTTCAAGGAGCAGGCCGTGGCGGTGGCGGTCCTCGGGGATGTACCCGATGCCGCCCTCGCGGCGCTTGCGCACCGAGACCTTGGAGATGTCGACGCCGTCGAGGGTGATGACACCCGAGTCCGGGGTGGACATGCCCATGAGGGCCTCGATGAGCTCGGTCTGCCCGTTGCCCTCGACACCGGCGATGCCGAGGATCTCGCCCTTGTGGATGGTGAGCGAGATGTCGTCGAGGAGCTTGCGGCCCGCGGCCGTCTCCTCGAGGACGACGACGGTCTTCGCCGGGTCCGGCGGGGCGGCGCTGGTCAGCGGGGTGCCGGCGGCGCCGCTCTCGACCAGCGTCAGGTGCTCGACCTTGAGCATGGGGACGTCGGTGACCGTGGACTCGCGGGTCTCCGGCGAGGGCAGCTCGCTGCCGACCATCAGCTCGGCGAGCTGCTTGGTGGTGGCGGTCTTCGGGTCGGCGGTGCCGACGGTGGTGCCCCGGCGGATGACGGTGATGTCGTCGGCGACCTTCAGGACCTCGCCCAGCTTGTGGGAGATGAAGATGACGGTCAGGCCCTCGGACTTGAGCTCGCGCAGGTTGTCGAAGAGCGCGTCGACCTCCTGCGGGACGAGCACGGCGGTCGGCTCGTCGAGGATGAGGATCTTGGCGCCGCGGTAGAGGACCTTGAGGATCTCCACGCGCTGCCGGTCGGCGACGCCGAGGTCCTCGACGAGGGCGTCCGGGCGGACCCCGAGGCCGTACGCGTCGGAGATCTCCTGGATCTTCCGCCGCGCCTTGGCGCCGATGCCGTAGAGCTTCTCGCCGCCGAGGACGACGTTCTCCAGGACGGTGAGGTTGTCCGCGAGCATGAAGTGCTGGTGCACCATGCCGATGCCGCGGGCGATGGCGTCGCCGGGGCTGGCGAAGGTGACCTGCTGGCCGTCGACCGCGATGGTGCCCTCGTCCGGCTTCTGCATGCCGTAGAGGATCTTCATGAGGGTCGACTTGCCGGCGCCGTTCTCGCCGATGAGGGCGTGCACGGTGCCCTTGCGGACCGTGATGGCGATGTCCTTGTTGGCGACGACGCCGGGGAATCGCTTGGTGATGCCGTGGAGTTCTACGGCAGGGGGGCTGGACGCGTTGATGACGCACTCTCCTTGGCCGGAAGGAGTGGGAGCGGGAGGGCAGGGCGGGGCGAAGCTATCGCGCCAGGGAGACATCTACACGCGTAGCACTGCCGAAAAGTGAAAACCCGTAAGGGAATGGGGCCGGGGCCCGGCTCCAGTGGCGTGCCACCGGGGCCGAGCCCGCGGGCTCAGGTCTTGACCTGCTGGTCCTTACGGAGCGGTCTTGACCGTGATCTTGCCGTCGACGATGTCCTTCTTCGCCTTGTCCACCGCGGCGATGAGGTCCGTCATCTTCTTGTACTCCGGGTTGGAGTCGGACAGGCCGACGCCGTCCGTGGCGAGGCCGTAGCGGATCTCACCGGTCTGCGGCTTGCCGTCCTTGACCGACTTGATCAGGTTGAAGACGGAGTCCGAGACGTCCTTGGTGACCGAGGTCAGGATCTTCGCCTTGTACGAGGCGAGGCCGGCCTGGTTGTACTGGTCGGAGTCGACACCGATCGCCCACTTGCCGGCGGTCGCGGCGGCCTCGATCGAGCCGGAACCGGCCAGACCGGCGGCGGCGTAGATCACGTCGGCGCCCTTGTCGAGCTGGCCCTCGGCGGCGGCCTTGCCCAGGTCGGGCTTGGAGAAGCCGTCGAAGTTCGGCGGCTGGGTCAGGTACTGGACGAGGACCTTCGCCTTGGGGTTGGTGTCCTTGACGCCCTGCGCGAAGCCCGCCTCGAACTTCTTGATCAGCGGAACCTCGACACCGCCGATGAAGCCGACCGTGCCGGTCTTGGACGCCTTGGCGGCGGCGACGCCGGCCAGGTAGGAGCCCTGCTCCTCGTTGAAGACGAGGTTGGCGATGTTCGGGCCGGTCTTCGACGTGTCGTCGATGAGGCCGAAGGTGGTCTTCGGGTAGGCCTTGGCGACCTTCTCGATGGCCGGCGCGTAGGCGAAGCCGACGCCGATGACCGGGTTGTTGCCCGCGCGGGCGAGAGCGGTGAGGCGCTGCACCTTGTCGGCGTCGCCCTCACCCTCCGAGGGCTCGGCCTCGGCGCCCTTGACGCCGAGCTCGTCCTCGGCCTTCTTCAGGCCCGCGTAGGCGGCGTCGTTGAACGACTGGTCGCCGCGGCCACCGATGTCGTACGCGATGGCGGCCTTGGTCGTCTTGGAGTCCGTGCTCGAGCTGGAGCCGGAGTCCGTCGAAGACTTGCCACACGCGGTGGCGGAGAGGGCGAGCGCCGCGGAGGCGATGCCCACGGTCGTGATCCTGGTGATCCGGCGCAAGAGGAGGGTCCCTTCAAGACTGACCGAAAGCGCCTCTTCCGGCGCTGGTTTCGCGGCGATCGTAACGCGCGTAGATGTCAGTTAAAGACCCGTTCATGAGTCGTTATCGGATCGTCGCGAACCGGCCAGTCGAGGCGACCGGGGGCGTTCGGCCCGGTACCGCCGGTTATATCGGGTGGCGGGAATGCCGGTGGAGGTGTCCGGGCGCGCCACGCCGGGTCGCTGGGCCGAAGGAGGGAGGGCGCTCGGCCGAACGGATGAGGGTTCCGCCCGGCCGGGAATCAGCCCCTCCGGGTGGCCGGAATCAGTGCCGCTGGGTCGCGTCGATCAGGGACGCGGCCGTGAAGAGCTCCACCGCGGCCTCGATGCAGCGCTCGTCCACGTCGAAGTCCCCGGCGTGCAGGTCGCGGACGCGGGTGTCGCCCGGGGTGCGGACGCCGAGCCGGGCCATGGCGCCGGGGACGTGCTCCAGGTACCAGGAGAAGTCCTCGCCGCCGAGGCTCTGCTCGGTGTCCTCGATCGCGTGCGCGCCGCGGCGGGCGGTCATGGCGGCCTGCAGCAGCTCGGTGACGGCCGGGTCGTTGACGACCGGGGGGACGCCCCGGACGTAGGTGACGGTCGACTTCGCGCGGTGCAGGGTCGCGATCTCGTCGATGGCCGCGTGGACCAGGTCGGGGGCCTCCCGCCAGGTGGGCAGGTCGAGGCAGCGGACGGTGCCGGAGAGCTCGGCGTGCTGGGGGATGACGTTGCACGCGTGGCCGGACTCGATGCGGCCCCAGGTGACCGAGAGTCCTGAGCGGGCGTCGACGCGGCGGCTCAGGACGCCGGGGACGTCGACGGCGACCCGGGCGGCGGCGGTGACGAGGTCGGTGGTGAGGTGGGGGCGGGCGGTGTGGCCGCCGGGTCCGTCGAGGGTGACTTCGAGCCGGTCGCAGGCGGAGGTGATGGGGCCGGTCCGGAGCCCGATCTTCCCGGCGTCGACCTTGGGGTCGCAGTGGACGGCGATGATCCGGCCGACCCCGTCCAGGACGCCGGCCTCGACGGCGTCGGCGGCGCCGCCGGGGAGGACCTCCTCGGCGGGCTGGAACAGGAGCCGCACGGGGGCCGGGAGGAGGCCCTGCCGGTCGAGCTCGGCGAGGACGAGTCCGGCGCCGAGGACGGTGGTGGTGTGGACGTCGTGTCCGCAGGCGTGTGCGCGGTTGGCCACGGTGGAGCGGTAGGCGACGGTCTTGACGTCGGGGATGGGCAGCGCGTCGAGGTCGGCGCGGATCGCGAGCATGGGCCTGCCCGGGTCGCGGGTGCCGATGTCACAGATGAGTCCGGTGCCGCCCGGCAGGACCTTGGGCGCGAGGCCGGCCGCCTCCAGGCGGGCCTTGAGCGCGGCGGTCGTACGGAACTCCTGGTTCCCGAGCTCGGGGTGCATGTGCAAGTCCCTGCGGAACGCGATCAGTTCGACGCGCAGGGGTTCGGACAGCGTTCCGGGCAGGGTGGCGGAGCCTGGCTCACGGGACTTCAACTGGTTCACCCTTTGAAGGGTATGCCTCCCGGGAGGTCAACTGCCCGTTGATCACGAAAAGTTCAGCCCGTTAGGGGAAAGAATCTCGGTTTGGCAGGCATGAAGCCCGTTCCATATGGGTACGCTCAGCCGAATTCGAGCCGGTCGGCCGGGCCCGCCGTCCGCGAGGTCAGCCGGTCCACCTCGTGGGCCGCCGTGCCGGTCACCCGCGACAGGAAGCCCTGGGCGCGCGGGGAGGCGGTCGCCCGCAGCCACTCGGGCGCGATCTCGCACACCGCGACCCTCACCCCGGTGCCGGCCAGCGCCAGCGGCAGGGTGTGCACCACCGTGGACGGGAAGCTGACGACCGTACGCCCGATGGGACCGCGCCGGGCGATCAGCTCCAGCGGCAACTCCGGCCGGACCACCTGCAGGCCCGTCTCGACCGCGATCCGGTGCAGCTTCTCCGCGCTCTCCCTGCGGTGCGCGAAGTAGCGGGTGGCGCCGTGGGTACGGGCCAGCTCGCCCACCACCCGGTCGTAGTGCCCGGCCTCGACCACACCCGTCTCGACCAGCGAGGTGCCCACCAGGTCCGCGCCGCCGGTCAGCCGCGGCGGGCCGAAGCGGGTCCGGGTCCAGGCAAAGGAGTTCTCGGTGACCGTGATGCCCTCGGGGGCCTCGACGGGCAGCGAGGTGAAGATCTCGACCGTACGGCCCCGGGTCGGCGCGAGGCGCCGCTTGGCGAACGAGGACACCGGGGCGAGCACCAGCTCGCGCGGGTCGAGGGCGCTGCCCTTGCGGTGCCAGCGCACCAGCCGCTCGCCCCGGCCGAGCTGGGCGGCGAACTCCATGGTGGCGGTGCCGTCGTCGACCACGGTCAGGTGCCGGGGGCCGAACAGGGTCAGCAGCAGCTGGACGTACCGGGAGAACGGGTCCCCGACGATCACCCGCTCCGCGGAGCGCAGCGGCCGGGCGAGCTCGCGCAGGGTGCGGACGAGCGCGCCCCGGCCGCGGCGGGCCTCCTGCCAGTGGACGGTGAGGCCTTCGTCGCGGGCCAGCTGGGCCATCCGGCGCAGCTGGCCCCGCGACATGGGGTCGGTCGGCGAGAGGACGACGACCGTCAGGGCGGGCGGGGCGGCTGCCCCGCCCTGAGTGGCGTCCGTCGAGGGGGTCGCCCGCACGGACGCGCCGGCGTCCGCGGAGCCGGGCGCGCCCGTGGGCGCGACGGAGGGAGCTCCCGTGGCGACCGCCCGGGTGTGCGCCCATTCCAGGACGTTGAGGAGCTGGACCGGGCTCTCGACGAACGCCAGCTGGCCGGTCATGCGGCGACGAGCCCCTGGACCCGGCGGAGCTTCTTCATCGGGCCGAGCTCCGACTCGTACACCTTCTTGACGCCGTCGCCGAGGGCGGTCTCGATGGTGCGGATGTCGCGGACGAGGCGCTGCAGGCCCTGCGGCTCGACGGAGGCGGCCTGGTCGGAGCCCCACATGGCGCGGTCGAGGGTGATGTGGCGCTCGACGAACGCGGCGCCGAGGGCGACGGCGGCCAGCGTGGTCTGGAGGCCGGTCTCGTGGCCGGAGTAGCCGATCGGGACGTTCGGGTACTCCTCCTGGAGCGTCTGGATGACGCGCAGGTTGAGCTCCTCCGCCTTGGCCGGGTAGGTCGAGGTGGCGTGGCAGAGCAGGATGTTGGCGCTGCCGAGGACCTCGACGGCGTGCCGGATCTGCTCCGGGGTCGACATGCCGGTGGAGAGGATGACCGTGCGGCCGGTGGCGCGCAGCGCGCGCAGCAGCTCGTCGTCGGTGAGGGAGGCGGAGGCGACCTTGTGGGCCGGGACGTCGAACTTCTCCAGGAAGGCGACGGCCTCGGTGTCCCACGGGGAGGCGAACCAGTCGATGCCGCGCTTCTTGCAGTGCTCGTCGATGGCGCGGTACTGGGTCTCGTCGAACTCCACGCGGTGGCGGTAGTCGATGTAGGTCATCCGGCCCCAGGGGGTGTCGCGCTCGATGTCCCACTGGTCGCGCGGGGTGCAGATCTCCGGGGTGCGCTTCTGGAACTTGACGGCGTCGCAGCCGGCCTCGGCGGCGACGTCGATGAGCGCGAAGGCGTTGTCGAGGTCACCGTTGTGGTTGATGCCGATCTCGCCGGTGATGTAGACGGACTGGCCCGGGCCGGCGGTCTTGGAGCCGAGGGTGCGAAGTCGGGTGTTCATGGTGCTGATCCTTAGGAGTGAGGGGTGTTGAGCTCGGGTCCGAGGAGCCAGGCGGCGATCTCGCGGATCGCACCGGAACCACCCGGGGTGACGGTGACCGCGCGGGCCGCGGCCCGTACGGAGTCGTGCGCGCTGCTCACCGCGACGGGCCAGCCGACGAGGTGGAAGCAGGGGAGGTCGTTGACGTCGTTTCCGGCGTAGAGCACGCGCTGCGGGTCGATGCCCTCGGCCTCGCACCACTCCTTGAGCGCCCGGTCCTTGCGGTCGATGCCGTGCAGGACGGGGATCTTGAGCTTGCGGGCGCGGGCCGCGACGACGGCGTTCTGCTCGGTGGAGAGGATGAGGACCGGGAGGCCGGCCCGCCGCAGGGCGGCGATGCCGAGGCCGTCACCGCGGTGCGCGGAGACGAACTCGCGTCCCTCGGCGTCCAGATGGACCCGGTCGTCGGTCTGCGTGCCGTCGAAGTCGAGGACGACGGCGTCGACGTCGGCGAAGCCGGGGGTGGCCGGGGTGTCGAGGAGGGGCGCCAGGGCGCGGGCGCGGGCCAGGTCGTGCGGGTCGTCGATCTCCAGGACCCGGGCGGGGTCGGTGACGACGAGGGCCGTGCGGCCGAAGAAGCGGTGCTCGTGGCTGCGGAAGCCGGCCGCGTCCATCGCGTAGACGGCGCCGGTCTCCAGGTACTCGGGCTCGCGGTCCTGGCGGCGGGGGCGGTGCGCCTTGTCGTGGTTGACGCCGGTGGCGCCGTCCGCCGAGCCGTCGGGGGCGTCGCGCCACAGGAAGCCGTGCGAGGGGGCCGCCGTGAAGGCGGTGTCGGCGGCGCCGGAGGTGATGCGCTCGACGGTCTCGGCGATCTCGGCGGAGGTGAGGAAGGGGCTGGTGCACTGGACGAGGAGGACCACGTCGGCGGCGCGGCCGTGGCCGGCCTCGAAGGCGTCCATGGCGTGCAGCACGGCCGCCTCGCTGGTGGCGGTGTCGCCGGCGATCGCGGCGGGGCGGGCCACGGCCTCGGCCCCGGCGGTGCGGGCCGCCGCGGCGATGCCGGAGTCGTCGGTGGAGACGACGACGTGGGTGACGTTGCGGGCGCCGAGGCAGGCGCGCACGGCGCGGGCCACCAGGGGGACCCCGGCCACCGAGGCGAGGTTCTTGGCGGGGACGCCCTTCGAGCCGCCCCTCGCGGGGATCACGGCGAGGACGGTCGGCGGGGCGGCCGGGGTGGCGGTGTCGGGCATCAGAGTTCTCCCAGACGGCGGATGACGGGGGCGACGCGTTGCACGCCGTGGCGGTACGCGCCCCGCGCGGCCTCCCGGACGACCCGGCGCAGCCCGCTCTCACGGGGCTCCGGCGCGGTGACGTCCAGGCGGTGGCGGGCGAGGATCCCGGGCAGGTAGCCGGGGGCCGTCTCCGCGGTGTAGTAGGGGGCGATCGGGGGCAGCACGGGGAGTGCCAGGAGGGCGGCGACCCGGTCGCGGGCCGCGTCGAAGGCGCCTTCGTACGAGCCTCCCCCTCCGCCTGACGGCGTGGCGGGACCCCCGGCCGCGACGCCCTGCCGGGCGAGCCAGGTCTCGTCGGGGGCCGGGACGAGCCCCTTGTCGAGCTGGTCGAAGGAGGCGAGCAGGCCGGAGCCGACGAAGTGGTGGTTGCCGAGCACCTCGCGGACCCCGAGGTCGGTGAGGATCGCGGTGGGGACGCGCCGGTGGAGGGCTTCGAGGGCGGCCGTGGAGGAGACCGTGACCAGCAGGTCGGTGCGGTCGAGGACCTCGCCCATGTGCCCGTACACGAGCCGGAAGTTGGCCGGCGGGTCGAGTTCGCGGACCAGCTTCTGGAAGGGGTACTCCTCCAGGTGCGTGGTGTGTTCGCCCGGCTTGGAGCGGAGCTTGAGGAGCACCTCGCGGCCGGGGTGGAGCCGGGCGTGGGCGATCAGGCGCCGCAGTACGTAGGCGCGGTCGGCCCGGGTGACGGGCACGGACGGCTGGGCGGCGAAGACCAGGGTGTCGCGGCCGGTTTCGGGGGCGTACGGCGTGCCGCCGAGGAAGGGCAGCGCGGCCTCGACGACGGAGTCGGCCCCGGCGCCCACTCCTTCGTACACGGCGCGGAAACGCTCCGCGTCGTGACGGGAGTTGGCGAGGACGACATCGGCGCCGTGCCGCAGCAGCAGGCCGTCGGTCAGCTTCTCGTAGACGACGCCGACGTAGCCGGTGACGATCACGGGGCGCCGTTCGAGCTCCAGGTCGGCAAGGCCCTGGAGGACGGCCCGTACGGTGCCTCCGACGAGCGCGAGGACGACGACGTCGTATCCCTCGCCGCGCGCCTGCGCGTCCCGTACCGCGCGCAGGAACTCCGCACCGGTCACCTCGCGCGGGGTGACCGTGGACACCCCGGTCTCGGCGAGCTGGCGTGCGGTGGGGGTCGCCCGTCCGCGCAGGACGAATCCGGTGGGTTCGGCGGTCGCCGTGGTGATGCGGCGCGCCGTGAGGGCGCCCCATTTCCACCGGGTGTCGGAGTCGGCGAGTACGGCGACCCGTACCGCTTCTCTGGTACTTGCTGGCACGCCGAGGACGCTAGAAGGGCATTCCGCTTTTCGGCCCAACTGGGCCACAACAAACGGTGAACAGAGCCTCTCCGCCTGTTGAAGCGGGTCGGGAACCGGACTTCAGTGGGCTGAATTCCTTCCCGGGTAAAGGCGGTTAAGCGGCCCGCCGCTTGGTGTTCACCGAATAGCTGCCCAACGGTCGGGGGGAATGCCGGGGCGACACCTAGCGTCGACCGGGTGGTCAAGCTCTCCGTCGTCGTGCCGTTCTTCAACGTGCAGACATACGCTCCCGACACCCTCACGAGCCTGCGGGCGAACGCCCGCGAGGACTTCGAGTTCCTGCTGGTCGACGACTGCTCGTCGGACGGGACGCCCGAACTCCTCGAACGGGCCGCACGCGAGATCCCGGGTGCCGTCCTGATCAGGCACGAGCACAACGAGGGCCTCGCCACGGCCCGGAACACCGGCCTCGACGCCGCCCGCGGCGCGTACATCACCTTCCTCGACGGGGACGACTGGCTCGCCCCCGGCTACTACTCCCGCCTGGTCGCCGCCGCCGAGGAACTCGGCTGCGACTTCGTGCGCACCGACCACGTCTCCGTGACCGGCCGCAACCGCGGCATCCGCCGGGCCCCGGTGGCCCGGCGCGGCGAGGTGCTCGACCCGCGCCGCGCGATCCTGCCGTCGCACCGGACCACCTCGGTCGACTACCCCTACGCCTGGGCCGGGATCTACCACCGGCGGCTCCTCGACCGGGGGCTGCTGCACTTCCCGCACGGGCTGCGCACCGCAGAGGACCGGCCGTGGATCTGGAAGCTGCACCGCGAGGCCGAATCATTCGCCGCCATCGGGGAACTCGGCGTCTTCTACCGGCGCGGAGTGGCCACCTCACTCACCCAGATCGGCGATGTGCGGCAGCTCGATTTCATTCGCGCATTCGACCAGGTGATCGAGGAAACGGCGACGGACACCGAAGCCGATCTTCTTCTTCCCAAAGCCGTCCGCACCTATTGCGCGGTCATTTCCCACCACATCGGTTCCATCGAACGATTCGAACCGGAAGTGGCCCGCCGGCTGAAGGCGATGTGCGCGGGCGCGCTCCGCCGCATGCCGCAGGACGTCCTCGACGAGGCCCTCTCCGCGATGGGCGGCGACCGCGCGACGATGCTGCGCAAGCTGCGCAGGCGCCGCCCCGCCCCGCCGCCGTCACCGGGTACGGGCCTGGGCGCCGGCCCGACCGCCGCGGAGGGGGCCGCGTGAGCCCCCGCCGCACCACCCAGATCTTCTGCGCCTCCACGCTCTACGGGGCCGTGACGCTGGCCGCCGCCCTCGACAGCGGCGCCTTCGGCCCCGCCGACCGCCGCGTCCTCCTCGTCACCAACAACGCCGCCGTACCGGAGACCACCCCGGCCCTGGACACCGCCGAGGGCTTCGAGCGGCTGCGCGGCCGCTTCGACTCCGTCCTGTCGTGGAACGAGACGATCTCCCCGCTCCACCCCGGCGGCTGGACCCCCCGGCCCAGCGACCTGCCGCTCCTCCAGCGCCATCTGCGCAAGCTCTGGGACCTCGGGGACGACCGCGTCGAGCTCGCCCTGGAATCCCTCCAGGTGACGCCCGCGCTCGCCATCGCGCAGCTGCTGCCCGACGCGCCGATCACCGTGTACGCGGACGGGCTCATGAGCTACGGCCCGACCCGCAACAAGATCGACCCGCTCATCGGCGGCCGCGTCGGCCGGCTCCTCCACCTCGACCTCGTGCCCGGTCTCGCGCCGCTGCTGCTCGCCGAGTTCGGGGCGGTGCCGGAGGCCGTGCCGACCGAGGCGTTCACCTCGTGCGTCGACGAGCTCGCCGGGCCCGCCGCCCCGGCCGCCGCCGGGGACGGACCCGCGCTGCTCCTCGGCCAGTACCTCGCGGCGCTCGGCCTGCTGACCGCCGCCGAGGAGGAGGAACTGCACCTGCGGATGGTCCGCGGGGCGGTCGCCCGGGGCCACCGCAGCCTCGTCTTCAAGCCGCACCCGACGGCCCCCGACGCCTGGACGAAGACGCTGGCCGCCGAGGCGGAGGCGCTCGGCGCCGAACTGACCGTGGAGGACCGGCCGGTACTCGCCGAGGTCCTCTACCGGGAAATCCGGCCCGCGCTCGTCGTCGGCTGCTTCTCCACGGCGCTGCTCACCGCGCGGACCTTCTACGGGCTGCCCGTCGCCCGGGTCGGGACGCACACCCTGCTCGAACGGCTCACCCCGTTCCAGAACAGCAACCGCATCCCGCTCACCGTCGTCGACGCGGTCGTGCCGCCCCTGGAGGACGGCACGGGCGGCACCGGGCACGGCCCGGCGGACGGCGCCGCCATCGGCACCGCCGAGCTCAACGACCTGGTCGCGGCCGTCGGCTTCGCCATGCAGCCGAAGATCCGGCCCGAGCTGCGGGAGCCCGCGGTACGGCACCTGTCGGGGCCGCTCGCCGAGCGCACCCGGCACCACTTCACCCGCCGCCGCCTCACCGTCCTGAACCTGCCCGGCGGCATCCCGCTCCCCCGCCATCCGAGGGTGCGCCGCCTGGCGCGGCGCGCGCTGCGGCTGCGCAAGGCGCTCAAGAGGTAGCCGGGCCCACGGGCCGACGGGCCCGGGCCCCGTGCGGGGGACCCGGGCCCGTCGGCGTACCCGCGGCGGCTCAGGCGCGGACGATCTCCTCCTGGAGCTCCGTGACCCACCGCGAGCGGTCCTCGGGGCACTCCAGGTACAGCTCGCGGGCGTAGTGCCGGGTCTCGTAGCCGTTGGCCTCGATCCAGCGGGCCAGGGTCTGCGCGGTGGGCAGGATCTCGTCCATCGAACCCCGGTGGACGACGGTCGCCGCCTCCTCGATGCCGGGCAGCACGCGCACCTCGACGCCCTCCACGGCCGTCCCCTCGGGAACGGTCATGGCGGCGTGCACGAGGACCGAGCCGTCCCCCGTGCCCGCGTCCTCGTAGTACGCGATGCCCGGGCCGAACCCGGTGAGCCCGGCGGCCTCCAGGCGGCCGCACAGCTCCTCGTACAGGGGCCCGATGACCGGACCGATGTCGTGCGGGCCGAAGCTCGCGGCGACCGCGCTCAGCTCGGCGACACGGACGGCGGGGATCTTCTTGACGACGACGTCCTGGGTGGACATGCGTCCCTCGCTCTCGATGGCCCGGAGCCTCGCGCCGACCTGGGCGAGCCGCGCCCGCGCCTCCGTCAGGGCCGCTTCCAGCTCGGCCTGACGGAGCCGCAGCATCCCGCGCAGCTCGTCCGCGTCGATCTGCTCGTCGAGGATCGCCCCCACCTGTTCGAGGGTGAAGCCGAGGTCCTTGAGCGCGATGACGCGGTTGAGCAGCGCGAGCTGGTCCGCCGCGTAGAAGCGGTATCCCGTGTGCGGGTCGACCCGGGCCGGGCGCAGCAGTCCGATGGCGTCGTAGTGCCGCAGCATCCGGACCGACACCCGCCCGTGCCGGGCGAAGTCTCCGATGGTGAACATGACGACCCCTACGGGACGGCCTCACACGGTGTGAGGGTCAAGCGGCGCTGCTGAGGGAGAGCTTGGCGGCGAAGCCGAGGAAGAGCGCGCCGGCGGCGGAGGTCGCTCCGGCCGAGAGGCGCCTGCGGCGGCGGAAGGCGGCGGCGAGCCGGGTGCCGCCGAATATCAGCATCGTCAGGTAGAGGAAGCTGCCGATCTCCAGGAGGGTGCCGAGGACCAGGAAGGAGAGCGCCGGGTAGGCGTACGCGGGGTCCACGAACTGCACGAAGAAGGAGATGAGGAAGAGGATGGCCTTCGGGTTGAAGAGGCTGATGACGAGCGCCCTGCGGTACGGGTTCTCCCCCGGCGCCGCCGCTGCCTCCACCGGCTCGTCGGTCACCGTCCGCGCGCGCGAGCGCCACATCTCCCGGGCCGAGCGGAGCATCCCGTACGCCATCCAGGCCAGGTAGCCGGCGCCCGCGTACTTCACGATCATGAAGAGCAGCGGCGTGGTCTGGAGCAGCGAGGCCGCACCGAGCGCGGCCAGTGTCATCAGGACCGCGTCCCCGGTGAACACCCCGGCGGCGGCCTTGTACCCGGTCCGGGTGCCCTTGCGGGCGGCGACGGACAGCACGTACAGCGAGTTCGGCCCCGGCAGGAGGATGATGAGGACGAGACCCACGAGATAGGTCGGAAGATCGGTGACACCCAGCATGGGGCGAGTGTCGCACGCGAGTACGACAGCCCGTCCAGGTGTTTCGTATCGCGGAAGATCAGAACGCGTCGGTGGGGACGTACGTGCCCCAGACCCGGCGCAGGGCGTCGCAGACCTCGCCGATCGTGGCGCGTGCCCTGAGCGCCTCCTTCATCGGGGGGAGGACGTTCTCCGTGCCCTCCGCCGCCTTCCTCAGCTCCGCGAGCGCCGTGTCCACCGCCCGGCGATCGCGCCCGGCCCGCAGGGCGGCGAGGCGTTCGGCCTGCTGGGCCTCGATCGCCGGGTCGACGCGCAGGGGCTCGTAGGGTTCCTCGACGTCGACGGTGTAGCGGTTGACGCCGACGACGACCCGCTCGCCGCTGTCGGTCTCCTGGGCGATCCGGTACGCGGAGCGTTCGATCTCGCCCTTCTGGAAGCCGCGCTCGATCGCGCTGACCGCGCCGCCCATGTCCTCGATCCGGCCCATCAGCTCCAGGGCGGCGGCCTCGACGTCGTCGGTCATCCGCTCGACGGCGTAACTGCCGGCGAAGGGGTCGACGGTGGCGGTGACGTCCGTCTCGTGGGCGAGCACCTGCTGGGTGCGCAGGGCGAGGCGGGCGGACTTGTCCGTCGGCAGGGCGATGGCCTCGTCGAAGGAGTTGGTGTGCAGGGACTGCGTGCCGCCGAGGACGGCCGCGAGGCCCTGGACGGCGACCCGCACCAGATTGACCTCGGGCTGCTGGGCGGTGAGCTGGACGCCCGCGGTCTGGGTGTGGAAGCGGAGCATCCACGACTTGGGGTCCCGCGCGCCGAACTCCTCCTTCATGACCCGCGCCCAGATCCGGCGGGCCGCCCGGAACTTGGCGACCTCCTCCAGGATCGTCGTGCGGGCCACGAAGAAGAAGGAGAGGCGGGGGGCGAAGTCGTCGACGTCCATGCCGGCGGCGACCGCCGTGCGGACGTACTCGATGCCGTCGGCGAGGGTGAACGCGATCTCCTGCGCGGGCGAGGCGCCGGCCTCGGCCATGTGGTAGCCGGAGATCGAGATGGTGTTCCACTTGGGGATCCCGGCCCGGCAGTACTTGAAGGTGTCGGCGATCAGCCGGAGGGACGGCGCCGGCGGGAAGATGTACGTGCCGCGGGCGATGTACTCCTTCAGCACGTCGTTCTGGACGGTGCCGGTCAGCCGGTCCGCCGTGACCCCCTGCTCCTCGGCGACCAGCTGGTACATCAGCAGCAGCGGGGCGGCCGGCGCGTTGATCGTCATCGACGTGGAGACCTTGTCCAGCGGGATGCCGTCGAACAGGATCCGCATGTCCTCGACCGAGTCGACCGCCACCCCGACCTTGCCGACCTCGCCGTGCGCGATCGGCGCGTCCGAGTCGTGGCCCATCTGGGTCGGCAGGTCGAAGGCGACGGAGAGGCCCATGGTTCCGTTGGCGATGAGCTGCTTGTAGCGGGCGTTGGACTCGACGGCGGTGCCGAAGCCCGCGTACTGGCGCATGGTCCAGGGCCGGCCGGTGTACATCGACGGGTACACGCCACGGGTGTACGGGTAGGCCCCCGGATCACCCAGCTTCTCCGCCGGGTCCCAGCCCTCCAGCGCCTCCGGTCCGTAGACCGGCTCGATGGGCAGTCCCGACTCCGACTCGCGCGCCATTGGCTGTGCCTCCCGAAGAGATCGACCCCTGCTCACAGCATGCTCGGATCGTGACCTTCGCGCGCAACCGCACACGCGAGGGGAGCATCCCTAGGTACATACGAATCGTCTCGGGGGGCAACACGATGAAGCGGTCTTCTTCCGTCATACGCAGAGTGGTTCTGGCAGCGGCCTCGGTGGCCCTCGCCGCGGGTTGTACGGCCCAGGCGGCCGGCTCGGGGGGCGGCTCCGGGAGCCCGACGTCCTCGGGCCCCGCCAAGAGCTCCGCGCCCACCGCCTCGCCCACCGAGGACGGCAAGCCCCCGTCCCCCTCCCCCTCGGGCTCCACGGCACCCACCGACGCGCCGACGCAGACGCCCTCCGGGACGCCTTCGCCTTCCGGTACGCCGAAGGCCAAGGCCCTCATGGACGACGGGGACGAGACCGAGCAGGTGCGCGAGCTCCAGGCGCGGCTGCGCCAGCTCGGCCACTTCGACCGGGCGCCCACCGGTTTCTACGGGACGATGACGGCGGCCTCGGTCAAGGCCTTCCAGAAGAAGCAGGGGCTGCCCCGGACGGGTTCGGTCGACGCGACGACCTGGGAGCGGCTGCTGGGCGCGAGCCGGAAGCCGACCGCCGACGAGCTGAAGCCCTCGACCACCAACAAGCTGGACACGCCCGACGCGCGCTGCCTGACGGGCCGGGTGCTCTGCATCAGCAAGGAGAGCAGGACCCTCGCCTGGATGATCGACGGCAAGGTCGTCTCCTCGATGGACGTCCGCTTCGGCTCGGAGAACACCCCGACCCGCGAGGGCACGTTCACCGTCGAGCGCAAGGTCCGCCAGGACTGGTCGCGGCTCTACCACACGCCGATGCCGCTCTCGATGTACTTCAGCCGGGGCCAGGCGGTGCACTACTCGTCGGACTTCGCGGCCCGCGGCTACAACGGGGCCTCGCACGGCTGCGTCAACGTCCGGGACCGGGCCAAGCTCACGGCCCTCTTCGACGCGGTGAAGGTCGGCGACAAGGTCGTCGTCCACTGGTGACCCGGGAGGGCTGAGGGAGAGGGCGCGGGTGGGACCGGGGGAACGTGTCCCACCCGCGCCATGTGCGCGGAGCCGTAGGTACGGGGGGAACCCCGGCTCACTGCGCGGCCGATGACCAGTCGGCTCATTCAGTACTGCGCCGACGGGTCCAGAAGTGTTACACCGGCAGCGCGACGCGTGCCGTGAGGGCGATTCCGAGCGGAAGTTCGGCGGAGAGCCGGGCGGAATCCGGCACCGAGGACCGGACCGCGCCGAGGCGGTCCTTGCCGCCGCCGCTGCCACGGCCACCGCCGGCACCGTCCCAGCCGTGCTGGTCGCCGCGGCCGTTGCCCCGGTCGCCCTTGGGGTCGCCCTTGGGGTCGCCTTCGCCGTCGTCCTTCGCGTCGTCCTTGCCGCTGTCCTTGCCGCCGCCCTCGGGCGCGCCCGAGGTGCCGCCGAGGACGCGGTCGCAGTAACGGCGCAGGGTCTCGCCGTCGCGCAGGGCGCTCGTGAGGCCCTTCCGGCCGGTCGCGTCGAGCTTTCCGAGCCGGTACGCGCGGCAGGCGGCGGCCGCCTTCTCCCAGGACTTCTGCGCGGTCGGGTCGCCGGCCGTGCCGCCGGTGCCCTTCCCGGTGCCCGTCTCCCCGGTCTCGCCGGCGCGGGGGGTGCCGCCCTTCGGCCTCGGGGTGCCGGGTGCCGTGCTGTCGTGGCCGGTGCCGTCCGGGGTTCCGGTGGGCGGTGCCGTGGTCCCCGTACCGGCCGAGGGGGACGCGCCGGGCGTGCGGCCGTCACCACCCGGAGACGTCGGGGGCGTCTCCGGGTCCTTGCGTATGCCGGGCTCCTCGGAGACGAGCGGCTCGGCCGACTCCCCCGCCGTGACGGAGCTGGCGGGCTCGGAACCCACCATCGGCAGCACACCTGTTCCCGCGGCGACGGCGACCCCTCCGACGGTGACGGCGGCGACCGCGGCGGCCAGTCCGTACCGGACGGAACGGCCCCAGCGGCGCCGGCGGGCGGTGACCGGCGCGAGTCGGACCCGGCCGAGGTCGGCGTGCTCGGTGCGGCCGGCCGCGGGCAGCGGCGTCACGTCGGCGCGGGCCGCGGTGGCCTTCCGGAAGGCGGCGAGCGCGGCGGCCTCGCCGGGCAGCTCGGCGCGGGCGGCCGGGGGCACGGCGGGGGTGCGGGCGGCGTCGAGGGCTTCGGCGAGCCGCTCGGCCCGGGAACGCGCGAGGTCGTCGGCGAGGTCGACCGGCTCGCCGCGGAGCAGCCGCTCCGCGGCCTCCTGGTCGAGCCACTGGTACCGCTCGTCGGCCATCACATGTCCTTCTGCGTACGCGGACGTGATTGCGTCACACCGCCGGGGGCCACCGACCCCGGCATCCGGCCGCGTTGCGGAGGGACCCCGTCCAGGGGGACGACGTCCTCCCCGGTGTCGTCGGGCCCCGCCGTCGCCCCGTCGGCCCCGAGGAGCTCGGCGAGCTTCTTGAGGCCACGGTGGGCCGCGGTGCGGACGGCCCCGGGGCGCTTCCCGAGGGTGTCGGCGGCGCTCTTGGCGTCCAGGCCGACGACGACCCGCAGGACGACGGCCTCGGCCTGGTCCTGCGGCAGCTGGGCGATCAGTCGCATGGTGTGGCCGGTGGCCAGTGCCTCCAGGGCTTCGCCCGCGGTGTCGGACGCGGCGGGCTTGTCGGTGAGTTCGGTCTCGTCGGCGCCGACGGCGGGGCGCCTGCCGCGCATCCGGATGTGGTCGAGGGCGCGGTTGCGGGCGATCCGGGCGGCCCAGCCGCGGAAGCGGTCGGCGTCGCCGTCGAAGCGGTCGAGGTCGCGGGCTATCTGGAGCCAGGCCTCCGAGGCCACGTCCTCGGCCTCGACGTCGCCCACCAGTGTGCGTATGTAGCCGAGCAGCCGTGGATGCACGGCGCGGTACACAGCACGGAAGGCGTCCTCGTTCCCGTCCTGCGCAGCGAGCACCGCGGCCGTCAGCTCCGCGTCGTCCCCCAGCACTCCCCAAACCCTGTTCGTCGGTCGCGTCGTCGCCGCATCGCGGCTGGTCACCACCGCCACGCTGCCTCGCGCACCTGCACGCTACGTCGTGGCGCGGCGCCGCGTCCACGCGGTCCGGGGTCTTTGTACAACTTGCAACCTTCGGAGGGTGCCGTCTGCCATGCCTCCGGCAAGGTCACGGGTTCGGGGGGCGGCCGGAGTGCGGTGTGACACAAAGCGCAGCCCCGGCGCTGAATGGAGTACGGAGCCGTGCTGCGGCTCCGTGGACGACGGCCGGGGTCTCTCCTGTGGGGGGTGGCGACCCCGGCCGTCTCCCTTTTCCGGCAGCCTTCACCCTTCCGGGTGTCAACTTCCGGTTGACACCCGGGAGGTGTCAACCTAGGGTTGCCTCATGACGAATCCAGTCGGTCTCAGCGTCCCTGTCCGTCTCGACGAACTCATCGAAGCGATCAAGAAGGTCCACCCCGACGCGCTGGAGCAGCTCTCCGGCGCGGTCATCGCGGCCGACCACCTCGGCGACGTCGCCGACCACCTCATCGGCCACTTCGTCGACCAGGCCCGGCGCTCCGGCGCCTCCTGGACCGACATCGGCCGCAGCATGGGCGTCACCCGCCAGGCCGCCCAGAAGCGCTTCGTGCCCAAGGGCCCGGACGACGCCCAGATGGACCCGAACGCGGGGTTCAGCCGCTTCACCCCCCGCGCCCGCAAGGTGGTCGTGGCCTCGCAGGAGGAGGCCCGGGCGGCCGAGCACGCGGAGATCGTGCCCGGTCACCTCGTCCTCGGCCTGCTCGCCGACCCCGAGGCGCTCGCCGCGCGGTGGCTGACCGGGCACGGCGTGACGGCGGAGGCGGTGCGCGACGCGGTGACCCCGACGCTGCCGCCGCGGGCCGAGAAGATCCCGGCGCTGATCCCGTTCGACGCGGACTCGAAGAAGGTCCTGGAGCTGACGTTCCGCGAGGCGCTGCGCCTCGGCCACAACTTCGTCGGCACCGAGCACATCCTGCTGGCCCTCATGGAGCACGAGGACGGCACGGGCGTGCTGGCGGGCCTGGGTCTCGACAAGGCGACGGCCGAGCGGGAGATCGCCGAGGCGATCGCCTCGGCGACGGTCGAGGCACCGGCGGCGGCCCCGGAGGAGGCCTCCTAGGAGCGGCTCAGGCGGTGCGGGCCCGGCGGGAGACGACCGCGCGCAGCACCCGGCCGCCCTCGACGGAGAGTTCCCGGGCCCGGCGCAGTCCGGTCGGTCCGTGGGCGACCGATTCGAGGACGGCCTGCTGGCGGCGGAGCTCCCCCGCGAGCAGCGGGCCCGCGCCGTCCGCATCCCCGGCCCGGCAGCGCTCGACGAGCCCGTCGGGCACGTCGGCGGTGTCGTAGCGGCCGTGCAGGGCGAGGGCGGTGGCGGAACACGTACCGGCCCAGCCGCGGAGGGACCCGGCGGTCCAGTCGAGGGGGGCGTCCGCGAGCATGCCGCGCACGGCCCCGGCGGCGTCCGTGTGCGCCGCGTCGGCGTCCAGTTCGACGCGGGCCTTGGCGACGGCCTCGCCCCAGGCGGCGCCGTCGCCGCGGGCGACGGCCGCCCACACCGGGCGCAGGGCCTCGGCCCGGTCGCCGGCGAGCAGCGGGAGGCAGCGGTCGAGGCAGGCGAGACCGGCCGCGGCCAGGCCCCGCTCGTCCGCCCCGTCGATCAGTTCCAGCAGGCTCCGGCCCGTCGCCGACGTCATGGACGCCTCCTCGCCACCCGATGCGGACGCAGTACTTCCACTACTGCGCCGGACGGCGCTTTTTCGTCACTGCGCGGCCGGAATCATGCCAGTGGCCTTGGTGTGCTGCATAGAGGTCAGACGGCGGACGAAGAGGATCGCGAGGACGGCGGCCACGATGTCGAGGCCGTAGCCCGCGAGGGTCCAGACCGATGCGGTGACATAGGCATCGGCCGTGTCGGCCGCCTTGTGCAGCTGGGCCGAGATCCGGTCCAGCACCATGTCGGCGGCCCAGCACACCCACCACGCGTTGAGGAGCGCCAGCTCTCGCGCCCCGTCGGCCGCATACGGATGCCACCGGCTGGCCCGCCAGATGTCGACGGCGATTCCGCGCGGAATCCACAGGTTGCCGAGCGGGATGAACCAGCCGCCGATGGCCCAGCCCGGCTTCCGGCTCTGCAGGTCGCCGGCCCAGACCTCGGCGTTCTTGCGCAGCCGGTGGAACCAGACGATGAAGACGATCCCGGTCGCCACGTACAGCGTGAACGCCAGGCTGTAGGCCACGTTCAGGTCGAAAGCGCCAAACACGGCCGGATCGAAGTGGTCCGCGGCGCTGTCGGAGAACAGGAAGCGGAGCTCGAGCGCGCCGAGCAGGACGTCGAAGAACATGTTGCCCGCGAGCAGGGCGACGACGGCATACGAAAGGCCGTTCGGATTGCGGAGCATGGGTGTGCGTTCCCCCCCAGGGAAAATCGACGCCCCTCCCCGAGACGCCGGCGGCGGCCGCTCGGCCGCCGCCGGGGGAACGTATGCGATCAGACCGCGCTACGTCCACAGAAAAGACGCAGGTCAGCCGCGCACCTGTGCCGCCAGCGCTCTGAACTGGTCCCAGGTCAGCGTCGGCCGGTCCGCGTCCCAGGTCTTCTGGGCGAGGGCCGTCAGGGGCATGCGGATGCCGGTCGCCACCTGGGTCGGGGTCTGGGCGTTCGCCAGGTCGCACCAGACCGCGAAGCGGGCGCCGAGGATCTGGGGGGCGTACCGGGCGGGGACCGGGGTCGTGCCGCGCAGGACCAGGGGGGTCCACTGCTCGTAGATCCGCCGGCCCGTGGGGTACGTGAAGTCGTTCGGCTGGCCCAGGACGTAGTAGAGGTACTCGTCGTTCAGGTTCACCACCCGGCGGCCCTCGGCCAGGTACTCCGCGGGCGGGCGGGCGCCGATCTCCTTGCCCGTCCAGTACTCGACCTCGATGCGCTTGTCGCCGGTGACGACACCGCCCCGGAAGAACCCGTCGTTCCACGCCTTGGCCGTCTTCCCGGCAGCGCGCACGACGGCCGCGCGGTCGTTCAGCCAGCCCTCCGCCAGGTCCTGGACGCCGGCCTGGGGCCCGTACTTCTGGCGGGCGGCCGTGGCGAGCTGGGGGTAGGAGGCGGACGGGCTGCGGACCGTCAGCGCCTGGTACTCGTCCGCGCCGACGTGAAACCAGCCGCCGGGGAAGAGGGCGGAGTACTCGCGCAGCAGGTCGTCCACGATCCGGGCCGAGGCCGGCTTGGAGATGTCGATGGCGCCCTGGCGCGGGGTCCCCTGCACGTTGCGCAGCTGGAGGTCGGGGTGGGCGCGCAGGACGGCGCCGAGGTGTCCGGGCGAGTCGATCTCGGGCACGACGGTGATGTGCAGGCTCTGCGCGAGGGCGAGGACGCGGCGCACCTCGGCCTTGCTGAGGTGCTGGGCGGAGACGATCTCGGGGTGGCTGTCGGAGGCGATCCGGAAGCCCTGGTCGTCGGAGAAGTGCAGGCCCAGCTGGTTCAGCTTGAGGTCGGCCATCTCACGGAGCCGGTCCTCGATCCACTGCGCGCTGAAGAACTTGCGGGCGATGTCGACGTTGAGGCCGCGCTGCGGCTTGGCGGGCGCGTCGGTGACGACGCCCTCGGGCATCGCGCCGGCGCCCTTCACGGACTGCTTGAGGGTGCGGGTGCCGTAGAAGACCCCGGCCTCGTCGGGCCCGCTGATCCGGACCCGCCCGCCTTGGACGGTCAGGGTGTACGACTCGGGCGCGCCGGTCCCGCCCAGGGCGAGCTCGACGTCGCCGGGCCCGGCGGCGACGGCGCCGCGGTACGGGATGCCGAGTTCCCCGGCGAGCAGCTTCCCCTCGTCGGCGAGGCCCGCGCTGCCCGCGCCGACGACGACTCCGGCGGGGGCCGCGGGCTTCCAGCCGGGGCCGCGGGCGGCCTGGTGCTCGCGGACCGAGGGGATGGTGCGCGGGGCGGTGGAGAGCGGGTAGGTCCGGCTCGGCGTAGGCGTCGGGCTGGGCGGCGCGCTGCTGGGCGCGGCGCTCGCCGACGTACCGGAGGGCGGGCCGGAGGGTGAGGCGGCGGAGGTGTCCGAGCTGTGGGGTGATCCGCTCGAACAGGCCGCCACGGTGGCCAGTGCCACCGCCGTCGCCAGGAGTGCGGGGCCCTGGTGAGGGCCTCGTCTGTCTCGTATGGAGTACCGCATCATTCGGAATCCTCCCGTACGGCGGTCGGTCCGGCCAATCGGGGGACACGCCGAAGCCGTGACCGGAACCTATTCGTCCATCACCTGTTCCGAAACTCTCCCTTCCGGGTGAAATTCGCGCATCCGTCGGACACTTCGCCCGTCCCGTCGATAACGTTGCGTCACACCCACCCCATCGCGCCCGTCCCCCCGCGCGATCGGGCCCACCCGTCCCGGAGTACCGGAGCCCACGCTGACCAGCGACACCCACGTCCCTTGCCGTACGCCGGGCTCCACGGACACGCCTGCCATACCGGCCCAGACCAGGGGCCCCCAGCTCCGCGGCCTCGCGGGCTTCAACGCCGCCCTGCCCGCCGAGGCCGAGGCCCTGCTGCTGTCCTGCTGCCGCAGCCACCGCTGGGCCGAACGGGTGGCCGCGCACCGCCCG